>NZ_JBFBJO010000001.1:0-1033883 GCF_040702165.1 Streptomyces sp. NPDC086147 | reverse complement strand
TCACCCTTCCGGGCTTTCCTCCGGGCTTTTCCCTTCGGTCTTGCGTTTCCGACTCTATCAGATCTTTCCGATCCGATTTCCCCGGTGCCTTCCGGTCCCTTTTGTTTTCACTCCGGGGGCCTTTCGGCGGTTCCGACTTTATCAGAAGTTCTGAGTCGGATTTCCCGCCTCCCGTTCTGCCTTCCGGGCGCACATCGGCGCCGGGGCTTCCCGTTCTGGCGGAGCCGTAAACGTACTGGAGCGGGGCGCCTCGATGCAAATCGAGGAGCCCCGCTCCACTGGTGCGCTGGTCAGCGCCGCCGTAGCGGTCAGACCTCCACGACGACCGGGAGGATCATCGGGCGTCGGCGGTAGGTGTCGGAGACCCACTTGCCGACGGAGCGGCGGATCAGCTGCTGGAGCTGGTGGGGTTCGACGACGCCGTCCTGGAAGGACTTGTTGAGCGCCTGGTCGATCTTCGGGAGCACCGCGTCGAAGGCGGAGTCCTCGATGCCGGAGCCGCGGGCGTGGACGTTCGGTCCGCCGACGATCTTGCCGGTGGAGGAGTCGACCACCACGAAGACCGAGATGATGCCCTCCTCGCCGAGGATCCGGCGGTCCTTGAGGGAGGACTCGGTGACGTCGCCGACCGAGAGGCCGTCGACGTACACGTAACCCGCCTGGACCTTGCCGGTGATCCGGGCGCGGCCGTCGACCAGGTCGACGACGACGCCGTCCTCGGCGATGACGATGTGGTCCTTGGGGATGCCCGTCATCGCGCCGAGCTCGGCGTTGGCGCGCAGGTGGCGCCATTCGCCGTGGACCGGCATGAGGTTCTTCGGTCGGCAGATGTTGTAGAAGTACAGCAGCTCGCCGGCCGAGGCGTGGCCCGAGACGTGGACCTTGGCGTTGCCCTTGTGGACGACGTTCGCGCCCCAGCGGGTCAGGCCGTTGATCACGCGGTAGACCGCGTTCTCGTTGCCCGGGATCAGGGAGGACGCCAGGATCACGGTGTCGCCGGGGACGATCCGGATCTGGTGGTCGCGGTTGGCCATGCGGGACAGGGCCGCCATCGGCTCGCCCTGGGAACCCGTGCAGACGAGCACGACCTCGTCGTCCGGCAGGTCGTCGAGGGTCTTCACGTCCACGACGAGACCGGCCGGGACCCGGAGGTAGCCCAGGTCACGGGCGATGCCCATGTTGCGGACCATCGAGCGGCCGACGAAGGCGACCCGGCGCCCGTACTCGTGGGCGGCGTCGAGGATCTGCTGGATGCGGTGCACGTGGCTGGCGAAGCTGGCCACGATGATGCGCTTCGGGGCGTTCGCGAAGACGTTCCGCAGGACGTTCGAGATGTCCCGCTCCGGCGGGACGAAGCCCGGGACCTCGGCGTTCGTCGAGTCGGAGAGGAGGAGGTCGATGCCCTCCTCGCTGAGCCGGGCGAACGTGTGCAGGTCGGTGAGACGGCCGTCCAGTGGGAGCTGGTCCATCTTGAAGTCGCCGGTGGCGACGACCATGCCCGCGGGGGTGCGGACCGCGACCGCGAGCGCGTCCGGGATGGAGTGGTTGACCGCGATGAACTCGCAGTCGAACGAGCCCAGGACCTCGCGGTCGCCCTCCTTCACCTCAAGGGTGTAGGGGCGGATGCGGTGCTCCTGGAGCTTGGCCTCGATCAGGGCGAGGGTCAGCTTGGAGCCGATCAGCGGGATGTCCGGCTTGAGCCGGAGCAGGTAGGGGACGGCACCGATGTGGTCCTCGTGGCCGTGCGTGAGCACGATGCCCTCGATGTCGTCGAGGCGGTCCCGGATGATGCTGAAGTCCGGCAGGATCAGGTCGACGCCGGGCTGCTCCTCTTCCGGGAAGAGGACGCCGCAGTCGACGATGAGCAGACGGCCGTCGAATTCGAAGACCGTCATGTTGCGGCCGATCTCGCCGAGGCCGCCGAGCGGAATGACGCGCAGGGCGCCCTTGGGCAGCTTCGGCGGGGCGCCGAGTTCGGGATGCGGATGACTCAAAAGACTCTCCTCACCACGCGCGCCACGTACCCCCTGGCACGTGGCGCGCATGACAATCGTGCACTTGCTGTTGTGGGTGTTCAGTTGTCGAGACCGTGTTCAGTTGTGAAGTCCGTTGTCAGAGTTCTACCCCGCCGGCGGCCAGGTCGACCTTGAGCTGCTCCGTCTCCTGCGGGGAAAGTTCCACGAGGGGCGGGCGGAGCGGGCCGGCGGGCAGGCCCTGGAGGGTGAGGGCGGCCTTGGTGGTCATGACGCCCTGGGTGCGGAACATGCCGGTGTAGACCGGGAGCAGCTTCTGGTGGATCTCGGTGGCCTTCTGGACCTCGCCGCCCAGGTGGGCGTCGAGGAGGGCGCGGAGTTCCGGGGTGACGACGTGGCCCACGACGGAGACGAAGCCACAGGCGCCGACGGAGAGCAGGGGCAGGTTGAGCATGTCGTCGCCGGAGTACCAGGCGAGGCCGGAGCGGGCAATGGCCCAGCTGGCGCGGCCGAGGTCGCCCTTGGCGTCCTTGTTGGCGACGATGCGCGGGTGCTCGGCGAGGCGGACGATCGTCTCGGTGTCGATCGGGACGCCGCTGCGGCCGGGGATGTCGTACAGCATCACCGGGAGCTCGGTGGCGTCGGCGATGGCCGAGAAGTGCCGGTACAGGCCCTCCTGCGGGGGCTTGTTGTAGTACGGCGTGACGGCGAGGAGTCCGTGGGCGCCGTCGCGCTCGGCCGTGCGGGCGAGCTCGATCGAGTGGTGGGTGTCGTTGGTGCCGATGCCGGCGACGACGTGGGCGCGGTCGCCGACCGCCTCCAGCACCGCTCGTACCAGCTCCGATTTCTCCGCGTCGCTGGTGGTGGGGGATTCGCCGGTGGTGCCGTTGACGACCAGGCCGTCGTTGCCTGCGTCCACCAGGTGGGCGGCGAGCCGCTGGGCGCCGTCGAGGTCGAGTGCGCCGTCCGCCGTGAAGGGCGTGACCATGGCGGTGAGGACCCGCCCGAAGGGGGTCTGCGGAGTGGAGATCGGAGCCATGGGTAACACGCTACTCGCTGCTCAGCGCCGGGTGTCCCCCCGGGGGACGGGAGAAAGGGAGCCCGGCGCTGCCTGCTCGGGGGTTCAGACAGCGCCGGGTCCGTTTGATCAGCCTAGATGAACTTCGTGAAACGTCGCAATACGGACACTTCGCGTCACGAGTCGGACATGTGTGCCCTACGGGGCCACGCGCCCGTTCTTGTTGAAGGCGGCGTGGGTCAACGGCATCAGCCGGGCCCAGTGCTCCTCCATCCGCTCGCCGACCATCTCGATCTCCCGCTGCGGGAAGGACGGGACCGCGGCCAGTTCGTGCTGGGTGCGCAGGCCCAGGAAGTGCATGAGCGAGCGCGCGTTGCAGGTGGCGTACATCGAGGAGAAGAGTCCGACCGGGAGGACCGAACGGGCGACCTCGCGGGCGACGCCGGCGGCCAGCATCTCCTGGTACGTCTCGTACGCCTTCCGGTAGGAGTCCTCCATCGTGCGGCTCACCAGGTCGTGCTGCTCCTGGGTGCCCTCGACGAAGACGTACTTGCCCGGGCGGCCCTCCTGGACGAGCTTGCGGGAGGCGTCGGGGACGTAGAAGACCGGCTGGAGCTCCCTGTAGCGGCCCGACTCCTCGTTGTACGACCAGCCCACGCGGTGCCGCATGAACTCGCGGAACACGAAGATCGGGGCGCTGATGAAGAAGGTCATCGAGTTGTGCTCGAACGGGCTGCCGTGGCGGTCCCGCATCAAGAAGTTGATGAGGCCCTTCGAGCGCTCCGGGTCCTTCTGGAGCTCTTCGAGGGACTGCTCGCCCGCCGTGGAGACCCGGGCGGCCCACAGGACGTCGGAGTCGGCCGCCGCGCTCTTGACCAGGTCGACGGTGACGTCGCTCCGGAAGTCGATCTTCACGTTCTCGGTGGGGCTGTCGCTCACCAGCGGTCCTTCCAGTCGGGGTGCAGCCGCCCACTTTAACGAGGGGCCTGCGGGGGATCCTCCACAGGTCGGACCCCCTCCTCCTGGAGGACTACATTCGGCCGGTTTGGTGAAATCCTTGGCGAAAACGGGCACCAAAGGACCGGTTCCGTCGTCTGTATCGGTGAAGCACGACGACACCCGAGGAGTGGCCCTGATGTTCCGCCGGCGAGAGCCCGTACCGTTCGCGTTCGTCGCGGAGGCCGACAGCTTTCGCAGTAACGTCACTCCCCCGCCCCGGGAGCGGCCCAGCGCCTCGCAGATCGTGGGCCGCACCCTGCTCGGGCTGACCGTCGTGGCCGGCCTCGTCGGATCGCTGGTCCTCGGGATGCCCTCGCTCCAGTCGGGCGACTCGGCCACTCGTCAGCAGCAGTCCGAGGCCTCCGACAACCGCTGAGGTAGCCTCACCGGGCATCGCCCCTTCGAGCGTGCTTGTGAGTGAGGATCTGTCGTGCCCCTGCCCTTTCTGACGGCCGACCGTGCTTTTGACACGAACGACCAGGTCGCCCTGCCGTTCGACGACCACGACCAGTGGCGTCGTCCGTACCGGCCGGGGTCCTGGCGGGTCGGGGCGGCGGCGCTGGCGCTGCTGCTCGCCTCCTTCGTCCTGCTCGCCGCGGTGATCATCGCGGCGGCGGGCTCCGTGGGCGGCGCGGGCGCCACCTTCGCCGTCGCGGGGGCCTTCATCGCGGCCACCCTGCGGATGCTGCGGATGGGCACCTGGGTGAGCCGGGCCGGCGTGCGCCGCGTGGGCTTCCTCTCGACCGTCACCGTGCCGTGGGCCAAGGTGACCTCCGTACGGACCGTGCAGCAGCCGGTGCGCTGGCTGGGGCTCCCCCGCACCGTCCAGGGACAGGCCCTGGTACTCGGCCGGCAGGGCGGTGAGCAGCTCGTGCTGCTCACCGACCACAACGCCGACTTCCTCTCCCGGGTCGAGGCCTTCGACCGGGCGGCCGACACGGTCGAGGCCTGGAACGCCGAGTACGGCCCCGCCCCGGCACCGGCCCCGGCCGCCGCTACGCGCTGACCGGGCGCCCCTCGCGGAGCGCGATGGCCCGCTGCATCGCCTTGCGGGCCCGGGAGGTGTCGCGGGCGTCGTGGTAGGCGACCGCGAGCCGGAACCAGCAGCGCCAGTCCTCGGGCGAGTCCTCGGTCTCGGCCTTGCGCCGGGCGAAGACCTCGTCGGCCGAGTCCCGGTCGATCCGGCCGCCCGCGGTGCGCGTCAGCTCGTCGACGGGCAGACCGCCCTCGGCCTCCAGCTCGGCGGCGAGGCGGTTCGCCCGGCGTGCGAAGCGGGTGTTCTTCCAGAGGAACCAGCCGCCGACGAGCGGCAGCAGGAACGCCACCGCGCCCATGCCCATGGCGGCCGGTTCGCCCGTCAGGAGCAGCAGGACGCCCTCCATCCCCACCACGCCGAAGACGAGCACGAGCACGGTGGAGAGGAAGACGTACGTGATCTTTCCGCCCATGGCCGTCAGCCCAGGTCCAGGAAGTGCTCCAGGCCGAAGGTGAGGCCGGGGGCGGCGGTCACGCGTCGGGCCCCGAGCAGGATGCCCGGCATGAAGCTGGAGTGGTGCAGGGAGTCGTGCCGGACGGTGAGGGTCTCGCCCTCGCCGCCGAGCAGCACCTCCTGGTGGGCGAGGAGCCCGCGCAGGCGCACGGCGTGCACCGGGACCCCGTCGACGTCGGCGCCGCGCGCGCCCTCCAGGGCCGTGGCCGTGGCGTCGGGCTGCGGGGCGCAGCCTGCCTTCGACCGGGCCTCGGCGATGAGCTGGGCGGTGCGGGTCGCGGTGCCCGAGGGGGCGTCGACCTTGTTCGGGTGGTGCAGCTCGACGACCTCGACCGACTCGAAGTACGGGGCCGCGATCTGGGCGAACTTCATGGTGAGGACCGCGCCGATGGAGAAGTTCGGGGCGATGAGGACGCCGGTCCCCGGGGCGGCGTCGAGCCGGGTCCGCAGCCGCGCGAGGCGCTCCTCGGTCCAGCCGGTGGTGCCGACGACGGCGTGGATGCCGTGGCGCAGACAGAACTCGAGGTTCTCCATCACCGAGTCGGGCGTGGTCAGTTCGACCACGACCTGGGCGTCCGCCTCGACGAGCCGCTCCAGCCCGTCGCCGCGGCCGAGGGCCGCGACCAGTTCCATGTCCTCGGCGGCCTCGACGGCCCGGACGGCCTCGGAGCCGATGCGGCCCCGGGCTCCGAGGACCGCCACGCGCAGCTTGCTCATTGCTCTTCCTTAAGGGGGACTCGTGGGTCAGGAGACCGCTTGCTGGAGGCGGTCGGCCTGCTTGTCCTTCAGCGGGCCGATCACCGAGAGCGAGGGCCGCTGCTCCAGTACATCGCGGGCGACCTCCCGGACCTCGTCCGGGGTGACGGCGGCGATCCGGGCCAGCATGTCGTCGACCGACATCTGGGTGCCCCAGCACAGCTCGCTCTTGCCGATGCGGTTCATCAGCGCGCCGGTGTCCTCCAGGCCGAGCACGGTCGAGCCGGAGAGCTGGCCGACGGCGCGGCGGATCTCCTCGTCCGTGAGGCCGTCTGAGGCGACCTTGTGGAGCTCGTCCCGGCAGATCTTCAGGACGTCGTGGACCTGGCCGGGCCGGCAGCCCGCGTACACCCCGAAGAGGCCGCAGTCGGCGAAGCCCGAGGTGTACGAGTACACGCTGTAGGCCAGGCCGCGCTTCTCGCGGACCTCCTGGAAGAGGCGGGAGGACATGCCGCCGCCGAGGGCGGTGTTCAGCACGCCGAGGGCCCAGCGGCGCTCGTCGGTGCGGGCCAGGCCCGGCATGCCGAGGACCACGTGGGCCTGCTCGGTCTTGCGGTTCAGGAGCTCGACGCGGCCCGCCGCGCGCAGGGTGCGGCGGCCGTCGCGGGGGGCGACGGGGACGGCGTCGGCGTGCCCGAGGGCGCCGGCCTTCTCGAAGGCGCGGCGGACCTGGCGCACCACCGTGGCGTGGTCGACGTTGCCCGCGGCGGCGACGACCAGGTGGGTCGGGTCGTAGTGCTTCTTGTAGAAGCGGGCGATCTGGCTCCGGGTGAGCGCCTCGACGGTGTCGACGGTGCCGAGGACCGGGCGGCCGAGCGGGGTGTCGCCGAACATCGTCTGCGCGAACAGTTCGTGCACGACGTCGCCGGGGTCGTCCTCGGTCATCGCGATCTCTTCGAGGATGACGCCGCGCTCGGCGTCCACGTCCTCGTCGAGGATGAGCGAGCCGGTGAGCATGTCGCAGACGACGTCGATCGCGAGCGGCAGGTCGGTGTCGAGGACCCGGGCGTAGTAGCAGGTGTACTCCTTCGCCGTGAAGGCGTTCATCTCGCCGCCGACCGCGTCGATCGCGGCGGAGATGTCGAGGGCGGACCGCTTGCGGGTGCCCTTGAAGAGGAGGTGCTCCAGGTAGTGGGTCGCGCCGTTGAGGGTCGGGGTCTCGTCGCGGGACCCGACGTGCGCCCAGATGCCGAAGGTGGCGGAGCGCACGGAGGGGAGGGTCTCGGTGACGATGCGGAGGCCGCCGGGGAGGGTCGTGCGGCGGACCGTGCCGATGCCGTCCTTGCCCGGGAGAAGCGTTTGGGTACGGGCGACGGCCCGCCCCTCCGAGGAGGGGCGGGCCGTCGCGCGGGAACTACGGGACGTCACTTGGCGGTGTCGTCCTTCTCGCCCTCGGCGGCGCCGTCCTCGTCCGCGATCACGGGGACCAGGGAGAGCTTGCCGCGCTGGTCGATCTCGGCGATCTCGACCTGGACCTTGGAGCCGATCGCGAGCACGTCCTCGACGTTCTCCACGCGCTTGCCACCGGCGAGCTTGCGGATCTGCGAGATGTGCAGCAGGCCGTCCTTGCCGGGCATGAGGGAGACGAAGGCACCGAAGGTGGTGGTCTTGACGACCGTACCCAGGTAGCGCTCGCCGACCTCCGGCATGGTCGGGTTGGCGATGCCGTTGATCGTGGCGCGGGCGGCCTCGGCCTGCGAGCCCTGCTGGGCACCGATGTAGATGGTGCCGTCGTCCTCGATCGTGATCTCGGCGCCGGTGTCCTCCTGGATCTGGTTGATCATCTTGCCCTTGGGGCCGATGACCTCGCCGATCTTGTCCACGGGGATCTTGACGGTGATGATCCGCGGGGCGTTGGGGGACATCTCGTCCGGCGTGTCGATCGCTTCCATCATCACGTCGAGGATGTGGAGGCGGGCGTCGCGGGCCTGCTTGAGGGCCGCGGCCAGGACGGAGGCCGGGATGCCGTCCAGCTTGGTGTCGAGCTGGAGGGCGGTCACGAAGTCCTTCGTGCCGGCGACCTTGAAGTCCATGTCGCCGAAGGCGTCCTCCGCACCGAGGATGTCGGTGAGGGCGACGTAGTGCGTCTGGCCGTCGATGTCCTCGGAGATCAGACCCATGGCGATGCCGGCGACGGGGGCCTTGAGGGGCACACCGGCGTTCAGCAGCGACATGGTGGAGGCGCAGACCGAGCCCATCGACGTCGAGCCGTTGGAGCCGAGGGCCTCGGACACCTGGCGGATCGCGTAGGGGAACTCCTCGCGGGTCGGGAGGACCGGCACGAGGGCGCGCTCGGCGAGGGCGCCGTGGCCGATCTCGCGGCGCTTGGGCGAGCCCACGCGGCCGGTCTCGCCGACGGAGTACGGCGGGAAGTTGTAGTTGTGCATGTAGCGCTTGCGGGTCACCGGGGAGAGGGTGTCCAGCTGCTGCTCCATGCGGAGCATGTTGAGGGTGGTGACGCCCAGGATCTGGGTCTCGCCGCGCTCGAACAGGGCGGAGCCGTGCACGCGCGGGATGGCCTCGACCTCGGCCGCGAGCGTACGGATGTCGGTGAGGCCACGGCCGTCGATGCGGACCTTGTCCTTGATGACGCGCTCGCGGACCAGCTTCTTGGTCAGCGCGCGGTAGGCGCCCGAGATCTCCTTCTCGCGGCCCTCGAAGGCCGGGAGGAGCTTCTCGGCGGCGACCTCCTTGATGCGGTCGAGCTCGGCCTCGCGCTCCTGCTTGCCGGCGATGGTGAGCGCCTTGGCGAGCTCGCCCTTGACGGCGGCGGTGAGCGCCTCCAGGACGTCGTCCTGGTAGTCCAGGAAGACCGGGAACTCGCCGGTGGGCTTGGCGGCCTTGGCGGCGAGGTCCGACTGGGCCCTGCAGAGGGTCTTGATGAAGGGCTTCGCGGCCTCGAGACCGGCGGCGACGACCTCCTCGGTCGGCGCCTCGGCGCCGTCCTTGACGAGCTGGACGGTCTTCTCGGTGGCCTCCGCCTCGACCATCATGATCGCGACGTCGCCGTCCTCGAGGACGCGACCGGCGACGACCATGTCGAAGACGGCGTCCTCGAGCTCGGTGTGCGTCGGGAACGCGACCCACTGGCCCTTGATCAGGGCGACGCGGGTGGCGCCGATGGGGCCGGAGAAGGGCAGGCCCGCCAGGATCGTGGAGGCGGAGGCGGCGTTGATCGCGACCACGTCGTACAGGTGGTCGGGGTTGAGCGCCATGATCGTCTCGACGATCTGGATCTCGTTGCGCAGGCCCTTCTTGAAGGAGGGGCGCAGCGGCCGGTCGATCAGACGACAGGTGAGGATCGCGTCCTCGGAGGGGCGGCCCTCCCGGCGGAAGAAGGAGCCGGGGATCTTGCCGGCCGCGTACTGCCGCTCCTCGACGTCCACCGTGAGGGGGAAGAAGTCGAGCTGGTCCTTGGGGCGCTTCGACGCGGTGGTCGCCGAGAGGACCATGGTGTCGTCGTCCAGGTAGGCGACGGCGGAGCCGGCGGCCTGCTTGGCCAGACGGCCGGTCTCGAAGCGGATGGTGCGGGTGCCGAACGTGCCGTTGTCGATGACGGCCTCGGCGTAGTGGGTCTCGTTCTCCACTATGGGGTTCTCCTACGTGTTCGTCTTTGCGTCCGGGGCCCGTGTGGCCGGGGACGGTGTGCGACGGCGGCGGAGAAGCTCGCGCTCTGAGGGCGGGCCGGTCTTCGATCGAAGCACCCGGGGTTTCGGTTCCGGGGGCCACTACCGAGGACCGGCGGCTGGCCGGCGGCCTCTCGCTCGTCGTTATGGGGTTGTAGCTACCAGACTAAATGTCCGTGCGCACTTCGCGCACGTACAGCGACGCGTACGGCATCGCGCACGCCCTCGCATACGGCGAAGGGAGCGGCCCCCTGACAGTGGGAACCGCTCCCTTCACGGCGTCTTACTTGGCGCCGCCGGCCGCACCGCGGCGGATGCCGAGGCGGTCGACCAGCGCACGGAAGCGCTGGATGTCCTTCTTGGCCAGGTACTGCAGCAGGCGGCGGCGCTGGCCGACCAGGATCAGCAGACCACGGCGGGAGTGGTGGTCGTGCTTGTGCTGCTTGAGGTGCTCGGTCAGGTCCGAGATGCGGCGGGACAGCATCGCCACCTGGACCTCGGGGGAGCCGGTGTCGCCCTCCTTGGTGCCGAACTCGGCCATGATCTGCTTCTTGACGGCGGCGTCGAGAGCCACGCGGATCTCCTCTTGGTTCGTGCGCCCGCGAGTGCCCCTGGTCCAGTTCTCAGGGGAAGCTTCCGTGACTCGACGGGCGAAGGTCCGATGGGCGCAGCTTCCAGAGGCTTCGAGGGCTTCCGGGAGCGCGTACACAAACGGCCGTCACACAGCGTACCAGCTCGCCGGAGCGCCCCCGGGGCCCTTTTCTCCCGCCCTCCTCGCCCGGCTTTCTCCCGCCCTCCCCGCCGGCGGCTACTTGCTGGTGAGGGAGCGGACCGTGGTGAAGACGTCGAGGACGGCGAGGCAGAGCGGGACGAGGGAGAGCAGGACGAAGCCCTCGGCCAGGTCGAGGAGGCGGCCCCAGAAGGGGGAGAGGCCCTTCTTCGGGATGATCAGGCCGATCGCGGTGATGAGCGCGGCGCCGCCCGCGACGGCGGCGGTGAGCCAGATCGTCCGGATGTCGAGGCCGCCGCGGTCCCCGTACATCAGGAGGTCCTTGACCAGGTCGGCCGGCGGGTTGAGGGAGAGGCCGAGGACCAGCAGCGCGACCGCGGCGATGCCGGCGGCCAGGACGCAGGTGACCTGGGAGGTGTAGCGGAAGAGGCGGGCGCGCAGCAGCATCGCGAGGCCGGAGGCGAGGGCGAGGAGCTGGCCCCAGACGTTTCCGGCGAAGCCGAGGACGGCGGCGGAGCCGACGACGACGGCCGCGCAGCCGCCGACCAGGCCGAGGAGCATCTCGTGGCCGCGGCGGGCCTGGAGCGCGATGCGCTCGCCGTCGACGGCCCGGCCCTCCTCGCCGGACCGCTGCGGCTCGCCGAGGAACTCGTCGTCGGCGGCGCTGCGCGGGGCGGCGTAGCCGATGGGGAGCCGGGCGAAGCGGGCGGAGAGGCCGGGCAGGAAGGCGACGAGGCCGATGGCGACGGGGGCGCAGACGGCGGCGGTCTCGGTGGCGGTCGACTCGGTGAGGATCGCGACGAAGGTGGCGAGGGTGCCGACGGCGGCGAGGAAGGTGGCGGCGACGAAGGGGGCGTCCCCGCTGGGGGTGAGCGCGACGAGGGCCACGGAGACGACGAGCACGGTGACGCAGCCGAGCAGGAACTGGAGGCGGCCGGGGCCCTGGCCGGCGTCGGGGCCGATGATCCCGGAGCCGGCTATGAGCAGCAGCGGCAGGGCGCCGAGGCCGAGGGCGACGGCGGTGGGCCGGTCGCGGTAGACGCGGGCGCGGACGCCGGCGAAGGCGGTGAGGAGGAGGCCGGCGGCGCCCGCGATGATCCCGGGGAGGCCGTGCATGTCGTGGCGGACCGGGTCGGCGTACCAGAGGACGAAGCCCATGAGGACGAGGAGCAGCACGCCGCCGAGGAGTCCGGCGCCGCGCAGCAGCTCGTCGCTCCACAGGTGCCGGTCGCGGGTGACGGCGGAGGCGACGGCGTCGGAGACGTCGTCGTAGACGGCCGGCGGCAGGGACTGGGCGAAGGGGCGAAGGGAGAGCACCTCGCCGTCGAGGACCTGCTGGGCGACGAGGGTGCGGGCGCCGTCCAGGACGGATCCGTCGCGGCGGACCAGGTGGTAGCCGGTGGGGGTGCCCGCGGCCTGGGTCTGGCCGGTGAGGCGCAGGATCTCCGGGTAGACGTCGGCGACGGCGATGTCCTCGGGGAGCGCGACGTCGATGCGGCTGTCCGGCGCCACGACGGTGACGCGGCAGAAGCCGGTCGCTGCGGTCGTACTCACGTGTGTGGACCCCCTGATTCGCGGTTGCGCACGATGCGCGCGCCACCCTACCGGGGAGCACCGGTGGGGGCTGCAAGTAGGATCGCCGTCCCATGGGGGAAGTCCGCGCGCCCGGCTGCCGACCGGGGTGCCGGCGCGGATGCTCCCGCCACGAGCCCGCCTCCAACGAGGGATTGATGCGCCGGTGAGCCAGATCGTCGTCAAACGCCCGCCGAGGTCCCTTCCTCCGGAAGTGCCCGGTGAGGAACTGGTCCTGGAGTCTCCGCCGGAACTTCCGCGGGGGCAGCAGGAGTCGGCGCTGATGCAGTTGCTCCCGATGCTCGGCATGGGTTCGTCGGTGGTCTTCTTCTTCATGACGCCGTCGCCGATCATGCGGATCATGGGCGTGCTGATGCTGGCGTCGACGGTCGGCATGGCCATCGCCCAGGTCGTCCGGTTCCGGCGCGGTACGCAGGGGCAAATGGCCGATGTCCGCCGCGACTACCTCAAATACCTCGCGCAGACGCGGCGCACGGTCCGGCGCACGGCGCGCCGGCAGCGGGACGCGCAGCTGTATCTGCACCCCTCCCCCGAGCAGTTGTGGTCGGTGGTGGCCGAGGGTTCGCGGGTGTGGGAGCGGCGGGTCGGCGACCACGACTTCGGGCAGGCCCGAATAGGACTGGGCGCACAGCAGTTGGCGACGCCGCTGGTGGCGCCGGAGACGGCGCCGGTGGACGAGCTGGAGCCGCTGTGCGCGGGGGCGATGCAGCAGTTCCTGGCGGTGCACGGCACGTTGGACGGGCTGCCGATGGCGGTCTCGATGCGGGCGTTCTACCACGTGACGGTGTCGGGCGAGCCGGAGTCGGCGCAGGCGGCGGCGCGCGCGCTGGTGGCGCAGCTGGTGACGCTGCACTCCCCCGACGACCTGATGCTGGCCGTGGTGGCGGCGCGGTCGGCGCAGGAGCGCTGGGACTGGACGAAGTGGCTGCCGCACGCGCAGGTGCCGGGGCAGGTCGACGGGGCCGGTACGAAGCGCCTGTTCGGTGACGACCTCGGTGAGCTGGAGCAGTTGGTGCGCTCCCGGCTGGACGGGCGGCCGCGGTTCTCGCGGGAGAGCCAGCCGGTGCTGGACCAGCCGCACGTGGTGGTGGTCCTGGACGGCGGCATGGTGCCGCCGGACTCGCTGCTCGCGGCGGCCGAGGGCCTCCAGGGCGTGACGATCGTGGAAGTGGTGTCCGGCGAGCTCGACGAGCCGCGCGGCGGCCTGTCGGTGGTGGTGCGGCCGGGCCGGCTGCGGCTCGAATCGGGCGGCGGCTTCGCGTACGAGGGGCTGCCGGACGGCATGTCCCTGCCGGCGGCCGAGGCGCTGGCCCGGCAGCTCGCGCCGCTGCGGATGGGCAGCGGGGGCGACGACGAGCCGCTGCTCGCCAATCTGGACTTCACCGACCTGCTGAACCTGGGGGACGCGGGCTCGGTGGACGTGGCCAGGACCTGGCGGCCCCGGTCGGTGGCCGAGCGGCTGCGGGTGCCGATCGGCGTCGGCGAGGACGGCCAGCCGGTCATGCTGGACCTGAAGGAGGCCGCGCAGGAGGGCATGGGCCCGCACGGCCTGTGCGTGGGCGCGACCGGTTCCGGCAAGTCGGAGCTGCTGCGGACGCTGGTCCTCGGTCTGGCGGTGACGCACTCCTCGGAGACGCTGAACTTCGTCCTCGCGGACTTCAAGGGCGGCGCGACCTTCGCGGGCATGTCGCAGATGCCGCACGTGGCGGCGGTCATCACCAACCTGGCGGACGATCTGACGCTGGTGGACCGCATGGGCGACGCGATCCGCGGCGAGCTCCAGCGGCGCCAGGAGCTGCTGCGCTCGGCGGGCAACTACGCCAACATCCACGACTACGAGAAGGCGCGGGCGGCGGGCGCCCCGCTGGAGCCGCTGGCGTCGCTGGTCCTGGTGATCGACGAGTTCTCCGAACTCCTCACCGCCAAGCCGGACTTCATCGACATGTTCATCCAGATCGGCCGGATCGGGCGTTCGCTGGGCGTGCACCTGCTGCTGGCCTCGCAGCGCCTGGAGGAGGGCAAGCTGCGCGGTCTGGACACGTACCTCTCGTACCGGATCGGTCTGCGGACCTTCTCGGCGGCGGAGTCGCGGACGGCGATCGGCGTGCCGGACGCCTACCACCTGCCGTCGGTGCCCGGTTCGGGCTATCTGAAGTTCGGTACGGACGAGATGACCCGCTTCAAGGCGGCGTACGTGTCGGGGACGTACCGGACGAGCGGGCCGCGCCTGGAGGTCGGACAGCTGCCGGTGGAGCGGCGGCCCGCGCTGTTCACGGCGTCGCCGGTGCCGGTGGTGTACGCGGCGCCGGACCCGGCGTACCTGGCGGAGCGGCGCGCGGAGGAGGACGACGCCCTGGCGGACACGGTCCTCGACGTGATCGTGCGGCGCCTGGAGGGGCAGGGGGTGCCGGCGCACCAGGTGTGGCTGCCGCCGCTCGACCAGGCGCCCTCGCTCGACCAGCTCCTGCCGGGGCTGGCGCGGACGGCGGAGCGGGGCTTCACGGCGACGGAGTACACGCGTCAGGGCGCGCTCACGGTGCCGCTCGGGCTCATCGACAAGCCGTTCGAGCAGCGGCGCGAGGTGCTGTACCGGGACTTCTCGGGCGCGGCCGGTCACATGATGGTGGTCGGCGGCCCGCAGTCCGGCAAGTCGACGATGCTGCGGACGCTGATCTCGTCGTTCGCGCTCACCCACACCCCGGCCGAGGTGCAGTTCTACTGCCTGGACTTCGGCGGCGGCGGTCTGGTGTCGCTGGCGGACCTGCCGCACGTCGGCGGGGTCGCGTCCCGGCTCGACCCGGAGCGGGTGCGGCGGACGGTCGCGGAGGTGATGGGGGTGCTGAACCGGCGCGAGGAGTTCTTCCGCGCGCACTCCATCGACTCGATCGCGACCTACCGGCGCAAGCGGGCCGCGGGTGAGCTGCCGGGCGAGGCCTGGGGCGACGTCTTCCTGGTGGTGGACGGCTGGGGCGGTTTCCGCAACGAGTACGAGGGCCTGGAGGGCACCGTCTCCGACCTGGCCGCGCGCGGCCTCGGCTACGGCATCCACGTGGTGGTCACGGCCTCCCGCTACATGGAGGTGCGGGCGGCGCTCAAGGACCAGATGCTGGGCCGGCTCGAACTGCGGCTCGGTGACGTCATGGACTCGGAGTTCGACCGGAAGGTCGCGGCGAACGTGCCGACCGGGGTGCCGGGGCGCGGCCAGGTGCCGGAGAAGCTGCACTTCATGGGGGCGCTGCCGCGGATCGACGGGTCGAGCGCGAACGACGACCTGGCGGTGGGCTCGGCGTCCTTCGTCGAGGCCGTGCGGACCGGCTGGCAGGGTCCGCCGGCGCCGCCGGTCCGGCTGCTTCCGCACAAGCTGTCGGCCGACCGGCTGCCGAAGGGCTTCGAGTTCCCGCAGCACGGCGTCGCGATCGGCATCGACGAGACCCGGCTGGAGCCGGTCTTCGTCAACTTCGAGACGGATCCGTTCTTCCTGATCTTCGGCGAGAGCGAGTCCGGCAAGACGAACCTGCTGCGCCTGATCGTCCAGCAGATCGCCCAGCGGTACTCCCCGGACGAGGCGAAGCTCGTCGTGGGCGACTACCGGCGGGCGCTGCTCGGCAGCCTGCCGGAGGAGCACCTCCTGGAGTACGCGCCGATGGCGAGCTCGATGCAGATGCACATGGAGGCGCTGTCGGGCGTGTTCGCGCGCCGCCAGCCGCCGCAGGACGTGACGCCGCAGCAGCTGCGGGACCGGAGCTGGTGGTCGGGTCCGCAGGTCTTCATCGTCGTCGACGACTACGACCTGGTGGCGACGAGCGCGGGCAACCCACTGGCGCCGCTCGCGGAGTACCTGCCCTTCGCCCGGGACACGGGCGTGCGGTTCATCATCGCGCGCAACAGCGCGGGCGCCTCCCGCTCGATGTACGAGTCCTTCATGCAGCGCATCAAGGAGCTGGGCGCGCAGGGCGTCGTCCTGTCGGGCGACCCGGCGGAGGGCGACCTGATCGGGGCGGTCCGCCCCCGCCCGATGCCGCCGGGCCGCGGCTACTTCGTGGGCCGGCGGGGCGGGGCGTCGCTGGTGCAGACGGGGCGGCTGCCGCAGCTGTGACCGGACACGCCCCGGGGCGAGGCCTCCGCCCGCCGCCCCGGCCCCGCCCGTAAGCGATCCGTGGAGGCGGCCCGGAACTGATCGGAACCGTTCGGCGGTCTTCATGTCCGCACGGCCGCGATGGGGCGTGCGCACCTCAAAACTGAGAGCATCACCCCGGCCCGGCCGAGGCTCGACCAAGGAGGAAACCGTGTCGTTCGACGACGAGTGGACCCAGCACAAGACCGTCGCCATGGAGCACCAGTCGTCGAGCACGCGGCTGAACCAGGTGCCCGCCGAACCCGGCGGAGGCGGGGGCCAGTCGGACCTGGCGACGACGCCCGCCAAGAAGAAGGCGGCCGCCAACACCATCGAGAACCACATCCAGCCGGACGTGAAGGCGGCCGCGGACGCCGGTGACGAGGGCACCAACGGCGCCGTCGCCGAGTTCAAGGGCTGGGACACGGCGACCGGCCTGAAGAAGGCGCACGACCACTGGGACGGCCAGGTGAAGCGCCTGATGGCGCGGCTGGACTCGGAGAAGGGCGCGCTGCGGGGCGCATCGACGCTGTTCAGCAACAACGACATCGTGACGGGGTACAGCTTCGCCCCGACGCAGTCCAAGATCTCGGGACTCTAGGGGGAATCGCAATGCCGACGTACCAGGAGATCATGGAGACCGATCTCGGCAAGCTGAACACCGCCGCCGACGGCTGGAAGAGCATGGCGGAGAAGTTCCAGAAGGTCGAGGACATGTACGCGAAGGAGGTCCAGAGCGTCGCCTCGGGCGGCCCGCTGTGGACCGGCCAGGCTCAGCAGGTCGGCGCGACCAACTTCGTCGTCACCCGCAAGGAGCTCGACTCGGCGCAGCGGGAGGCGCGCGCCATGGAGTCGCTCCTCCGGGACGCGCACAGCACGTTCACCGAGCTCAAGGGCCGGGTGAAGGCGGCGGTCGACGAGGCGGTGGCCGCCGGCATGAAGGTCTCCGAGTACGGCAACGCCAGCTACGACTTCAGCAAGGTCAGCCCCCAGGAGGCCAACACCATCCGCCACGATCCGGACCTGCGGAACGTGGAGATGTCGTACACGAGCAAGATCAACGACGCGGTCAAGGCGGTCACGGAGTTCGACGCGGACGTCAAGACCGCCCTGCTCAACGCCTCCGGCGCGGACGGCACCGCGCCCCTGGGCTTCAACGCGAAGCCGGTCGGCGACGTCGAGGCCGTCGAGGCGCTGGCGCTGTCGGAGAAGGTGCGCGAGGGCAAGGCGTCGAAGGCGGAGCTGGAGCACTACCGGGAGATCCTCGAACAGAACTCGAAGGACAAGCACTTCAGCGAGGCCTATCTCGACGGCCTCGGCGCGAAGGACGCGCTGAAGATCGCGGACCAGATGAACCTGGCGTCGAACGAGCGGGGCATCTCGGACGCCGAGAAGAAGCTCTACAACTCGATCAACGCCGGCCTCGCGGACACGATCGCCTCCGGCACGAAGGACCCGAACGGCTACGCGTACCGGCCGTTCGTGGACGGGCTCAAGAAGCTCGGCACGGAGAACCTCGCGAGCAACGTCAGCCCGACCAACGGCTACCAGATGCTCGTCACGCTGATGAACCAGGGAGACCCCAAGGCGTACGGCAAGGAGTTCCTGAACGAGATCGGCGGCGACATGATCCGGGCCGAGAAGGAGAAGCCGAACATCTGGCTGCACTTCTTCGACGGCCAGCGGCCGAACATCGTCCACGACCCGCTGGACGGGCTGCTCAACATCATGAGCAAGGACCCCAAGGACGCGGAGTACTTCCTCGACCCCAAGGCCCCCGGGAACGAGAACGAGCACCTGAAGTTCCTCCTCACGGACCGGAAGTGGCCGGACCCCGTGATGAACACCCTCTACTCGGCGCCCATGGAGATGGACGACCCCTTCAAGGCGACGGGCCTCGGCAACGCCATCCAGGCGGCGGCGACGGGGCACGAGCCGGGCGAGAAGCTCGGCCCGGTCGGGCCGCACACCGAGGGGCAGGCGCGGGTCATGCAGAACGCCGTCAGGATCCTCGACCAGGAGATGAACGGCGACGAGTTCCCCGACGAGCTGAAGAACATCCAGCAGCCGATGGCGCGCGCCCTCGTCGACTACGTGGCCGACACGCACGTGACGCTGGGCGGCCAGGAGGCCTCCTACGGCGGGATCAAGGGCAACGACGACATCACCGGCTCGGGCGACAACGCGCACATCGCGGTGGGCCAGGGCAGTCTCGTCCGTGTCATGCGCGGCATCGCCGACGACGGCGCGGCGTACTCCCTCCTCTACGAGGCGGAGCGCAACTACGGTGCCTCCGAGCTCGCCGGCGCCCCCGCGTACAACGGCGACAAGACGCACGGTTCGAGCGCGGACTGGAACGACCGGGGCCGGGACATCGGCGCGGCGATGGGCGCGCTCAACGGCATCGGCGCGGACGTCTACAAGGACAAGGGCGACGACAAGGTCGAGTGGGCCGAGGACACGGCCGAGTACGCGGCGATCGGCGCGAACGGGCTGATCGGTGAGATCCCGATCGCCGGAACCGCGGGTGGCGCCCTCATCGACACGATCAAGTACGACTGGGTCAAGGACGTCACCGAAGAGGCCGAGGCGCAGGGCAAGCAGGACGCGAGCAACAATTACGCGAGCGGCATGGAGGGCACCAACCGCCTGTTCGACGCCTGGGGAGAGAAGAATGGCACCACGGAAGACGGAGCCTGGAAGGAGTCCAAGAACAGTGCCAACGAGGCCTACGACACCGGGCGGAACGCCGCCAAGGCGCACCTCCAGCACGGCCAGTAGGCGCCGGGCGCGGTTCGCCCTGCTCGCGGCGACGGCACTGGTGGCGACGGCGTGCAGTGCCGACGCACAGCCGCGGGCGGAGCGTCCGGACGACTACGCCTGTGCGGTATCGGCCGGCTCCCCCGAGGCGAAGCTGCTGTCCCGGGTGATGCGGACGGACTCCTTCACGACCCGGAACGGCTACCCGAGCCCCCTGTTCGTCGAGAAGGCGCAGGACCGCCTGCGCGAGTACCTGAAGGAGGCGAAGGCACCCGCCGTCAGGCAGTGTTTCTTCTTTCCGGACGGACGGAGCGACGACGGCCAGACGACCGTCGAGTACGGGTGGGTCCCCCTCTCCGACGCGCGGAAGGGAACGGACGCGGCCGGCACCCGCCGCTACAGCCTGAACGGGGCGACAGGGCGGTCCGGCGACGTCACCACCGATCTCTACGTGCGGTGCGAGCTGCCCGGCGAGCTGAAGGAGCCCTCGAAGGGGGTCCTCCTCCACGCGGGCGTCTCGTTCACCACGAACCTGGGCACCGTCGAGGACCACGGCACCCAGGACCAGCAGATGTCCTTCGTCTATCTGATGACGCGCCGGGCCACGGAACTCCTCGGCTGCGAGAACGAGCCGCTGGCGAAGGACCCCGTCGTGAAGCCCCTCAACGGAAGCACCCCCTGATGATCCACGTGAAGCACATCGCCCGGAGCGCGGCGGGCGCCGCCCTCCTCCTCGTCCTGGCCGGCTGCGGGAGCGGCGGGGAGGAGGCCGGAGGGGCCCTGAGCGTGGACCGGGTGGTCGAGGTCGCCGAGAAGTCCGGCAAGGAGGGGGCCGACACGTGTCCGCTGCCCTACGACGCCGGCGCGGCGGCCGAGGCCGCGAAGCTGGACCGGAGCGTGGAGCCGGGGGCGGCCGGCGCCGAGGCCGATGAGCCCGTCGCGATCGCCGAGGGCGGGCGGACGACGGACCCGCAGTCGCCCTGGGCGGGCAAGCCGGGGGCACTGATCAGCTGCTCGTACCACCTGGACGGGGAGGACCTGAAGGTCCGCACCGGCGCTGTGAGCGAGGGGAGCGCCGTGTACCTCCAGGCGCCCGTCATCCAGGCCGCCGGCGGCATGGACCTCTCCGCGCTCAAGGCGTACACCGTCAAGGGGGCCGAGGCGAAGCCCGGGGAGGCCGTGCAGAGCGGGGACGGGAACGTGGTGACGGTCCGGCTCGACTCCGGCGGCAAGGGGGACGTCGCCCTGGTCCTGACCGTCGGCGACTCCGGGAAGACCTCGCTGGAGCGCGGCCAGGTCCTCGCACTCGCGCGGGCCTTCGCCTCCCAGGCGAAGTGAATCCCCCGGTTCCGTCTGACAGCGCGTCCGCCGGGCGTCCATGATGGGACCCGCTGCACCGTTCCACCTTTCCCACCGCACGAAGGAGCAGAGCCAGATGGGCACCCAGCAGGAGAAGGACGAGCTGTACGCGCTCGACATCAGCGGTGTCGAGTGGCAGGGAGCCCCCGGCACGAGCCCCGACGAGGAGCGCGTGGAGATCGCCCACCTGCCGGGCGGCGCCATCGCGATGCGTTCCTCCCTCGACCACGACACCGTGCTGCGGTACACCAAGGCCGAGTGGGACGCCTTCGTCCTGGGCGCCAAGGACGGGGAGTTCGACCTGCGGTAGGGCGTACGAGAACGCGGAAGGGCCCGCTCCCCCCGAGGGAGCGGGCCCTTCGCACATCCCCGAGGGGCCACGGCGCGAACGCGGTTCAGTACGACTCGGTGAAGAGGCGGGAGGCCTTCACGTCGGTGGCGCGGTAGCTGTCCTTGCCCTGCTCGACGATCTTGGCGACCTTCTCCAGCCGCTCCTTCATGTCATCGGCGCGCTTCTTGTACTTGCCCTGGAGGATCTCGTACTCGCGGTGCGCGTCACCGTCCCACGTGTCGGTGACGACCTTGAGCGCGGTGTCCATCTCCTGGATGTCCTTGATGATGTTCTGCGAGACCGCGCGGATGCGGTTCGCCATCTCCTGGACGCTCTCGTACCGTACCCGGGTGCCGGCGCTGTCGACAGACATTTCGTCCCCTTTTCTTAGAGGTTGTTGAGCGCGGAGCTGTTGTTGGCGGCGGCGAACGCGGCACGGACCTCGTCGTCGTTCGCGTTGCTGAGGTTCTTCGTCTCGCCGACGGCGTTGAGCAGCACATTCAGCAGACGGCGGATGGTGTCGTGGTCCTCGTTGAGGAGCGTCTGGGCCTGCTTGAAGCCCACCGCGCCGACACCGGTCCAGCCGGCGCTGCACGTCTCCAGGATGTTGGCGAGCTCACGCGCCTGCTTGGAGACCGCCTCACCGGTCTCCGTGATCTTGTTCTTTGCCTTGACGACCGGGTCGTCTGCGAGTCCGAACCCGCCGGCGGGAGTGCTCATTCGTGCTCCTCGGTTGGTGAGATGACCTTGCTCATGCGTCTGTCGACGCTCTCCTGCGTACTACCACCGTCACGACGGCGCCCAGGACGGCGACGACGGCGACGGCGCTCGCGGCGACGGCCCAGAGCGGGAGACCGCTCTCCTCGGACCCGGTGGCCGACCCGGTCTTCGCGGGTGTCCCGGGGCCCGTGGTCGGGCTCGTGCCGCTTGCCCCCGTGTTGTCAGGAGAGGGGGAAGTCTGCGATGCGGAGGGGGCGGGCGGCTTGCTCGCCCGCGCGGCGAGCAGCGGATTGACGTCCGGGTCGCCGGGGTTCCCCTTGCCCTCCAGGAGCACCTGGGCGGGACGCACGGAGCCGTAGCCGATGTACTTGCTCGGCACGGGCCCGTTGTGCCCGGCGGTCTCCAGCATGACCCGGAGGACCTGGTTGGCGGTCCAGTCGGGGTGGGCGGACCAGATGAGGGCGGCGGTGCCGGAGGCGACAGCCGTGGCCTGGCTGGTGCCTTGGGTGGCGCAGTACTTGTTCTTGTTCTCGGTACAGCGTCCCGGGATCTCGACGCCGGGGGCGCTGAGGGCCAGGTGCGAACCGTAGTTGGAGAACTTGGCGGTCTTGCCCTTGGTGTCGAGGGCGCCGACGGCGACGACGCCGGGAATCGCCGCCGGGTACTCCTGGTTCCCCGAGCCTTCGTTACCGGACGCCGCGAAGATCAGGGCACCCTTCTCACGGGCGTAGTCCACCGCAGCCTGCCACTCGGCGGTCTCCTTCTTGTACGCGGTTCTGCCCAACGAGATGTTGAGGACCCGGGCCCCGTTGTCGACCGCGTACCTGATGCCCCGGCTCGCCAGGACGTCCAAGCCCTCGGAGACGAAGTCACCGACCTTGACCGGCAGGATCGTGGCGTCCGGGGCGACTCCCTTGACACCGCCGCCCGTTCCGTTGCCGGCGATGATGAGGGACATGTTGGTGCCGTGGCGCTCCGCGTCCTCGCCGTCCACGCGACCGGGCCCCTCGCCCCCGTCGTAGAAGTTGCGGCCGGGCAGCACCTTCCCCCGCAGCTCCGACACCGTCGAGTCGACTCCGGTGTCGATCACGGCGACCGTGACGCCCTTGCCCGTGGCCACCTTCCACAGCTCGTCCGCCTTCATCGCGTCCAGGTACCACTGGCGCGACCGCATGTCGTCCGCCTGCGCCGCCGTCGCCGCGACGGTCCACGTCGCGACGACGGCGGTCAGGGCGCCGAGCAGTCCGACCGCTCGGCTGCGAACGGCCCGGGTGGGGAGGGACATCAGGGAAGGGCTCCTAGTCGATGACGGGCGGGACGATCCGGCGCTGTCCCGAGGTCCACGTCTCCTCGTCCTCGGACAGGTAGTCGGGACGGTTGCGCGTCTCGCGACGCTCCTCCTCGCCCGGTCCGGTCGAGGCCGGAGGACGGACGAGTCCCGTCCCGCCGGGGGTGAAGGCGCGCCCACCCGTGGTGGACGCGGCGGCGGACCCCACGGTTCCGCCCGGCTGGGTCGCCAGTCGGCGGCCCGCCACGCCGGGCGCGCCGACGGGAGTACCGCCGTGCATTCCCCCGCCGGGGCCGTGCATGCCGGCGGCGCCGCGACCGTACGGGGAGGCACCGCGCTCCTCGCCGATGACCGTGCCCATGGGCATCCGCCCCATCTGCTGGCCGGCCACGGGACGTCCGGGGACCTGCCGGCCGCCGGTGATGCCCTCGGTCCGGGGACCGGGGCCCAGCGGGCTGGGGCCCGTGAGGCCGGGGGCACGGCCGACCGGACCCGTCGCGGTCGGGCCCGGGACGACCGGACGCCCGAACTGCTGGCCGCCCTGGGGCCCGGCCTGCGGGACGAGGGGCGGAGCGAGCGGCGGGAGCACGGGCCCCGGTCCGCTCGTCGTCGGGGGCTGCAGAACCGGGGGCTGTGCCGTGGGCCGGGTCGGCGCCTCCGGCGCGACGGTCACCGAGTCGAGGTTGGTGTCCACCGCCCTGTCCGGCGGCGCGACCGGCGGAGTGGGCAGGGTCGGCGTGGTCGGTGGAGTCGTCGGCGTCGGTGTCGTCGGCGAGTTCGGTGTCGTCGGCGGGGACAGCGGCGTGACCCGGTCGGTGCCACCGGTGCCCGGCTCGGCGGACCGCAGGGACGACGAGTGGCCGGCCGGGGCGGAGCCCGTACCCGCGCCCGAGGACGTACCGGAGCCGGCTCCGCCTCCGATCCCGTACTCGTACTCTCCCTCACCTCGTCCCACCGATGTGAGCGGCTTGAACTCCGGCTGCCGCTCCGCCGCCATCCGGTCCCGCGTCGTTTCGTAGTACGACGACAGACGCTGGAGCTGCTGGATCGCCTCCTGGAGCTTCGGGCCCTTCTCGGCCTCCAGGCGGGCCTTCTCCTTCTCCGGGTCCGCGAAGCACATGCCCGCCGGCTTCGGCACGGCGGCCTTCGCCTCGGTGAGGGCCTGGCCGGCGCGCTTCATCTCGTCGGAGACGACCTTGGTGAAGTCGCCGAGGACCAGGGTCTCGGAGACCATGCCCGCACCCCACTTGCGGAACGCGTCGCCGCCCTCGCCCTCCCACTCCACACGGCTGATGTAGTGCCGCAGGTCGGAGGCGATGGCGAGGATCTTGGGCACCGCGGCCGCGAGGGCGGTGCCGCTGCCCGACAGCTCCTCGGGCTTGGCCGCCGCGATCATCGCGTACAGGGCGTCCAGGGACTTCCCCTCGAACTCTCCCGACATCGTGTGTTCCTCCCCCGTAGCGTCAGCTGAATCCGCCGGTGTCGGCGGTCCCGTGCGTCGGTGTGGTCGGCTGCTCGGGCTTGGGCGCGCCCTGGCCCTCGGTGCCGTAGTGCTTGTTGTGGTCCTTCTCGACGGACTTCTGGATCGTGGCGAAGCGCTGTCGCTCCTCTTCGTCCACGCCCGCGTATCCCTTGTCGGCGATCTGGGCGCGAATGCCCATCGCCTCGATCGTCTCGCCGAAGATCTTCGTCAGCTCTTCGAGCCGCGTGCGCACCTTGTCGTACGCGCCGTGCAGTTCGGTCGCGGCGGCGAAACCCGTGCCGTACGCGTCCGGTGTGATCTTCTGCTCGCCGATCTTCTTGTGCTCGGCGGGCGAGCCCTTCAGGTCGTCGAGCAGTTTCTGCATGCGCGTCTGGAATGTCTGGAGGGTCACCTCTCCGACTTCCAGGTCCTTCTTGCCGTTCCCGTCCGGCCCAGCCACGTCAACTCCCCCGTCCCGCAAGAACAACGGCCACTCTAGCTACTCGGTACGACAGTTCCAACTGCAAAGCCCTGTTCGAAGGACCCGTCAAGGGTGTACCCCCTTGCGGCGACGGCTGTCACGGATGACGGTGGCGGTTCCGGCCACCACGGCCACCAGGACGCCGCCGATGCCCAGCGCGTAGGTGGCGAGCCGTTCGGAGCGCTCCTGGGGCGTCTCCGACAGCGCCAGGCGGGCCGGCTCGGGGGCCGGCGGCCTGGGCGGGCCGGGGTCGGGCGTGGGCGAGGACGGCGGCGTCCCGGGGAGGTCGGCGAGGGCCCGTACGGGGTCCACCACGCCCCAACCGACGTGGTTGTCATGCCCGTTGACGGAGCGGACGGCGGTCTGCTCGATGCGGGCGACGACCTGGGCCGGGGTCCACTTCGGGTACTTGGCGCGGAGCAGGGCGGCGACTCCGGCGACGTACGGGGCGGAGAAGCTGGTGCCGTTGTCGACGCACTGGCCGCCGCCGGGGACGGTGGAGACGATGTCGACGCCGGGGGCGGCGACGCCCACGAAGGTCCCGGACTGGGAGAAGGCGGCGCGCTCGTTGTTGCGGTCCGAGGAGGCGACGGCGAGGACGCCGGGGAAGGCGGCCGGATAGGTGTTCTTGAGGGCGCCGTCCATGCCGTCGTTGCCCGCCGAGGCGACGACGACGACGCCCTTGGATATCGCGTTCGCGACGGCCCTGGCCAGGGTGGATTCCGGCGAGAGGGCCTGGGTGGTGTCCTGCGAGATGTTAATGACGTGGGCCTTCTTCGCGACGGCCCAGTCGATGGCCTCGGCCATCGTGTCGGTCTTGCCGCTGTTCTTCTCGTCGTTCTGCCGGATCGGGATGATCGTCGCCTCGGGGGCGAGCCCGACGAAGCCGGTGCCCTTGCGGGGACGGGCGGCGATGATCCCGGCGACCTTGGTGCCATGGCCGACCTCGTCGACGGTGCCGTCCGTCTTGCCGCGCTTCTCGTCGCCGGAGCTCGGGTTCTTCTTGTCGGGCTTGAGGTAGTCCTTGCCCGCCTTGGCGTCGACGGCGGTGCGCAGTTGCGGGTTGACGTCGTCGACTCCGGTGTCGATGACGGCGATCCGGACGCCCTTGCCCTTGGTGTCCTGCCACAGTTCATCGAGCAGGACCCGCTGGAGCGGCCAGGGGGTGCCCTCGATCTGCTTCTTCATGGGGAAGGTGCACTCGCCGCCGCCGTCGAGGGCGGGCCCGTCCTGCGGGGGCGCGGCGGCGGCCGCGGGGGCCGCCAGGAGGAGGGCGAGGGTGCCGGCGGTGAGCAGGGCCGCCGTGCGGTGCGTGGTCGTCACCGGTGCCACCCCCTAGGAACCCTGCGGCTGGCGCGCGCTGTTGGTGTCGAGGCGCGGGCCCTTCGAGAGGAACTCGGACCACTCCATCGGCACGAGGACCGGGGTGACCTTCTCGTAGCCGAGACGCTTCTGGGCGTCGCTGGGTTCCGGGCGCCCGTCGCTCTGCTTCTGCTCTCCCGCGCCGATCTCGGAGCGGCCGGAGTCGGAGTCGCCGTTGGCCTGGACGGCGTACCGCAGGCCGGTGTCGGTGACGAGGAAGAGGGAGCCGTCGGGCGCCTTCTGCCGGCCCTGGATCTGGGTGTAGAGGAGGCCGGTGCCGGGCGTGACGTACGTGCTGGTGCCCCCGGCGGTGATGTCGGCGGGGTAGTCGCGGCCGGCCCAGGTGGTGAGGGTCGTCCCGCCCTTCTCGTCGACGTGGGTGAGGACGCTGCAGACGGTGTCGCGGGCGCCGGAGCCGGAGGCGGCGTTGACCTGGGCGGACTTCAGGCGGGGCCAGCGGACGCCGTCGTGGAAGGGGGTGGGGTCCGGGTCGACGGAGGAGGCGTCGACGGTGGTCGCCCGGCCGTCCATGTCGAGGACGCCGGTCTGCGGGGAGTTGATGAGGAGCCAGGCGGTGAAGGGGGTGACGGGCTGGACCTTCCCGGCGAGCACGACGTAGTGCTGGGGGCCGGAGCCGGTCTGGGCGAGGAGGACCATGCCGATGCGGTTCTCGGTGCCGGTCAGGGTGTTGCCGGGTATGCCCGCGGACTCCCCGACCTTCCCGTCGAGGCGCGGGAAGTCGATCTCGTCGCCGGTCTTCAGGGTGGCGAGCCAGTCGTCGGTGACGGGCTGCGGGTCCTTGCCGAGGCCGACGAGGGCGGTGAGGAGGCCGGTGGAGTCGGCCTTCACGGGGTACTTGGTGCCGGTGTGGTCGATGAGGAACTGGGTGTTCCCCTTCTGGCCCTTGACGTACAGGACCTGCCCGTCCTTGAGCTGTCCGGCGCCCTCGGTCCGCTTGAGGTCGCGCTCGGCGAAGAGGAAGGTCGCCTTCTGGACCCCGGCGCCCCTGCCGCCGCCGGGCTGCTCGCAGACGGCCCACCGCTTGGCCTTCCCCGCGTCGTCCGCCGTGGGCAGCCGGTCGGGGGCGTAGGGGATGCCGAGGATCGGGCCGCGCGGCGGCTTGCCCTCGTCGAGCTTCTTGTCCTCGACCTGGATGACCTGGAACTTGTCGGGGGCGAGCAGGAGCCGGGCGGAGGCGAGGTTGAGGACGGGGTGGAGCAGGGTCTTCCTGCCCTTGCCCTTGCCGGTCTCCAGGACGACGTACCGGGTCGTCGACTGCTTGCCGACGATCACGCGGGTGCCGGGGTCGTCCCAGCCCTTGGGGGCGGTGGGCTTGAACATGCCCCAGGCGCCGAACCCGGCGACGACCAGCGCGGCGACGATCACTCCGGGGAGGACCGCGCGCAGCGGCCTCGGCGCCCCCTCCTCCGTACCGGAGGGAGAGGGTTGGAGGAATGCCGCCACCGTGCGCTTCTTCGCAAAGGTGTACGCGTTGAGCTCGTCCCGCCGCGATGCCATGAGTCCCCATTCTCGTCAGGCGCGATCTTCTCGCGGGGCGACCGGGGTGATGGCACCCGGGCCCCGGCCGTCGGACCGGCCCCCTACTATGCCTGCTGTCCCGTGGGGTTCGTGGGGCGGGTAGGGTGATCCGGCCGCCAAAGCCCTGGCGGGCCAGGGTCATCGGGACGAATTGAGGGGGATTCTCCATCATGGCTTCCGCGACGCGGAGGCGGCCCGCCGCGGCCTCCGCCTCCGCACCCCCGTCCGCGACCCCGCCCGCGGGGTCCGGCTCCTCGGTCGCGCCGAGGCTCCAGGCCCGTCCCGGTCATTTCGGTTCGTTCCGATTGCAACAGCTCGTACTGGTCGAGGTGGCGGCGGCGCTGCTGCTCGTCGCCTGGGCCGTGGAGCCGATGCTGCTCGTCCCGGCGGGCGTGGTGGCCGTCGTGCTCGTCCTGCTGGCCGTGGTGCGCCGGCACCGGCGCTCGCTGCCCGAGTGGCTCGGCACCTTCCTCGCGCTGCGCGCCCGGACGCGCCGGACCTCCTCGTTCACGGTGCCCGAGGGCACCGAGCCGGGGTTCGCGCCGATCATGGAGTGCGACCCGGCGCTCCAGACCCACACGTACAGCGACCGCGACCGGCGCCCGGTCGGCATGGTCGGGGACGGCACCTTCCTGACCGCGGTCCTGCGGGTCGAGTCGGACGGCACGGCGCTGCGCCCGGACCGCTCGGCGCGGCCGCTGCCGGTCGGGATCGTCCGGGACGTGCTGAGCGTGGACGGCGTCCGGCTGGAGTCGGCGCAGATCGTGCAGCACACGCAGCCGGCGCCCGCGCCGCACCTGCCCGCGCAGTCGATGGCGGCGCGCAACTACGGGCCGCTCCAGGCGCAGACGGGTTCGCCCGCGCTGCGGATCACCTGGATCGCGCTCAAGCTCGACCCCGAGCTGTGCCCCGAGGCGGTCGCCGCGCGCGGCGGCGGCATGACGGGCGCGCAGAAGTGCCTGGTGCGCGCGGCGGACCAGCTGGCGAGCCGGCTCGCGGGCGCCGGGTTCCGGGCGAGCGTGCTGACCGAGCAGGAGCTCACCTCGGCGCTCGCCACGTCCAGCTGCGCGAGCCCGATGGCGATCGCGCAGGCGGGCCGGGGCCGGGCGCAGGAGCGGCGGACGCAGGAGACCGCCAGGACCTGGCGGGTGGACGACCGCCGGCACACGACGTACTGGGTGGGCCGCTGGCCCCAGTTGGGCGGCCGGAACGGCGGCGCGGGCGCGTCGATGCCGCAGCTGGTGGCCCTGCTGACCTCGCTGCCCGCGCTCGCGACGACGTTCAGCCTGACGCTGAGCGGCGGGGACCGGCAGGAGGTGACGGTGACCGGACACGTACGGATCACCGGGCGCAGCGACGAGGAACTGGTGACCGCGCGGCACGAGCTGGAGCGCGCGGCGCGCGGGGTGAGGACGGGGCTCGTGCGACTGGACCGGGAACAGGTGCCCGGCGTCCTGGCGACGCTTCCGCTGGGGGGTGCGCGCTGATGTCCACCGCCACGCCCCAGGGCGCCCAGCCGGCCGCGGGCGCCCCCGGCGCTCCGGGAGCCCCCGGCGCCTTCGGCGCGCAGTCGGCCTCCGGCACGTACGGCGGACAGCCCGCCTCCGGTACGTACGGCGGGCAGGCCTCCCCCGCCGCTCCCCTCCCCCGGCCCACCGGACGGAGCGGACGGCCCCGGTTCGGCTTCGGGCTCGTCGGTCCGCGCCGCGACCGGCACTCCATATCCGTGGAGCAACTCGACGCGCTGGCCCTGCCGGTGGGCGACGACGGCGTGGTGATCGGCGTCGACGCCGAGGGCCGCCCCGCCGTGCTCGGCATCAACCGGCCCGTCCCGTACGACGTCACCCTCATCGGCGGTCTGTGGACCGCGCAGATCCTGGCGCTGCGGGCCGCCGCGACGGGCGCCCGGGTGGCGGTCGAGACCGGCCGCGCGCAGGCGTGGACGGCCCTCGCCCAGGCGGCGGGCGGCGGGCAGCCGTGCATCACGCTGCACGACGTGGGCCGGGTGCCGCCGCAGGGCGCGTCGGCGGGCAGTCCGGTGGTCGTGGTGCGCGACTGCGGCATGCGGCCGCCGCGCGGCCGTGTCGTGTCGGCGCCCTGGCAGTCGGTGGTGACGCTGCTCCCCTATCTGAGCCCGGTCGCGCCCCGCCTCCTGGAGAAGTCCTCCCTGGTCGGGGTCCAGCGGGTGTCCCCGGACGAGGCGGACCGGATCGGCCGCATCATGAACCTGCCGCCCCAGGAGTACGGGGCGCTGTCCACGCTCGCGGACGGGGTGACCCTCTGGTGCACCCCGGACGACCGCCAGTTCGTGATGACACAGGCGACGGACGCCGAGACCGGATTGTTGGGCGGCGCGCGCCGGATGGACTGAGCGGCGCCAACTCGCCCCCGTACGTCCCTTTTTCCGTTGTTTCGCATGGTGGGGGTTCTCACTCTGCGGCGCGGCCGGGTCACTTGGGGGCCGGACCGGGCCGCGGGGACGGGTGGGGAGGGTCCGCCGGGCCCGCCCGGGGGTTGCCCGCGCCGATTAGGGTGGAAGGGCCCCGCCCACGACGGCACACGGGTGCTCGACCACACCAGGAGGCAAAGTGAACGGCGATCGCGACGAGATCCACGGGGGTTGGAATCCGCCCGCCGACGATCAGTCCGACGCGGATCCCGCCGAGATGACGGGTGAGTTCACCATCGACTACACCCCGCCCGCCTGGTACACGCAGAACGCGCCGGGCGGTACGGGAGCGGGCGGTGCCACTCCCCCGCCGCCGAGCGGAGCGCCGGTCCCCGTGCCGGGCGTCCCGGCGGGCGGCGGTTTCGAACCCCACTGGAGCCCGGCCCCGCCGGCCCCGCCGGTGGCTCCCGCGACTCCTGCGGTTCCTGTGCCCCCGGCCACTCCCGCGCCCCTTGCGACCCCTGCGGTTCCTGCGGCTCCTGTCGCGCCGGAGCCGGCGCCGCCCGTCGCGCCCGCCGCCGTTCCGGGTGTTCCCGCCCCGGTGACCGGGACTCCGGCCGGGGGGACCCCGTCGGCGGGGATCCCGTCGGCGGCGGTGCCGCCGGTGGGCGGGACCCCGGTGGGCGGATCTCCCGTGGCCGGTCCTCCCGCCGCCGGGCCGGGGACCCCGGTGCCGGGCGGCCCCGCTCCGCAGGAGCACGCCGTGCCGGGCGGTTCGCTGCCGGACGGCTTCACGGCCGGCGGTGCCGCGCCGAGCGCCTCCGTGCCGGGTGCGCCGGTGCCCGGTGGTTCCGCGCCCGACGGCCCGGCGCCCGAGGCCGCCGCCTCCTCCTTCGGGGGCGGAGACGTGGAGAGCGGTGCCACCGTGCGCTTCTCCCCCGCCGCGCTCCGGCGCGAGTTCGCGGAGCGAGCGGCGGAGGAGGCTCGGAGCCCGGCGACGGACGCCGCGGGTGAGAGGGCGGACGCCCCCGCGGGCCCGAACGACGCCCCGGCCCCGACCGATGCTCCGGTTCCGGCCGACGCTCCGGTCCCGGCCGAGGGCGACGACGCCCCGGCGGGCTCCGACGAGACTTCCACCGAGGGTCCCGAAGAGACCGAGGCCGCCGAGCCGTCCGTGACAGGCGGCGACGACGGCGTGCGGGACGCCGAGGAGCCGGCCGAGGCCGTCGCCGCCTCCGACGCCGTCCCGGGCCCCGAGGACCGGCCGGCCGAAGCCGGCGCGGAGCCGGAGCCGGAGACCAGGGCGGTGACGGAGGCGGAGGCCACGGCCGGCGCGCCCTCGGACGCTCCCGCCCCACCGCTCCCGGCCGCCGACGCGCCGCAGGGCTTCGGCCCCGGTCCGGCCGCCCCCTACCCCAACGCCTTCCCGGCCCCCGCGGGCCCGCCGCAGGCCGGGGCCGCGCCCGGACTGCCGCCGCTGCCGCCGTCGTTCCAGCCGGCCGCCCCCGGACCCGCCCAGCAGTGGCCCGCGCAGCCGGCGCACGCCCAGCAGGCGTCCGCCCAGCCGGTGCCCCCGGCCGCGCCGCTGCCGCCCACCGCAGCCGCCTGGCCGTCGCCCGCGGCCGCGCCCACCGCGCCCGGCCCCGTACCGCCGCAGGCGCAGGAGCCCGGCGGCTACGGCTACCCGCAGCAGGCCCCGCAGGCGCCCCCGGCCCCGGCCCCGCAGCAGGGCGGCTACGGCTTCCCGCACCCCGGTACGCCTCCGCAGCAGCCCGGTTACGGCTACCCGCAGCAGCCCGGCGGTGTGCCGCCGCAGGCCCAGGAGCCGGGCGGTTACGGCTTCCCGCACCCCGGCGCCGTACCCCCGCAGGCTCCCCGGCCCCAGCCGCAGCCCCCGCACGACGCGCAGCCGCCCGTCGACCCCCGGACCGGCGGCGCCTGGCCCTCGCCCGTGACGCACGACCAGCGGGAGCGGTCCGTGCCGGGCGCCCCGCTCGGGTACAACGCGGCCGTCGAGCTCTCCTCCGACCGGCTGCTGCGGAACAACAAGCAGAAGCCCAAGTCCAGCCGCACCCCCGGTGCCGCCTCCCGCTTCAAGCTCGGCGGCAAGAAGGAGGAGGCGGAGCGGCAGCGGAAGCTGGACCTGATCCGGACGCCGGTCCTCTCCTGCTACCGGATCGCGGTCATCTCGCTCAAGGGCGGCGTCGGCAAGACCACGACGACCACCGCGCTCGGCGCGACCCTGGCGACCGAGCGGCAGGACAAGATCCTGGCGATCGACGCCAACCCGGACGCCGGCACCCTGGGCCGCCGGGTGCGGCGCGAGACCGGGGCGACCATCCGCGACCTGGTGCAGGCGATCCCGTACCTCCACTCGTACATGGACATCCGCCGGTTCACCTCGCAGGCGCCCTCAGGTCTGGAGATCCTCGCCAACGACGTGGACCCGGCCGTCTCGACGACCTTCAACGACGAGGACTACCGGCGGGCGATCGACGTCCTGGGCAAGCAGTACCCGATCATCCTGACCGACTCGGGCACGGGCCTGCTCTACAGCGCCATGCGCGGGGTGCTCGACCTCGCCGACCAGCTCATCATCATCTCGACGCCCTCCGTGGACGGCGCCTCCAGCGCGTCGACCACCCTGGACTGGCTCTCCGCGCACGGCTACGCGGATCTGGTGCAGCGCTCCCTCACCGTCATCTCCGGCGTCCGCGAGACCGGCAAGATGATCAAGGTCGAGGACATCGTGCAGCACTTCCGGACCCGCTGCCGCGGGGTCGTGGTCGTGCCCTTCGACGAGCACCTGGCGGCCGGCGCCGAGGTCGACCTCGACATGATGCGGCCGAAGACCCGCGAGGCGTACTTCCACCTGTCGGCCCTGGTGGCCGAGGACTTCGTACGGGCGCAGCAGGCGCAGGGCCTGTGGACCGGCGACGGCCAGGGCGCGCTGCCCCCGCACATGGCCCCGCCGATGCCGGGTCAGCAGGGTCCCGGCCAGTCGATGCCGGGTCAGGGGATGCCGGGTCAGCCGTACCCCGGTCAGCCGGGGCAGTACGGCCAGCCCGTCCCCGGCCAGTTCACCCCCGGACAGCCCGCGCCCGGCCACTTCGCGCCGGGACAGCCGGAGCAGCCGGGCCAGCCCGGTCAGCCGGGGCAGCCGGGTCAGCCGGGGCAGTACGGCCAGTACGACCAGCCCGGTCAGCCGATGCCGGGTCAGTACGGACAGCCCGCGCCGGGCCAGTTCGCCCCCGGACAGCCCTCCCCCGGGCAGCCGTACGCCCCCCAGGCCCCCCAGCCCGGTCAGCCCTACCCGCCGCAGGCGTACCCGGCCCCCGGCCGGACCGGACAGCCGGGACAGGACCCCGGCCCGATGCCCGGTCAGTTCGCCCCGGCCCAGCCGATGCCCGGTCAGTCGGCCCCCGGCCACCCGGCACCCGGTCAGCCGTACGCGCCCCAGGCGCCGTACCCCGGACAGCCCTACCCGTCGCAGCCCGGTCAGCCGGGTGCTCCGGGCGCTCCCGGCATGCCCCCGGCCTGGCAGCAGCAGCCCGCGCCGGGACAGGTTCCGCCGCAGGAGCTTCCCGAGCAGTACGCCGGGCAGCCGCTGCCGCCGCAGGCGCCGCCGCAGGTCCCTCCGCAGGCGCCGCCAGCCCCTCAGCAGTAGGGCGTCACAGGAGTAGACCAATGAGGCCCCGTATCGGTCGTCCGATACGGGGCCTCTTGGCGTTCCCGCAGACCACAAGGGGTTTGAGTCATCGTTGACGACGGCAGACCACCGCTGATACACCTTCGCTTCACTCACCGACAGCCCAAGATCCACGACAGAAACTCCGACGCGAGGTCACGTCCCATGGTCATGGTCACGAAGGTTCCACCCCGCCCCGCCCCCGCCCGAAGAGCCCTCCGGATCCTGCTCGCCTCCGGTCTCGCCGCCACCTCGCTCGTCGTCGTCCCCGGCACCGCGCGGGCGGAGGACGACAAGTCGGGCGGCACCACGCTCACGGTGGCGGTCTCGCAGAGCATCGACTCGCTGAGCCCGTTCCTCGCGCAGAAGCTCACCTCGACGAGCATCCACCGCCTGGCCTACGAGTACCTGACGAACTACGACCCGAAGGACGCCCGTACGGTCCCGGGCCTGGCGACCGCGTGGAAGCCGTCGCCCGACAAGCTGACGTGGACGTACACGATCCGCGGGGACTCGCTCTGGTCGGACGGGACGCAGGCCACCGCCGAGGACGCGGCCTGGACCTTCAACAAGATGATGACCGACCCGAACGCCGCCACCGCCAACGGCAGCTTCACGGCCAACTTCGAGAAGGTCACCGCGCCCGACCCGCAGACGCTCGTCATCAGGCTGAAGAAGCCGCAGGCGACGATGACCGCGCTCGACGTGCCGATCGTGCCCAAGCACGTCTGGGAGAAGGTCGGCGACTTCTCGAAGTTCAACAACGACCAGCAGTTCCCGATCGTGGGCAACGGACCCTTCGTCATCACCGACTACAAGGTCGACCAGTACATCAAGCTCAAGCCGAACAAGAAGTTCTGGCGGGGCGCGCCCAAGTTCGACGAGCTGGTCTTCAAGTACTACAAGGACGGGGACGCCGCCGTCGCCGCCCTCCAGAAGGGCGAGGTGTCCTTCGTGCCGAACCTGACGCCGGCCCAGGCCGACGCGCTGAAGGCCCAGAAGGACATCAAGGTCAACGACGCCCCCGGGCGCCGCTTCTTCGCCCTCGCCACCAACCCGGGCGCCAGGGCGCGGGACGGGAAGGGGTTCGGCAACGGGCACAAGGCGCTGCTCGACCCGGCCGTGCGCAAGGCGCTCTTCCTCGCGGTCGACCGCGCCACCCTCGTCGACAAGGTCTTCCAGGGCCACGCCGTCGAGGGCGAGGGCTACATCCCGCCCCGCTTCGGCTCGTACTTCTGGAAGCCCGACGGCGACCAGGAGCGGAGGTACGACCCGGAGGAGGCGGCGCGGGTCCTGGACGCCGCCGGGTACCGGAAGAACGGCGGGGGCAAGCGGGTCGGCAAGGACGGGAAGGCGCTGGACTTCCGGATCCTGTGCCACGCCACCGACCCGAACGACAAGGCGGTCGGCAAGTACCTCCAGGAGTGGTGGGGCGAGCTCGGCGTCGGCCTGAAGGTCGAGTGTCTGGACAGCGTCTCGGACCCGTGGGTGAAGGGCGACTACGACCTCGCGTTCGACGGCTGGTCGGTCAACCCGGACCCGGACTACGTCCTCTCCATCCACACCTGCGGCGCCCTCCCGGCCACCCCGAAGGACAGCGGGGCCACCGACAACTTCATCTGCGACCAGGAGTTCGACGGGCTCTACGCGCAGCAGGCGGTGGAGTACGACGCCGCCAAGCGGGCGGATCTGGTGAAGCGGATGCAGTCCCGCCTGTACGACACGGGGTACATGAACGTCATGGCCTATCCGAACGCCCTGGAGGCGTACCGCACGGACCAGATCGCGTCCATCACGACCATGCCCGAGGCCGCCGGGAACCTGTGGGGCCAGGACGGCTACTGGAGCTGGTGGTCGGCCGTGCCGGCGGCCTCGGCCTCCGGCGGGTCCGAGGGGAGCGGCTCCTCCACCGGGGTGATCGTCGGGATCGGCGCGGCCGTGGTGGTCGTGGTCGGTCTCGGCGTCGTCCTCGGCCTGCGCCGCCGGTCCACCGCCGACGACCGCGAGTAGTCCGTGACGACGACCAGCACCCCCGCCGACGTGGTGCGGGCCGACCAGGCCCGCACCACGGACGGCGCGCCCCGCACCGGCGCCTCCTCCGGCTACCTCCGTCACGCGGCGGGGAAGCTGGGCGGCGCGCTCGTCTCGCTCTTCGCCGTGCTCGTCACCAGCTTCTTCCTGTTCCGGATCATCCCCGGCGACCCGGTGAGGGCGATGACCCACGGCATGCCCACGTCGGCCGAGCAACTGGCCACGTTGAGGCGACAGTTCGGGCTCGATCTGCCGCTCTGGCAGCAGTTCACGGACTACTGCGCGAAGGCCCTGACGGGCGACCTCGGCACCTCGTTCCAGTTCCGCGCCCCCGTCGGGGAGCTGATCTGGGAGAAGCTGCCGGCGACGCTGCTGCTCACCGGGGTCGCCGTGGTGATCTACTCGGCGCTCGGGCTGTGGCTCGGCACCCGTTCGGCCTGGCGCCACGGCGGCCTCGGGGACAGGTTGAACACGGGGATCGCCCTGACCCTGTGGTCGGTGCCGTCCTTCTGGCTCGGTCTGCTCCTCATCATCGTCTTCTCCGTCGGCGCGGGCCCGGTCCCCGGGCTCTTCCCGACCGGCGGCATGGAGTCGGGCACGGGCGAGACCGGTCTCGCGTACGTCCTGGACGTCGCCCACCACCTGGTCCTGCCGGTGGTGACCCTGGTGGCGGTCGGCTACGCGCAGACGCTGCTCGTGATGCGCTCCTCGCTCCTGGACGAGATGGGCGGCGACTACCTGACGACGGCGCGGGCGAAGGGGCTGCGCGACGACGTCGTGCGGCGCCGGCACGCGGTGCCGAACGCGCTCCTGCCGACCGTGACGATGATCTTCATCAACCTGGGCCACGTGGCGGCCGGTTCGATCCTGGTGGAGACGGTGTTCTCCTGGCCGGGGCTCGGCGGGCTCTTCTACCAGGCGCTCAGCGTGCCCGACCTGCCGCTGGTGCAGGGCCTGTTCGTGGTCTTCGCCGGAGCGATGATCCTGATGAACCTGCTCGCCGACCTGCTCTATCCGCTGCTCGACCCCCGGGTGGGCCGATGACCTCCTCCACGACCTCCACGACGCCCGCGCCGGAACCCGCCCCGGAGCCCCCGGCGGAATCCGCCCCCGGACCCGCGCGGAAGCCGTCCTCCGCGGCCTCCCTCGCCCGGCAGCGCCGCAAGGCCTCGGCGATCCGCTTCTGGAAGCGGTACCGCACCCACCGCGCCGGTCTGTACGGCCTCGCCGGGCTCGTCCTGATCGCCCTGCTCGCGCTCGCCGCCCCGCTGCTCGTCGGCGCCGACGTGCAGTCGGTGACGGAGGCGCCGGGCACGGCCCTGGAGTCCCCGAGCGCCGAGTTCCCGCTCGGCACCGACCAGTTCGGGCGCTCGCTGCTCGGGCTGCTGGTCTGGGGGGCGCGGATCTCGCTGCTCGTCGGTCTGCTCGCGGCGGCCCTCTCGGTCGCCATCGGCACCCTGGTCGGGATCGTCGCCGGGCACTACGGCGGCTGGTTCTCGACCGTCGTCATGCGGATCACCGACTGGTTCCTGGTGATGCCGACGCTGGTCCTGGCGATCGTGCTCGCCACCGTGATGTCCCGCTCGATGTGGACGGTGGTGCTCGCGATCGGGGTGACCTCGTGGCCGACCACCGCCCGTCTGGTGCGGGCGCAGACCATCGCGGTGGAGTCGCGCCCGTACATCGAGCGGGCGACCGCGCTCGGCGGTGGCCACGGGCACGTCATGACCCGGCACGTGCTGCCGAACGTGATGCCGCTGGTCCTCGCGCAGACCACCCTCGGCATCTCGACCGCCATCCTCACCGAGGCCACCCTCGCCTTCCTCGGCCTGGGCGACCCGACGGTGGTCTCCTGGGGCGGGATGCTCCAGGACGCCCGCGAGGCCGGCGCGGTCTCCTCCGGGCACTGGTGGTACCTGGCCCCGCCCGGGATCGCGATCGCGCTCGTGGCGCTGGCCTTCACGCTGTGCGGCCGGGCCGTCGAGTCCGTGCTCAACCCGAAGCTGGGGGTGGGGCGATGAGCCTCCTGGAAGTACGGGACCTCAGGGTGACGTACGGGTCGGGCGCGGCGGCCGTGCCCGCCGTGCGCGGGGTCGACCTGACCCTGGAGCCGGGGACCAAGCTGGGCGTGGCCGGGGAGTCGGGCTGCGGCAAGTCCACGCTCGCGCTCGCGCTGCTCCGGCTGCTTCCCGCCTCGGCGCGCCTGGAGGGCGAGATCCTGCTCGACGGCGAGGACGTCCTCGCGATGTCGTGGGGGCGGCTGCGGGCCGTGCGCTGGGCGGGCGCGTCGATCGTCTTCCAGGGCGCGATGCACTCGCTGAACGCGGTGCACCGGATCGGGGACCAGATCGCGGAGCCGCTGCTCGTGCACGGCCGGGCGACCCCGGCGGCGGCGCGGAAGCGGGTCGGCGAGCTGCTCGAACACGTCGGCCTGCCCGCCGCCCGCGCCGCCGCGTATCCGCACGAGCTGTCCGGCGGGCAGCGGCAGCGCGTGATGATCGCGATGGCACTCGCCTGCGATCCGCGGCTGATCGTCGCGGACGAGCCGACGACCGCCCTGGACGTGATGATCCAGGCGCAGATCCTGCGCCTGATCGAGGGCCTGGTCGCCGAGCAGTCGATCAGCCTCCTGATGATCAGCCACGACCTGGCGGTCCTCGCCGACACCTGCGACCGGCTCGCCGTGATGTACGCGGGCCGGGTCGTCGAGGAGGGCCCGGCGCGGGAGGTGTACGAGGCGGCCGCGCACCCCTACGGGCGGGCGCTGTCCTCGGCGTTCCCGCGCATCGGCGACCCCGCCTCCCGGCGGGCGCCGCGCGGTCTGCCGGGCGATCCGCCGGACCCGGCCGACCTGCCGGGCGGCTGCGCCTTCCACCCGCGCTGTCCGGTGGCGGTGGACGTCTGCGGGGACCTCGACCTGGAACTGCGGGAGGCGGGCGCGGGGCGCCGGGCCGCCTGCGTGCACGTGGGGAGCGCTTCATGAGTACGGACACCTCCGCGCGCCCGGAGACGGGGACGGCGACCGGGTCGCTGCTCTCGGCCCGGGACCTGCGCGTGGTCTTCCCCGGACGCCGGGGAGCGCCGCCCGCCCGGGCGGTGGACGGCGTGGACCTGGACGTCGGCGCGGGCGAGATCGTGGCCCTCGTCGGAGAGTCGGGCTGCGGCAAGACGACCCTGGCCCGCTCGCTGCTCGGCCTGGTCCGGCCCACGGCGGGCACGGTCTCCTTCGACGGGGAGCCGCTCGGGTACTCCTCCGGGGCCCTGAAGTCCTACCGGAAGCGGGCGCAGCTGGTCCTCCAGGACCCGAGCGGTTCGCTGAACCCCCGGCACACCGTGTACGACGCGGTGGCGGAGGGGCTGCGGATCCACGGGTACGCGGGGGACGAGCGGGCCGCCGTCGCCGGGGCCCTCTCCCGGGCCGGGCTGCGCCCGCCGGAGCGCTTCTTCCTGCGCTACCCGCACGAGCTGTCCGGCGGGCAGCGGCAGCGGGTGGTCATCGCGGGCGCGCTGGTCCTGGAGCCCGAGCTGATCGTCGCGGACGAGCCGGTTGCCTCCCTGGACGCGTCCGTGCGGGGCGAGATCCTGGCGCTGCTGCTGCGGCTGCGCGACGAACTGGGCCTGTCGGCGCTGGTGGTGACGCACGACCTGGGGCTCGCGTGGAACATCGCGGACCGGGTGGCGGTGATGTACCTGGGCCGGGTCGTGGAGACGGGCCCGGTGGAGACCGTCCTGACGAACCCGCGGCACCCCTACACGCGGGCGCTGCTCTCGGTGCTCCCGGAGTCCGAGGGGCCGCCGGTGGTGCTGACGGGCGAGCCCCCGGACCCGTCCCGGATCCCCTCCGGGTGCCGCTTCCACGCCCGCTGCCAGATCCTCGCCTCGGGCGCGGCGGCGGCGGTCGCGGACCGGTGCCGGGGCGAGGACCTGCCGGTCCTGCCCGGCGGCGGGGCGGGCGCGGTGGCCTGCCACTGGGTGGGCGGTGGGAAGGCGGACTGACCGGGCCGAGGCGCCCGGCCCCGGGCCGGGCGCTTCGGCCACGGCGGGTCGGACCTGCCCGCGGCCCCGGCGGGTCAGACCTGCTCCGGGTGCTCCCGGTCGTACTCCCCGGTCAGCTCGCGGCAGCGCTTCACGTCGTCCGCCATCGCCAGGAGCAGGTCGTCCAGGGTGTCGAAGCGCAGCATCCCGCGCACGTACGCCAGGAAGTCGACGGCCACGTGCAGCCCGTACAGGTCGAGGCCCTCGCGGTCGATCGCGTACGCCTCGACGGTCCGCTCGGTGCCGTCGAACTGCGGGTTGGTGCCGACCGAGATCGCCGCCGGCATCCGCTCGCCGGCGGCGGTCAGCCAGCCCGCGTAGACGCCGTCCGCCGGGATCGCGGTGTGCGGCAGGGTCTCGACGTTGGCCGTCGGGAAGCCGAGTTCGCGGCCGCGCTGGGCGCCGCGGACGACGACGCCCTCGACGCGGTGCGGGCGGCCGAGGATCTCGGCGGCCCCGGCCATGTCGCCCTCGGCGACCAGACGGCGGGTGAGGGTGGAGGAGAAGGGCTGGCCGCCGCCCGCGCTGCCGCTGACGTACAGGTCGACGACCTCGACCTCGTAGTCGTAGGTGGTGCCGAGCTCGGCGAGGAAGGCGACGTTCCCGGCGGCCCGGTGGCCGAAGCGGAAGTTGGGGCCCTCGATGACGGCCTTGGCGTGCAGCTTGTCGACGAGCACCTTGACGATGAAGTCGGCCGGGGAGAGCTGGGAGAACTCGGCGGTGAACGGCAGCACGAGCACCGCGTCCACGCCGAGGCCGGCCATCAGCTCGGCGCGCCGGTGGTGCGGGGCGAGCAGCGGCGGGTGGCTGCCGGGGCGCACGACCTCGGAGGGGTGCGGGTCGAAGGTGACCACGACGGAGGGGACGCCGAGCTCGCGGGCGCGCTCGACGGCCCGCCCGACGATCAGCTGGTGCCCGCGGTGCACACCGTCGTAGGAGCCGATGGTGACGACGCTGCGCCCCCAGTCCTGGGGGATGTCCTCCAAGCCACGCCAGCGCTGCACTGTGACCGCTCCTCGTCCGCCTGTTCGCCGATTACGCAGGTCTAAGACTGCCATGCCCACGCCCGTCGGCACGCATCGGCATGGAAGTGCCGGGGAAGCGCAGCGCGTCGAGGGCCTCGATGCCGAGGAGCGGCGCCCAGTCGCCGGGGGCCGCGACGATCCAGCCGCCGAGGAGTTCGGTGAAGACGGGCCGCTCGCGGACGAGGGCGGCGAGGAGCCGGTCGAGCCGCGCGGCGCCCTCGGGGGTGCGGACGCACAGCAGGCCGGCCCGGTGGGTGAGCTGCCGGGTGCGGGGCTCGCTGCGCCGCTCCGCCTCCTCGGCGGCGGCCGTCACGAGGGCCTCCGCGACGGAGGAGTCCCCGGCCTCGGCGCCGTACCGCTCGTGCTCCAGGAGTACGTCGAGCAGCTCGGCCCGCAGATGGCGGGAGGCGCCGGTGCCGGGGGCGGCGAGCACGGGGGCGAGGGCGCGGCGGAGCGGGACGGACCGGCTCCGGACCAGATCGCCGACCAGCGGGAACAGCACGGCCCCTGCCTCGGGTCCGGCTTCGAGGCGCCGGTCCACGAAGGCGGCCACGTGCGGGGCGTCCCCGGGATGGAGGAGGGCGTGGTCGCGGACGAGGGCGGCGGCGCGGCGGGCGAGGGCGGGCGCGTCGATCCCGGCGAGGGCCTCCAGGACCGCGGCCGGGTCCCCGCCGGGGGCGTCCAGGCGGGTCCGGAGGGCGTCGAGGGCCTCCCCGGGGTGGGTGGCGAGGGCCGCGACGAGGGCGTCGACGGGGACGCCGGGCTCGGTCGCGGCGCGGGGCAGGTGCCGGGCGCGGGACTCGGGGTCGCGGACCAGGAGGCCGAGGGCGGCGCCGTGCAGGTCCCGGTCGGCGGGGCGGGCGAGGAGGGCGAGGGCGGCGTAGCGCAGGAGCTCGCGGTCGGCGGGGGCGGTGGCGCGGCCGGCGGCCAGGTGTCCGTACGCGGTGGCCGCGGCGCGCCGCTCCGGGCGCCCGTCGTCGTGGGCCCAGCGGTCGACGGCCCGGCAGAGGGCGGAGGTCTCGTCCCGGGCGAGCGCGGCGAGGAGGCCGTCGGCGAGGGGGTGGGCGGTGGCGACGAGGGCCTCGCACAGGTCGTCGATGGCGAGGTCCCGGTGGGCGTGCAGGAGGGCCTGGGCGGCGGTGGCGACGGTGGCGTGCGGGGCGGCGGGCAGCGGCCGGGCGTCGCCGAACCAGCGGCACAGGAGCGGCTGGACGCCCCGGGGGTCGGCGGCGAGCAGCTCCGCGACCGTGCCGAACCAGCGGTCCCCGCCCGGCGGGTCGGCGGTGACGAGCCGCCGCAGCAGGTCGATCCGCTCGTCCTCCCCGACCGCGAGGCCCCGCCAGAACGCGGGTCCGAAGGCGGCGAGGGCGGGGGGCCGCCCCGGGCGGGCGCCGATCCGGTCGGCGAGCAGCCGCAGGACGGGCAGGCAGGACCGGGGGTCCGGGATCCGCCGCAGGCTCTCCCCGAGCAGCCGCGCGGCCCACCAGGCCCCGTCCCCGTCCTTCCCGGCGTCCGCGAACCGGGCGAGCGCCTCGACGAGCCCGGCGAGCCGCGGCACGGACCCGCCCGCCCCCCGCTCCCGGTGTTCGAGCAGCAGCGCCTGGAGCACGGGCCCGATCCGGTGCCGGGGCACGGGCGGCGCCTCGGGGACCCCGGCGACCGGGCCGGGGAGGGCGGCGGGGGGTACGGCGGGAGCGGAGGTGCTGGGGCCCGGGGCCGTGCGGGGCCCGGGCACGTCCGGGCCCGCCGGGGAGCCGGGGCTCGCGGGGAGGTCGGGGTCGGTCGCCCCGGCGAGGGGCCGGGAGCCCGCTTCCGTGCCCCCGGGGGCGCCCGGGGGCACGAGGGGTCCGGCGGCCCCCGGGCCGGTGCTCCCGGGCGCGGGACCCGGCACCGGGCCGGGGGCGTCCGGGGGCGCGGCCGGGGCGCGGTCCTCGTGGTGGGCGTGGACGAGAGCGTGGAGGGCCGTGTCCAGGTCCAGGTGGGCGGCCTGGAGCCAGTCGGCGAGCTCCTCGTGGGCGAAGCGGTAGCCGGAGCCCGCCGGGACGAGGAGGCCCTCGGTGAGGACGGCCGGGGCCCAGCCCTCCCGCCAGGGGAACAGCTCCTCGAAGGAGGCCCGGTCGAGGACGCCGTGGCCGGGGCCGAGGCAGCGGCGGGCCGCCTCGTGGACCCGGCCGGTCACGCGCGCGGCGAGCCGGCGGACGGCGGTCCCCCGGACCGGGGGCCGGGTCCCGGCGGCGATCCGGACGGCGGTCCGCAGGCACATCAGGTCGAGGTGGGCGGTGAAGACCTCCTCGCGGCAGGGCCGTCCCGGCACCTCGCCGGGCAGCGCGGCGCGGACCTCGGCGAGCAGCCGCAGGGCGAGCGGGTGCCGGGCGTCCGCCTCGGCGAGGTCCGTCTCCCGCAGCCCGTACCCCTCGCGCACGGCCCGCGCCTCCGCCTCGGTGTACGGACCGAGGACGACGGCCGGGGGGAGCCCGCTGCCGTCGTCCCCGGTCGCGGGGCGGTGCGGGGCCTCCGGGCCGTAGAGGGCGCCGGCCCGCTCCCAGAGCTCGGGGCGGCAGGCGGTGGCGAGCCGGACCCCGTGGGCGCGGAGCCACCGCTCGGTGGCCGCGGTCCAGGCGGGGAGCCGGTGGGCGAGGAGCGGGGGCATCTCCTCGGGGCCGTCGAGAACGACGAGGAGCGGCCGGCCGGCCTCCCTGGCGAGGGCGGCGGCCCGCTCGGGGGTGGCGGTGGTGGTGTCGCCGAGGGCGCCGGAGGCGGTGACGATGCGCCCGGCCCGGTCCAGGGCGCGGCCTACGGCGTCGGCGAGGGAGTGGTCCTCGGCGCGCAGGTCGGCGCCGCGCAGCCGGACGGTGGGGGCCGGAGCCTCGCCCCGGGCCCGGCGGGCGCAGAGCGCGGCGAGGGCGGTGGTGCGGCCGGTGCCGGGGGCGCCGACCAGGGCGAGGACGGGGGCGTCCCCGGCGGTGAAGCGGTCGAGTTCGCGGGCGCACCCGGCGCGCTCGACGGGTTCGGGCCAGGGCCCGGGGTCCCGCACGGGGCCGGTGGAGGTGGCGGTGAGCTCCAGGATCCCGGCGAGGTTGAGGTCGGGGCCGTAGGCGGGGACGGTGGCGGCGTTGCGCCGCAGCAGGTCGGTGAGCGGGCCGTCGGGCCGGAGCGGAACCGCGTATCCGGCGGCCCTGCGGCCGCCGTGGAGGGCGGTGCCGAGGACGGCGAGGACGGTGCCGGTGGCGGTGTCGAGGACGGGGCTCCCCGCAGCCCGGCCGCCGCGCCGGAGCGCCTCGGCGCCCTCGGTGCCGATGGCGAGTTCGAGGGCCTCGTCGAGGTCGTGGAAGCGGTCGGCGGCGGTGTACGTGACGGTGGCGGGGCCGAGGACGCGCGCCTCGCGCCAGCCGTGGGCCTCGATCCGGACGTACGTGCCGGGTTCGATCTCGGGGCGGGTGGCGAGCGGCAGGGGGCGGACGCCGAGTCCTTCGCTGCGGACCAGGGCGAGCCCGCTCTCGGGCAGGGGGGTGACGGCCCCGGCCTCGGCGAGCCAGCTGCGGTCGTCGGGCCCGCGCAGCAGCACGCGGCTGAGCCCGTCGACGGCTTCGTGGCTGGTGACGACCGTCCCGTGGTGGTCGGCGAGGAATCCGGTGCCGCGCGTCCGGCCCGCCGGATCGCAGATCCGCACCAGCGTCGCCAGGTCCCCGCGTCCCATGGTGACGACGGTAGGCGGCCGGTGATCGGGCGACGGCGCACGGAGGTGAACGCGCCCCCTCTCACTCCCCCTTGTGCTCCGAGCGCCTCCCCGGTGGGGTGAATCTCCGTGACTTTCCGGGACAGGGTCCCGGTGGGGGAACGAGAGTGGGGCGGGTACGCGCGCGTACCCGCCCCATTCATGGGCCGTTCCCGTTCCGTCGGCTCCTCAGCCGAAGACCGCGAGGCTCTTCGCCTTGCCCCGCTGGTCCTCTACCAGTGCGAGCAGCTTCCCCTCCGGTCCGAAGACCGCGACGGGGCCCTTGGGATACTCCGGCATCTCCAGGCGGACGCCGTTGAGCAGCAGCCGGGCGCGCTTCTCGTCGACGTCCCAGCGCGGGAACGCCGCCGCGGCCGCGTCCGCGACCGGCATGACCGTCAGCTCCTCCTGGAGCCGTTCCAGGGTCCTGGCCGAGTCCAGCTTGTACGGGCCGACCCGGGTGCGGCGCAGCGCGGTCAGATGGCCGCCCACGCCGAGCCCGGCGCCCAGGTCGCGGGCGAGGGCGCGGATGTACGTGCCGGAGGAGCAGACCACCGAGACGACCAGGTCGACCACGGGGGTGCCGTCCTCGGCGACCGCCTCGCGGACGTCGTACACCCGGAAGGAGGAGACGGTGACCGGGCGGGCCGGGATCTCGAACTCCTCGCCGCCGCGCACGCGCGCGTACGAGCGCTTGCCGTCGATCTTGATCGCGGAGACCTTCGACGGCACCTGCATGATGGCGCCGGTCAGCTCCGCCACACCGGCGTCGATCTGCTCGCGGGTGACCTTCGAAGCGTCGACCGACGCCGTGATCTCGCCCTCGGCGTCGTCGGTGATCGTGGTCTGGCCCAGGCGGACGGTGCCCAGGTACTCCTTCTCGGTCAGCGCGAGGTGACCGAGGAGCTTGGTCGCCCGCTCCACGCCGAGGACGAGGACGCCCGTGGCCATGGGGTCGAGCGTTCCGGCGTGGCCGACGCGGCGGGTCTTCGCGATCCCGCGCATCTTGGCCACGACGTCGTGCGAAGTGAAGCCCGACGGCTTGTCGACGATGACAAGGCCGTCGGGCGTGGGGGTCTTGTCGCTCATTCGGCGGTGTCGTCCTCGCCCGGCTTCTTATAGGGGTCGGCTTCGCCCGCGAAGCCGGCGCCCGAGGACGCCTCCCGCACCTGGGCGTCGGAGGCCCGCGCCTTGTCGAGGAGGTCCTCGATGGTGCGCGCGTTCTCCGGGAGGGCGTCGGCCACGAAGGTCAGCGTCGGGGTGAACTTGGTCCCCGCCGCCCGGCCCACGGCCGAACGGAGGACGCCCTTGGCGCTCTCCAGACCCGCCGCGGCGCTCGCGCGCTCCTCGTCGTCGCCGTAGACCGTGTAGAAGACCGTGGCCTCCCGCAGGTCACCGGTGACGCGGGTGTCCGTGATGGTCACGTGCGTACCCAGGCGGGGGTCCTTGATGCCGCGCTGCAGCTTCTCGGCGACCACCTCCCGGATGAGGTCCGCCAGCTTCTTCGCCCGCGCGTTGTCGGCCACTGGTCCTTCTCCTTCTTCGCCTTGCTCGATCAGTCTTCATCAGTGTGGAGCCTGCGGCGCACCGACAGCAGCTCCACCTCCGGCCGGGCGGCGACGAGCCGCTCGCACCGGTCCAGCACGTCGCTGAGGTGTCCCGGGTCCCCCGTCACCATCGCGACGCCGATCTCGGCCCGCCGGTGGAGGTCCTGGCCGCCGACCTCCGCCGCGCTCACCGCGAACTTGCGCTGGAGTTCGGCGACGATCGGCCTGACGACGGAGCGCTTCTCCTTCAGCGAGCGCACGTCGCCGAGGAGCAGATCGAAGGACAGTGTCCCCACGTACATGTGTGTCCGGATGTCCCGCCGGTTCGGGGTCAGTGGCCCCGCCCACCAGAGGGCGGGTACACCAGGAACCGTACACGCAACGGCCGGGGCCGATCGACGGAATAAGTTCCGCCGACCGGCCCCTGCTCACTGCTGCGATCGGACGCGATCAGGCGCGCGGCTTCTCGCGCATCTCGTACGTCGCGATGACGTCGTCGATCTTGATGTCGTTGAAGTTTCCGAGGTTGATACCGCCCTCGAAGCCTTCGCGGATCTCGGTGACGTCGTCCTTGAAGCGGCGCAGACCGTGGATCGTGAGGTCCTCGGCGATGACCTTGCCGTCGCGGACGAGGCGCGCCTTGGTGTTGCGCTTGACCTCGCCCGAACGGATGAGGACACCGGCGATGTTGCCCAGCTTGGACGAGCGGAAGACCTCGCGGATCTCCGCCGTGCCGAGCTCGACCTCTTCGTACTCCGGCTTGAGGAGGCCCTTGAGCGCCGCCTCGATCTCCTCGATCGCCTGGTAGATGACCGAGTAGTACCGGACGTCGACGCCCTCGCGCTCCGCCATCTGCGCGGCACGGCCGGCCGCACGGACGTTGTAGCCGATGACGATGGCGTCGGAGCCCATGGCCAGGTCGATGTCCGACTCGGTGACCGCACCCACACCGCGGTGCAGGACGCGGATGTCGACCTCTTCGCCGACGTCGAGCTGGAGCAGCGAGGCCTCCAGGGCCTCGACCGCACCGGACGCGTCGCCCTTGATGATGAGGTTGAGTTCCTGGACGAGACCGGCCTTGAGCACCTTGTCGAGGTCCTCCAGGGACACCCGGCGGACGCGCTTGGCGAAGGCGGCGTTGCGCTCACGCGCGGCGCGCTTCTCGGCGATCTGACGCGCCGTACGGTCCTCGTCGACCACCAGGAGGTTGTCGCCGGCACCCGGCACGTTGGTGAGACCGAGCACCAGGACGGGAGTCGACGGGGCCGCCTCCTCGACGTTGTTGCCCTTGTCGTCGAGCATCGCCCGGACGCGGCCGTACGCGTCGCCGACCACCACGGTGTCGCCGATGCGCAGCGTTCCGCGCTGGACGAGGACGGTCGAGACCGCACCGCGGCCGCGGTCGAGGTGGGACTCGATCGCGATGCCCTGCGCGTCCTGGTTCGGGTTGGCCCGCAGGTCGAGCGAGGCGTCGGCGGTGAGGACGACGGCCTCGAGCAGGGAGTCGATGTGCAGACCCTGCTTGGCGGAGATGTCGACGAACATCGTGTCGCCGCCGTACTCCTCGGCCACCAGGCCGAACTCGGTCAGCTGACCGCGGACCTTGGTCGGGTCCGCACCCTCGACGTCGATCTTGTTGACCGCGACGACGATCGGGACGCCGGCGGCCTTGGCGTGGTTGAGCGCCTCGATCGTCTGCGGCATGACGCCGTCGTTGGCCGCGACCACGAGGATCGCGATGTCGGTCGACTTCGCACCACGGGCACGCATGGCGGTGAACGCCTCGTGACCCGGGGTGTCGATGAAGGTGATCTTGCGGTCCTCGCCGTTGACCTCGGTGCCCACCTGGTAGGCGCCGATGCCCTGGGTGATGCCACCGGCCTCGCCCGCGACGACGTTCGTCTTGCGGATCGCGTCGAGCAGTCGGGTCTTACCGTGGTCGACGTGACCCATGACGGTGACGACCGGCGGACGGGAGACCAGGGCCTCTTCACCGCCCTCGTCCTCACCGAACTCGATGTCGAAGGACTCGAGCAGCTCGCGGTCCTCCTCCTCGGGCGAGACGATCTGAACGGTGTAGTTCATCTCCTCGCCGAGCATCGTCAGCGTGTCGTCGGAGACGGACTGCGTGGCCGTGACCATCTCGCCGAGGTTCATCATCACCGCGACGAGCGACGCCGGGTTGGCGCCGATCTTCTCGGCGAAGTCGGTGAGGGAGGCACCGCGCGACAGGCGGATGACCTCGCCGCCACCGCGGGGAAGCATCACGCCGCCCACGGACGGGGCCTGCATGGCCTCGTACTCCTGGCGCCTCTGACGCTTCGACTTGCGACCGCGACGCGCGGGACCGCCGGGACGGCCGAAGGCGCCCTGCGTGCCACCACGGCCACCGGGACCACCGGGACGACCGCCGAAGCCGCCGGGACGACCGCCGAAGCCGCCGCCACCGCCGGGACCACCCGGACGACCGCCGCCGCCACCGGGACCACCGGGACGGCCGGCGAAGCCGCCGCCGCCACCGCCGGGACCGGCCGGACGACCGGCGAAGCCGGGACGACCGCCGCCGCCACCGCCGGGACCGCCCGGACGGCCGCCGGGGCCACCGGGACCACGGCCGCCGGGGCCGGGACGCGGGCCGGCAGCGGGACGCTGCGGCATCATGCCCGGGTTCGGACGGTTACCGCCGGGCGCGCCGCCCGGACGGGGAGCCTGCGGACGGGGCATGCCGCCCGGGGTGGGACGGGCGCCGCCCTGACCCTGCGGGCGCGGGGCGCCGCCGGGGCCGCCCTGCGGACGCGGGGCGCCCGGAACGGCACCGGGGCCGCCGGGACGCGGGGCACCGCCACCGGGACGCGGCGACTGCGGACGCGCCATGCCGGTGGAGCCGCCCGAGGTGAACGGGTTGTTGCCCGGACGGGGACCGGCCGGACGGGCACCGCCCGGACGGGGGGCCTGCTGGCCGCCGGGGCGCGGAGCACCCTGGCCCTGCGGGCGGGGCGCCTGCTGGCCCGGACGGGCGGCCGGGCGGGGGCCCGGGGTCGCGCCGGCGGGACGCTGCTGCTGGGCGGCCGGGGCCGCCGGAGGCGCGGTGAACTCCGGGGTCGTCGGAGCCGGGGAGGCCGGCGCCGGCTTCGGCGCGGCCGGGGGCTTCGGACCCGGGGTGGGACGACCGCCGGCGGGGGCCGGGGTCGAGGGCTTCTCCGCGGCCGCGGGCTTGGGCGCCGGGGTGGGCGCGCCAGGCTTCGGGGCGGCGGGACGTACAGCCTGCGCCGGGGACGGCGCGGGGGAGGCCTGCGCCGGCTTCGGCGCGGCGGGGGCGGGCGTCGCCTTGCGGGGCGCGCCGGGCTTGGCAGCGGTCTTGCCGGCGTTGCCGCCGGGACCCTGCAAAGCGTCAGTCAACTTGCGCACGACCGGCGCCTCGATCGTCGAGGACGCCGAACGGACGAATTCACCGAGTTCTTGGAGCTTGGCCATGACGACCTTGCTCTCCACGCCGAACTCCTTGGCGAGTTCGTATACCCGGACCTTAGCCACTTCGCTCCTTTGAGGTCCGGTTACCGCCGGACCGTCGCTACTTCATGGGCGTACTCATCGCGTACTCATCGAGTGCTCATCGCAATCTCGACCTACTTCCAACTCGCGAGGTACCTGACCGCACGGTGTTCCGTGCCGTACTTCTTCACTGCTGTGCCGATCGCTCGACATGACGGCGGAGTGCCGCGGTGTCGAGCGGACCCTGGACCCTGAAGGCCCTCGGGAACGCTCGGCGGCGGACCGCCAGATCGAGACAGACCACGGCGGGGTGCAGGTACGCACCCCGGCCGGGCAGCGTACCGCGATGATCCGGAACGCACTCGTCCTTGTTCACCACGATCCGCAGCAGATCGCTCTTGGCCGCTCGCTCCCGGCATCCCACACAGGTTCGCTCAGGGCATACGCGGGCGTGCGTCCGGCCAGACACGATTAAGTCTACCTCCCCGTACCGACCCCGCCCGTTTGGGGCAAGAATCGAACAGTTGTTGGCCAAAAACGGTCTCAGGCCCGCTCGTCCTGGTCCGCCTGCTCGGTGTCCGGACGGATGTCGATCCGCCAGCCGGTGAGGCGGGCGGCCAGGCGGGCGTTCTGGCCCTCCTTGCCGATCGCCAGGGACAGCTGGTAGTCCGGCACCGTCACCCGGGCCGAACGGGCGGCCAGGTCGACGATCTCGACCTTGGAGACCCGGGCCGGGGAGAGCGCGTTCGCCACCATCTCGGCCGGGTCGTCCGACCAGTCGACGATGTCGATCTTCTCGCCGAGCAGCTCCGCCATCACGTTGCGGACGCGGCTGCCCATCGGGCCGATGCAGGCGCCCTTGGGGTTCAGGCCCGAACGGGTGGCGCGGACGGCGATCTTGGTGCGGTGGCCGGCCTCGCGGGCGATGGCCGAGATCTCGACCGAGCCGTCCGCGATCTCCGGCACCTCCAGGGCGAAGAGCTTCTTCACCAGGTTGGGGTGGGTGCGCGAAAGGGTGACGGAGGGACCGCGGACGCCCTTGGCGACCCGGACGACGTACGTCCGCAGGCGCAGGCCGTGGGTGTAGTCCTCGCCCGGCACCTGCTCCTGGACCGGAAGGATGGCCTCCAGCTTGTCGTCCAGCCTGACCAGGACGTTCTTCGGGTCCTTGCCCTGCTGCACCACACCGGCGACGACGTCGCCCTCGCGGCGCGCGTACTCGCCGAAGGTCACGTCGTTCTCGGCGTCCCGCAGCCGCTGCTGGATGACCTGGCGGGCGGTGCTCGCCGCGATCCGGCCGAAGTCCGAGGGGGTGTCGTCGAAGTCCTTGGGCTCCTGGCCCTCCTCCAGGTCGGAGGGGTCCTCCTTGGCCCAGACGGTGACGTGACCGGTGTGCCGGTCCAGTTCCACGCGCGCGTGGCGGCGGGCGTCGGGGGTGCGGTGGTACGCAATGAGGAGGGCCGACTCGATCGCCTCGACCAGCAGGTCGAAGGAGATCTCCTTCTCATGCGCCAAGCCCTTGAGAAGCTTCACGTCGATGTCCACGGCTACGCCTCCTCTTCCTTCTTGTCCTTGCGGTTGAACTCGATCTCGACACGCGCCTTGGAGATGTCGGCGAACCCGATCCGGCGGGCGGTGGGCTTGCGCCCCTTCACGCCCGGGACTTCGAGGTCGAGGCCGTCCTCGTCCACGGCGAGGATCCGGGCGACCAGCTCGCCCTCGTCGGCCAGCTGGAGCCGGACGAGCCGGCCGGTGGCGCGCACGTAGTGGCGGTGCTCGGTGAGAGGGCGGTCGGCGCCGGGGGAACTGACTTCGAGGACGTACTCGCCCTCGCCCATCGCGTCGGTCTCGTCCAGCTTCTCGGAGATCGCGCGGCTCAGCTCGGCGCAGGCGTCCAGCTCCACGCCCTCGTCCGAGTCGACGACGATCCGCAGCAGTCCGCGGCGGCCCGCCCGGGACACCTCGATCTCTTCCAGATCCAGGTCCTTCGCGCGGACGAGCGGCTCGACGAGTCCGCGCAGCCTGTCGCTCTGGGTGGTGCTCATCCGGGTGACTCCTCGGCCGCGTGTGCTGTTGTGTGTCGTCGCGTGTCAGACCAAAGGGTATCCGGTCCGGAAGGGTGTTGCCGTCCATCGCCCCGGGGCCCGCGGGTACGCTCGCCTGCGGTGATCCGAACGATCTTCCGGTACGGACGGAGATCTTCGACTGCGGCCGAGGGAGAAGGCGTGACGACGACGGGCAGACGCGCGCTCCTCGCGGCGGGGGCGGCCGCGGGGGCGACGGCCCTGGTGGGCTGCACCTCCTCCGGCGGGGAGGGGCCCCGGCGGCCGGGCGCCGCCGAGCGGGAGGCCGAGCGGGTGGCGCGCGCCGAGGCGGCGCTGCGGGCACGCTCGGTGACGGTCGCGCGCGGACTGCTCGAACGGTACGACGCGGTGCTCGCCGCGCACCCCGCCCTGGCGCCCCGGCTGGCCCCGCTGCGGCGCTCGGTGACGGCGCACGTGAAGGCGCTCGGCGAGGGCGGTACGGGCCCGGTGGAGCCCGCCGCGGCCTCCCCGGCGCCCTCCGCCTCCCCGTCCGCGCGCCCCACCGCGGCCTCCCCCGCGCCCGTACCCGTGGCGGCCGACCCCGGGACGGCCCTCAAGGAGCTGGCGGCGGCCGAGCGGACCGCGTCGGAGGGGCACGCGGACGCGCTGCTCGCCGCCCCGCCCGAGTACGCCCGGCTGCTCGCCTCGGTGGCGGCCTCGGGCGCCGTCCACGCCTATCTGCTGACCGAAGGAGCCCGGCCGTGACCGCCCTCGACGCCACCCAGGCCGCCCTGGCCGCCGAGCACGCGGCCGTGTACGGGTACGGGGTCGTCGGCGGCCGGATCGGCGCGGAGCGCCGGTCGGAGGCCGCGGCCGCGTACGAGGCGCACCGGGCCCGGCGGGAGGTGCTGCGCCGGGCGGTGCGGGACCTCGGCGGCGCGCCGGTGGTGGCGGCGGCCGCGTACGGGCTGCCGTTCCGGGTGGCGGATCCGGCGGGCGCGGTGCGGCTCGCCGCCGTCCTGGAGGACCGGGTGGCCGGCGTCTACTCCGACCTGGTCCGGGCCACCGAGGGCCCGGCCCGGCGCGAGGCGGCCGCCGCGCTGAGGGAGGCGGCGGTACGCGCCGTGCGCTGGCGCGGCGGCGACGTAACCTTTCCTGGGCTCGTCGAGCGGGCCTGAGCCCCGCCCCGACCGAATGGAACAGCGTACGCATGGCTTTCGAACCGCCGCAGCGACTCGTCCGGGCGCTCGGTGAGACGTACGGGGAGACCCTCGCGGCCGAGTGGCTCGGGCGGCTTCCGGAGCAGGCGCGGACCGCGCTCGACCGGGACTCCCTGGACGCCGAGCGGGTGATGGCCCCCGGCGGGCGGAGCAGCCTGGTGGTGCTCGTCCGGCGGCCCGACGGCTCCCCCGCCGCCCTCAAGGTGGCACCGCCGTTCGCCCGGCCCGACCGGGAGCGGGAGGCGCTCGCCCACTGGAACGGCTGGGGCGCGGTGCGGCCGCTCGAAGGGGCCGGTGGGGCCCCGGAGGACGGTCTCCTCCTCGAACGGCTCCACCCCGAGGTGTCCCTGCGCTCCCTGCCGGAGGCGAAGGCGCTCCTGGAGGCGGCCGGGACCGTGCGGAAGCTGTGGGTCGAGCCCCCGGCGGACCACGGCTTCGAGTCGGTGGCCGGGCGGACGGCCCGGCAGGCGGAGGCGATGGAGCCGTACCGCTCCGACGCGGTGACGGGCGGGCTGACGGCGGCGGCGCTCGCGGCGCGCGAGGAGCTGGTGGCCGGGGAGGCCGAGACGGTGCTCCTGCACGGCAACTTCCGGCAGGGCAAGGTCCTGGCCGGCGACCGGGCGCCCTGGCTGGCCGTGGGGCCCGAGCCGCTGGTCGGCGAGCGCGCCTACGACCTGGCCCGGCTGGTGCGGGACCGGGTGGAGGACCTGGTGGCGGCCTCGGCGGGCGCCTCGGCGGCCCGGCGGCGGGTGAACAGGCTGGCGGACTCGCTGGACGTGGACCGGGAGCGGCTGCGGGGCTGGACCCTGTTCCGCGCGGTGGAGTCAGGGACGCGGGCGCTGACGGCGGGACGGCGGCAGGACGCGGAGCTGCTCCTGGAGTTCGCGGGCTGGCTGTAGTTCGCGGGCGGGCTGGAGTTCGCGGGCCGACTTAAGGGGAATACCCCTTTTGTACCGTTCGCCGGGCGGCCGGGCCCCGGCGTCCGGCCCGACTCCAGGGGGCCGTGATGATCGAAGAGCTGCTGGTGGCGGTGGCCGGCGCGGGCGTCGCGGCGGCGGTGTACGCGGGCGCGGCGGCGCGGGTGGTCAAGCAGTACGAGCGCGGGGTCGTCTTCCGCTTCGGCCGGCTGCGCGGCCGGGTGCGCTCCCCCGGCTTCACGATGATCGTCCCCGTGGTCGACCGGCTGCACAAGGTGAACATGCAGATCGTCACGATGCCGGTGCCCGCGCAGGAGGGCATCACCCGGGACAACGTGACGGTCCGGGTGGACGCGGTCGTGTACTTCAAGGTGGTCGACCCGGCGGACGCGCTCGTACGGGTGGAGGACTACCGGTTCGCGGTCTCGCAGATGGCGCAGACCTCGCTGCGGTCGATCATCGGCAAGAGCGACCTCGACGACCTGCTGTCCAACCGGGAGAAGCTCAACCAGGGCCTGGAGCTGATGCTCGACAGCCCGGCGATGGGCTGGGGCGTGGCCATCGACCGGGTCGAGATCAAGGACGTGTCGCTGCCGGAGACCATGAAGCGGTCGATGGCCCGGCAGGCGGAGGCGGACCGGGAGCGGCGGGCGCGGGTGATCAACGCGGACGCGGAGCTCCAGGCGTCGAAGAAGCTGTCCGAGGCGGCGGCGATGATGTCAGACCAGCCGGCGGCGCTCCAGCTGCGGCTGCTCCAGACGGTGGTGGCGGTGGCCGCCGAGAAGAACTCCACGCTGGTGCTGCCGTTCCCGGTGGAGCTGCTCCGCTTCCTGGAGCGCGCGACGCCGGACCACAAGCCGCACGGCGCGGCGCACCGGGCCCCGGAGGTGGAGATACCGCCCCTGCTCGACGACGCGTACCTCAGGAGCCGGGCGGCGGCGGAGGACGCCATCGAGGACCTGACGGGCACGTCGGTGGAGCCCACGCCCGCCCCCGCGCCGCCCCGGGAGGACTGACACGGCGACGGCCCCCGCCCCGTACACGTGGGGCGGGGGCCGTCGCGCACGGCCGGGGATCAGGCGGTCAGACGGGCGATCGCCTCGTCGACCGTCAGCTCCTCGCGCTCGCCCGTGCGGCGGTCCTTCAGCTCCACGACGCCCTCGCCGGAGCGGCGGCCCGCGACGAGGATCTTCGGGACGCCGATGAGTTCCGCGTCGGTGAACTTGACGCCCGGGGAGACGCCCGCGCGGTCGTCGACCAGGACGCGCAGGCCCGCGGCGGACAGCTTGTCGGAGACCTCCAGGGCCAGCTCGATCTGGAGGGCCTTGCCGGCGGCGACCACGTGGACGTCGGCCGGGGCGACCTCGGCGGGCCAGCACAGGCCCTTGTCGTCGGCGGTCTGCTCGGCGAGCGCGGCCACGGCGCGCGAGACGCCGATGCCGTACGAGCCCATGGTCACGCGGACCGGCTTGCCGTTCTGGCCGAGGACGTCCAGCTTGAGGGCGTCGGCGTACTTGCGGCCGAGCTGGAAGATGTGGCCGATCTCGATGGCGCGGTCCAGCTTGAGGCCGGTGCCGCACTTCGGGCAGGGGTCGCCCTCCTCGACGACGACCACGTCGACGTACTCGGTGACCTCGAAATCGCGCCCGGCGACCACGTTCTTCGCGTGGGTGTGCTCCTTGTTGGCGCCCGTGATCCAGGCCGTGCCCGGGGCCACGCGGGGGTCGGCGAGGTACGTGACCTTGTCGAGGCCCTGCGGGCCGACGTAGCCGCGCACGAGGTCGGGGCGGGCGGCGAAGTCGGTCTCGGTGACCATCTCGACGGTGGCGGGCGCGAAGTGCGCCTCGACCTTGCCGAGGTCGACCTCGCGGTCGCCGGGGACGCCCACGGCGACGATCTCGCCGTCGACCTTCACCAGGAGGTTCTTCAGGGTGGCGGAGGCCGGGACGCCGAGGGAGGCCGCGAGGGTCTCGATGGTCGGGGTGTCCGGGGTGGGGATCTCCTCGGCGGCGGGCACGGCGGAGCCGTCCACGGCCTTCAGCGCGAAGGAGACCGCCTCGGTGTTGGCGGCGAAGTCGCAGTTCGGGCAGTCGGCGAAGGTGTCCTCGCCGGCCTCGGCCGGGGCGAGGAACTCCTCGGACTTCGAGCCGCCCATCGCGCCCGCCGTGGCGGCGCAGATGCGGTAGTCGAGGCCGAGGCGCTCGAAGACCCGCTGGTAGGCCTGGCGGTGCAGGGCGTACGAGTGGGCGAGGCCCTCGTCCTCGGTGTCGAAGGAGTACGAGTCCTTCATCAGGAACTCGCGGCCGCGCAGGATGCCGGCGCGGGGACGGGCCTCGTCGCGGAACTTGTTCTGGATCTGGTAGAGGATGACCGGCAGGTCCTTGTAGGAGGACGCCTGGTCCTTCACCAGGAGGGTGAAGATCTCCTCGTGGGTCGGGCCGAGGAGGTAGTCGCCGCCCTTGCGGTCCTGGAGGCGGAACAGCTCGGCGCCGTACTCGTCCCAGCGGCCGGTCGCGTCGTAGGGCTCGCGGGGCAGCAGGGCCGGCAGGGAGACCTCCTGCGCGCCGATGGCGTCCATCTCCTCGCGGACGATGCGCTCGACGTTGGAGAGGACCTTCTTGCCGAGGGGCAGCCAGCTCCAGATGCCGGCGGCGGTGCGGCGCACGTACCCCGCGCGGACGAGGAGCTTGTGGCTGAGGACCTCGGCGTCCGCCGGGTCGTCGCGCAGCGTCTTCGCCATCAACTTCGACATGCGCTGGACCGGTGCGTTGGCCATGGTTCTCGTACTCCTGCCGGACTGGGGGTGATGGGCCCGAGGTTAGCCGGGCGGCCCCGGGGACGAGAAATCAGTTCCGGCGCGGCAGCGGCAGCGGGGCGCCCATCACGGCGTACGGGCGGGGGGCGCTCGGGAAGTGCACCCGGCGGGCGAGGTCCCGGTAGCCGAGGGACCGGTAGAGGCAGCGGGCGGGGCTCTCGGTGTCGATCGCGGAGAGGATCGAGCGCGGCTCGTCGGCCGTGTCGGTGATGGTGGTGAGCAGCGCGCGGCCCGCGCCCCGGCCCTGGAAGTCGGGGTGGACGTGGAGTTCGGTGATGGTGAAGGAGTCGTCGAGCCAGTCGGCGGTGCCGGTGGCGCGCAGGTGGGCCTCGACGACGGTGGACCACCAGTGGGTGCGGTCGTTGGGCATCCCGTACACGAAGCCGACGAGCCGTCCGCCGGGGGTGGTGGCCCCGTAGGCGCGGGCGCCGGGGCTGAGCAGGTGGCGCAGCACGATGTGGCGGCGCACGGCGACCTCTTCGGCGTCCAGGCCGAAGGCGACCGCCTGCACGGCGAGGGCCTCGTCCACCCGGGCGGCGAGGTCGACCGGCCCGATCACGATCTCCGCGTCATCCATGCGGCGCACCCTACAAGCGGGCGCCCTCCCCGGGACAGCGCCGTCCGGAGCGGCGGGCTCAGAAGAGCACGCTCATGAAGGCCCCGGTCTCCCGGAAGCCGACGCGGCGGTACGCGGCCCTGGCGGGGGTGTTGTAGTCGTTGACGTACAGGCTGACCACGGGGGCGACGTCGGCCAGGGCGTACCGCAGGACGGCGGCCATGCCGGTCTCGGAGAGGCCCTTGCCGCGGTGCTCGGGGGCGACCCAGACGCCCTGGATCTGGCAGGCCTGGCGGGTGGCGGCGCCGATCTCGGCCTTGAAGACGACCTTGCCGTCCTCGATGCGGGCGAAGGAGCGGCCCGCGCCGACGAGTTCGGCGACCCGGGCCTGGTAGAGGAGTCCGCCGTCGTTGGCGAGCGGGGAGACGCCGACCTCCTCGGTGAACATGGCCACGCAGGCGGGCATGATCGTCTCCATCTCGTCCTTGCGGACGCGGCGCACCAGCGGGTCGGGCACGACCGCGGCGGAGGGCTCCTCGGCGACCATCAGGGGCTGGTTGGCCCGGACGTCCCTGGCGGGGCCCCAGCTGGGCTCCAGGAGTCGCCACAGTTCGGTGGTGGCCTCGGCGGGGCCGACGATGGAGGAGCAGCGGCGACCGGTCCTGCGGGCCCGGTCGGCGAAGGCGCGGACGGCCTGGGGGGTGGCGCAGATCGGGACCAGGTTGGCGCCGGAGTAGCAGAGCGAGCGCAGCCGTCCCTCGGTGTACCAGCCCCACATCTCGCCGCCGAGGCGCCAGGGGTCGAGTCCGGCGAGCTGGACGCGGGCGGTCACGAACGCGTTCTCGACGGGGGCGCTCTCCAGGACGGCGAGTGCGGCGCCGAGGTCGGCGGGTTCGAGGACCCGAGTGGTGGTCTCTGTCAACACGAGGGGGCCTCACCGTGCGGTTCCGCTGATTCCCCGCACTTTACCCGGAGGGCCCCGGGGCACGCCTCCGGCAGCGGGAAGCCCCGCCTCCCGGAGCGGGGGGCGGGGCTTCTCAGGGGTTCCGCGGAAGGGACGTGCGCGTCAGCCGGCGACGGCGACCGACGGCTCGCCGCTGGCGACGCCGTCCTTCTCCATCTGCTCGGCGATCTTCAGCGCCTCCTCGATGAGGGTCTCGACGATCTTCGACTCGGGCACGGTCTTGATGACCTCGCCCTTGACGAAGATCTGGCCCTTGCCGTTGCCGGAGGCGACGCCGAGGTCGGCCTCGCGGGCCTCGCCGGGGCCGTTGACGACGCAGCCCATGACGGCGACGCGCAGCGGGACGGTCATGCCGTCGAGACCGGCGGTGACCTCCTCGGCCAGCTTGTAGACGTCGACCTGGGCGCGGCCGCAGGACGGGCAGGAGACGATCTCCAGGCGCCGCTGGCGCAGGTTCAGCGACTCCAGGATCTGGATGCCGACCTTGATCTCCTCGGCCGGCGGCGCGGAGAGCGAGACGCGGATGGTGTCGCCGATGCCCTGGGAGAGCAGCGCGCCGAAGGCGACGGCGGACTTGATGGTGCCCTGGAAGGCGGGGCCCGCCTCGGTGACGCCGAGGTGCAGCGGGTAGTCGCACTGGGCGGCGAGCTGGCGGTAGGCCTCGACCATGACGACCGGGTCGTTGTGCTTGACCGAGATCTTGATGTCGCGGAAGTCGTGCTCCTCGAAGAGGGACGCCTCCCAGAGGGCGGACTCGACGAGCGCCTCGGGGGTGGCCTTGCCGTACTTCTTGAGGAGCCGCGCGTCCAGGGAGCCGGCGTTGACGCCGATCCGGATCGGGGTGCCCGCGTCGTTGGCGGCCCGGGCGATCTCCTTGACCTTGTCGTCGAACTGCTTGATGTTGCCCGGGTTGACGCGGACGGCCGCGCAGCCCGCGTCGATCGCGGCGAAGACGTACTTCGGCTGGAAGTGGATGTCGGCGATGACCGGGATCTGGGACTTCCGGGCGATCGTCGCGAGGGCGTCGGCGTCGTCCTGGGTCGGACAGGCCACGCGCACGATCTGGCAGCCGGAGGCCGTCAGCTCGGCGATCTGCTGGAGCGTGGCACCGATGTCGGAGGTACGGGTGGTGGTCATCGACTGCACCGAGACGGGTGCGTCACCGCCGACGGCCACGGTGCCGACCTGGATCTGACGGCTCTTGCGCCGCTCGGCGAGCCGGGTCGGGACGGTAGGGATACCGAGAGAAATCGCGGTCATCTGTTGTGCAACCTCAAGGTCGTGCGTCGGCGGGCTCAGGTCTCCGAGGTTACCGCCCCGGCGGCGGAGGGCCGGACACCACCGGGTCCGGCCCTCCTGGGGTTCACGTCAGCTTCACCGGGTTGACGATGTCGGCGGCGAGGACGAGCAGGGTGAAGCAGACGAAGACGCCGGCCACCACGTACGCGGCGGGCATCAGCCTGGCCACGTCGAACGGGCCGGGGTCGGGGCGCTTGAAGAGCCGGGCCGTGTTGCGGCGGACGGACTCCCACAGGGCGCCCGCGATGTGGCCGCCGTCGAGCGGCAGCAGCGGGAGCATGTTGAACAGGAACAGTGAGACGTTGAACATGACCAGCAGGTTCATGAACCACACGAGGATCCGCTCCGGCGGGGCGTCCAGGTTCATGAGCTCGCCGGTGAGACGGGCGGCGCCGACGACGCCGACGGGCGAGTCGTCCGCGCGCTCGCCGTCGCCGAAGGTGGCGTCCCAGAGGCCGGGGATCTTGCCCGGGAGGGCGACGACGGAGTGGACGCCGTTCTCCAGGAGGTCGGTCATCCGGTCGGCGCTCTCGCCGAAGGTGAGGGGCGCCACCTCGGTCTTGGAGGCGAAGCCCAGGTAGCCGGCGTCGATGTAGGTCAGCGGCTGGACGACCCTGCCGTCCTCGTCCTTCTTCGGGACCTTGTTGGTGACGAGGGTCGGACGGAGGTCGATCCGCTGCCCGGCCCGCTCGACGGTGACCGTGGCGGGGCCGATGGTGTCGCGGATGCGGTCGGAGAGGGTGTCCCAGTCGCTCACCGGCGTGCCGTTGAAGGCGACGATCCGGTCGCCCTCCTTCAGGCCGGCCGCGAACGCCGGGGAGACGGGGTCGCCCGCCGCGCACGCCTCGCGCTTCTCGCTCTGCTCGATGACGCACTTCTGGACGCCGGCGACCCCGGTCGTCTGGCCCTCGATGCCGAGCGTCATCATCGAGCCGAAGAAGAGCGCCGCCGCCAGGACCAGGTTCATGAACGGTCCGGCGAACATCACGATGACGCGCTTCCACGGCTTGCGCGTGTAGAACAGCCGGGTCTCGTCGCCCTCCTTCAGCTCCTCGTACGAGGCCTCGCGGGCGTCCTCGATCATGGAGCGCCACGGGGAGGTGGAGCGGGCCTCGATCCGCCCGTCGTCGCCGGGCGGGAACATGCCGATCATGCGGATGTAGCCGCCGGCCGGGATGGCCTTGATGCCGTACTCGGTCTCGCCGCGCTTCCTCGACCAGACCGTGGGGCCGAAGCCGACCATGTACTGCGGGACGCGGATGCCGAAGAGCTTGGCCGTGGAGAGGTGGCCGAGCTCGTGCCAGGCGATGGAGACGAGCAGTCCGAGGGCGAACAGCACGATGCCCAGGGTGTACAGGAGCACTTCGGTCATGCGCGGGCCTCCGCTGTTGCCTTCGCTGCGAGCTCTCGGGCCCGGGCCCGTGCCCAGGTCTCCGCTTCGAGGACGTCCGGCACGGTGAGGGAGGTTCCCGCGACGGGAACGCCGTGCTCCGCCACGACCGCCGTGACGGTGTCCATGATGCCGTTGAACGGGAGCCGGCCGGCCAGGAACGCCCCGACGCACTCCTCGTTGGCGGCGTTGAAGACGGCGGGGGCGGTGCCGCCCAGCTCGCCGACGTGCCGGGCCAGGCCGACGGACGGGAAGGCCTCGGTGTCCAGCGGGAAGAACTCCCAGGTGGAGGCCTTGCTCCAGTCGAAGGCGGGGGCCGCGTCCGGGACCCGCTCGGGCCAGCCGATGCCGATGGCGATCGGGCCGCGCATGTCGGGCGGGGTGGCCTGGGCGAGCGTGGAGCCGTCGGTGAACTCGACCATCGAGTGGACGTACGACTGCGGGTGGACGACGACCTCGATGCGGTCGAAGGGGATGTCGTAGAGCAGGTGGGCCTCGATGACCTCCAGGCCCTTGTTCACCAGGGTCGCGCTGTTCACCGTGATCACCGGGCCCATGGCCCAGGTGGGGTGGGCGAGCGCGTCCTCGCGGGTGACGTGGGCCAGCTGCTCCCTCGTACGGCCGCGGAAGGGGCCGCCGGAGGCGGTGACGACCAGCTTGCGGACGTCGGCGCGGGTGCCGGCGGCGAGCGCCTGGAAGAGGGCCGCGTGCTCGGAGTCGACCGGGATGATCTGGCCCGGCCGGGCGAGCGCCTTCACCAGCGGGCCGCCGACGATCAGCGACTCCTTGTTGGCGAGGGCGAGGGTACGGCCCGCTTCGAGGGCGGCGAGGGTGGGCGCGAGGCCGATGGAGCCGGTGATGCCGTTGAGGACGGTGTGGCACGGGGAGGCGGCCAGCCGGGTGGCGGCGTCCGGTCCCGCCAGGAGTTCCGGCAGGGGCTCGGAGCCGTAGAGCGCCTTCAGGGCCTCGCGCAGCTCGGGCAGCGCCTCCTCGCGGGCGACCGCGACCGCGGCGACCCCCAGCCGGTGCGCCTGCTCGGCGAGCAGCCCGACCCGGCCGCCGGAGGCGGCCAGGGCGGTGACCCGGAAGCGGTCGGGGTTGCGCAGCACCAGGTCGATGGCCTGGGTGCCGATGGACCCGGTCGAGCCGAGGACGACGATGTCCCGGCGTCCTTCGGACGCGTCGAAGGCGACGTGCGGGTCGGCGAGGGGTGAGGGGCGGTCCGTCATGCCCCCCATTCTCGCCGCAAACGCGGCGCGGTCTTCACGGGGTGCGGACGAACGCGTCGAAGACCCGGTGGAAGTCGGGGAACGTCTTCTTCACGCAGCCGGGGTCGTCGAAGGTGACGCCGGGGGTGCGCAGGGCGGTGACCGCGAAGGACATGACGATCCGGTGGTCCCCGTGGGTGGCGATCTCGACCGGTCCGGCGGGCGTGCCGGGGTGGATCTCGATCCAGTCGGGGCCGGTGCGGACGGTGATCCCGAGGCGGCGCAGGTTCTCGGCGCAGGCGTCGAGCCGGTCGCACTCCTTGACCCGGGTGTTGGCGACGTCCTCGATGCGGACCGGGCCGTCGGCGAACGGCGCGAGGGCGGCGAGGGTCGGCATGGTGTCGGAGATGTCCCGCATGTTGACGGTGAGTCCGCGCAGGGTGCCGGTGGAGCGGACGGTGGTGGCGTCCCCGGCGACCTCGACGTCGGCGCCCATGCGGCGCAGGACGTCGACGAAGGCGAGGTCGCCCTGGAGGGCGCCGGTGCCGAGGCCGGGGACGGTGACGGAGCGGCCGGGCAGGAGCGCGGCGGCGGCGAAGAGGTAGCTGGCGGTGGAGGCGTCGGGCTCGATGCCGTACGTCCTCGCCCGGTAGCCGGTGGGGGCGACGCGGTAGGTGCGCCCATCCTGGCGCACCTCGGCGCCGAAGCTCCGCATCATGGCGAGCGTGATCTCGACGTACGGCTCCGAGACCAGGTCGGTGACGGTGATGTCGAGGCCCTCGGTGGTGAGCGGGCCGAGCATGAGCAGGGCGGTGAGGTACTGGGAGGACTGCCCGGCGTCCAGGGTGAGCGCACCGCCCTTGACTCCGTGGGCGTGGACGTCGAGCGGGTGGTGGCCCTCCTTGCCGCCGTGCCGCAGGTCGACGCCGAGGGCGCGCAGGGCGGTGGTGAGCGGGCCGAGGGGCCGTCGCCGCATCTGCTCGGAGGCGTCGAAGCGGTACGTGCCGTGGCCGGCGGCGGCGAGGGTGGGCAGGAAGCGGGCGGTGGTGGCGCCGTCGCGGCAGTAGACGTCGGCGGTCTCCGCGCCGGGTCCGGCGGGCCGGCCCTCGATGTGCCAGGCGCCGGGCTCGCGGCGGACGGTGTAGCCGAGGGCGGCGAGCCCTTCGGCGAAGCCCTCGGTGTCGTCGGAGACGAGGGGCCGCAGGAGTGTGGTGGTGCCCTCGGCCGCGGCCGCGAGGAAGAGGGCGCGGGCGGTGACGGACTTGGAACCGGGAATGTCTATGACGGTCACGGGCACCATCCTGCCGTCTCGCCCGGCGGGACGGACCCGCGTTCCGCATGACGGAACGGGCCCGGCGGGCGGGAGGAGGGCAGGGGTGAAGGCGGCCCGGCTCCCCGCACAGTGGAGCCGGACCGCCCGGTCCGGGTGGGGCGCGCGCCCCGGGGCCGTACGTGCCCGGAGGCCGTACGAGCCCGGTTCCGTACGCCCCTGAGGTCGTACGGCTCCGAGTCCGTACGGCCCGGGAGCGGTCGCGTCCCGGCGGCCGTACGGCCTCGTGTCCGGTCCTACAGGGCGAGGCCGGTCAGGACCAGGACGCGCTCGTAGGTGTAGTCGTCCATCGCGTACCTGACGCCCTCGCGGCCGACGCCGGAGCGCTTGGCGCCGCCGTACGGCATCTGGTCGGCGCGGTACGAGGGGACGTCGCCGACGATCACGCCGCCGACCTCCAGGGCGCGGTGGGCGCGGAAGGCGGCCTGCAGGTCGTGGGTGAAGACGCCGGCCTGGAGGCCGAAGTCGGAGTCGTTGACGGCGGCGAACGCCTCGGCCTCGCCGTCGGCCTTCGCGATCGTCAGGACCGGGCCGAAGACCTCGGCGCGGGCCAGGGTGACGCCGGCCGGGAGGTCGGTGAGGACGGTCGGGGCGTAGGTGGCGCCCTCGCGCTTGCCGCCGGCCAGGAGCGTGGCGCCGGCCGCGACGGCCTCGTCCACCCAGGACTCGACGCGCTTGGCGGCGGCCTCGTCGACGAGCGGGCCGACGTCGGTGGCGTCGTCCGCCGGGTCGCCGGTGACCTGGGCCTCGACGGCGGCGACGATCTTCGGCAGCAGGCGGTCGTGGACGGAGGAGTCGACGATCACGCGCTGGACGGAGATGCAGGACTGGCCGCCCTGGTAGTTGGAGAAGGTGGCGATGCGGGTCGCCGCCCAGTCCAGGTCGGCCTCGGAGGACCAGTCGGGCAGGACGACGGCCGCGGCGTTGCCGCCGAGCTCCAGGGTGCAGTGCTTGTGCGGCACGGACTCCTGGATGGCGTAGCCGACCGTGTCGGAGCCGGTGAAGGAGATGACCGGGAGGCGCTCGTCCTGGACGAGGGCGGGCATGCGGTCGTTCGGCACGGTGAGGATCGACCAGGAGCCGGCCGGCAGGTCGGTCTCGGCCAGGATCTCGCCCAGGACCAGGGAGGAGATCGGGGTCGACGGGGCCGGCTTGAGGATGATCGGGGCGCCGACGGCGATGGCCGGGGCGACCTTGTGGGCGCTGAGGTTCAGCGGGAAGTTGAACGGCGCGATGCCGAGGACGACGCCCTTGGGGATGCGGCGGGTCAGCGCGAGCCGGCCCACGCCGCCGGCCTCGGTGTCGAGGCGCTGGGCCTCGCCGCCGTTGAAGCGGCGGGCCTCCTCGGCGGCGAAACGGAAGACGGAGACGGCGCGGCCGACCTCGCCGCGGGCCCACTTGATGGGCTTGCCGTTCTCGGCGGAGATCAGCTGGGCGATCTCCTCGGTGCGCTCGGCGAGCCGCTTCGACACGTGGTCGAGGGCGGCGGCGCGGACGTGCGCCGGGGTGGCGGCGAACTCGTCGACGACGGCGTGCGCGGCGGCGACGGCCTCCTCGACCTGGGCCTCGGTGGGCACGCTGACCTTGCCGACCAGACGTCCGTCGTACGAGTTCGTGACGTCGAAGGCGGCCTCGCCGGTGGCCTCGCGGCCGGCGAGCCAGAAGGCGTGGGTGGTCGTCATTGCGTCCCGGCCCTTTCCGTATCGGGGGGTGCGAGCGATTGCTCTCGTGACACGTTAGGGCCGGGGCGGCGGGAGTGGGCTTGTCCGGTGTGGAGTGATGAGGCGGATTCCCTGTCCGAATTGGCCGAAGAAGGCCGGGGCCGTCGCCCGGGGCGCCGGCTCATCTCCTCCGCTCGGTCGACACGATCAGACAGACGCCGGCCACGACGATCGCGCCGCCGAGGAGGACGGGCCAGGTCAGGGCCTCGTTCAGGACGAGGGCGCCGAGGGCGACCGCGACGACGGGGTTGACGTACGCGTAGGTCGCGACCAGGGAGAGCGGGGCCGCCTGGAGGAGCCAGGCGTACGCGGTGAAGGCGATCAGCGAGCCGAAGACGACCAGGTAGGCGAGGGCCGTCCAGGAGCGGGTGGAGACCTCGGCGAGGTCGAGTCCGTGGTGCTCGCCGCGGAACAGGCCGACGGCGACGCCGGCGAGGCCGCCCGCGACCATCTCGTACGCGCTGGCGGCGAAGGGGTTGGCGGGCATCGGGAGGCGCGAGGAGGTGAAGGAGCCCACGGACCAGCTGAGGGCGGCGACGACCACGAGGAGGACCCCGCCGATCCGCACCTCGCCGGTCAGGCCCGGCAGGGTGAGGACGCCGAGCCCGGCCAGGCCGAGCAGGACACCGCCGAACGCGCCGGGGCCGGGCCGCTCGCCGGCGGCGGCGCGCAGGAGGACGACCCAGGCGGGGACGACGGCGATGAGGAGCGCGGCGAGGCCGGAGGGGACGGAGGTCTCGGCGAGGACGACGAGGCCGTTGCCGCCGAGGATGAGGAGCAGGCCGACGAGGAGGGCCGAACCGAGCTGCCGGCGGGTGACCTTGAGGGCGGCGGGGCCCTGACGCCAGGCGATGATCCCGGCGAGCAGCAGTCCGGCGGTGACGAAGCGGGCGCCGCCGGAGAGGAACGGCGGCAGGGTCTCGACGACGACCCGGATGCCGAGGTAGGTGGACCCCCACACGACGTACACGATGCCGAGCGCGGCCCAGACGGCGCCGGTGATCCGGCGGGCGGGAGCCGGGGGTGCGGCGGGGAGGTCGGCGAGGGTGCCGGGGGCGGCCGGGTCGACGGCGGGTTTTGTCATGAGCAGGAGAGTAGGGATCGAGGGGCGGAACGGCCAGAAATCTGCCCGCGTTCGGGCAGTGGCCCCGGAATTCGGACGGCAGGGGCGGCCGGTGACGGGAATGGAAGGATGAGGAGGACCGCAGAACCGCAGGGGGGAAACACATGTTCCTGTTCGTGATGTCCGCTGTCCTGGTCCTCGCCGTGGGCGGGTGCGTCTGCGTGGTGTGGGCGGCCCGGGGCGGCCCGCGCTGGACGCGCGGAGTGGCGGCGGTGGTGCTGCTGTGCGGGGAACTGGTGCGCGCCGGGGGCAGGGGGCAGGGGCGGGGCATCGGCGGACACAGGGGGTCGGGGGGCGACGACGGCGGCTCGGACGGCTGAGGACGGGACGAGGCGGGGGGACGGGACGGACGGACCCTGGGGGGACTTACTCCGCCCCCTCCCCCGTGGCCTTGAGGGCGAGCCACAGTTCCATCCGCACGTCCGGATCGTCCAGGGAACGGCCCAGGATCTCCTCCACCCGGCGCATCCGGTAGCGCAGGGTGTGCCGGTGGACGCCCAGGTCGGCGGCGGCGGCGTCCCACTGGCCGTGCCGGGAGAGCCAGGCGCGCAGGGAGGCCACGAGGTCGCCGCGGCCGGTGGCGTCGTGGTCGCGCAGGGCCCGGAGCATCCCGTCGGCGAAGGCGCGGACGGCGTCGTCGGCGAGGAGCGGCAGGACCGAGCCCGCCGCCAGGTCCTCGTGCTCGACGAGCGCCCTGCCGCGGCGGCGGGCGACCGAGAGCGCCTGTTCGGCCTGCTTGTACGCGGCCGCGGCCGCGATCGGGCCCGCCGGGGCGGAGAGGCCGACGACGACGCCGGCCTCCTCGGCCTCGCGTTCCGCGTACCCCCCGCAGGCGGTGACGACCGCGCCGCCGTCGGCGGCGAGGACGAGGAGCCGCTGCTCGCCCTCGGGGACGGCGAGGACCGCCTCGCCCGCGCGGGCGGCGGCGGCCTCCAGGGCCTCGGCGAGGACGGGGAGGGGCGGTTCGGCGGCCGGTTCGCCGCCGGCGGGTTCGGCGACGAGGATCCGGAAGGGGGCGTCGAGCAGCCCGCCGTACACGTCGCCGGCCACCGCGCGCGCGTGGTCCGGCTGTCCGGCGAGCATCATGCGCAGGACGGCGGCGCCGAGGCGCTGCTCGGCGGCCTGGAGGGAACGGGAGCGTTCCGTGGTGAGGGTGAGCAGGGCGATGGCCGAGTGGACGGCGTACCGCTCGCCGGTGCCGAGGGGGGCGCCGGTACCGACGGCGAGGGCGCCCCGGACGCGGCGGCCGGTGCCGAGCGACTGGAGTTCGACGCGGTCGTCCGTGTCGCCGACCACGGCGCTGGCGGGGGCGGGGCGTTCGCGCAGCCGCTCCACGTCGGGGGTGAGCCGGGCGGCCCGGCGGGCGGCCCACTCGGGCGAGACGGCGACGGGCTTGCCGGCGGTGTCGTAGAGGGCGGCCCAGCCGTCGACGTGGGCGGCGAGCCGGGCGACGACGGCGTCGGGGCCCTCGGCGAGCGCGGCCCGGGTCAGCTCGCGCTGGACCTCGAAGCCGGCGGTGACGGCGCGGTACTGGTCGGCGGAGATGGCGGCGGAGACGGCCTTGCTGATGGCGAGGAAGGGGGTCCGGCGCGGCACTTCGAGCAGCGGCAGGTGCTCCTCGCGGGCCGCTTCGAGCAGCGCCGCCGGGATCTCCTCGTGGTTCACCCCCACGGCGAACCCGAGCCCGACGACCCCCGCCCCGAGCAGCCGCCGCACGTAGCGGCGCATCGCCTCCGGGTCCTCCGCGTCGAGGGTGAGCGCGGTGGTGAGCAGCAGCTCGCCGCCCTCCATGTACGGCACGGGATCGGCGAGCTCACTGACGTGGGCCCACCGGACGGGGGTGTCGAGACGGTCCTCACCGGCCCGGACGACGAGCTTGAGGGCGGAGTGCTGCACGAGCGAGGCGAGGGTGGGCGGCATTGGGGACCGTCGGACCTTTGGGGAGGGGGGCGCCGCTCAGCCGAGTGGCGCCCCCGATTGTGCCAGGGGCGGGGGGCGGGTGCTCAGTTGCGGAGGTCTACGAGGAGGGGGGGTGTGTGCGCGCCGGCGACCGTGGTCAGGGAGACGACGGCGTGGCCGGGCGGCACGGAGTGCGCGAGTTCGGAGGCGGACCACCGCTCGCGCTCGACCTTTCGTGTCGTGACGGCGTCGGTGGTGACGGCCTTGCCCGTGATCTTCTTGCGCAGGGCGTGGATGAAACGGGTCATGGGCTGGTCGGCGAAGACCGTGTGGTGCGCCACCTCGGTGGTCTCCACCCACTCCTTGCCCCAGGTCTCGGCGAATCCCCGGCCGTCCCAGGTGCTGATGCCGGAGAGCGCCACGCGGCAGCCGACGGCGCCGAGCAGCGGGCCGTGCAACGCCTCGGGCACCTCGCCGAGGGTGCGGAGGCCGAGGACGACTCCGGCGTTGTGCGGGCGCAGCCGCTGGAGGGAGCGGACGGTGCCGGGGGTGAGCGCCCCGGTGGCGTCGTCGAGCACGAGGGAGACGAGGTGCGCGCGGCCGGTGCCCGCCCGGGCCGCCGCGAGGAACTGGGCGAGGATCAGCCGGGTGAGGAGCCGTGACGCCTCCTCGTGCCCGTGCTCCGGCAGCTCGATCCTGACCCGCAGCGGGTGGTGGGTGACGGACTTCAGCGAGAAGGGGCGTACGGCTCCCCCGTCGGCGCCGAAGAACTCGGCGAACACGGGCCGGTCGAGGAGCGACAGGCGGTCCGCGAGGAGCGGCCCCGCGTCGGCCGCGGTGCCGGCCTGCCGGATGCGCGCCTCCAGCTCGCGTCGCATCGTGGCGGCGCCGTCCGCGGGCAGCCGGTCGAGCAGCGCCGTCAGCGTCCCGGGACCCGCTTCGAGCAGTTCGCGCAGGACCGGCACGGACGGGAAGCGGCCGTGCGCCGCCCGGTAGGGGCCGAGGAGCTGGGCGAGGACGGTGGCGGCGCGCCGGGCGTCGACGTTCTCGATGTCCCCCGCCAGGCCTTCGGCGAGCAGGGCCGCCGCCTCGTCGGGGTCGGTGAGGCCGGCGTACGGGTCGAGGTCGTACGGCGAGGACGGGTCGCCCGGCCGGACCACGACGTCGTACGCGGCCTCGGGGCCGAGCGGCGCTTCCGCCGTGCCGACGGCGACGACCGCGCAGGTGCCGGTGAGCGCCTGGAGGGTGAGGGACTCGACGACCGGGCCGGTCGGGCGGCCCGTCCCGCCGGTGCCGGTGGGCCCCACGACGAGCAGTGAGGTGGCGAGCGCGGACGGGTCGAGGGCGAGGCCCGCGCCCCGGTAGGCGGCCGGGTTCCGTTCCTCGGCCGCGCAGCGCCCGATGCGGACCTGGCCCACCAGGAGGTCGTGGGCGGCGGCACGGGTCGGCAGGTCCCGGTCGCCCGAGGGGTGCGCCCAGGCCGCGGCGCCCTGGCGCAGCACGGTGTCGACGAAGGAGGCGAGCCCGCCAGCGCCGGTGCGTCCCCGCTCCAGGTTCCGGCGGACCCGTGCGCAGTCCACGTCGTTCATGCGTCCGGCGGCGAGTTCGGCGGCGAGCAGGTCCGCGGTCCGCCACTCTCCCGCCGCCCGCAGCTCGGGCCATTGCGAGAGGGGGACGGGCACGGCCGGGTCGGGCGCCGGGGCGGTGGTGTCGGCACGGGAGCGCAGCCGTTCCCGGACGAAGGCGGGCCAGGCGCCGAGGCGGGCGAAGGGCCACAGGACGGCCGCCCCGATCAGCGCGTAGACGGTGTACACGAGGACCGGTGAGGTGAGGACGTCGTATCCGCCGCCGATCAGCGTGACGAGGGAGAACACCGGCCTGGAGACCGGCAGGGCCTCCCAGCCGACGCCGGGAAAGGCGCGGGGCCAGACGAGCGTCAGGGTGATCAGGGCCGCGCCGGCCGTGAGCCCGGCGCGCACCGGAGGGCGACGGTCGGCGAGCACGTGGCGGGCGAGTTCGGCCCAGGCCCCGAGCCGGGCCATCGCGTAGAGCAGTACCGCGAAGAAGACGCCGTCGTAGACGGCCCGGGCCTCCTCGCCGTGCCAGTCGCGGGGCGAGGTGGTCCCGGTGTGCCACCAGTCGGCGGGGGTGAAGGCCATGAGCGGGATCGACTGGTACGGGACGGCGCCGCGCCGCCAGGCCGACCACAGGAGCAGCCCCACCACCAGGGGGATGAGGAGCCCGGCCACGGTGACGGGCGGGAGTCGGCGGGCCTCCTTGGGCGGCGGCGGCGGCACGTGCCGGAACCGCCAGATGCCGGGCGCGGCCTCGGGGCGCGGGGCGTCCAGCCAGGCGACCACGGGCGCGGTGGCCGCGCCGGGCCCGGCGGGGGTGCCGGGCGCCGCGGCCGGCCTGGGCGGAACGACCGGCGGCGCGGAAGGCACGGGCGGCACCGAATGCGCGGGCGGAGCCGTCGGCGGCGCCGGGTGGGGGCGGGCGGGCGGCGGCCCCGCCGGCCGTGGCACCCCGCCCCCCGTCGTGTCGCGTGACTCGTACGTGCCGTCGGTCTCCATGAACCCCTGCCCCCTGACCAGCCAGGTCGCCGCGTCTGTGCCCTCGTCAATCTAGTGGGCCCGCGCCGCCCCGGAGGGATTTCGACCACCCGTGCGGCCGATCCCCGCGGGAGACGGCCAGTGGGCGGGGCCGGCCGCCTGCCGCGGGAGCGTGACCAGGCGTCTCCCGCGCGGAGGAGCGCCCCGTCATGTCCATCCCGGACAACGACACACCCCCCACCACTCCCGATCGGCGCATGCCTCTCCCCCTCCCCCGCGCCTAGCCTGCGGAGGAAACCCACAAGTGCGTCCAGAACACCCCCAGGAGCCCCGCATGAACGCTGTCCCGCAGGAGCGGCGCGTCGTCACCGCCATCCCCGGTCCGAAGTCGCAGGAGCTTCAGGCCCGACGCCTCGACGCGGTCGCCGGTGGCGTGGGCTCCACGCTGCCCGTCTTCACCAAGCGGGCCGGCGGCGGCATCATCGAGGACGTCGACGGGAACCGTCTGATCGACTTCGGCTCCGGCATCGCCGTGACCTCGGTCGGCGCCTCCGCCGAGGCCGTCGTGCGCCGCGCCTCCGCGCAGCTCCAGGACTTCACCCACACCTGTTTCATGGTGACGCCGTACGAGGGTTACGTGGAGGTCTGCGAGGCCCTCGCCGAGCTGACCCCGGGCGACCACGCCAAGAAGTCGGCGCTGTTCAACTCGGGCGCCGAGGCCGTCGAGAACGCGGTCAAGATCGCCCGTTCGTACACGAAGCGCCAGGCCGTCGTCGTCTTCGACCACGGCTACCACGGCCGTACGAACCTGACGATGGCGCTCACCTCGAAGAACATGCCGTACAAGCAGGGCTTCGGGCCGTTCGCGCCCGAGGTCTACCGCGTGCCGGTGGCCTACGGCTACCGCTGGCCCACCGGTGCCGAGAACTGCGGCCCCGAGGCCGCCGCCCAGGCGATCGACCAGATCAGCAAGCAGATCGGCGCCGACAACGTCGCCGCGATCATCATCGAGCCGGTCCTCGGCGAGGGCGGCTTCATCGAGCCGGCCAAGGGCTTCCTGCCGGCGATCGTGAAGTTCGCCAACGACAACGGCATCGTCTTCGTCGCGGACGAGATCCAGTCCGGCTTCTGCCGCACCGGCCAGTGGTTCGCCTGCGAGGACGAGGGCGTCGTCCCGGACCTCATCACCACCGCCAAGGGCATCGCGGGCGGTCTGCCGCTCGCCGCCGTCACCGGCCGCGCCGAGATCATGGACTCCGTCCACGGCGGCGGCCTGGGCGGCACCTACGGCGGCAACCCGGTGGCCTGCGCCGGTGCGCTCGGCTCCATCGAGACGATGAAGGAGCTCGACCTCAACGGGAAGGCCAAGCGCATCGAGGAGGTCATGAAGGCCCGCCTCACCGCGATGCAGGAGAAGTTCCCGGCCATCGGCGACATCCGCGGCCGCGGCGCCATGATCGCCATCGAGCTGGTGAAGGACCCGACCACCAAGGAGCCGTACGCGGAGGCCGCCGGCGCCCTGGCGAAGGCCTGCCACGCGGAGGGCCTCCTGGTCCTGACCTGCGGCACCTACGGCAACGTGCTCCGCTTCCTGCCGCCGCTGGTCATCGGCGAGGACCTGCTGAACGAGGGCCTCGACATCCTCGAGAACGCGTTCGCCCAGATCTGATCCGCGGGCCCGTGAGGGCCCTGGTGTGAAGACTCTGTGGGGGGCCGATGGCGGGACGCGTTTCCCGCTGTCGGTCCCCCCTTCCTCTGGCGTACGGTTCCCCCGGATGAGAGAAACACCCCGGGCGGAGCCTCCCCAGCCCCGTCCGCACCGTGCCTCCGCGCACGCCGCCGGCGCCTCGTGCCCCGGCACTCCTCACCGATCGGATGGCCGCACGCCCCACACCCCCCGGGGCGCGCGGCAGCCCGGTCCTCCCGGCCGTCCTGGAACCACCCCCCCTGTTCCAGGGCGGCCGGCTCTCTTCTCGGCGCTCGTCGCCTTCGCCGTCGTGACCTGGCAGGTGCTCGTCCACGGCCCCCTGGCCAGGCTCGACGAGCGGGTCTCCCGGGCCCTGGTGGACACGGTCCCCCGGCCCCTGAGCGAGCTCGCCTCCGACCTCGGCAACATGCCCGTCGCACTGCCCGTGCTCGGCTGCGCGATGGCGTACGCGGTGTGGCGGGGGCGCGGGCGGGCCGCCCTGTGCGCGGGTCTCGCGATGGCCGCGGTCCCCCTCCTCGTGGTTCCGCTGAAGCTGTGGACCGCCCGGCCCGGGCCCCTGGAGCCGTGGGCGCACGGTTACTACCCGTCGGGCCACACGGCCACCGCGATGGTGGCCTACTTCGGCGCGGCCCTCCTCGTCTCGAACCGGCTGGTCCCCGTCGCCGCCGTGCTGACGGCGGTGACGGGGACCGGCTTGGTGCTGCGGGGCTATCACTGGCCGCTGGACGTGGTGGCCAGCCTCTGTCTGGGGCTGTGGATCCTGGCCGTCAGCTCCACTTGTATGCGTCGAAGTTCTTCGAGAACTCCCACTGGTTGAAGCGGTCCCAGTTGATCGACCACGTCATCAGGCCGCGCAGGGCGGGCCAGGTGCCGTGGGTCTGGTACGAGCCGCAGTTGACCTTCTTGGTGAGGCAGTCCAGGGCCTTGTTGACCTCGGACGGGCTGGTGTGGCCGTTGCCCGCCTGGGTGGAGGCCGGGAGGCCGATGGCGACCTGCTCGGGGCGGAGCGCCGGGAAGACGCGGTCGGTGTTGCCGGCGACCGGGAAGCCGGTGAGGAGCATGTCGGTCATGGCGATGTGGAAGTCGGCGCCGCCCATGGAGTGGTACTGGTTGTCCAGGCCCATGATGGAGCCCGAGTTGTAGTCCTGGACGTGCAGCAGGGTGAGGTCGTCGCGCAGGGCGTGGATGACCGGCAGGTAGGCGCCGGCGCGCGGGTCCTGGCCGCCCCAGGGGCCGGAGCCGTAGTACTGGTAGCCGAGCTGGACGAAGAAGGTCTCCGGGGCCATGGTCAGGACGAACTTGGCGCCGTACTTGGCCTTGAGGGTCTTGACCGCCTGGATGAGGTTGACGATGACCGGGCTGGTCGGGTTCCGGAAGTCGTTGTCACCGGTCTGGAGCGAGAGGGAGTGGCCCTCGAAGTCGATGTCCAGGCCGTCGAGCCCGTACTCGTCGATGATCTTCGAGACGGAGGTGACGAAGGCGTCGCGGGCGGCCGTGCTGGAGAGCTGGACCTGGCCGTTCTGGCCGCCGATGGAGATGAGGACCTTCTTGCCGGCGGCCTGCTTGGCCTTGATCGCCGCCTTGAACTCCGCGGGCGACTCCACGTTCGGGCACTCGGTGGCCGGGCAGAGGCTGAAGCGGATGTCGCCCGAGGTCACCGAGGTCGGCTCGCCGAAGGCCAGGTTGACGACGTCCCAGGAGTCGGGGACGTCGGCCATGCGGGTGTAGCCGGAGCCGTTGGCGAAGCTGGCGTGGAGGTAGCCGACGAGGGCGTGCGCGGGCAGGCCCTGGTTGCCGCCGTCCCCGCCGCCGCCGTTGGTCGTGGTCGCGGTGACGGCGGCGGACTTCGGGGACTCGCCCGCCGCGTTCACGGCGCTGACCTGGAAGGTGTACGCGGTGGAGGCGGTCAGGCCGGTCGCGGTGGCGGAGGTACCGGTGACCGTCTGGATCCGCGTGGCGCCCCGGTAGACGTGGTACGAGGTGGCGCCGGGGACCGCGCTCCAGGTCAGCGGCACGGTGGTGGAGGTCGGGGAGCCGGCCGCGAGCCCGGTGGGGGCGGCGGGGAGCTGGACCGGGTCGCCGCCGGGGCCGTACAGCGAGAGGTCGTCGGCCTGGTAGGCGGGGGTGCCGTACCAGCCGTGGGTGTAGATCGTGACCGAGGTGGTGGAGGGGCCCGTGGTGAAGCCGGTGCTGAGCTTCTGCCAGGCGGGGGCCGAGCCCGTCCAGGTGGAGACGTCGGTGGTGCCGGTGCCGGTAGCGCCCAGGTAGACGTAGCTGCCGCGGACCCAGCCGCTGAGCGTGTACGTGGAGTTGGGCTTCACGGTGACGGTCTGGGAGCAGCGGGCGTTGTCGCTGCCGGCCGGGGTGGCCTGGAGCGCCTTCGTGCCGCCGTGCACGGGCGACGTGACGACGGCGCCGCTGCCCGCCGTACAGGTCCAGCCGTCGAGTCCGGCCTCGAAGCCGCCGTTGCGGGCGAGTTCGGTGTCGGCGGCCTGGGCCGCGGGGGTGAGCGCGAGGAGCCCTCCGGCGGCGAGGGCGCCCGCCAGGGTCAGGGTGAGGGATCTGGAGCGGGCCACGACTGCCTCCGGGAAGGGGAGATGGAGCGGTGGGGGAATCGAAGGGAGCGCGCCACAGCATGGTCCAGACCAATCAAGTGGTCAAGACCTCTGTCCGCGCGACTCCTTCGCTCAGCCCCCGTCCACCACCCCCTCCCCCCGGGCCAGTCGGCCCGCCGCCTCGTGCATCGCCAGCTCCAGGAGCGGGGCGTCGGTGAGGGTTCCGGTGCCGTCCGGGACCACCAGCCAGCGCACCGCGCCGGACGCCCGGCCCGGGTGCGGGACGACGATCCAGGTCCCGGCGCCCGCGCTGCGAATCCCGGTGCCGAGCCAGCGGGCGGCGGTGCCCGGCGGGACGAAGAAGCCCATCCGGGCGTCGCCGAAGTCGGCCAGGACCGGACCAGGCCGGCCCACCAGGCGGGTCAGCACGTCGAGCGTGGGATAGCCGAGTCCGGCCGGCAGGATCAGCACGTCCCACCGCACGCCGGCGGGCAGCAGCGCGACCCCGTGCGGACCGCGCTCCCACTCCCAGCGGCACGCGTCGGGATCGGGCGCGGCCGAGAGCAGCCACTCCACCGCACTCCTGGCGCCCGTGGCCCCCGTACCAGTCATCGCGACCTCCTCCTTCCGTGTGGACACGGTGTCCACACGGAGAGAGCGCGGAGGGCGGCTTCTCTTACGCGGCTTCGACTACCCGCTGGTTGTGACGTACGTCACCCGGACGCGCGTCACGCGAGCGGTCAGCTGTCGAAGCCCAGGCCCAGGCGGTCCATCGCCTTCAGCCACAGGTTCCGCCGGCCGCCGTTCTCGTCGGCGCGGGCGAGGGACCACTTGGTGAGGCCGATGCCGGCCCAGGCGACCGGCTCGGGCGGGAACGGCAGCGGCTTGGAGCGGACCATCTCCAGGTCGGTGCGCTCGGTGCGCTCCCCCGCGAGCAGGTCGAGCATCACGTCGGCGCCGAAGCGGGTGGCGCCGACGCCGAGGCCGGTGAACCCGGCCGCGTACGCCACCTTCCCCTTGTGCGCCGTGCCGAAGAAGGCCGAGAAGCGGGAGCAGGTGTCGATCGCGCCGCCCCAGGCGTGGCTGAAGCGGAGCCCTTCGAGCTGCGGGAAGCAGTGGAAGAAGTGCTCGGCCAGCTTGAGGTACGTCTCCGGGCGGTGGTCCCGCTCGGCGCTGACCCTGCCGCCGAAGGGGTAGATCGCGTCGTAGCCGCCCCACAGGATCCGGTGGTCGGCGGTGATCCGGAAGTAGTGGAACTGGTTGGCGGAGTCACCGAGCCCCTGCCGGTTCTTCCAGCCGATCGAGGCGAGCTGCTCGGCGCTGAGCGGCTCGGTCGTCAGGGCGTAGTCGTAGACCGGGACCGTGTAGGCCCGGACCCGCTTGACCAGGGACGGGAAGACGTTGGTGCCGAGCGCGACCCGGCGGGCGAGGACCTTGCCGTACGGGGTGCGCACGCCCGTGCCGGCGCCGACGGAGACCAGGTCCAGGCCGGGGGTGTTCTCGTAGATCCGGACGCCCAGGCCCAGACAGGCCCGCTTGAGGCCCCAGGCCAGCTTGGCGGGGTTCAGCATGGCGACGCCGCGGCGGTCCCAGAGGCCGCCGAGGAAGGTCGGCGAGTCGACCTCGGCGCGCACCGCGTCCCGGTCGAGGAGGTCGACGCCGTCGGCGAGGCCGAGCCGGTCGAGCTCCCCGTACACCTGGTGGAGCTCCTCCACCTGGTACGGCTCGGTGGCCACGTCGATCTCGCCGGTGCGCTCGAAGTCGCAGTCCAGGGAGTAGCGGGCGACGGCCTCCTCGATGGCGTCGAGGTTCCGCTCGCCCAGCTCCTCCAGCTTCTCCAGCTCGCCCGGCCAGCGGGCGAGCCCGTTGCCGAAGCCGTGGGTGAGGGAGGCCGCGCAGAAGCCCCCGTTGCGGCCCGAGGCGGCCCAGCCCACCTCGCGCCCCTCGATCAGGACGACGTCCCGGGAGGGGTCGCGCTCCTTGGCGAGGAGCGCGGTCCACAGTCCGCTGTAGCCGCCGCCGACCACGAGGAGGTCGCACTTCTCGGTGCCGGTGAGGGCGGGCAGGGCTCCGGGCTTGCCGGGGTCTTCCAGCCAGAAGGGGACGGGCTGGGCGTCGGAGAGAGATTGGGCGGCGAGACGCATGGCGACTGGGGCCATGGTTTCCAACTCCTTCGGTGCCTGGGCGGCCTTCGCTCAGGCTGTTGCTGTTTTCTTGCGCCGGTTCGTAATGATTTGCCCGGCCACGACCACCAGTACCGCGAGGACGAACATCGCGGTGCCGATGACGTTGATCTGAACGGGTGTGCCACGCTGCGCCGAGCCCCAGACAAACATGGGGAAGGTGACCGTGGAGGGTCCCGCGTTGAAGTTGGTGATGATGAAGTCGTCGAACGAGAGCGCGAAGGCGAGCAGCGCGCCGGCGGCGATGCCGGGGGCGGCGATCGGCAGGGTGACGCGCAGGAAGGTCTGCGCGGGCCCCGCGTAGAGGTCGCGGGCGGCCTCCTCGAGACGCGGGTCCATGGACATGACCCTGGCCTTGACCGCCGTCACGACGAACGACAGGCAGAAGGTGATGTGGGCGATCAGGACCGTCCAGAAGCCCAGCTCGATCCCCATGTTGAGGAAGAGGGTGAGCAGCGAGGCGGCCATGACGACCTCGGGCATCGCCATCGGCAGGAAGATCAGCGAGTTGATCGCGCCGCGCGCCCGGAAGCGGTAGCGGACCAGCGCGAAGGCGATCGCCGTGCCGAGGACGACGGCGCCGAGGGTGGCCCAGGCGGCGAGCTGCAGCGAGAGCGACAGCGACTGGCACATGTCGGCGACGCCGCAGGGGTCCTTCCAGGCGTCCAGGGAGAACTTCTGCCAGGAGTAGTTGAAGCGCCCGTTCGGCTTGTTGAACGAGAACGCCATCACGACGAGGTTCGGCAGGATCATGTACGCGAGCGTCAGCAGGCCCGCGACGACGACGAGATTCTTGCGGATCCAGCGCATCAGACGAGGTCCTCCGTTCCGGCGCGGCGGATGTAGACGGTGACCATGACCAGGACGATCGCCATGAGGATGAAGGAGAGCGCGGCGGCCGTCGGGTAGTCGAGGACCCGCAGGAACTGCGACTGGATGACGTTGCCGACCATCTTGGTGTCGGTCGAGCCGAGCAGTTCGGAGTTCACGTAGTCGCCGCTCGCCGGGATGAAGGTGAGCAGGGTGCCGGAGACGACGCCGGGCATCGACAGCGGGAAGGTCACCTTGCGGAAGGTGGTGGCCGGGGAGGCGTACAGGTCCTGCGCGGCCTCGTGGAGCCGCCCGTCGATCCTCTCCAGGGAGGTGTAGAGGGGCAGGATCATGAAGGGCAGGAAGTTGTACGTGAGGCCGCAGACGACCGCCATCGGGGTAGCGAGCACCCGGTCGCCCTCGGTCCAGCCGAGCCAGCTCGTCACGTCGAGGACGTGCAGCGCGTTCAGCGCGTCGACCACGACGCTGTCGTCCGCCAGGATCGTCTTCCACGCCAGGGTCCGGATGAGGAAGCTGGTGAAGAAGGGGGCGATGACCAGGACGAGGATCAGATTGCGCCAGCGGCCGGCCCGGAAGGCGATCAGGTACGCGAGCGGGTAGCCGAGGAGCAGGCAGAGGACGGTCGCGGTCCCGGCGTAGAGCAGGGAGCGGACGAACTGCGGCCAGTACTCCTGGAGGGCCTCCCAGTAGGTCTGGAAGTGCCAGGTGACCTGGAAGCCGGCTTCGAGGGAGCCGGTCTGGACCGAGGTGGAGGCCTGGTAGACCAGCGGCAGCGCGAAGAAGACGAGCAGCCAGACGATGCCGGGGAGCAGCAGCCAGTAGGGGACGAGCCGCTTGCGGGTGGGGGGCTTGCGCAGAACCGGTTCCTCCACCGATTCGGGCGCCTCTTTCGTCAGGGTCGGGGCGCTCATCCGGCGTCCTCCACGCTCTCCACACCGGCGTCGCCCACTGTCCCCGCAAGCAGGGACTGGTCCGCGTCGAGCCCGAACGTGTGGGCCGGGTTCCAGTGCAGGACCACCTCGGCGCCCGGGACGAGCCGGGTGTCGCGCTCGATGTTCTGCTCGTACACCTGGAGTTCCGCGCCCGCCGGGCTGTTCACCACGTACTGGGTGGAGACCCCGATGAAGGAGGAGTCGGCGATCCGGCCGGTGACGCGGTTGCGGCCGTCGGCTATCGCGCCGGCGTCGTCCGCGTGCGTGAGGGAGATCTTCTCGGGGCGGACGCCCACCAGCAGCCTGCCGCCCGCGCGGACGGCGGGGGTACAGCGGTCGCCGGGGACCCGGAGCTTGCCGCCGCCCGCCGCGACGAGCACCTCGGAACCGGTCTCCAGGACCTCGGCCCCGATGAGGTTGGAGGTGCCGAGGAAGTTGGCGACGAAGGTGGTCCGCGGGTTCTCGTACAGGTCGGCGGGGGCGCCGAGCTGCTCGACCCGGCCGCCGTTCATCACCGCGACCTGGTCGGCCATGGTCATGGCCTCCTCCTGGTCGTGGGTGACGTGCACGAAGGTGATGCCGACCTCGGTCTGGATCCGCTTGAGCTCCAGCTGCATCTGGCGGCGCAGCTTGAGGTCGAGGGCGCCGAGCGGCTCGTCGAGGAGGAGGACCTGCGGGTGGTTGATGAGGGCGCGGGCCACGGCGACGCGCTGCTGCTGGCCGCCGGAGAGCTGGTGCGGCTTGTGGCGGGCCTTGTCGCCGAGCTGGACGAGCTCCAGCATCTCGTCGACCTGCTTCTTCACCGACTTGATGCCCCGGCGGCGCAGGCCGAAGGCGATGTTCTCGGTGATGTCCATGTGCGGGAAGAGCGCGTAGGACTGGAAGACGGTGTTGACCGGCCGCTTGTAGGGCGGGAGGTCGGTGACGTCGGTGTCGCCGAGGAAGACGGTGCCGGTGCTGGGGTCCTCCAGGCCGGCGATCATGCGCAGGGTGGTGGTCTTGCCGCAGCCGGAGGCGCCGAGGAGGGCGAAGAAGGAGCCCTGCGGGACGGTCAGGTCGAGCGGGTGGACGGCGGTGAAGGAGCCGTACGTCTTGCTGATCCCGGTGAGACGGACGTCGCCGCCGCCCGTGTTCTTTCCGGTGTGAGCAGTCTTGTCAGTCATGGGTCGTGGTCCCAGGGGAGTGAGAGGGGTGGACGAGGCCGGACTCAGGCGCCGATGAGCTTGGCGAACTTCTCCTCGTACGCCGTCTCCTCCGCGCCGGTGAGCGAGCGGAACGCGCGCGACTTCTTCGCCATGGCCTTGTCGGGGAGGATCAGCGTGTTGTCCGCGAGTTCGGGGTCGATCCTGGCGAGCTCGTCCTTCACCCCGTCGACGGGGCAGACGTAGTTGATGTACGCGGCGAGCTGCGCGGCGACGGGGAGCTCGTAGTAGTGGTCGATGAGCTTCTCGGCGTTGGACTTGTGCCGGGACTGCGCGGGGACGAGCAGGTTGTCGGTGGAGGTGATGTAGCCGGCCGCCGGTATGGCGTAGCGGATGTCGGGGTTGTCCGCCTGGAGCTGGATGACGTCGCCGGCCCAGGCGAGACAGGCGGCTATGTCGCCCTTGTCGAGGTCGGAGGTGTAGTCGTTGCCGGTGAAGCGGCGTATCTGCTTCTTGTCGACGCCCTTCTGGAGGCGTCCGACCGCCGCGTCGAAGTCGGCGTCCGTGAAGGCGCCCGGGTCCTTGCCGAGGTCGAGCAGGGTCATGCCGACGGTGTCGCGCATCTCGGTGAGGAAGCCGACCCGGCCCTTGAGCGAGGGGTCGTCCAGGAGCTGGGTGACCGAGTCGACCTTCTTCCCGCCGGTCGCCTTCACGTTGTACGCGATGACGGTGGAGATGCCGGTCCAGGGATACGAGTGGGCGCGGCCCGGGTCCCAGTCGGGGTTGCGGAACTGGGCGGAGAGGTTGGTGTAGGCGTGGGGGAGGTTCGAGGGGTCGAGCTTCTGCACCCAGCCGAGCCGGATCATCCGGGCGGCGAGCCAGTCGGTGACGCATATGAGGTCGCGGCCGGTGTCCTGGCCGGCGGCGAGCTGCGGCTTGATCTTGCCGAAGAACTCGACGTTGTCGTTGATGTCCTCGGTGTACTTGACCTTGATCCCGGTGCGCTTCTCGAACGCCTCCAGGGTGGGGCGGGACTTCTCGTCCTCGCTGACGTCCATGTACTCGGTCCAGTTGGAGAAGGCGACCGTCTTCTCCTTGGCCGAGTCGTCGGTGGAGGCGGTGCCCTGGCCCTCCCGCTTGGCGGGCGGGATGCCGCAGGCGCTCAGGGACGCGAGGCCGCCGGCGGTGAGCGCGCCGACGCCGCCCGCGCGCAGCACCGAACGGCGGCTGAGAGTGCCCCGGCCGCTCGTCATGCTGCGGCGTATCGCCGCGAGCTGCGCGGCGGACAGGCGGTCGGGCTCGTACTGCTCCATGCGCTGTGCCCTTTCGGGAGGGTTGCGTCGCCGGTCGGGCGACGGTCGGCTATCGGTCCCCGAAGATCGTGCGGTGCCAGTCCTTCGCGGCGACCGCGGTGTTGTCGTACATGACGTGCTTGACCTGCGTGTACTCCTCGAAGGAGTACACCGACATGTCCTTCCCGTAGCCCGAGGCCCGGGTTCCCCCGTGGGGCATCTCGCTGATGATCGGGATGTGGTCGTTGACCCAGACGCAGCCGGCCTTGATCTCCCGGGTGGCCCGTCCCGTCCGGTAGACGTCGCGGCTCCAGGCGGAGGCGGCGAGGCCGTAGGGGGTGTCGTTGGCGAGCCGGATGCCCTCGTCGTCGGTGTCGAAGGGCAGGGCCACCAGGACCGGGCCGAAGATCTCCGACTGCACGACCTCGCTGTCCTGCGCGGCGCCGGTGATCAGGGTCGGTCGATAGTACGCACCGTCCTTCAGGTCCCCGCCGGGTGCTTCGCCGCCGGTGACGACGGTGGCGTAGCCGCGGGCGCGGTCGACGAAGCCGGCGACCCGGTCGCGCTGGGCGTGGCTGATCAGCGGGCCGAGGTCGGTGTCCGGGGCGAAGGGGTCGCCGAGCCGTACGGACTCCATGAGGGCGGCGACGCGGGCGGTGAAGGCGTCGAAGAGCGGGCGCTGGACGTACGCGCGCGTGGCGGCGGTGCAGTCCTGGCCGCTGTTGATGAGGGAGGCGGCGACGGCGCCGTGGGCGGCGGCCTCCAGGTCGGCGTCGTCGAAGACGACGAAGGGGGCCTTGCCGCCGAGTTCGAGGTGGAGGCGCTTGACGGTGGCGGTGGCGATCTCGGCGACCCGCCTGCCGACCGGGGTGGAGCCGGTGAAGGAGGTCATGACGACGTCGGGGTGGCCGACGAGGTGCTCGCCGACGGTCCGGCCGGCGCCGTTGACGATGTTGATCACGCCGTCGGGGATGCCGGCGTCGGTCGCGGCCTGCGCGAACATCAGGGAGGTGAGCGGGGTGAGTTCGGCGGGCTTCAGGACGATCGTGTTGCCGGCGGCGATCGCCGGGAGGATCTTCCAGGCGGCCATCTGGAGGGGGTAGTTCCAGGGGGCGATGGAGCCGACGACGCCGAGGGGCTCGCGCCGTACGTAGGAGGTGTGGTCGCCGGAGTACTCGGCGGCGGCCTGGCCCTGGAGGTGGCGGGCGGCCCCGGCGAAGAAGGCGGTGTTGTCGACCGTGCCGGGCACGTCGAACTCGGTGGTGAGCTTGAGCGGCTTGCCGCACTGGAGGGACTCGGCGCGGGCGAAGTCCTCGGCCCGCTCGGCGAGGACGCCGGCGAAGCGGTGCAGGGCGTCGGAGCGCTCGCCGGGGGTGGCGCCCGCCCAGCCCGGGAAGGCGGCCTTGGCGGCGGCGACGGCCGCGTCCACGTCGGCGGTGGAGGCGAGCGCGTAGGTGTAGACGGTCTTCCCGGTCGCCGGGTCGATCACATGGTGGTCCTCGCCGGACGTTCCGGGGCGGAGCTCGCCGCCGATGTACTGTGCGCCGTCCGCGAAGCGGTCCGTCACCTGGAAGCGGTTGCCCATGACGCTCTCCGTTGTCCCAGCTCGAATTGAGTGCCGATCCTGACAGAGGGACGACTACCCAACAAGTGATTCCGTTGTTGCCTTTTGGTTACGCGACGGATTCGGTCGACCATGTGTCGAGGCCGCCGGAAAATCTCCGTACGGAGTGTCCGTGGCGAATGCCAGACTCGCATGCATGAGCGCGATCGAGGAGCTGACACAGCAGGTCAGCAGGGGTGACAGGGTGAAGTGGCTGCACTTCTGGGGTCACCGTCCGCACCCGGACGGGCACCTTTCGGCGAGCTGTCTGAGCCAGTGGTGGCCCTCCCCCTTCACGGTCGACGGGGTGGCCTACGCGACCGCCGAGCACTGGATGATGGCGGCCAAGGCCCGGCTCTTCGGGGACGCGGACGCCGAGCGGGCCGCACTGGCCGCCCGCACCCCGGCGGAGGCCAAGAACGCGGGCCGGCTGGTGCGGGACTTCGACGACGCGGTGTGGACGCGGGAGCGGTTCGGGATCGTCGTCGAGGGCAGCGTCCACAAGTTCTCGTCGAGCGACGCCCTGCGCGCGTATCTGCTCGGCACCGGTGACCGCGTTCTGGTGGAGGCCAGTCCGGTGGACCGGATCTGGGGCATCGGACTCGCCGCGACCGACCCCGGCGCCCACGACCCGGCCCGCTGGCGCGGCCTCAACCTCCTGGGCTTCGCCCTCATGGAGGCGCGGGAGCGGCTCCGGAACTCCTGACGCCTGAGAAGGGGAAGGGCTACGGGACTTCTGACACCCAAGGAGAAGGGCCCCGTACCGGAAGCCGGTGCGGGGCCCTCGTCCGTATGTACGGGTCCTCAGCGGGTGATCTCCAGCACCAGGGACGACGCGAACGGGTCCTCGTCGTAGCTGCCGGAGTCCTCCAAGGTCGAGGGGTCCTGGTTGATCGCCCAGATGAGGAAGCCGAGGAAGACCGCGCCGATCAGGGTGCCGATGGCGCCGAGCACGATGCCGGCGACCGCCATGCCCCGGTTCGTCGCCTCGCCCCGGCCCGCCTTCTTCACCCCGATGATGCCGAGGATCAGGGCCAGGATGCCGAGGAGCGCCCCCAGGCCGTACAGGCAGAAGCCCGCGACCGAGATGATGCCGAGCACCATCGCCGCCGTGCCCATGCCGTTGGAGGGGGGCTGCTGCCAGCCGGGCTGGCCGCCGTATCCCGGGTATCCGGGGTAGCCGTACCCGGAGGTCGTCATGGGCGTCGGGGCGCCGGGGGCCGCCGGGTAGCCGTAGCTCCCGGCGGAGGTGTCGGCCGGGTGGCCGTAGCCCCCGGAGGTGTCCGCCGGATAGCCGTACGCGCCGGGCGCCGCCGGGCCGCCGGGCGCGACCGGGGGCGGCGGGACGTCGCCGCCGGGGCCGGGCGCCGCCGGCATGGACGTGACGGTCTGCTGGTCGTGCACCGGCGGGGGCGACGGCGCCGCCGGCTTGCTCAGTTCCACCCCGTCGCGGTTCGGCGGAGCCCACGGGTCCGCCGGGTCGTAACCGCCCGGCTGCTGGTCTCGGTTGTCAGACATGGGCCTCCCCCATCGTGGTCACGTCATGCTACGGCCTCACTCCTGCGGGGGAACCGTCCGGCCTACGATGACCCGATGACCGATCTGCACCCCTTCATCGCGGGCCTCCCCAAGGCCGAGCTGCACGTCCACCACGTGGGCTCCGCCTCCCCCCGGATCGTCGCCGAGCTCGCGGCCCGCCACCCGGACTCCAAGGTCCCCACGGACCCGGAGGCCCTGGCCGACTACTTCACGTTCACCGACTTCGCGCACTTCATCGACGTCTACCTGTCGGTCGTCGACCTGGTCCGCACCCCCGAGGACGTCCGGCTGCTGACCTTCGAGGTCGCCCGGGACATGGCCCGGCAGAACATCCGCTACGCCGAGCTGACCATCACCCCCTACTCCTCCACCCGCCGCGGCATCGACGAGAACGCGTTCATGGACGCGATCGAGGACGCCCGCAAGGCGGCCGAGGCCGAGTTCGGCACGGTCCTGCGCTGGTGCTTCGACATCCCCGGCGAGGCCGGGCTCGAAGCCGCCGAGGAGACCGCGCGGCTCGCCACGACCGAGGGGCTGCGCCCGGAGGGCCTGGTCTCCTTCGGCCTCGGCGGCCCGGAGATCGGGGTCCCGCGCCCGCAGTTCAAGCCGTACTTCGACCGGGCCCGGGCGGCCGGCCTGCGCTCCGTCCCGCACGCGGGCGAGACGACCGGCCCGGAGACCGTCTGGGACGCGATCCGCGACCTGGGCGCCGAGCGCATCGGCCACGGCACCAGCTCCGTCCGGGACCCGGAGCTCCTGGCGTACCTGGCCGAGCACCGGATCGCCCTGGAGGTCTGCCCGACCTCCAACATCGCCACCCGGGCCGTCGCCACCCTGGACGAGCACCCGATCCGGCGGATGGTGGACGCGGGGGTCCTCGTCACCGTCAACAGCGACGACCCGCCGATGTTCGGCACCGACCTGAACAACGAGTACGCGGTCGCCGCCCGGCTCCTCGACCTCGACGAGCGCGGTCTCGCCGCCCTCGCGAAGAACGCCGTGGAGGCCTCCTTCCTGGACGAGGCGGGCAAGGCCCGGATCGCCGCCGAGATCGACGCGTACACCGAGGGCTGGACGGCGCGCTGAAGCGCTGACGACACGGGCCGTCGGCCCCCGCGCCGACGACACCGGCGGCCGTCCCCGGCCACAATGGCCCCATGCGATCCGTCACTGTCGTAGGTCACCGCGGCGACCCGTACCGCTTCCGCGAGAACACGCTCCGTTCGGTCTCCTCGGCGATCGAACGGGGCGCGGACGCGGTCGAGGTCGACGTCCGGCTGACGAGGGACGGGGTGCCCGTCCTCCTCCACGACGACACCCTCAAGCGCCTGTGGGGCCCGGACCGGGCGCTCTCCGCGCTCACGCACGCGCAGGTGGAGGAGGTGACGGCGGGCGGGGTGCCGACCCTGCGGGAGGCGCTGCTCGCCGCCGGGGACCACCGGCTGATGCTGGACCTGCCGGGCGGGAACGAGCACTCGGTCCGGAAGATCGTCGGCACGGTCCGCGAGTGCGGGGCCGGGGAGCGGGTCTACTACTGCGCCGGGACCGTCGCCATGCTCCAGGTGCGGGCCGCCGACCCGGCCGCCGAGATCGCCCTGACCTGGACCTCGCTCGCCCCGCCCCGGCCGGTGCTCCTCGACGCCGTGCGCCCGCGCTGGCTCAACTACCGCTTCGGCCTGGTGAGTCGGGAGCTGGGCGAGCGGGTGCACCGGGACGGGCTGCTCCTGTCGGCCTGGACGGCGGACACGAAGCGCACGATGCGTAAGCTGATCATGAACGGGGCGGACGCGATCACCACGAACCGCGTCGACGCCCTCGCCGCCGTCCTGCGAGAGGACTCCTGAGGTGAACGACAGCGTGCACGACAACGTCAACGACCGGATCCGCACCGACATCGCCCACAACGCGCGCGTGTGGAACTACTGGCTGGGCGGCAAGGACAACTACCCGGTGGACCGCGCGGTCGGCGCGCAGGTCACCGGCTTCTACCCGAGCATCGGCGAAGTGGCGCGCGCGGACCGGGCGTTCCTCGGCCGGGCGGTGACCCATCTGGCCGCCGAGGAGGGCGTCCGGCAGTTCCTGGACATCGGCACCGGCCTGCCGACCGCCGACAACACCCACGAGGTGGCGCAGCGGGCCGCCCCCGGCGCCCGGATCGTCTACGTCGACAACGACCCGATCGTCCTCACCCACGCCCGCGCGCTCCTGACGAGCGCGCCGGAGGGCGTCACCGAGTACGTCGACGCCGACGCGCACGACCCGGAGCGGATCCTCGCGGCGGCCTCGGCCACCCTGGACCTCTCCCGCCCGGTCGCGGTGATGATGCTCGGCATCCTCAACTTCGTGATGGACACGGACGAGGCCCGCTCCATCGTGCGGACCCTGATGGCCGCCGTCCCCTCCGGCAGCTTCCTGGTCCTCACCCACCCCACCCTGGAGCCGGAGCTCGGCGGCGAGGGCAACAAGGCCGCGATGGCCTTCTGGAACGAGAACGCGACCCCGCCGATCACCGCCCGCACCCGCGCCGAGTTCGCCTCCTTCCTGGACGGCCTCGACCTCCTCGCCCCGGGCATCGTCTCCTGCTCCCGCTGGCGCTCCGAGGAGGGCGACGTGGTGGCGCAGCTCGGCGCGGTGGGCCGCAAGCCGTAGGGGTGCGAGGGGGCCGCGGACGGCCCCGTCACCACCCGTCCCAGTGGAGGACCCGCTCGCGCGGGATGCGCCGGGCGGGCCGGAAGTCGGTGCCGATCGTGTACGCGACGGGGATGAACGCGGCCTGCATGACCTCCTCGTACGGGATGCCGAGGAAGCGGGCGAACTCCCGTTCCAGGGGCAGGTTCCCGGTGGTCCACACGGTGCCGAGGCCGCGCTCGCGGGCGGCGAGCATGAAGCTCCAGGCGGCGGGCAGGATCGAGCCCCAGGTGCCGGCCTGGTGGATGACGGAGGCGCCCTCGGTCCGCCCCTCGACGCAGGGGATGACGTAGGCGGGCACCTCGTGCAGGTGCCGGTGCAGGTGGCCGACGCCCGAGTACACCCGGTCCATCACGCCGGGCGCGACCTCGGCCCGGCGCACGTCCCGGTCCGGCAGCGGCTGGTGGGCGCCGGGCACGGCGAGGGAGGCCCGCCACAGGTCGGCGAGGACGGCGCGGCGGGCCGGGTCGGTGACGATGACGAAGTGCCAGCGCTGCCGGTTGCGGCCGGTGGGGGCCTGGACGGCGAGGTCGACGCACTCCTCCAGGAGCGCCCGGGGCACGGACCGGGTGAGGTCGAGCCGGTGGCGGACGGCGCGGGTGGTGGAGAGCAGGGTGTCGGAAGCGAGACCGAGGTTCATGCGTTGAGCCTCGTAGGGCTTCCGTACGGGCGGGAAGTCCGGGCTTCCACTGAGTGAAAGGCACGGCGACGGCATGGGCGAGAGCGTGGCGGGTCGGCTCTTCTCGGTCCTCGACGCCTTCGACGGCGGGGACCCGGTGGCGCTCAGGCTCACCGACATCGCGGCGCGGACGGGGCTCCCGGCCCCGACGGCGCTGCGCATGGTGCGGGAGCTGGTGGCCTGGGGCGGTCTGGAGCGGGGCGCGGACGGCACGTACCGGCTGGGGCTCCGGCTGCGGGCGCTGGGCGCTGCGGCGCCCTGTCCGCGCGGACTCCTGGACGCGGCGCTGCCCGCGCTGCGGGCCCTGGGGGCGCGGACGGGCGGTCACGCGGACGTGGCGGTGCTCCAGGGTCCGCCGGCCGGCGGGGTGCTGTGCCTGGTGAGCGGGGAGCGGCTGCCGGCCCACGCGACGGCGTACGGGAAGGTGCTGCTCGCCGCTCCCCCGCCGAACCTCCCCCGCCTCACCCGCCACACGGTCGTGGTGCCGGGGGTTCTGGCCGGGCAGCTGGAGCGGGTCCGCGCGACGGGCCTCGCGGTCTGCGCCGAGGAGCACCGCCTGGGCGAGGTGACGGTGGCGGCCCCGCTGCGCGGTCCGGCCGGGACGGTCGCCGCGCTCGGCGTGACCGTCCCCACCGGCGTACCCCTGGACCGGGTGGTGGCGGCGGTCCGCGCGGCGGCTACGCGGGTACGGCCTCCGGAGCCGCCGTCGCCGTCGCCGTGACGGCCTCCAGACGCTTGATCAGGCGCCGTACGAGGAGCAACGGCAGGATCCCGAAGACGCCGAAGGACATGTCGACGACCGACCACCAGAAGGGGATGTCGCGGATCGGGCCGCAGATCAGGGCGAGCGGGACGATGCCGACGCAGGCGATCATGCCGAACTCGACGACCCAGACGTTGCGGACGGGGTCGCGCCAGACGCCGTGGAAGGCGACGGCGATGACGAGGTGGGCGAAGGCCAGCCAGTCGTTGCCGTAGAGAAGGTAGGGGGCGTCCCGGTCGGCGGCCTCCAGGCCGCCCCGCACCCGGTGGATCCACTCGGCGAGCCCGGGGAGCGCGTCGGCGACGGGCGCGACCCAGCCGGTCAGGGCCGAGTCGAGGAGGCGGAGTTCGGTGACGAGCGGGAAGGCGGTGAGCCCGCTCAGGACCAGACAGACGACGAAGAGGACCAGCCAGGTGCGGATGCGCTTGAGAAGGGCTCTCGGCCCGTTCGTGTCGCTCATGGGGACAGCGTACGCCCGATCTGAACGTGTTCAAAAGTCGGGGGGCCGCTTTTTGGAACACGTTCAAAAAGCATGGGCGCCCGGCGACGGCGGCGCCCGTCACCCCCACGACCACGAGGGGAAAACCCTTACGTGGCGAGGAAGTCGAGGCGCGCGCCCGTCATGCCCGGACCGGCTCAGAGCCCCACGATCGCGTTCCACTTCTTCGCGAAGGTGAGGCGCTCCTCGGCGGTGACGTCCCGGGCGATGGCGAGCCGGCTCCGCATGGCCGGGTCCGGGAAGATCAGCGGGTCCTCGGCGAGCGCGGCGAGCTCCTCGTCGCCGGAGTCCGCGAGGACCCGCTGCGCGGCCGGCACGGGACAGACGTAGTTGACCCAGGCGGCGAGTTCGGCGGCGACCTCGGGCTCGTAGTAGTGGTCGACCAGCTTCTCGGCGTTGGACTTGTGCCGGGCGAGGTCGGGGACCATGAGGGACTCGGCCCAGAGCTCGGCGCCCTCCTCGGGGACGACGAACTCGATGTCCGGGTTGTCGGCCCGCAGCTGGATGACGTCGCCGGAGTACGCCTGGCAGGCCAGGACGTCGCCGGAGGAGAGGTCCTTGATGTAGTCGTTGCCGGTGAAGCGGCGGATGTGCTTGGCGCGGACGAGCCGCTCGATCCGCTCGCACAGGGCGTGGAAGTCGTCCTCCTTCCAGCGGGTCACGTCGACGCCCTCGCCCATCATCAGCAGGGCGAAGGACTCGTCGAGCCCGGACAGCAGGGTGACCTTCCCGCGCAGGTCGTCGGCCCACAGCTCCTTCACGGAGCGCAGCTCCCGGCCCAGCTTGCGGCGGTTGTAGGCGATGCCGGTGATGCCGGACTGCCAGGGGACGGTGTGCAGCCGGCCGGGGTCGAAGGCGGGCGAGCGCAGCTGCGGGTCGAGGTGGGCCGCGACGTTCGGCTGGGCGGCGCGGTCCATCTCCTGGACCCAGCCGAGCCGGACGAAGCGGGCGGCCATCCAGTCGCTGAGGACGATCAGGTCCCGTCCGGGGTCCTGGTGGTTCATCAGGGAGGGGCCGATCTTCCCGAAGAACTCGTCGTTGTCGTTGATCTCCTCGGTGTAGCGGACGGATATCCCGGTCCGCTTCCGGAAGGCGTCCAGGGTGGGGCGGCGGGACTCGTCGTCCTCGTCGGTGTCGATGTAGAGCGGCCAGTTGGCGAAGTCGAGGAACCGGTCGCGGGCCGAGAGGTCCCGGGCGGCGGCCCGGTCGCCCTCCTCCACGAAGGCGGCGGGCACCCCGCACCCGGCGAGCAGGGCGGCGGTCCCGGCACCGCCGATGCCGCGCAGCAGGGACCGGCGGGACATGTTCTTCCTGGCTGTCGCTCTCATCCGGGCAGCATCCCGGCCGGTCGCCGTCCACGGCAATGGACGCTCCGTCCGGGCGACGCGGCGCGGCCCCGACACCCTGTCGAGCGGGGTGTCGGGGCCGCGTGGCGGGCCGGTCGGCGGATCAGCCGAGGGAGGTCATGACGTGCTTGATCCGGGTGTAGTCCTCGAAGCCGTAGCCGGAGAGGTCCTTGCCGTAGCCGGACTTCTTGAAGCCGCCGTGGGGCATCTCGGCGACCAGCGGGATGTGGGTGTTGATCCACACGCAGCCGAAGTCGAGGGACTTGGACATGCGCATCGCGCGCGCGTGGTCCTTGGTCCAGACGGAGGACGCGAGGGCGTACTCGACGCCGTTGGCGTACTCCAGGGCCTGGGCCTCGTCCGTGAAGGACTGGACGGTGATGACCGGGCCGAAGACCTCGTTCTGGACGATCTCGTCGTCCTGCTTGAGGCCGGAGACGACGGTCGGGGCGTAGAAGTAGCCCTTGTCGCCGACGCGCCGGCCGCCGGCCTCGACCTTGGCGTGGGCCGGGAGGCGGTCGATGAAGCCGGAGACCTGCTTGAGCTGGTTGGCGTTGTTGAGCGGGCCGTACAGCACGTCCTCGTCGTCCGGCTGCCCGGTCTTGGTCGCGGCGGCGGCCTTGGCGAGGGCGGAGACGAACTCGTCGTGGATCGACTCGTGGACGAGGACGCGGGTGGCGGCCGTACAGTCCTGGCCCGCGTTGAAGAAGCCGGCCAGGGAGATGTCCTCGACGGCCTTCTCGATGTCGACGTCCTCGAAGACGACGACGGGGGCCTTGCCGCCCAGCTCCAGGTGGACGCGCTTGACGTCCTTGGCGGCCGACTCGGCGACCTGCATGCCGGCACGGACGGAGCCGGTGATGGAGGCCATGGCGGGGGTCGGGTGCTCGACCATCGCGCGGCCGGTGTCGCGGTCGCCGCAGACGACGTTGAAGACGCCCTTGGGGACGATCTGCCCGATGATCTCGGCCATCAGGACGGTCGACGCGGGGGTCGTATCCGAGGGCTTGAGGACGACGGTGTTGCCCGCGGCGAGGGCCGGGGCGAACTTCCAGACGCCCATCATCATCGGGTAGTTCCAGGGCGCGACCTGGGCGCAGACGCCGACGGGCTCGCGGCGGACGATGGAGGTGAGGCCCTCCATGTACTCGCCGGCCGAGCGGCCCTCCAGGAGCCGGGCGGCACCCGCGAAGAAGCGGATCTGGTCCACCATCGGCGGGATCTCCTCGCTCGCGGTGAGGGCGATCGGCTTGCCGGTGTTCTCGACCTCGGCGGCGATCAGGTCCTCGGCGCGCTCCTCGAAGGCGTCCGCGATCTTGAGGAGTACCTTCTGGCGCTCGGCCGGAGTGGTGTCGCGCCAGGCGGGGAAGGCGGCCGCGGCGGCCTCCATGGCGGCGTCGACGTCGGCCTGGCCGGAGAGCGGGGAGGTCGCGTACGCCTCGCCGGTGGCCGGGTTGATCACGTCGATCGTGCGGCCGTCGGCCGCGTCGCGGAACTCCCCGTTGATGTAGTTACGCAGCCGGCGCAGCTCGGTGGTCACTTGCCACCCCTCCTGTCACGTTCTGACTTCGCACGTCCTCGTGCGCTGTCCCGATGGGTGAGACACCCCAGCCTAATCGCTCGGCTGACGGTTTCAACAGGCCCGACCCCCCACAACTTCGGATTCGGTGAGATCAGGAGCCTTTAACAACGAATTACATCGCTCCCGGGTTGCGAAACCGACGAGTCTCGGTGCAGAGTGAGGTGTGGCCAGTCGAAGCGCAGACTCCAGAACCGGAACCGGTTCGTCCCCGACGATCGACGCCGTCTCCCTGGCGATCATCGAACAGCTCCAGGAGGACGGTCGCCGTCCCTACGCGGCGATCGGCAAGGCCGTCGGCCTCTCCGAGGCCGCCGTGCGGCAGCGCGTCCAGAAGCTGCTCGACCAGGGCGTCATGCAGATCGTCGCCGTCACCGACCCGCTCACCGTGGGCTTCCGGCGGCAGGCGATGGTCGGCATCAACGTCGAGGGCGACCTCGATCCGGTTGCGGAGGCGCTGACGTCCATGGCCGAATGCGAGTACGTGGTGATGACCGCGGGCTCCTTCGACCTCATGGTGGAGATCGTCTGCGAGGACGACGACCACCTGCTGGATGTGATCAACAAGCGCATCCGCACCCTCCCCGGCGTGCGCTCCACCGAGAGCTTCGTCTACCTCAAGCTCAAGAAGCAGACCTATATGTGGGGAACCCGATAGCCGTGAGCAAGGACCTCTCCAAGACCGCGTACGACCACCTGTGGATGCACTTCACCCGCATGTCGTCGTACGAGAACTCGCCCGTTCCCACCATCGTGCGTGGTGAGGGCACCTACATCTTCGACGACAAGGGCAAGCGCTACCTCGACGGCCTCGCGGGCCTCTTCGTGGTCAACGCCGGACACGGCCGCAAGGAGCTGGCCGAGGTCGCGTACAAGCAGGCCCAGGAGCTCGCGTTCTTCCCCGTGTGGTCGTACGCGCACCCCAAGGCCGTCGAGCTGGCCGAGCGCCTCGCGGACTACGCCCCGGGCGACCTGAACAAGGTCTTCTTCACCACCGGTGGCGGAGAGGCCGTCGAGACCGCCTGGAAGCTCGCCAAGCAGTACTTCAAGCTGCAGGGCAAGCACACCAAGTACAAGGTCATCTCGCGCGCCGTCGCCTACCACGGCACCCCGCAGGGCGCCCTGTCCATCACCGGTCTGCCGGCCCTCAAGGCCCCCTTCGAGCCGCTGGTCCCCGGCGCGCACAAGGTGCCGAACACCAACATCTACCGCGCCCCGATCCACGGCGACGACCCCGAGGCCTTCGGCCGCTGGGCCGCCGACCAGATCGAGCAGCAGATCCTCTTCGAGGGCCCCGAGACCGTCGCGGCCGTCTTCCTGGAGCCGGTGCAGAACGCCGGCGGCTGCTTCCCGCCGCCGCCCGGGTACTTCCAGCGGGTCCGCGAGATCTGCGACCAGTACGACGTGCTGCTCGTCTCCGACGAGACGATCTGCGCCTTCGGCCGCCTCGGCACGATGTTCGCCTGCGACAAGTTCGGCTACGTCCCGGACATGATCACCTGCGCCAAGGGCATGACCTCGGGCTACTCCCCGATCGGCGCCTGCATCGTCTCCGACCGCATCGCGGAGCCGTTCTACAAGGGCGACAACACCTTCCTGCACGGCTACACCTTCGGCGGCCACCCGGTGTCGTCGGCGGTCGCCATCGCCAACCTCGACATCTTCGACAAGGAGGGCCTCAACCAGCACGTCCTGGACAACGAGGACGCCTTCTTCTCGACGCTGAAGAAGCTGCACGACCTGCCGATCGTCGGCGACGTCCGCGGCAACGGCTTCTTCTACGGCATCGAGCTCGTCAAGGACAAGGTCACCAAGGAGTCCTTCACGGACGAGGAGACCGAGCGCGTCCTGTACGGCTTCCTGTCCAAGGCGCTGTTCGAGAACGGCCTGTACTGCCGTGCCGACGACCGCGGCGACCCGGTCATCCAGCTGGCCCCGCCGCTGATCGCCGACCAGGGCACCTTCGACGAGATCGAAGGCATCCTGCGCTCGGTGCTCACCGAGGCGTGGACCAAGCTGTAGCGGGACCTCACGCCGCCCTCACGGCGTGACACCACGGCCCGGGTCTGCCCGCCATCCGAGTGGATGGCGGCGGCCCGGGCCGTGTGCTGTCCCTACGAACCGATCCGAATACTTACGGTGCCGAGTGACCGACAGGCCCGCCCTTCGTTCACCCGTACGGGGGAAACCCCCTCCGCGCGGGGGACACAGATCGGATCGACAGAGGTGTACGCCATGGCCCCACCGGACAACGACGTGCTCTGGGCGCGTTCCCTGCACTGCTCCCTGGGCGGCTCGGAGGCCCTCAGCGGCGTCTCCCTCGGCGTCCGCGAGGGCGAGATCCTCGCCCTGACCGGCCCCCGGGGCAGCGGCAAGACCACCCTCCTGCGCTGTCTCTCCGGCCAGCTCGTCCCCCGGGAGGGCGAGGTCTGGTTCAACAGCGGCCCCGTGCACACCCTGGGCCCCGCCCAGCGCGAACGGCTCCGCCGCGAGCGCTTCGGCTGGATCGGCCCCGAGCCCGACCTCGTCCCCGAACTCACCGGCTGGGAGAACACCGCCCTGCCCCTGCTGCTGCGCGGGGTCTCCCGCCGCGCCGCGAAGACCGCGGCCCTGGAGTGGCTGGACCGGCTCGACGCCGGGGCCTGCGCCCGCAAGCGCCCGGGCGCCCTCACCCGGTCGCAGGGCCAGCGGATCGCCGTCGCCCGCGCCCTCGTCACCACTCCCCCGGTGCTCTTCGCCGACGAGCCCACCGCCTGCCTGCACCGCGCCGACGGCGCCCAGGTGCTGCGCACCCTGACGGCCGCCGCCCGCTCGCACGGCATCACCATGCTGCTCGCCACCCACGACGCCGAGGTCGCGGCGCTCGCCGACCGGACGGTCGCGCTCCTCGACGGGCGCCGGGCCGGCACCGTACCCCCGGCGACCGGGGCGGAGGGCGTCGCCGCGTGCTCGCTCTCCGTCTGACCCGGGGCACCCACCCCCTCGTCCTGGCGCGCCGGCTGCTCGTCGCCGCCGCCTCCGCCGGGGTGGGCTTCCTCCTGCTCTGCACCCTCGGCCACGCCCTCGGGCACCCGGAACAGGCCTCGGCGCTCCGGCTCCTCTGGTGCGTCCTGCCGCTCGCCGCCACCGTCCAGTTCGCGGTCGCGGTGGCCCGGACCGACCCCAGCACCCGGCCGCGCCCCGGACTCTCCGCGATCGGCGTCGGACCGGCCCGGCTCACCCTGCTCGCCGCCGCCTCGACGGCCGTCACCTGCACGCTCGGCTCGGCGGTCGCGCTCCTGCTCTACCTGCACCTGCGCGGCGACCTCACGGGCCTGCCCTTCGACGGGGCGGCCTCCGGGCTGCTCGCCGCCGACCAGCCGGTGCCGCTCGCGGCCGTCCTCACCCTGCTCGCGGCCGTCCCCATGACCGCCTCCGCGGCCGCGGCCCTGGCCCTGCGCCCGCGCCCCGCGCCACCCGCGGAGGACGTCGAGGGCGAGGACGAGGGCATGCCGTCCGGACTGCCGTGGGGCGTCGCCCTGGTCGCGATCGGCCTCGCGGTCGAGACGTACGCGGGCCGGGGCGGCGGCGGGGACGGCCTCCCGCTGCCGGGCCGCTTCGACGGCGGCCCGGCGGCCGTCCTGGCCGGCTGGGTCCTCACCGCGATCGGCCTCGCGACGGCGGGCCCCGCCCTCGTGCACGGCTGCGGACGCCTCCTCCAGGCGGTCCGCCCGGGTGCCGTCCGGCTGCTCGCGGGCCGCGTCCTGATGACCGAGTCCCGCCGCATCGGCCGGCCGCTCGGCGTGGTCTGCGCGGTGCTCTCCGGCCTGCTCGCGGCGGCCTCGCTGTACGGGTCGGACAAGGGCTCCGACGCCTTCGGACCGCTCACCGGCCTGGGCGCCACCCTGATCCTGGCCTGCACCTGCGCCACGCTCCTGACCGCGGCCCTGGAGTCCCGGCAGGGCCGCGCCCCGGTCACCGGGTCCCTCCTCCAGGTCGGCGCCCCGCCCGCGACCCTCCGCACGGCGGCCCTCGTGCGCACCGGCGTCCTGCTCGCCGTCTTCCTCCCGCTGACGTGGGCGGTGGCGGAACTGGCGGCGCTGCCCCTCAAGGGCTGACGGAGGAACGGTCCGGGCCCCGCGCTCACCTCCGCCAGAACAGGTGGTGCGTGACCGTGCCGCCCGGGCTGGGCACGACGTCGCGGTGGTAGCGGTCGAGGAGTTCGTCGGACGACTCCCAGAGCCGCGATCCGCCGCCGAGCGCCACTGGCGAGACGGCGACGTGCAGGGTGTCGACCAGACCGGCGTCGAGGAACGCGCGGACGGTGGCGGCCCCGCCGCCGAGCCGCACGTCCTTGCCGTCCGCCGCCTCCCGCGCGGTCGCGAGGGCGGTGGCCGGGTCGGCGTCGAGGAAGTGGAACGTGGTGTCGCCGAGCGCGATCGAGGGGCGCGGGTGGTGGGTCAGGACGAACACCGGGGTGTGGAACGGCGGCTCGTCGCCCCACCAGCCGCGCCACTCGTGGTCCCGCCAGGGCCCGCGCTGGGGCCCGAACTTGTTGCGGCCCATGATCTCGGCGCCGATGTTCCGCCCGTAGTCCCGCGTCAGGTAGTCGTCGAGACCCCGGCTGCCGCCGGGGTCGGTGCGCCGGGGCCAGCTCGCCGTGGCACCGGCCCAGGCGAACATCGCCTCCGGATCCGCGTGCCCGAAGGGCCGTTCGAGGGTCTGGCCCTCCCCGGCGCCGTACCCGTCGGACGAGACGTTGAAGTTCTGGACTCTGAGCAGCTGGGCCATGGTGGTTCCTCCCGTGCGGGACGTGCGTGCGGCGAAGACGCCGTACGCACGGGAGACTCCCCCGGCGGGCGGAACTCATCGCGCCCGCGAGGCTCGCTACGGCGTGTCGTCGCCCAGCACCACCACGTCCTCCGTCCGGAAGGCGACGCCCGTCTCCGCGCCCTCCTCCGGCGCGTCCCGCAGCGGCAGCTCGGCCTCAAGGTGCGGGCCGTCGGCCGGGCGGAGCCGTACGACGACGTGGCTGCCCCGGAAGGTCCGGGACTCCACCGTCCAGACCGGCCCGTCGCCGGCGGGGACCGGACGCACCCCGCCGGGGCGCACCAGGAGCCGCCGCTCGCCCTGCGGGGAGCCCTCCGGCACCGGCACCCTCCCCCAGGCGGTCTCCGCGACCGTCCCGGTGACCCGGGCGGCCACCACGTTGTCGAAGCCGAGGAAGCGGGCGACGAACTCGGAGGCCGGGCGGCGCCACACCTCGACGGGCGTCCCCGACTGGGCGATCCGCCCGTCCCGCATGACCACGACCCGGTCGGCGAGCGCGAAGGCCTCGCCCTGGTCGTGGGTGACGGCGAGGACCGTCGTCCCGAGCCGCCCGAAGAGCTGCCGCAGCTCCACCACGAGCCGCTCCCGCAGGCCCCGGTCGAGCTGGCCGAGCGGCTCGTCGAGCATGAGGAGCCGGGGCCGGGGCGCGAGCGCCCGGGCCAGCGCCACCCGCTGCTGCTCGCCGCCGGAGAGCGCGGCGACGGACCGCCCCCCGGCGCCCGGCAGGCCGACGAGGTCGAGCAGCTCCCGCACCCGCTCGGTCCGCTCGGCCTTCCCGTCCCCCCGCATCCGCAGGCCGAAGGCGACGTTGCCGCCGACGTCCCGCTGCGGGAAGAGCTGGTGGTCCTGGAACATCAGCCCGACGCCCCGCCGGTGCGTCGGCACCCCGGTCTGGTCGGCGCCGTCGAGGAGCACCCGGCCGCCGTCGAGCGGCTGGAGGCCCGCGACGGCCCGCAGCAGCGTGGACTTGCCGCTGCCGCTGGGGCCGAGCACGCACACGGTCTCGTGGTCGGCGACCTCAAGGTCCACGGCGTCGAGCACGGCCCGCGCCCCGAACCGTACGGTCGCCCCGTCGAGTCTCAGCATCAGAACTCCCCGGAGGTCCGGTCGGTGCGGAGCCGTTCGAGCAGCAGCAGGGACACCGCGCACACCACCATCAGAATCGTCGAGAGGGCCATCGCCTGGCCGTAGTTGAGCTCGCCGGGCCGGCCGAGCAGCCGGGCCACCGCGACCGGCAGCGTCGGGCTGTCGGGCCGGGCGATGAACACGGTCGCGCCGAACTCGCCGAGCGAGACCGCGAACGCGAACCCGGCCGCGATGAGCAGCGCCCGCCGCACCAGCGGCAGGTCCACCTCCCGCCAGGCCCGCCACGGGGAGGCGCCGAGCACGGCCGCCGCCTCCCGCAGCCGCTCGTCGACCGCGCGCAGGACCGGCAGCATCGTCCGGACGACGAAGGGGACGCCGACGAGGGCCTGCGCGAGCGGGACGAGGATCCAGCTGGCCCGCAGGTCGAGCGGCGGCTCGTCGAGCGTGATGAGGAAGCCGAAGCCGACGGTGACGGCGGAAACCCCCAGCGGCAGCATCAGCAGCGCGTCGAAGCCCCGGACGAGCCGTCCGGCCCGCCGGGTGAGCGCCGCCGCCGCGAGGCCGCCGATCACGACGGCGACGGCGGTGGCGGCCACCGCGTACCGCAGCGAGTTCCCGATCGCCTCCAGCGGCGGCACCAGGAAGGTCCCGCTCTCGTCGAGCGAGCCGAGCGCCCGGTAGTAGCCGAGCCCGTACCCCCCGGGACCGGCGAACGACCGCTCCACGAGCACGCCGAGCGGCAGCAGGATCAGCAGGGCCACCGAGAGGAGGACGCCGCCGAGCAGCGCCCACTGCCCGGCGCCGCGCGGCCGGCGCGCGGTCCGCTCCGGCGGTACGAGCCGCAGCGCGGCCTCCCGCCGCCGTACCGTCCACGCGTGCACAGCGAGGATCGCGCCGACCGCGACGAACTGCACCAGGGTCAGCACCGCCGCCGTCGACAGGTCGAGCAGCCGGGCGGTCTGCCGGTAGATCTCCGCCTCCAGGGTCGTGTACGCGTCCCCGCCGAGGATCTGCACGACGCCGAAGGAGGTGAAGGTGAAGAGGAAGACCATCAGGGACGCCGCCGACACGGCCGGGACGAGCGCGGGCAGCGTCACCGTCCGCCAGGCCGTGAAGCGCGAGGCGCCGAGGACCCGGGCGGCCTCCTCCTGGCGCGGGTCGAGCTGCGACCAGAGGCCGCCGACGGTCCGGACGACGACCGCGTAGTTGAAGAAGACGTGGGCGAGGAGGATCGCCCACACGCTCGTGTCGAGCCGCAGCCCCCACAGCTCGTCCGTGAGCCCGTTCCGGCCGACCAGGGCCAGGAACGCCGTGCCGACCAGGACGGTGGGCAGCACGAACGGCACCGTGACCACGGCCCGCAGGACGCTCTTGCCGGGGAAGTCGAAGCGGGCGAAGACGTACGCGCCGGGCAGGGCGACGAGCAGGGTGAGACCGGTGGAGGCGAGCGCCTGCCAGGCGGTGAAGCCGAGCACGTCCAGGACGTCCGGCCGGGACAGCACCTCGCCGATCCGGCCGAACCGCCAGTCGCCGCCGGGCCGCAGGCCCCGGTCCACGATGGACACGACGGGCCACGCGAAGAACACCGCGAAGAACGCGACAGGCAGGGCCATGAGCCCGAGCCGCGCCGCGTTCCCGCGCGGGTCGCGCCTTACTTCAGGACGAGCGACGACCACTGCTGGATCCACGCGTCACGCTTCTCGGCGATCTTCCCGGGCTCCATCGTCTCCGGCTTCTCCACGACCACGCCGTGCTTCGTGAACAGCTCTGGCAGCACCGCGCCCTTCGCCACCGGGTTCACGAACATCTGGAGCGGCATGTCCTCCTGGAACTTCTTCGAGATCAGGAAGTCGATCAGCGCCTTGCCGCCCTCGGGGTTCTTCGCCCCGTTCAGCAGGCCCGCGAACTCGGTCTGCCGGAAGCAGGTGCCGGTGGAGACGCCGGTGGGCGCGACCTTCGGCTGCGGCTCGCCGTACAGCACCTCGACCGGCGGGCTGGAGGCGTACGACACGACGAGCGGCCGGTCGCCCTTGGCCTGCTTGCCGCCGGCCGAACCGGAGAACTCCTGGTTGTAGGCGAGCTCCCAGCTGTCGACGGTCTTCACGCCGTTGGCCTTGAGCTTCTTCCAGTAGTCCTGCCAGCCGTCGTCGCCGTACTTCGCGGCCGTGCCGAGGAGGAAGCCGAGGCCCGGGGAGGACCGCTCCGGGTTCTCGACCACCAGCAGGTCCTTGTACTCCGGCTTCGCCAGGTCGTCGAAGGTCACCGGCGGCGCCAGCTTCTTGTCGGCGAAGTACTTCTTGTCGTAGTTGACGCAGATGTCGCCGGAGTCGATCGGGGTGACCCGGTTCTCCTTGTCGAGCCGGTACTCCGCCGGGATCCCGTCCAGGCCCTTCGCCTCGTACGGCACGAAGATGCCGTTGTCGAGGGCGCGGGACAGGAGGGTGTTGTCGACGCCGAAGAAGACGTCGCCCTGCGGGGAGCCCTTGGTCAGGATCTCCTTGTTGACCGCCTCGCCGGCGTCGCCGGCCTTGAGGACCTTGACGGTGAACCCGGTCTGCTTCGTGAACTCGGCCAGCACCTCCTTGGAGGCGTTGAACGAGTCGTGGCTCACCAGCGTCACGGTCTTCGGCGCGGGCGTGCCGGTCTTGCCGGCGGCCTCGCGGGCGTCGTCGGTGCCGCAGGCGGCGAGGGTCGTGACGCCCAGCGCCGCGACGAGCGCGACGGCGGCCGTCTTCTTGATGCTCACTGAGATTCCTCCTGGGGGTGACCAGGAAGAGACGCGGCCCCGCCCGCGGCCGGCGGACCGGGCGCGGGCAGGGCGCAACAGCTTGAGTTACGACCGAACTTCCTACCCAGAATGACCTGGGCGAGGTTCAGAGGGTCTGCGGTCTGACGGACACCGCACTCTCAGCGCTGTGGCGCTCCCCTGTCGGAATATGGAGATGTGTTCGAGCTCAGGGTACAAGCTCAGCGCTCGGCGGCGGCCAGCTGTCCACAGGCACCGTCGATCTCCTGACCTCGGGTGTCCCGCACGGTCACCGGCACGCCGTGGCGGGCGATCGCCTCCACGAAGGCCTTCTCGTCCTCTGGGCGCGACGCCGTCCACTTCGACCCGGGCGTCGGGTTCAGCGGGATCAGGTTGACGTGGACCCGCTTGCCCTTGAGCAGCCGGCCGAGCAGGTCGCCGCGCCAGGCCTGGTCGTTGATGTCCCGGATGAGGGCGTACTCGATGGAGATCCGGCGCCCGGACTTCTCCGCGTACTCCCAGGCGGCGTCGAGGACCTCCCGGACCTTCCAGCGCGTGTTGACGGGCACGAGGGTGTCGCGCAGCTCGTCGTCCGGGGCGTGCAGGGAGACCGCGAGCCGGCACTTGAAGCCCTCGTCGGCGAAGCGCAGCATCGCGGGCACGAGTCCGACGGTGGAGACGGTGATGCCGCGCTGGGACAGGCCCAGGCCGTCCGGCTCGGGGTCGGTGAGGCGGCGGATGGCGCCGACGACCCGCTTGTAGTTGGCGAGCGGCTCGCCCATGCCCATGAACACGATGTTCGACAGGCGGGCCGGGCCGCCGGGGACCTCGCCGTCGCGCAGGGACCGCATGCCGTCGACGATCTGGTGCACGATCTCGGCGGTCGACAGGTTCCGGTCGAGACCGGCCTGTCCGGTCGCGCAGAACGGGCAGTTCATCCCGCAGCCGGCCTGCGAGGAGATGCACATGGTGACCCGGTCCGGGTAGCGCATGAGCACCGACTCCACGAGCGTGCCGTCGTGCAGCCGCCACAGGGTCTTGCGGGTGGTGTCGTCGTCGCACGAGATGTGCCGCACCACGGACATCAGGTCGGGCAGCAGCTCCCCGGCCAGCTTCTCCCGCGAGGCGGCCGGGATGTCGGTCCACTCGGCGGGGTCGTGCGCGTACCGCGCGAAGTAGTGCGTGGACAGCTGCTTGGCGCGGAAGGGCTTCTCGCCGATCGCGGCGACGGCCTCCTTCCGCTCGGCGGGCGTGAGGTCGGCGAGGTGCCGCGGCGGCTTCTTGGCTCCGCGGGGGGCGACGAAAGTGAGTTCTCCGGGCTTGGGCATGGTGCTACCAGTGTCGCAGAGATACGAAGAGGGACCCGCCGTCCTGTGGACAACGGGCCCCTCGACCGAGGAAACGCAGGTCAGCCGGTGCCGACGAACAGCGCGAGCAGCAACCACACCACCGGCGCCGTCGGCAGCAGCGAGTCCAGCCGGTCCATGATGCCGCCGTGGCCGGGCAGGAGCGTGCCCATGTCCTTGATGCCCAGGTCGCGCTTGATCATCGACTCGCCGAGGTCGCCGAGCGTCGCGCTCGCCGCCACCGCGAGACCGAGGATCAGGCCCTGCCACCAGGATCCGTCGTCGATCAGGAACTGCATGCACAGCGCGCCCGCCGCCATCGCGAACGCCACCGCGCCGACCAGACCCTCACGGGTCTTTCCGGGGCTGATCCTCGGCGCCAGCTTGCGCTTGCCGAAGCGCCAGCCGACCGCGTACGCCCCGGTGTCGCTGACCACCGTCAGGAGCAGGAAGGTGAGGACCCGCTCCGGACCGTCGTCCGCGGCGAGCAGCAGCGACACGAACGTCGCCAGGAACGGCACGTAGAACGCGGCGAACACGCCCGCCGTGACGTCCTTCAGATAGCCCTCGGGCGGCTCCGTCATCCGCCACACCAGGACCGCAAGCGCCGTCAGGGCCATCGCGACCCAGGCGCCCTCGGCCCCGCGCACGTACCCGGCGACGACCATCGCCGCGCCGCCGACCGCGAGCGGCACCAGCGGCGCCTTGATCTGCTTGCGCTCCTGGAGCCGGGAGGTCAGCTCCCACAGCCCGACCACCACGGCGACCGCGACCACCCCGACGAAGGCCGCCTTCCAGATGAACAGCGAGGCGATGATGACGGCGCCGAGACCGACCCCGACCCCTATGGCCGCGCCCAGGTTCCGCCCCGCGGTCTTCTTCTGCCGTGGCGCCGGCGGCGCGGGCGGCGGAGGCGGGGTGCGGCTGGACATGGGCTCCTGCGGGTGCTCGTGCGGGGTCTCGTCGCGGAACAGGGGACCGCTCGGGTGAGCGGCCCCCCGGCCGTGACCGTCCTGGAATCCGCCGGCGGGAACGTCGGGCACGATGGGCATGGGGCGAGTCTGCGCCGCCGGGCGCCCCTCGTGGGCGGGACCCGCCGGGGCGGGCCCCTGGTGGGGTCCCCCCCGGCCGGAACCGGCCGGGGCATCCCAGGAAGAGTCGTTCATCAGACCTCGAGCAGCTCGGCTTCCTTGTGCTTGAGCAGCTCGTCCACCTGCGTGACGTACTTCGCGGTGGTGTCGTCGAGCTCCTTCTCCGCGCGACGGCCCTCGTCCTCGCCGACCTCGCCGTCCTTGACGAGCTTGTCGATGGACTCCTTGGCCTTGCGGCGCACCGAGCGGATCGAGATCTTCGAGTCCTCGGCCTTGCCCTTGGCGACCTTGATGTACTCGCGGCGGCGCTCCTCCGTCAGCTCGGGGAACACCACCCGGATGATGTTGCCGTCGTTGCTCGGGTTGACGCCGAGGTCCGAGTCGCGGATCGCCTGCTCGATGTTGCGCAGCGCGCTCTTGTCGAACGGGGTCACCACGGCCATCCGCGGCTCCGGGACGGAGAAGGAGGCCAGCTGGTTGATGGGGGTGATGGCGCCGTAGTAGTCCGCCACGATCTTGTTGAACATCGCCGGGTGCGCACGGCCGGTGCGGATCGCGGCGAAGTCCTCCTTGGCGACCACGACGGCCTTCTCCATCTTCTCCTCGGCCTCGAGGAGGGTCTCTTCGATCACCACTTGCTCCTGCGTGTCGTCGCGTTGTGTCCTGCACGGTGTACGACCGGCAGGGCTCTGTCCATCCCCTCGCGGGGCGGTTCCCGGTTCGGGTCAGGCCCGGGTGCCCTGGTCGCTCACGAGCGTGCCGATCTTCTCACCCTTCACCGCGCGCGCGATATTGCCCTCGGCGAGCAGTTCGAAGACGAGGATCGGGAGGTTGTTGTCCCGGCACAGGGTGACGGCGGTGGCGTCGGCGACCTTGAGGTCGCGGGCGATCACCTCGCCGTACTCGAGCGCGTCGAACTTGACCGCGTCGGGGTTCCGCTTCGGGTCGGAGTCGTACACGCCGTCGACGCCGTTCTTGCCCATCAGCAGGGCCTCGGCGTCGATCTCCAGGGCGCGCTGGGCGGCGGTGGTGTCCGTGGAGAAGTACGGCATGCCCATGCCCGCGCCGAAGATGACCACGCGGCCCTTCTCCAGGTGGCGCACGGCCCGCAGCGGGATGTACGGCTCGGCGACCTGGCCCATGGTGATGGCGGTCTGGACGCGGGAGTCGATGCCCTCCTTCTCCAGGAAGTCCTGGAGGGCGAGGCAGTTCATCACGGTGCCGAGCATGCCCATGTAGTCGGAGCGGGCCCGGTCCATGCCTCGCTGCTGGAGCTCGGCGCCGCGGAAGAAGTTGCCCCCGCCGATCACGATCGCGATCTCCGCGCCGTCGCGGACGACGGCCGCGATCTCACGCGCGATGGCGTGCACGACATCGGGGTCGACGCCCAGGCCGGTACCGCCGGAGAAGGCTTCTCCGGACAGTTTCAGCATGTAGCGGCCGGCCTTTTTGCCGTTGTTGTCGTCGCCCTGTACGGCGCCCTGATTCATGGAGCTCTCCTCGTGCACATACGAAGGAGGCCATTGCCCTGGGTCCTCGCGGTATCCCGTGCGGCAATGGCCTCCTCGTCAGATCTGCGGTCGTCCTGCGCGGGCGCGGACGACTGCTTCAGACCCTACCGGGGTCCGGTGTCCGTCGCGTTCGCGACCGGACTCAGATGCCGACCTTGATGCGGCTGAAGCGCTTCAGGGTGACGCCGGCCTCGTCCAGGATCTGCTGGACGGACTTCTTGTTGTCCAGGGCGTACGGCTGGCCGAGCAGCGTGGCGTCCTTGAAGAAGCCGTTGACGCGACCCTCGACGATCTTGGCGATCGCGGCCTCGGGCTTGCCCTCGGCGCGGGTGGTCTCCTCGGCGATGCGGCGCTCGGACTCGACGACCTCGGCCGGGACGTCCTCACGGGTGAGGTACTTCGGCGCGAAGGCGGCGATGTGCTGGGCGACGCCCTTGGCGACGGCGGCGTCGGCCTTGTCGAACTCGACGAGGACACCGATCTGCGGCGGCAGGTCGGGCATCGTGCGGTGCATGTACGCGAAGACGAAGCCGTCGGCGTACTGCGTGAAGCGGTCGAGGACGATCTTCTCGCCGAGGTTGGCGTTGGCCTCGTCCACGAAGGCCTGCACGGTCTTGCCGGGCTCGATCTCGGAGGCGAGCAGCGCCTCCAGGTCGGCCGGGGCGGTGGCGGCGACGTGCGCGGCCAGCTGGTTGGCGACGGCCTGGAACTTGTCGCCCTTGGCGACGAAGTCCGTCTCGCACTTCAGCTCGACGAGGACGCCGGAGGTGTTGTCGTCGGCGATGAGGGAGACCACGGCGCCGTTCTCGGCGGAGCGGCCCTCACGCTTGGCGACACCCTTCTGGCCCTTGATGCGCAGGGCCTCTACGGCCTTGTCGACGTCGCCGTCGGCCTCGTCCAGGGCCTTCTTGCAGTCCATCATGCCGGCGCCGGTGAGCTCGCGGAGCTTCTTGACGTCAGCGGCGGTGTAGTTCGCCATGAGTCTGTTTCTCTCTCGAAGTCTGAAAGATCGGGCGGATCCACGGGAGGACGGCGGGGGCTTCGTGGGCCCCCGCCGTCGTCACCCGAAGGACCTGGGTCCTGAAGGGTCAGGCCTGCTCGGCGGCCTCGGCCGGAGCGTCGGCGGCCTCGGCGTCCGCGACCTTCTCGGTCTCGGCGGAGGTCTGGACCTCGGCGGCCTCGGCCTCGGCGGCGGCCGGAGCCGGGGCCTCGGTCTCGTCGGCCTTCTTCTCACCCTCGAGCAGGTCGCGCTCCCACTCGGCGAGCGGCTCGCCCTGGGCCTTCTCGCCCGGCTTCGAGTCGCCGGTCGCGGCGCCGGAACGGGCGATGAGGCCCTCGGCGACGGCGTCGGCGATCACGCGGGTGAGCAGGGTGACGGAGCGGATCGCGTCGTCGTTGCCCGGGATCTTGTAGTCGACCTCGTCGGGGTCGCAGTTGGTGTCGAGGATCGCGACGACCGGGATGTGGAGCTTGCGCGCCTCACCGACGGCGATGTGCTCCTTCTTGGTGTCGACGATCCAGACGGCGCTCGGCACCTTCTGCATCTCGCGGATACCACCGAGGGTCTTCTCCAGCTTGGCCTTCTCGCGCGAGAGGACCAGGAGCTCCTTCTTGGTGAGACCCGAGGCGGCGACGTCCTCGAAGTCGATCTGCTCGAGCTCCTTGAGGCGCTGCAGACGCTTGTAGACGGTGGAGAAGTTGGTGAGCATGCCACCGAGCCAACGCTGGTTGACGTACGGCATGCCGACGCGCGTCGCCTGCTCGGCGATGGCCTCCTGGGCCTGCTTCTTCGTACCGACGAACATGATGGAGCCGCCGTGCGCGACGGTCTCCTTGACGAACTCGTAGGCGCGGTCGATGTACGACAGCGACTGGAGCAGGTCGATGATGTAGATGCCGTTGCGCTCGGTGAAGATGAAGCGCTTCATCTTCGGGTTCCAGCGACGGGTCTGGTGACCGAAGTGGACGCCGCTCTCCAGCAGCTCCCGCATCGTGACGACGGCCATGGCCGTATCTCCTTGGGTTTCTCGGTTGTGTTCCTGACGCCCCGGCGCGCCATGCCCACGAGGGACCGAAAGGCGCTGCCACCGCCTGAGGACCGTGGCGGGGCGTGCGAAGTCGACCCGGTGACCCGAGTCGCCATAGGAAGTGTACGGGACCCCGGGGGCAGCGGGTGACGGCCCTGTCCACAACCGGTGAGTAGTCCACAGAAACCGTCCACGAGCCCTACGAACCGGACGCCCGGGAGAACCTTCCCCCATGTACTTCGCGACGACCTGCCTCACGACCCTGCTCCTGGCCCTCGGCCCCTTCTGGCCGGTGGGCGGCCCGCCCCCGCCCGAGATCGTCCGCGGCTGGCAGCCCCCGCCGGGCCCGTACGCCGCGGGTCACCGCGGCGTCGACCTCGCCGCACCGCCGGACACACCGGTCCTGGCCCCCACGGCCGGCACGGTCACCTTCGCGGGCCCGGTCGGCGGCCGGGGCGTCCTCACCCTCACCCTCCCGGGCACGGGCTCTCCCCCACTGCGCACGACCTTCTCCCCGGTGACCCCGCTGGTCCCGGCCGGCACCACCGTCGCCGCCGGCACCCCGATCGCCCGGGTCGCCCCCGGCACCCACTGCCCGGAGACCTGCCTCCACTGGGGCCTCCTCAGAGGCGACCGGTACCTGAACCCGCTGCTCCTGACGAAACGGGGGCCGTCGCGGCTGCTGCCGCTGGGGTGAGTTCGGAGTGGGTTCGGGGCGGGGGTGGAGGGGGGCTGGAGCGGGGGTGGGGGCGGAGGGGGTGAGGGGTGGGTGGGGAGGGGGGAGGGAGGGGGCGGGGGAAGGGAAGCCCCCGGATTTTCTTCGAGCGGTCAGGCCGGGGAGCCGTTGACCCCGTGGAGGGCCATCGTGACCGCCGCCTCGGTGATCTCCGCGGGGTCCTCGGCCGCGCCGAGTTCGAGGCGGCGGACGGCCGCGTCGACGACGCCCTGGAGGAGCATGGCGCCCAGGCGGGGCCGGGACTGTCCCAGGGCGGCGAGGGCTTCGACGACCATGGAGACGAGGCCGCCGTGGGCGGCGCGGATCTTCTCGCGGGCGCCGTCGTCCAGCTCGCCGGCGGAGATGGCGACGACCGCGCGGTGACGCCGGTCCCCGACCAGTTCCAGCTGCTTGCGGACGTACGCCTCGACCTTGCCCTGGGGCGTCTCCGCGTCGGCCATGGCCAGCTCGACCTCGGCGGCCCAGACCGGGAAGTCGACGGCGCACAGCTCCTCGACTACGGCGGCGCGCGATCGGAAGTACTCGTAGACCGACGAGCGGGCGAGGCCCGTGCGCTCGGCGAGTGCGGGGAAGGTCAGCGCCTCCGTCCCGCCCTCGGACAGCAGGGAACGCGCGGCGTCCAGCAGGGCGCCGCGCTGCATCGTCCGGTGCTCGGCCACGGAGGCCGCTCGAATCCTGGGCACGGCTCCACTGTACGACCGGACCGCGGCGCTCAGCGTCCTACGTCGGCCAGCTTGGCCCGGAGCTGGAGGACGGATTTGGTGTGGATCTGGCTGACGCGGCTCTCGGTGACGCCGAGGACGTGGCCGATCTCGGCGAGCGTGAGGCCCTCGTAGTAGTAGAGGGTGACGACCGTCTTCTCGCGTTCGGGGAGCGTGTTGATGGCGCGGGCGAGCAGCCGGCGCAGCTCGCGGTCCTCGGCGATCTCGACGGGGTTGTCGGCTGCCGTGTCCTCCAGCGTGTCCATCAGGGAGAGCCGGTCGCCGCCCTCGCCGCCGACGTGCAGCAGCTCCTCCAGGGCGACCACGTTGGCCAGGGACAACTGGCTGAAAACCGAGTGCAGTTCCTCCAGTGTGATGTCCATCTCCGCGGCGACCTCGCTCTCGGAGGGGGTGCGGCGGAGCTGGGCCTCCAGGGTGGCGTAGGCGCGTTCGACGTTGCGCGCCTTCTGGCGGACGGAGCGCGGGATCCAGTCGAGGGCGCGGAGCTCGTCGATCATGGCGCCGCGGATGCGGGTGATGGCGTACGTCTCGAACTTGATGGCGCGCTCGACGTCGAACTTCTCGATGGCGTCGATGAGGCCGAAGACTCCGGAGGAGACGAAGTCGGCCTGTTCCACGTTGGACGGCAGCCCGACGCTGACCCGTCCCGCGACGTACTTGACGAGGGGCGAGTAGTGCAGGATCAGCTGCTCCCGCAGCCGCTCGTCGCCCGTGTCCTTGTACGACCGCCACAGCTCGTCGAGGGAGGTCGGTGCGGGCGGTCGCACGGTGCCCCGGGCCGCTGGGGGCACCGCAGCGCGGTCAGACCCGGAGGTGTGCTGGGGCATGCGTTGCCTTGAGCCGTTCTGCTGTCGGGTGTGTCGGGGCGGGTGCGGGTGTCGTGGAGGGAATCCCGGTGAGCGTAGCGTGAGTGTGCCGTCGCGGTGAGCGAACACCGGTGGATCGCGCCGCTCCGGGTGGACGCCGTCGACCGCATCTTCGAACGGGGGCCGTGGCGCGGGTCGGCCCCTCGGGTGCGGCCGAGAGGGCTCGGTCGTTCATCGCCTTCACCTTTTCACCCGAATGCTCCGGGTCAAGTACCGCCTCGCCGCGCGTTCGACGCTTGTGTGGCGGTGTTCGTCAACCGCCATCCGTCTCCGTACCGTTCGACGAAGCCGAGGGAGTGGAGTTCGTACAGCTTGGCGAGGGTCTCGTCGGGGTGGGTGCCGGCGCGGCGGGCGATGGCGGTGGTGGAGGTGGGGCCGCGGGCGGGCACGGCCTCCAGGACGTGTGCCGTGGCGGGGGCGAGGAGGTCCCGGGGAAGGACGGGTCCTCGGCGCGCCGGAGCGAGCTGGCCCATGTCCCCGACGAGTTCGACGATCTCCTCGGCGTCGGTGACGAGGGTGGCGTCGCCGCGCAGGAGTTCGTGGACGCCCGCGGAGAGCGCGCTGGTGACCGGTCCGGGTACGCCCATGGTGTGGCGGCCGAGCCGGGCGGCGGCACGGGCGGTGGAGAGGGAGCCGCTGCGGTGCTGCGCCTCGACGACGACGGTTCCGCGGGTGAGGGCGGCGATGACGCGGTTGCGAAGGATGAAGCGGCTGGGGGTCGGGTGGCTTTCGGGCGGCAACTCTCCTACGACGAGGCCCTGTTCGGTGATGCGCCGGATGAGCCGGTCGTGGCCCCGGGGGTAGGGGACGTCGACGCCGCAGGCGAGGACGGCGACGGTGGCGCCGTCGGCGGCGAGGGCTCCCCGGTGGGCGGCGCCGTCGATGCCGTAGGCGGCCCCGGAGACGACGACCCAGCCCTTTTTCGCGAGGCCGGTGGCGAGGTCGGTGGCGGTGTGGGCGCCGTAGGGGGTGCAGGCGCGGGCGCCGACGAGGGCGACGGAGCGCAGGGCCCAGGTGCGCAGGTCGGCGGGGCCCCGGAGCCAGAGGCCGATGGGGCGGGCGTCGCCGAGGTCGTCGAGTTGCCGGGGCCATTCGGTGTCGCCGGGGACGAGGAAGCGGCCGCCGAGGGCGTGGACGGTGTCGAGGTCGCGGGCGGGTTCAGCGGCGGTGGCGCGCAGGCGCCAGGAGGCGACGCGTTTGCGGCCGGTGCCGGGGAAGGGGTCTCCGCCGGGCCGGGCGCCTCCGGGGCAGGTGCCGTCGGGACGGGCGCCGTCGGCGGGGTGGGGGGCGTCTTCGAGGTGGGTGCCGTCTTCGGAACGGGTGCGGTCACCGGTACGGATGCCGCCGTCAGTACGGATGCGTTCGTCGGGGCAAGTGTCGTCGCCGGTAAGGATGTCGTCGTCGGGCCGGAGGAGCCGTTCGAGGAAGCCGACGGCTCCGTACCGGCGGATCCAGCGGCCGGCGTGTTCGTCGCCGGGTTCGACGGCGCGGGTGAGAACGGCGCGGGCGAGCCGTTCGTCCATGGGTGCGGTGGAGGGCAAGGCGGCGGGCGCGGTGGGGATCATGCGCGGCCCCCCGTTCCGACGGGCACGCCGCGGGCGACGCCGGTGCGCATCTCCAGGGCGAGGGCGACGTCACGGGCGTCGGGCCGGTCGTGTCCGGCCAGGTCGGCGACGGTCCAGGCGACGCGCAGGACGCGGTCGAGGCCGCGGGCGGTGAGGAGTCCGCGTTCGATGTCGCGTTCGGCTTCGGCGAGGGCTCCGGGCGCGGTGTGGTAGCGGGTGCGGAGCTCATGGCCGGGGATCTCGCTGTTGACCCTCCAGGGGGTGTCGGCGAGACGGGTGGCGGCCCGGTCGCGGGCCTCGCGGACGCGCGCGGCGACGGCGGCGGTGGTCTCTCCCCGGCCGCCCTGCCCGAGGAGGTCGGCGCGGGTGACGGGCTCGGCCTCGACGCGGAGGTCGACCCGGTCGAGCAGGGGCCCGGAGAGGCGCGCCTGGTAGCGGCGGACGAGCGCGGGCGGGCATTCGCAGCCGGCGCCGTGCAGGGTGTGCCGTCCGCAGGGGCAGGGGTTGGCGGCGAGGGCGAGGAGGAAGCGGGCGGGGAGGCGGACGACGCCGGCGGCGCGGGCGATGACGACGTGCCCGGATTCGAGGGGCTGGCGGAGCGCGTCGAGCGCCTTGCCCGAGAATTCGGGGGCTTCGTCCAGGAAGAGGATGCCGCGGTGGGCGAGGGAGACGGCGCCGGGCCTGGGGAGGCCGTTTCCGCCGCCGACGAGGGACTGCATGGTGGCGGAGTGGTGGGGCGCGCAGTAGGGGGCGCGGCGGACGAGGGGTTCGCCGGGCGGGAGGATGCCGGCGACGGAGTGGACGGCGGTGACTTCCAGGGACTCCTGTCGGCTGAGGGGCGGGAGGATGCCGGGGAGGCGTTCGGCCAGCATGGTCTTTCCCGCTCCGGGCGGTCCGGAGAGCAGGAGGTGGTGGCTGCCGGCGGCGGAGATCTCCAGGGCGCGGCGGGCGTGGTGCTGGCCGGCGACGTCGGCGAGGTCGGGGCCTTCGGCGGGGTCGGCGGAGAGTCCGGTGCCGATGCCGGCGCCGGGGACGAGGAGGCCGGCGAGCATGGCGTCGGGCCGTCCCTCCTCGGTGGGTTCCTCGTCGGGGACGGGTTCGTCGGTGAGGACGGCGATCAGCTGGCGGAGGCTGCGGACGCCGAGGACGGAGACGCCGGGGACGAGCGAGGCCTCGCCGGCGGTCTGTTCGGGGACGACGACCTGCCGGTATCCGGCGTCGGCGGCGGCGAGGACGGCGGGCAGGATGCCGCGGACGGGGCGGACGCGGCCGTCGAGTCCGAGTTCGCCGATGAGGACGAGGTCGGCGATGGTGCGCGGGTCGATGCGCTCGGCGGCGCCGAGGACGGCGGCGGCGACGGCCAGGTCGAAGCCGCTGCCGCCCTTCGGGACGGATGCCGGGCTGAGGCCGACGGTGAGTTTCTTCTGGGGCCATTCGGCGCCGGAGTTCACGACGGCGGCGCGGACGCGGTCGCGGCTCTCGGTGAGGCTCTTGTCGGGGAGGCCGACGAGGGCGAAGGCGGCGACGCCGGGTTCGAGGTCGGCCTGTACTTCGACGACGACGCCCTCGACGCCGACGAGGGCGACGGAGCAGGTGCGGGCGAATCCCATCTCAGGCCACCCCCTGGGCGTGGGTGAGGACGGGGGCGCCCCGGCGGGGCAGGACGACGCCGACGAGGTCGATGCGGACGCCGCCGGCGGGTGCCGGGGTGCCGCTGCGGTCGAGCCAGCAGTCGGCGAGGCGGCGGAGCCGTTCGGCCTTGCGGGGCGTGACGGCGGCCATCGGGTGTTCGTAGGCGCCGTGGCGCCGGGTCTTGACCTCGCAGATGACGAGGGTGTCGCCGTCGCGGGCGACGATGTCGATCTCGCCGGTCCGGCCGCAGCGCCAGTTGCGGGCGAGGACGTGCATGCCGGTCGCGGTGAGCCGGCGGGCCGCCAGCTCCTCTCCGTACCGTCCGAGCGCGCGGGTGGCGCTGCTCTTGCCGGTCGTACCGGTCGTACCGGTCGTGCCGCCGGTCGTATCAGCGGTACCAGTCGGGTCAGTCGTATCAGTCGTGCCGGTCGTGTTCATACGGACCACCTCCGTCACCGACTGTGACGGGGCGGCGCGTTCCGTGTGCGGCGCTGTGGACGGGCGAGAGGCTGTGGAGAACTCCCTCACCCGTGGGGGTGAGCCGCGAGGGGGTGACCCGCGAGAGGGGCCCGCGGAGGTGGTCTTCCCGCAGCGCTCCTGCCGCCGCCCTCAGCTGCCGGGGAGTTCGAGGTCGCTCTTGTTGAGCTCCTCGATGTTCACGTCCTTGAACGTGAGGACGCGGACCTGCTTGACGAACCTGGCCGGCCTGTACATGTCCCAGACCCAGGCGTCGGCCATGCTGACCTCGAAGAAGACCTCGCCCTGCACCGAGTGCACCTGCATCTCGTAGTCGTTGGTGAGGTAGAAGCGTCGCTCGGTCTCGATCACGTATTTGAACAGGCCGACGACGTCGCGGTACTCCCGGTAGAGCTTCAGCTCCATCTCGGTCTCGTACTTCTCGAGGTCCTCGGCGCTCATGGCATGTTCCCCTTCAGCCGTGCGTCCCCCCATTGTGCGCCAGTCGTACGCGTCCCTAGACGATTTCCGGGGCGAGGACGACCGGTGCGGGCGGAGGTCCCTCGTCGAGCAGCGTGCGCAGCAGCTCGGCGAGTCTGGTCGGGTACACCGTCTCACGGGCGGCCGACAGTTCGGCGGAGGTCCACCATCTCAGGCCCGAGAGGCTGCGGGTCTCCAGTTCCGTGAGGGTCTGCGGACCGGGCGCGGCATCGGTCCTGCGGGTGCGGGCGAGGTAGTACCACTCGTCCTGGTCCCAGCGGCGTCCGTCGAAGGGGAAGGAGCAGTGCCGGGTCCAGAGGACGGGTCCGAGGTCGACGTCGGTGATGCCGGTCTCCTCCGCGAGTTCGCGCAGTGCCGCCTTCTCCCGGGTCTCGTCGCCCTCCAGGCCCCCGCCGGGGGTGAACCACCAGGAGAGGCCGGGGTCGTCGGGCTCGTGTCCGTGCAGCAGCAGGACGCGGTCGTCGGGGTCGAGCAGGACGACCCGCGCGACCTTCCGCACCACGGTCCCCGCGTCCGCCCGAACCTCGATTTCCCCCTCCGGACCCGTCCCCGCGCCCCGCCCCCGCTCCGTCATGCCCCTGTCCTCTCCCCGGGACCGGCCCCGGCATCAGCCCTGGCCCCGACCCCGGCCCCCCGTCCGCCCGGTCGCCGGCCCAGGAGCCGTGCCACCGGCCCGTACGCGGCCCCCGCGAAGACCAGTATGCCGCCGGCCGCGATCACCGCGAGGAGGGTCGTGAACGGTCCCGGCTCCGAGAGGCCGCCCGGGAGGTCGGCGAAGGCGGCCGGGCGGTCCAGGAGGCCCTTGGCGGGCCAGACGACGGCGTCGACCCGGGCGACGACCGTGGAGCGGGGCACCGAGCCCTGGCCGGCCTCTTCGAGGTGGGTGCGGGAGTCGAGGGAGGTGTGCCGGTCGTCGCCGAGGAGGAAGAGGCTGTCCCCGGGGACCGTCACGGAGAACTCCTTGTCGGAAGCGATCTTCCGGCCGTCCATGCCCGGCCCGAGGTACGGCTCGTCGACGGCCCTGCCGTTGACGGTGAGCCGCCCGCCCCCGTCGCAGCAGGCGACGGTGTCGCCGCCGACGGCCACGACGCGCTTGACCATGGGCGAGGAGCCCCACAGGGGGTCGTTGAAGACGACGACGTCGCCGCGCTTCACCTCGGTCCCGTCGACCCGCTCGGCGAGCACGCGGGAGTTGACGTCGAGGGTGGGGGTCATGGAGTCGGTGGGGACGGTGTACGGCCGGTAGACCAGGGCTCCCCAGACGAACCCGCCGAGGAAGAGCGCACAGCCGACGGCCACGGCCAGCCCCGACAGCACGCTGCCGAGGCGGCCGTGGCCGTCCTTGGTCCCTATGGTTCCGCTCATGTGCACCCCAGAGGTCTGTCGACGGTCCGGGACGGCACACTACCCGCGGGTCGTTACTCGGCGGTATGCCGCGCGAGCTGCTTCTTCCGGCGCCACAGCACCAGCGGGAGCGCTCCGGCGACGCTCGCCGCGCCGAGCGGGGCGGCGGCCGCCGCCTTGTTCAGGGCGGGGTTGTCGAAGATGCCGGGCACGGGGAGCGTGGCCCAGCGGGTGACCGGCCAGGCGACGACGACGGCGCGGCCCACGACCAGGTCCTCGGCGACGGTGCCGCCACCGGGGAGCTCCTGGTGGAAGCGGGAGTCCAGGGAGTTCTGGCGGTTGTCGCCCATGACCCAGATGCGGCCCTCGGGGACCTTGATCGGACCGAAGGAGTCCTGGCAGGGCACGGAGCCGGGGTAGAGGTACGAGGTCTCGTCGAGCGGCACCCCGTTGAGGACGACCTTGCCGCCCTCCTTGCAGGAGACGGTGTCGCCGCCGACCGCGATGACGCGCTTGATGAGGTCCTTCTCCTCGGCGGACGGCATGAGGCCGATGAAGCTGAGGAACTTCTGCACGACGTTCGGCTTGGGCGTCTCCGCGGTCTCCAGCCAGCCGCCCGGGTCGTGGAAGACGACGACCTCGCCGCGCTCGGGCTCGGAGCCGAACCACGGCGTCAGCTTGTCGACGAGGACCCGGTCGCCCTTCTTGAGGGTGTTCATCATCGATTCCGAGGGGATCGAGAACGCCTGCACCAGGAAGGTCTTGATCAGCAGCGCGAGCACCAGTGCGATGCCGACGAGGAGGGGCAGTTCCTTCCAGAAGGAACGCTGCTTCTTGGGGGCCCTGCCGGACCCGCCCGCCTCGTCGTCGCGCGGCGCGCCATCGCCGTGCGGCACCCTGTCACCCGTCACGTCGTCACCCGTCACGTCGTCGCCCCTGGCCTCGTCGGCCCTCTTCTCGGGCTCATCGTGTCCGGATCGTGCGCCGACGGCCAAATCCCCCACATCCACTCCTCAAGTCCGTGCGAACGCCCGCCCCGGAACAGGGACGAGCCCACCACTCCCATAACGAGCAGAAGTTCCGCAGGGGTCGGGAGCCCGGGCAATCCGTTCAGATTCCGCTGGGACACACTATGCGACGGACCGGACGCCTCACCGGAACCCGCACGGGCGTCCGGAACTCCGGCGAAGGTGTCCCGCTCCTCCAGGCCCCGCCAGTGGCCGATGGGCCAGGCGATCACCACGGCACGCCCCACGACCTGCTCCTCCGCGACGGTGCCGTGGTCCTTCTCGTCGAGGTGGAAGCGGGAGTCGGCCGAGTCCGAGCGGTGGTCGCCGAGGACAAAGATCCGGCCCTCGGGGACCTTCACCTCGAAGGGGATGGTGGACGGCGCGTTCCCCGGGTGCAGGTACGGCTCGTCCAGCGGTACGCCGTTGACGGTGAGCCGCCCGTCCTCGCCGCAGCAGCGGACGGTGTCGCCGCCGACGGCCACGACCCGCTTGATGAGGTCCTGCTCGTCGGCGGAGGGCAGCAGTCCGATGAAGGTCAGGGCCTGCTTGGCCTGTTTGACGCCGACGGGGTCGTCGGCGGGCGGCACGGGGTCCTGGTGGAGCCAGTTGCCGGGGTCCTTGAAGACGACGACGTCGCCGCGCTGCGGGCGGGAGCCGAACCAGGGGGTGAGCTTGTCGACGAGGACCCGGTCCTGGATCCGGATCGTCTGCTCCATGGAGCCGGAGGGGATGACGAACGCCTGGACGAGGAAGGTCTTGAGGACGAGGGCGATGAGCACGGCGACCGTGACCAGGATCGGGATCTCCCGGATCGCCGAGCGCTGCCGGCGCCGCTTGACCTTGCGGGCGAGCTTGCGCCGCTCGGCCCGGCCGGGCAGTACGGACCCCTGCTCGGGCGCGTGGGCGGCCCGGCCGGCCGGCCGGCCCCGGCTACCCACGGCTCCCCGTTCCCGGGGCCGCCGGCCCCGTCGGGTGTCCGCCGGCCGGTGGCGCCGGTACGGCGTCGAAGGCGTCCGTGCCCGCCACGCCGCTCCAGCGGCCGAAGGGCCAGGCGATCCAGTCGGCGCGTCCGACGACCTTGTCGACGGGCACCATGCCGCCGCCGGGGCTGCCCAGGTGGTCCCGGGAGTCGCTGGACTGGCTGCGGTGGTCGCCCATCACCCAGAGCCGGTCCGGGGGGACGACGATGTCGAAGGGCACGCTGGAGGGCTGGTCGCCGGGCATCAGGTGACGCTCCACGACGACGGTGCCGTTGACGGTGAGCCGGCCGTCCTCGTCGCAGCAGACGACCCGGTCGCCGCCGGTGCCGACGACCCGCTTCACGAAGTCGGTCTCGGCGGGCTCGGCGAGTCCGAGGGCGGCCGCCCCGTCGCGCAGCAGGCCGGTGACGGGGTCGCCCTCGGGCTCCTCCCGCACGAAGGAGCCGGTGCCGTCGAAGACGACGACGTCGCCGCGGCGCGGTTCGTCCCCGAAGCGGTACGCCAGTTTGTTCACCAGGATCCGGTCGCCGACCCGGAGCGTCGGCTCCATGGAGCGGCTGGGGATCAGGAACGGCTGCGCCACGAAGTGGCTCAGGAGCAGCAGGAAGACCACGCAGGCGCCGCCCACGAGCGCCGTGCGCCGCCAGGAGGGCGCGCCGTCGGAGGCATCGGCGGACTCGGGGTCCTCGGAGTCCTCGACGGGCTCGGGGCCCTCGGAGCGTTCGGAGGGCTCGGAGCCCTCGGAAGTCCCGGAGGCGCCAGGGAGTTCGGGTCCCGCGAAGCCCCCGGAGCCCCCGGAAACGCGCGCGGAGCGCGGCCCTTCCCCCGTACCGGAAACCCTGTCGGGTTCCGCGTCGGGGGAAGGGCCGCGCTCCGTGTGCTGTGCTTCGGTGTCCATCGCCGGACAAGCCTATCCGGCCTGTCTGTGAGGGGAACCGGAAGCGCGGTGCGTGCCGGGAGCCGGGGCTCAGCGGTCGCGCTTCTCCTTGATCTTGGCGGCCTTGCCGCGCAGCTCGCGGAGGTAGTAGAGCTTGGCACGGCGCACGTCACCGCGGGTCACGAGCTCGATCTTCTCGAAGATCGGGCTGTTGACCGGGAAGGTGCGCTCGACGCCGACGGAGAACGAGACCTTGCGGACCGTGAAGGTCTCGCTGACGCCCGAGCCCTGGCGGCGGATGACGACGCCCTTGAACTGCTGGATACGGGAGCGGTTGCCCTCGATGACGCGGACGTGCACGTTGACGGTGTCGCCCGGGCGGAAGGCGGGGAGGTCGGAGCGGAGCGAAGCCGCGTTGACCTGGTCGAGCAGGGAGGCCATGGAGGTCTCTTTCCTCGCTGATGCCACAGGTCATCAGCGGTACGTTCGAAGTGGTTTCGAGGACCGTCCGCTCCTGGCGGCGTCGTTCCCCCTGTGGCAGGGGCGCGCGCCGGACGGACGGCAGCGGCCTATTCTTCCACGCCCTCGACCCTGCGCCAAAATCGGCCGCCGGGCTCGGGGGCCCACCCCATCATGGAGAGGATCTCCCGGTCCTTCTTGTCGAAGGCGGCCGGGTCGCAGCGCTCGATGAGGTCGGGCCGGTGGGCGGCGGTACGGCGGAAGGCCTCGTCGCGCCGCCAGCGGGAGATCTTCCCGTGGTGGCCGCTGACGAGGACGTCGGGGATGCCGCGGCCGCGCCACTCGGGGGGCTTGGTGTAGACGGGGCCCTCCAGGAGGTTGGCCATGGCCCCGGGGGCGAAGGAGTCGTCCCGGTGGGACTCGGCGTTGCCGAGGACGCCGGGCAGGAGGCGGGCGACGGCCTCGGTGACGACGAGGACGGCGGCCTCTCCGCCGGCCAGGACGTAGTCGCCGATGGATACCTCGTAGACCGGCATCCGGGTCGCGTACTCGTCCATGACCCGGCGGTCGATGCCCTCGTAGCGGGCCGGGGTGAAGATCAGCCAGGGCCGCTCGGAGAGTTCGACGGCCAGTTCCTGGGTGAAGGGGCGGCCGCTGGGGGTGGGGACGACGAGGACGGGGCCGTGGGCGCCGCCCTCGTAGCCGTCGGCGAGGGTCTGGTCGAGCGCGTCGCCCCAGGGCCCGGTCTTCATGACCATGCCGGGGCCGCCGCCGTACGGGGTGTCGTCGACCGTGTTGTGCCGGTCGTACGTCCACGCGCGCAGGTCGTGGACGTGGACGTCGAGCTGTCCGCGCGCGCGTGCCTTGCCGACGAGGGAGACGTTCAGCGGTTCGAGGTACTCGGGGAAGATCGTGACGACGTCGAGCCTCATGCCCGCTCCTCGCCGGACTCCTCGGAGGAGCCGGACTCCTCGGAGGAACCGGCCTCGTCCTCGCGGGAGGAGGCGATCTCGGCGCGGTCGTCGATCAGGCCGGGCGGCGGGTCGATCACGGCCCGCTGCTCCTCCAGGTCGATCTCGGTGACGATCTCCCCGACGAAGGGGACCATCAGCTCGGTGCCGTCAGGGCGTTCGACAATGAAGAGGTCCTGGGACGGCAGGTGGGAGATCTCGGTGATGCGCCCGATCTCGGTGCCGTCGGCGAGGACCACGTCGAGGTCGATGAGCTGGTGGTCGTAGTACTCGTCCTCCTCCTCGGGCATCTCCGTGGGGTCGACCTCGGCGATGAGGAGGGTGTTGCGCAGGGCCTCGGCGCCGGTGCGGTCGCGGACGCCCTCGAAGCGCAGCAACAGGCGGCCGCTGTGGACGCGACCGGTCTCGATGGTCAGCGGCCCGGTGGAGGCCGGGTCGGTGAGCAGGACGGCGCCGGGGCCGAGCCTGAGCTCGGGCTCGTCCGTGCGCACCTCGACGGTGACCTCGCCCTTGATGCCGTGGGCGCGCCCGATCCGCGCGACTACCAACTGCACTGCTTCACTCTCTCCTGTCACACAGCTCGTACGACAACGGGCCGGGGCGGGCTCGTAAGCCCTCCCCGGCCCGTGCCGGCACAACTCAAGGTGATGCTGCCGACCTTCTCAGCGGACCTGGTCCACGTCGACGAGGTCGACCCGGATCCCACGGCCGCCGATGGCCCCCACGACGGTGCGCAGCGCACGCGCGGTGCGGCCGTTGCGGCCGATCACCTTGCCGAGGTCGTCGGGGTGGACCCGGACCTCCAGCACGCGGCCCCGGCGCAGGTTGCGCGAGGCGACCTGCACCTCGTCGGGGTTGTCGACGATGCCCTTCACGAGGTGCTCGAGAGCCTCCTCGAGCATGATCAGGCCTCGGTCGACTCGGTGGACTCGGCCTCGGCCTCGTCCGCCTTCTTGTCGGCCTTCTTGGCCTTCGGGGTGATGGCCTCACCCTTGTCGTCGCCGCCCTCGAGGGTCTTCGCGAACTCGTCGAACGAGGCGCGCTTCGCCTCCTTCGTGGCGGGGACGAGCAGGGCCTTCTCGGGGGCCGGGAGGCCCTTGGCCTTCTGCCAGTCGCCGGTGAGCTTCAGGATGGCGAGGACCGGCTCGGTCGGCTGGGCGCCGACGGACAGCCAGTACTGCGCACGCTCGGAGTCGACCTCGATACGCGACGGGTTGTACGTCGGGTGGTAGAGGCCGATCTCCTCGATCGCGCGACCGTCACGACGGGTGCGGGAGTCGGCGACGACGATGCGGTAGTGCGGCTGGCGGATCTTGCCGAGGCGCTTGAGCTTGATCTTGACTGCCACTGGAGTGGTGTCTCCTGGTCTTGACGTGGTTGGGCACTTGAGATGCCACGTGGGGTTGCGGTACTCGGATGCCCGATGGACGCGTCAGCCGGAGGAGAGAGGGGTCCTGTGCGACTGTCGAGTACAGCTAGCCATTGTGCCACACGCCGCGGGGTCAGTTGGCGGCGCCCACCGTCTCCGGGATGCGGAAGGGCTTGCCGCAGCCGCCGCAGACGATCGGGGCCTGGGCGAGCACCGACGGGACCACGCGCACGTTGCGCCCGCAGTCGCAGACGGCCTTGACCCGCACGCCGCCGCCCGAGGATCCGTGCCGGGCGGCCGGTCCGCGGAAGGAGCGCTTGGTGTCGGCGGCCGTGGCGACCGTGTGGGCCTTGAGGGCGCGCTGGAGCCGTTCGATGGTGGGCCGGTAGCGCCGCCTGGCCTCCGCGTTGAGCGTGACCAGGGAGAAGCCGCTGCTGGCGTGCGGCTCCTCGGGGTGGTCGAGGCCCATCTCCTCGGCGATCGCGAGGAAGCGGCGGTTGTGGTAGCGGCCGGCGCGGGAGGTGTCGCGGACGCCTCTGGCGGCGGCGATGCCGTGGACCGCCTCGTGGAGGAGTCGTTCGAAGGAGAGCTCGGCGCCGCAGGCGGACGAGGACTCTCCGATGAGGGATTCGGGCGCGGCAAGGTCGGGCAGCTCGGGGTGGTGCCGCTGAATGTCGGCCCACGCCTGTGCCAGCTCTGCGGCGAGAACAGGTGGTGTCGTGCTCACGTCGGGTACAACGAGCCGGAGTGCCCCCGGGTTCCATTCCGGGGCATCCCAAATATTTTGCACTTACCAGTCAGTTTGCGATTGATGCGTCCCGACGAGGGCCAGTGCGCCGAACTGCGGAGAAGCCGCGCGGGAGGCGTCAAGCCCGTACGTAGTGACGCATACGCCCCGGAGTGCGGGCCGCCTACGCACGCCCCTCGCCCGAAGGGCCCCGGCGCGCGGGACCTCCTTCGTTCGAAGGGTCCGCGCGCGTGCGCCCTCCCCCGTTCGAAGGGGCCGGGCGCGTGGGCCCCTCCGTCCGGAGGTCCGGAGCGGGTACGAAGTGTTGCGGGGAGATTACCGGGTGCGCGTGCGCGGGCGCACACCGCCCCTCCCCCGGACGAATCGGTCGGCCCCGACCACTGGACGCGGCCCCCGATGCGCAGTTCCCTGACTACGGGGGGCTGTCGTCCGAGCACTGATTGGGGCGCTTATCCATGACACCTACGCTCGTCCCGCACCACCCGGCGCGCGACTGGGCCGAGATCCAGGAACGGATGCTCGTCCCCCTCTACGACGCGGTGTACGACCGCCTCGGCGTGGGCGGGAACTCCCGGGTCCTGGGCCTGGGCTGCGGCTCGGGCCTGGCCCTCCTCATGGCGGCCGCGCGGGGCGCCCGGGTGGCCGGCGCGGACCGGGACCACGCGCGCGTGGAGCTGGCCAGGGAGCGGCTCCCGGAGGACGTCGTCGTCACCGACGGGCCGCCGGAGTGCGCCCCGTACGACGTGGTCACCGCCTTCCACGCGACGGACGCCCTGCTCCCGGAGCTGACGGCGGTCACCCGTACGGCCCAGCCGGGCACGACCGTCGTCCTCGCCGGCTGGGGGCCGCCCGAGCGGTGCGCCACGGAGCCGGTCCTGCGGGTCGCGGCCCGGCTCGCCGACCGCCGCCCCTCCTCGGGCCTCGGGCCCGACCTGGACGCGCTCGCGACCGCGGCGGGGCTGCGCCCGGCCGGTTCGGGCCGGGTGGCCTGCCCCTTCGGATACGCCGACGAGGGCAGCGCGGTGCGGGGCCTGCTGTCGACGGGCGCCTTCGACGAGGCGGTCCTGGCGACCGACCCGTCCCAGGTGGAGAAGGAGATCGAGGAGGCGCTCGCCCCGTACGTCCGCCCGGACGGGACGGTGTGGATGCCGAACGTCTTCCGGTACGTGATCGCCCGCACGCCCTGAGGCCCGTCCGACCCCGGTCCGCCGGACGGGCCCTGGGGCCCGTGCGCGCCGCTCCCGTCACGCCCCCGGCCGCTCCGGGTTCGGGCCCACGCCCGGCTCGGGGCCCGGGGACGGGCGGGCGATGCCCGCCGCGCGGTAGGCCGCGCCCTCGTCCAGGGTCTCGTTCGCGAGGAGGGCCTCGGCCAGGGCGTCCAGCCTGTCCCGGTGGTCGTCGAGCTGCCGCAGCGCCACCTCGTAGCACTCGTCGACGATCCGCCGCATCTCCCGGTCGACGGTGTCCAGGGTCGCGGGGGCCGCCGACAGGCCGTACGCCTGCTGGGCGTCGCTCGGGATGGCGGTGAGGCGGCCGACGCTCTCGCTCATGCCCCACCGGCCCGCCATGCCCCGGGCGATGTTGGTGACCTGCTCCAGATCGCTCTCGGCACCGGTGGTGATCACCCCGAAGACGATCTGCTCGGCCGCCATCCCGCCGAGGGCCCCGACGATCCGGCCGCGCAGGTACTCCTCGGTGTAGGCGTACTTGTCGGCGTCGGGGGTCGACAGGGTGACGCCCAGGGCCCGGCCGCGCGGCACGATGGTGACCTTCCGGACCGGGTCGGCGCCGGGCTGGAGCATGCCGAGCAGGGCGTGGCCGCTCTCGTGGTACGCGGTCCGCCGCCGCTCCTCCTCCGGCATCACGAGGGGCCGTTCCGCGCCGAGCTGGACCTTCTCCAGGGCGTCGGACAGATCGGACTGCGTGACGGCCTTCTGCTCGCGCTTGACCGCCAGGAGCGCGGCCTCGTTGGCGAGGTTGGCGAGCTCGGCACCGGTCATGCCGGGGGTCGTGCGGGCCACCTGCTCCAGGTCGACGTCCTTGGCGAGCGGGATCTCCCGGGTGTGGATGCGCAGGATGGCCTCGCGGCCGCCCCGGTCCGGCGGGTTGACGTGGACGATCCGGTCGAAGCGGCCGGGCCGGGTGAGGGCGGGGTCCAGGACGTCGGCGCGGTTGGTGGCGGCGAGGACGACGACCCCCTCGGAGCCGGTGAAGCCGTCCATCTCGGTGAGGATCTGGTTGAGGGTCTGCTCGCGCTCGTCGTGGCCGCCCATCCCGGAGCCGCCGCCCCGGGCCCGGCCGATGGTGTCGATCTCGTCGATGAAGACGATCGCCGGGGCGACCTTGCGGGCCTCGGCGAACAGTTCCCGCACCCGGGAGGCGCCCACGCCCACGATCATCTCGATGAACCCGGAGGCGGAGGCCGAGAAGAACGGCACCCCGGCCTCGCCGGCGACGGCCCGCGCGAGGAGCGTCTTGCCGGTGCCGGGAGGCCCGGCGAGGAGCACGCCGCGGGGCATCTTGGCGCCCATCGCCCGGTAGGCGTCCGGGTTCCTGAGGAAGTCGACGACGTCGTTGAGCTCGCCCTCGACCTCGTCGATGCCGGCCACGTCGGCGAAGGTGGTGCGCTTCCCGGTCTCCAGCTCCACCGGCTTGGGCGGCTGTTTGCGGCCCAGCATGCCGCCGGCGCCGCCCATGCCCGCGCTCATCCGGCGGGCGATGAACACCCAGAGCAGGACGAGCAGCAGCATCGGGGCGAGCGAGAGGAGCAGATTGGCGAGGAAGCTGCGCTCCTGGACGACCGGCTCGGCCGTGACCACGACGTTCTGCCTGGTCAGCTGTGCCCATAGGTCGTCGTCGGCGAAGGCGGGCCGCTGGGTGGTGAACTTGGTGTAGTCGCCCTCGCCGTCGGGGACGGGCCGCTTGTCCTTCAGCTGCCCCTGGATCGCGTCGCCCTTGGAGTAGATCTTGGTGACGTTCCCGGCGGCGACCTGCTTGTCGAACTCGGTGTACGAGATCGTCGGGCCGTCGCCGTCGTTGAAGAACGACAGGACGATGTTGGTGATCAGGTACACGACGAGGGCGGTGAGGATCAGTCCGCCCCAGCCGCCCGGCATCCGCTTCTTCGGCGACGGGGGCGGCGGGGCCCCTTCCGAGCGCCAGGGCTGGTCGGTCCGGTCGCGCGGGGGTGCGGGGTCGGCCACGTGACTCTCCTCGGGGCGGCAGTGGCCCCAGTATCGAAGAGCGGGAGGAACCGGGCATCACGGGCGGTCCGGAGGGATGAAAAGGGGCCCGGGGCGGTTTTCCACCACCCCGGGCCCCTTCTCGTACGGGATGTCAGCCCATGAACTTCTTGAACTCGTCCGGCAGCTCGAAGTCCTTCGGGGTCTGGCCCGCCCCGGGCAGGCCGAAGGCGCCGCCCTGCTGCGCCTGCTCGCGGCGCTCGGCGGCGGCCTGCTCCTCGGCCTTCCGCTTCATCGGGTTGCCGCTCTTGCGCTTGCCCTTGGCCTGCTTGATTTGCTTCTTCTGGCGGCCGGGGCCGCCGCCCATGCCGGGGATGCCGGGCATGCCCGGCAGGCCGCCGCCCTGGGCCATGCGGGACATCATCTTGCGGGCCTCGAAGAACCGCTCGACCAGACCCTTGACCGCGCTGACCTCGACGCCGGAGCCCTTGGCGATGCGGGCGCGGCGGGAGCCGTTGATGATCGTCGGGTCCTGGCGCTCGGCCGGGGTCATCGACTTGATGATGGCGGCCGTGCGGTCGACGTCCTTCTCGTCGATGTTGTTGATCTGCTCCTTCATCTGGGCCATGCCCGGGAGCATGCCGAGGAGCTTGGAGATGGAGCCCATCTTGCGGACCTGCTCCATCTGGGCCAGGAAGTCGTCGAGCGTGAACTCCTGGCCCTTCTTCGACGCGAGCTTCGAGGCCATCTTGGCGGCCTCTTCCTCGTCGAAGGTCTGCTGGGCCTTCTCGATGAGGGAGAGCATGTCGCCCATGCCGAGGATGCGGGACGCCATGCGGTCCGGGTGGAACGCGTCGAACTCGTCCAGCTTCTCGCCGTTGGAGGCGAACATGATCTGCTTGCCGGTGACGTGCGCGATAGAGAGCGCGGCGCCGCCGCGGGCGTCGCCGTCGAGCTTGGAGAGCACGACGCCGTCGAAGCCGACGCCGTCGCGGAAGGCCTCGGCGGTGTTGACCGCGTCCTGGCCGATCATGGCGTCGACGACGAAGAGGATCTCGTCGGGAGAGACGGCGTCGCGGATGTCCGCGGCCTGCCGCATCAGCTCCTGGTCGATGCCGAGGCGGCCGGCGGTGTCGACGATGACGACGTCGTAGAGCTTGGTGCGCGCGTAGTCGATCGAGTCCTTGGCGACCTGGACCGGGTCGCCGACGCCGTTGCCCGGCTGGGGGCCGTAGAAGGCCACGCCCGCGCGGTCGGCGACGACGGAGAGCTGGTTGACGGCGTTGGGGCGCTGGAGGTCGCAGGCGACGAGCAGCGGGGAGTGGCCCTGGCCCTTGAGCCAGAGGCCGAGCTTTCCGGCGAGGGTGGTCTTACCGGCGCCCTGGAGACCGGCGAGCATGATCACGGTGGGCGCGGTCTTGGCGAACCGGAGGCGGCGGGTCTCGCCGCCGAGGATGGCGACCAGCTCGTCGTTGACGATCTTGATGACCTGCTGGGCCGGGTTCAGGGCCTGGGAGACCTCGGAGCCGGTGGCGCGCTCCTTGACCTGCTTGATGAAGGACCGGACGACCGGCAGGGCGACGTCCGCCTCGAGCAGGGCGATGCGGATCTCACGGGCGGTGGCGTCGATGTCCGCCTCGGACAGACGGCCCTTGCCACGGAGGTTCTTGAAGGTCGCTGCAAGGCGGTCGGAGAGGGTATCGAACACGGCGGTCGCGGATCCTCGGGTGTCGGGGGCGTTCGGATTGCCCTCCAGAGTATCGGGCTGGTCGAAGTGTGTGCCCCCGCCCGCCGATATACGGCGCGCGGGGGCGGACGGGACGGGCCGGCGGCCGGGAGGTCACCCCAGCGCCGTCTCCAGCGTCCTCGCCAGGTCCACCGCCTCCTCCGGGGGCAGCAGGGAGCCGTCCGGGCGGGTCACGTACAGGGTGTCGACGGCGTTGGCGCCCAGGGTGGAGACGTGGGCGCTCCTGACCCGTACCGCCGCTCCCTCCAGGGCGCGGCCGATGCGGTGGAGGAGGCCGGGCGCGTCCTGGGCGCGGACCTCGATGACGGTGGCGAGGCGGGAGTCGGCGGCGGCGACGGTGACGCGGGGCGGCGGGGCGGTGAGGCCCCGGCGCCGGGGGTAGGCCGCCTCGCGTTCGGCGAGGCGGGCGGGGATGTCGAGGGAGCCGTCGAGGGCGCGGACGAGGTCGGCGCGGAGCCGGGTGGCCTCGGGCAGGGAGCCGTATTCGGCGGCGACGCGCCAGTCGAGGACGAGGACGGAGCCGGTGCCGAGGCCGGTGGGGAGGTCGACGGCGCGCAGGTCGGCGGCGCGGACGGTGAGGCGGTGCAGGGCGAGGACGCCGGCGACGGCGGGCAGGACGCCGGGCTGGTCGGGCAGGGCGATGACGAGTTCGACGCCGACGGGCTCGGGGGCCGTGTCGTCCTCGTCGCCGTCCGTCCGCCGCTCGGCCTGGGTGTGGAGGGCGAGGACGGGTTCGCCGGTGCGCAGGGCCTCGATGGCGAGGCGTTCCTGTTCGGCGCTGGGCGCGGCGGCCTCGGGGTCGGGCAGGGGTTCGCCGGCGAGGACGCCCGCGACCCGTTTGACCAGGTCGGCGACGAGCGAGGCGCGCCAGGAGGACCAGGCGGCGGGGCCGGTGGCGAGGGCGTCGGCCTCGGTGAGGGCGTGCAGGAGCTCCAGGGTGCCGAGAGTGCCGACGGCGGCGGCGACGGCCTGGACGGTGGCGGGGTCGTCGAGGTCGCGCCGGGTGGCGGTCTCGACGAGGAGGAGGTGGTGGCGGACGGCGGTGGCGACGGTGGCGGTGTCGGTGCGGTCGAAGCCGACGCGGGCGGCGAGGTCGCGGGCGATGGTCTCGCCGGCGACGGAGTGGTCGCCGGGCCAGCCCTTGCCGATGTCGTGGAGGAGGGCGGCGACGAGGAGGAGGTCGGGGCGGCCGACGCGGCGGGTGAGCGAGGCGGCGCGGACGGCGGTCTCGACGAGGTGGCGGTCGACGGTCCAGGTGTGGACGGGGTTGCGCTGGGGGCGGCAGCGGACGCGTTCCCAGTCGGGGAGCAGCCGGGTGACGATCCCCTCGGCCTCCAGGGCCTCCCAGACGGGGACGGTGGCCTCGCCGGCGCCGAGGAGGGTGACGAGTTCCTCGCGCGCCTCGGCGGGCCAGGGCAACGGGAGGGGTTTGGCGGTGGCGGCGAGCCGGCGTACGGCGTGCGGGGAGAGCGGCAGGCCGGACTGGGCGGCCGCAGCGGCGGCGCGCAGGGGCAGGACGGGGTCGCGTTCGGGTTTGGCGGTGAGGGCGAGGACGACCTCGCCGTCCATCTCGACGACGCCCTCGGCCAGCGGGGTGCGCTCGATCGGGGGTTTGCCGCCGGAGCGGCCTCCGGTCCGGCCGAGGAGGGACCGGAGCCGGGGGCGGGCCGAGCGGGCCTTGAGGACGCGGTTGACCTCGCGCCAGGTGACGTCGGTGGCGTACGAGATGGTCCGGGCGGCCTCGTACACCTCGCGGAGCAGGGTGTCGGCGTCGAGGAGGCCGAGTTCGGCGGCGACGGCGTCCTGTTCCTGGAGGGCGAGCCGGTCGGTGGCGCGGCCGGTGGCCAGGTGGAGGGCGTCGCGGGCGTCGAGGAGGGCGCGGCGGGCGCGGTCGAGGCCTTCGCGGGGCGCGTCGGCGAGCCAGGAGGCGGCGACGGCGCGGAGGGCCTGGGCGTCGCGCAGTCCGCCGCGGGCCTCCTTGAGGTCGGGTTCGAGGAGGAACTGGAGCTCGCCCATGCGTTCGGCGCGCTCGCGGCAGAGCTCGTCGAGTTCGGGGAGGCGTTTGGGGGCCTGGTTGCGCCAGTCGGCGAGGACGGTGGTGCGCAGGGCGGCGACGAGTCCGGCGTCTCCGGCGAGGGGCCGGGCGTCGAGGAGGCCGAGGTGGACCTTGAGGTCCTCGGCGGCGGTGGTGCGGGCCTCGGCGGGGGTGCGGACGGAGTGGTCGAGGGCGAGGCCGAGGTCCCAGACGGGGTACCAGATCCGGTCGGCGAGGGCGGCGATCGCGGCCTTGTCGGCGGTGCCGTCGTGGAGCAGGAGGAGGTCGAGGTCGCTGCGGGGGGAGAGTTCGGAGCGGCCGTAGCCGCCGACGGCGACGAGGGCGGTTCCGCGGGGCGGCGCGGCGGCGGCGAAGAGGCCGGCCAGCCAGTCGTCGGTGAGGCGGGCGAGGGCGGTACGGCGCGGCGGCCCGGACCGCTCCTTCTCGTGGAGGAGGAGCAGCCGGGCCGCCGCGTAACCGCCGGGTCCCGAATCTTCGTTCTGTGCGCTGACTTCGAGGCTCGTCACCCGGCGGCTCCTTCGTGTGCTTACAGTGCGTCCGGACCGCGCTCGCCGGTGCGGACCCTTACGGCGGTCTCGACCGGCACGCTCCACACCTTGCCGTCTCCGATCTTGCCGGTTCGGGCGGCCTTGACGACGACGTCGACGAGCTGTTCGGCGTCCTCGTCCTCGACGAGGACCTCGATGCGGATCTTGGGGACCAGGTCGACGGTGTACTCGGCGCCCCGGTAGACCTCGGTGTGGCCGCGCTGGCGGCCGTAGCCGCTGGCCTCGGTGACGGTGAGGCCGTGGACGCCGAACGCCTGGAGGGCCTCCTTGATCTCGTCGAGCCGGTGCGGCTTCACGACCGCGGTGATGAGCTTCATGCGTCCACCTTCTTGTTCTGCGTGACGGCCGGGGCGGGGGCGGCGGCGGTGGTGCGGGAGGAGGTGCCGCCGCCGGCGCCGCTGAAGTCGTACGCGGTCTCGGCGTGCTCGACCTGGTCGATGCCGGAGACCTCGTCGTCCTCGCTGACCCGCATCCCGATCGTCTTGTCGACGATCAGGGCGAGGATTGCGGAGACGATCAGAGAGTAGGCGAGGACCGCGAAGACGCCGACGGCCTGCTTGCCGAGCTGCTCCAGGCCGCCGCCGTAGAAGAGGCCCTTGGCGTCGGACTGGACGCCGCCGGTGGCGAAGAAGCCGACGAGGAGGGAGCCGACGACACCGCCGACGAGGTGGACGCCGACGACGTCGAGGGAGTCGTCGTAGCCGAACTTGTACTTGAGGCCGACGGCCATGGCGCAGAGGAGGCCGGCGACGGCGCCGACGGCGATCGCGCCGAGGGGGCTGACGGAGCCGCCGGCGGGGGTGATGGCGACGAGACCGGCGACCGCGCCGGAGGCGGCGCCGAGGGTGGTGAAGGAGCCGTGGCGGATCTTCTCGTAGGCGAGCCAGGCGAGCATGGCGGCGGCGGTGGCGACCTGGGTGTTGACGAACATCACGGCGCCGACGCCGTCGTCGTTGCCGAGCCAGGAGCCGGCGTTGAAGCCGAACCAGCCGAACCAGAGGAGGGCGGCGCCGAGCATGACCAGCGGGAGGCTGTGCGGGCGCATCGGGTCCTTCTTGAAGCCGACGCGCTTGCCGATGACGAGGATGACGCCGAGGGCGGCGGCGCCGGCGTTGATGTGGACGGCCGTGCCGCCGGCGAAGTCGATGACGCCCATCTCGAAGAGCCAGCCGCCGGAGCCCCAGACCCAGTGGGCGACCGGGAAGTACACGATCGTGACCCAGAGGGTGATGAAGAGGACCCAGGCGGTGAACTTGACGCGGTCGGCGAGGGCGCCGCTGATGAGGGCGGGGGTGATGATCGCGAACATCAGCTGGAAGACGGCGAAGACGTAGACGGGGATGGTGTAGCCGTCCCACAGTTCGGTGATGCCGATGCCGCTGAGGCCGACGTAGTCGGAGGACCAGCCGACGACCGAGCCGACGTCGGTGCCGAAGGCGATGCTGAAGCCGTAGAGCACCCACAGGATCGTGACGATCCCGAGGCTGACGAAGCTCATCATCAGCATGTTGAGGGTGGACTTGACGCGGACCATGCCTCCGTAGAAGAAGGCGAGTCCCGGGGTCATCAGCATGACCAGGGCGGAGCAGATGAGCATGAACCCGGTGTTGGCGGCGGACAGCGCGGGGGCGTCTGCGGCCAGGGTCGTGATGGCTGGTGCCATCGGCGTCTCCTCGTCGTCGGTACGGCCTGTGCGGGGCGGGGCCGGAGAGCGGCCGGCCGTGAGGGATGGCCGGTTATGGGCCAGAGATTCGCGCAGCGCGGTTTCCGGCGGTGCCGCTCGATGTTTCGGAGCCGTGACGAAGGGGTGGGGCGTGTTACGTGACCGTGAACACGCGGGTCACGGGCAGGTAACGGCGTACTCTCCGCGCGTACGGCGCCGGGCGGGCGTCCGGTACGGGGCGGGGGACGCGAACCGGCCGCGCCGGCGTCCGTGTGTCCGTGCGGCGGGGGAGCCGAGTCGGGCAGTACGGGACGTCCGGCGCGGCCGGGGTCCGGGCGGGCCCCGGGGGCCCGGGCGGGAGGGGTCAGACGGCTTCGGCGGCCTCGGGGAGGAGCTGGGCGAGCCGGTCGGTGAGCTGGACGACCTCGGCGACGTCTCCGAAGCCGCGGGCGGCGTGGTCGACGGTCTTGCGGAGCCGGGTGTTGACCCGCTCGGAGCGGATGCTGCGGGCGACGCCGAGGGCCTTCTCGGCGAGGACGACGGACTGCTCGGGCTCGCGCTTGAGGAGGTGGACGGTGGCGAGGCCGATCAGGTTGAGGGCGTACGAGCGCTGGTGGTCGGTGTCCTTCTCGAAGAGCTCGACGGCCCGCTCCATGAGGGGTTCGGCGAGGGAGGCGTAGGTCGGGGAGCGTCCGGCGACGTAGGCGAGGTCGCGGTAGGAGTGGGAGTTCTCGCCGTTGAGCTCGGCCTCGGAGAAGAACCCGATCCAGTCGGGCTCGGGCTCGCCCTCCAGGCCGACGTCGGCGAAGGTGTCCTCGGCCATCCGGACGGCCCGCTTGCACTTGGAGGGCTGGCCCATGTTGGCGTAGGCGCGGGCCTCCATCGCATACAGCATGGCCTGGGTGCGGGCGGTGGCGCAGTCCCGGCTGCCGTACTGGGCGAGGTGGATGAGTTCGAGGGCGTCGTCGGGCCGGCCGAGGTGGATCATCTGGCGGCTCATGGACGACAGGATGTACGAGCCGAGGGGCTTGTCGCCGGCTTCCTTGGCGGCGTGCAGGGCGAGCACGAAGTACTTCTGGGCGGTGGGCTGGAGGCCGACGTCGTAGCTCATCCAGCCGGCGAGTTCGGCGAGTTCGGCGGCGCAGGTGAAGAGGCGCTTGGAGACGTCGGCGGGGTGGGGCTCCTGGAGGAGGTCGGTGACCTCGTGGAGCTGTCCGACGACGGCCTTGCGGCGCAGTCCGCCGCCGCACTGGGCGTCCCACTTGCGGAACATGGCGGTGGTGGACTCCAGGAGGTTGAGCTCGACCTCGGAGAGCCGTTGGGGGCGGCGGGCGTCGGCGAGGGGGACGGGCCGCTCGGCCTCGCCGGCCGGGGTGGGAACGAGCCAGCGCTGCATCGGTTCGATGAGGGCGGGTCCCGCGGCGAGGGAGAGGGAGGAGCCGAGGAAGCCCCGGCGGGCGAGCATGAGGTCGCTGCGGGAGAACTCGCTGAGCAGGGCGACGGTCTGGGGACCGGCCCAGGGGAGGTCGACCCCGGAGACGGAGGGCGACTGGTGGGCGGCGCGCAGGCCGAGGTCCTCGACGGCGACGACGGATCCGAAGCGCTCGGAGAAGAGCTCGGAGAGGATCCGCGGGATGGGCTCGCGGGGCTGCTCGCCGTCGAGCCAGCGGCGTACGCGCGAGGTGTCGGTGGAGATGTGGTGCGCGCCCATCTGGCGCGCCCTGCGGTTCACCTGGCGCGCCAGTTCGCCCTTGGACCAGCCGCTGCGCACGAACCACGAGCCCAGCCGCTCGTTCGGGCGCTTGCCGGCAGTCGTACCGTCTGCGCCGTTGCCGCCCACTGGAACGCCCCCATCCACCTGATTGCCTGTCGTGCGAACGCTTATCAGAATGCCGTCTCTCGCGGCGTCCGTCCGGCGTTCGCGCTCCTTCGAACTGGAAACCGGGTTGCCACCGGCATACCCACACGTGCAGTGCGTCCCGCGGTTCGAGTACCGAAAGTAACCCTACGATCACCCCTCTACGAGGGGGATACAAGAAACGCCACCATTCGCCACCCCTTCGAATGAACCCACCACCCGTGGAACGCGCTTGACTTGACATGCGACGAACCGGAATCGGCGGACGGGTGCGCGGAGAGGCGCGTGTCGCGGTCCGCGCCACCCCCCGCACGACCGTGCGCCGCCCTCGGCGACAGAGCGTGACGGGGCGTGACGGCACTGCTCCCGGTCGTAACCACCGGCGCGCTCGACCCGTTGGAGGGGACATGGGTTTCACGATCGGCGGCATTCGTGAGATGCGGTCCGGCGCACGCCGCCGCGTACGCGCCACGGAGTGCACAGCGGTGGCGGAGTACACGGGGCTGTGGGGCTGGGACGTGGTCCCCGGGGCGCGGGCCGTCTCCGGTCGGTGCTCCTGCGGCGATCCGGTGTGCGCGGCGCCCGGGGCGCACCCGCTGTCCTTCGCGGAGCCGGTCCCGGCGGGCGCCGGTCTGGACGACGCGGCCAAGGCGTGGTCGGAGTACCCCGGCGCGGCGCTGCTGCTCCCGGTGGGCAAGGCCTTCGACGTGATCGAGGTGGCGGAGGCGGCGGGCCGGCGGGCCCTGGTCCGCCTGGAGCGCATGGGCCTTCCGCTCGGCCCGGTGTGCGCGACCCCGACCGGCCGGGCGCGGTTCTTCGTGGCGCCGGGGGCGGCGTCCGAGCTGCCGCGGCTCCTGTACCGGATGGGCTGGGACGACGCCGATCTGGACCTGCGCTGTCTGGGCCCCGGCTCGTACGTCACCGCTCCCCCGTCGGACCTGGGCGGCCTCGGGCCGGTGCGCTGGCTGCGGCCCCCGACCCTGGACACGGCGGGCGCGCCGCCGCAGGCGCGGCTGCTGCTCGGCACCCTGGCGTACATCTGCCACCGCACGCACTACTGACGGCTGTACGCACTTCTGACGCCCGTACGGGAAAGGACCCCCGCCGGGGATCGGCGGGGGCCCTTCACGCGTGCGCGTGGACGACGCGCGGTCAGTCGCCGATCAGGGCGTCGACGAAGGCGCCCGGTTCGAAGGGGGCCAGGTCGTCCGGGCCCTCGCCCAGGCCGATGAGCTTGACCGGGACGCCCAGCTCGCGCTGGACGGCGATGACGATGCCGCCCTTGGCGGTGCCGTCGAGCTTGGTCAGGACGATGCCGGTGATGTCGACGACCTCGGCGAAGACGCGGGCCTGGATCAGGCCGTTCTGCCCGGTGGTGGCGTCGAGGACGAGGAGGACCTCGTCGAGCGGGCCGTGCTTCTCGACGACGCGCTTGACCTTGCCGAGCTCGTCCATGAGGCCGGTCTTGGTGTGGAGGCGGCCGGCGGTGTCGATGAGGACGACGTCGGCACCTTCCGCGATGCCCTCCTTGACCGCGTCGAAGGCGATCGACGCCGGGTCGCCGCCCTCCGGGCCGCGGATGGTGCGGGCGCCGACGCGCTCGCCCCAGGTCTGGAGCTGGTCGGCGGCGGCGGCGCGGAAGGTGTCGGCGGCGCCGAGGACGACGGACTTGCCGTCGGCGACGAGGACGCGGGCCAGCTTGCCGGTGGTGGTGGTCTTGCCGGTGCCGTTGACGCCGACGACCATGACGACGCCGGGGACGTCCGCGGGGCTCTCGGTCTTCACCGCGCGGTCGAGGTCGGGGCCGAGGAGGGTGATCAGCTCCTCGCGGAGCAGACCGCGCAGCTCGTCGGGGGTGCGGGTGCCGAGCACCTTCACGCGCTCGCGCAGCCGCTCGACGAGCTCCTGGGTGGGGGCGACGCCGACGTCGGCGGTGAGGAGGGTCTCCTCGATCTCCTCCCAGGTGTCCTCGTCGAGGTGCTCGCGGGACAGGAGCGTGAGCAGCCCCTTGCCGAGCGAGTTCTGGGAGCGGGCGAGGCGGGCCCGGAGCCGTACGAGACGGCCGGCGGTGGGCTCGGGAACCTCGATCACGGGGGCCGGGGGCTCGGCGACGACCGGGTCCTCGACGGCGGTCGGCGTCCCGGTGGCCTCCTCGGCCGTGGGGAGCTCGACCTCCTCGACCGTGCGGCGTGGTTCTTCCCGCGGTGTCTCCGCCTCCTCGCCGACGCGCGGCTCGGCGGGCGGAGCGGTGATGGTCGGCGGGGCGGACGGCGGCTCGGCCGGGGGCAGCTGCTTCTTCTTGCGGCCGCTGACCACGAGCCCGCTCGTCACGGCGACCACGACGACCAGAGCGATGACTACAGCAAGGATGAGTTCCATAACGGGTCCAGTATGGCGTCACCCCGTCCCCGTCCCTCGTACTCCCCGTGGGGCACGCCCCCGCGGCCGGACCGGTCCGCCGTTCGGCGGTGCCGCACACGGGAACCGCCCCGGTCCGGGGCGCGGGGCCTCGGACCGGGGCGGTCTCGATGAGCGAGGAGAGAGGGCAGCGGGGGTGGGGCCTTTTCGGCCCTGATCCGCCGCACAGGCCCCTAGCCCATCTCCTCCAACGCCTTGCCCTTGGTCTCCTTGACGTACCGGAGCACGAAGGGGATCGAGAGCACGGCGAAGACCGTGTAGATGATGTAGGTGCCGGAGAGGTTCCAGTCCGCGAGGGACGGGAAGCTGGCGGTGATGGCCCAGTTGGCGATCCACTGGGCGGAGGCGGCGACGCCGAGGGCGGCGGCGCGGATCCGGTTGGGGAACATCTCGCCGAGGAAGACCCAGACCACCACGCCCCACGAGAGGGCGAAGAAGAGCACGAAGACGTGGGCGGCGACGAGGGCCACGACGCCCTGGGTCTCGGGCAGCTTGCCGTCGACGAGGTCGGCGGAGAAGGCCCAGGCCTCGAAGGCGAGGGCGATCGCCATGCCGACGGAGCCGACGAGGGCGAGCGGCTTGCGGCCGACCCGGTCGACCAGGACCATCGCGATCACGGTGCCGATGATGTTGATGATCGACGTGGTGAACGAGTAGAAGAACGAGCTGGACGGGTCGATGCCGACGGACTGCCAGAGGGTCGCGGAGTAGTAGAACGCGACGTTGATGCCGACGAGCTGCTGGAAGACCGAGAGGCCGATGCCGACCCAGACGATGGGCAGCAGCTTGAAGCGGCTGCCGTTGGCGAACAGGTCCCAGAAGGTGGACTTGTGCTCGCGGCGCATGGCCTGCTCGATCTCGTTCACCCGGTGGTCCAGGTTCACGTCCTTGCCCTCGACCTCGGCGAGGACCTCCTTGGCCTTGTCGATCTTGCCGACGGAGATCAGGAAGCGGGGGGACTCGGGGATCGCGAAGGAGAGCAGGCCGTAGAGGAGGGCGGGGACGACCATCACGCCGAGCATCCACTGCCAGGCCTCCAGGCCGCCGATCTTGCCGCGCTGGTCGCCGTCGGCGAGCTGGAGGATGCCGTAGTTGACCAGCTGGGAGATGGCGATGCCGATGACGATGGCGGCCTGCTGGAAGGAGCCGAGGCGGCCCCGGTACGCGGCGGGGGCGACCTCGGCGATGTAGGCGGGGCCGATGACGGAGGCCATGCCGATGGCGAAGCCGCCGATGATCCGCCAGAAGGCGAGGTCCCAGAGGGCGAAGGGCAGGGCCGAGCCGACGGCGCTGACGGTGAAGAGGACGGCGGCGATCTGCATGCAGCGGATGCGGCCGATGCGGTCGGCGATCCGGCCGGCGGTGGCGGCGCCGATGGCACAGCCGATCAGGGCGATGGCGATGACCTGGGCGAGCGTGCCGGAGCCGATCTCGTACCGGTCGCGGATCGCTTCCACGGCGCCGTTGATGACGGAGCTGTCGTAGCCGAAGAGGAAACCGCCCATCGCGGCGGAGGCCGTGATGAAGATGACGTGACCGAGGTGGTCCGGGTGGGCGGCGCGGCCTTCGGAGGGGGGCGGCGTGGACGCCGGCTCAGTGCTGGTCACATGGACTCCTGGATGCTCCGGCAGCGTTGTCGGGGCGTGGGGGGCGAGCCCTTCCAGTGGCGCACAACTTCACGCCGCCCACCACTTGAAGGTAAAAGCAACGTTGCAGAGACTATGCGTTCAAGTTTCGAAGTCAAGGGTTCCCATCCTGTGAATTTGAGGGCAGGGTCATACCCATTTGGTTCAACTCTTGAAGACGGCTCGACAGTGGTCGGGCGCGGATCCGCTAACGCAGCCTTTGACTGATGACCTTGGATACCCCGTCGCCCTGCATGGAAACGCCGTACAGCGCGTCCGCGACCTCCATGGTCCGCTTCTGGTGCGTGATCACGATCAGCTGCGAGGACTCCTGGAGCTCCTGCATGATCCGGATCAGCCGCTGGAGGTTGGTGTCGTCGAGCGCCGCCTCGACCTCGTCCATCACGTAGAACGGGCTGGGCCTGGCCTTGAAGATGGAGACGAGCAGCGCCACGGCCGTCAGCGAGCGCTCGCCGCCGGAGAGCAGCGAGAGCCGCTTGACCTTCTTGCCGGGCGGGCGGGCCTCCACCTCGACGCCGGTGGTGAGCATGTCGTCCGGGTCGGTGAGGACGAGACGGCCCTCGCCGCCCGGGAAGAGGCGCGAGAAGACGCCCTCGAACTCGCGGGCCGTGTCCCGGTACGCCTCGGTGAAGACCTGCTCGACGCGCAGGTCGACCTCCTTCACGACCTGAAGCAGGTCGGCCCGGGTCTTCCGCAGGTCCTCCAGCTGCTCCGAGAGGAACTTGTGCCGCTCCTCCAGGGCGGCGAACTCCTCCAGGGCCAGCGGATTCACCTTGCCGAGCTGGTGGTGGGCCCGTTCGGCGGCCTTCAGCCGCTTCTCCTGCTCCGAACGGACGAACGGCCGGGGCGCGGCGGGCTCCCCGTCCTCCTCCCCCTCGACCGCGGGCGGCGGGGGAACGGGCTGGTCGGGGCCGTACTCGGCGACCAGGGCGGCCGGCCCGACGCCGAACTCCTCCAGGGCCTTCGTCTCCAGCTGCTCGATCCGCAGCCGCTTCTCGGCGCCGAGGACCTCGCCCCGGTGGACGGAGTCGGTCAGCTTGTCCAGCTCGGCCTTGAGGTCCCGGCCCCGGGCCCTGGCCGCCGTGAGCCCCCGCTCCCGGTCGGCCCTGGCCGCCTCGGAGACCGCCCGCTCCCGCTCGGCGCGGGAGAGCGAGACCTCGACGTGGGCCAGGAGCGTGCGGGCCCCGGCGGCGACCGCGCCGGCGACCTCCGCCTCGTGGCGGAGCCGGACCCGGCGCCGCTCGGCACGCGCGCGTGCCTCCCGTTCCGCGCGGGCGGCCCGGTCGAGGGAGTCGGCCCGTCCGGCGAGCCCCCTGACCCGCTCCTCATGGGTACGGACCTGGAGCCGGGCCTCCATCTCGGTCTGGCGCGCCCGGGAGCCGTCAGCCGCGAGCCGGTCGCGCGCGGAGGTGTCGGGCTCCTCGTCGCCGCCCTCGTCCGCGGCGGCCTCCTCGGCCACCAGGAGCCGTTCGGCCAGCTCCTCGGCGTCGGCGGTGGCCCGCTCCAGGGCCTCCTGGGCGCGGGCGGCGGCCACGGCGGCGCGCTCGGCCTCCCCCGCCGCTCCCCTGGCCTGCCCGGCGAGCCGGCCGAGCCGCTGGGCGACGGCGGACTTCTCCCGCTCGGCGGTACGGCGGCGGGCGTCGAGTTCCTCGACGAGCGCGGCGGCGATGCGGCGGCGCTCCCCGGCCTCCTCCCGGGCGGCGGACAACTCCTCGCACCGCACGCCCAGTTCGTCGAGTTCGGCGGCGGCCTCGGTGACGGAGGCCTGGACTTCGAGGAGGCTGGGGGCGCCGGCCGAGCCGCCGTGCGCGACGTGCGCGCCGAGCAGGTCGCCCTCGGTGGTGACGGCGGTCAGCGCGGGCCGGGTCCTGACCAGGTCCGCGGCCTCGTCCAGGTCGTCGACCACGACGACGCCGGTGAGCAGTCGGCGGACGGCGCCCATGAGCTCGGCGGGGCCCCGGACGAGGTCGGCGGCGTACGGGTGCCCGCCGGGCGCGGGACCCACCGGGCCGGGCCCCCGGCCCGGGTCGTGGTCCGGGTCGTGGTCCGGCTCCCGGGCCCCGGTGAGGAGCAGGGAGGCGCGGCCCGCGTCCTGCTTGCGCAGCAGGCGGAGGGCCTCGACGGCGGCGGAGGGTCCGGCGGCGACCGCGTCGGCGGCCGTGCCGAGGGCGGCGGCGACGGGGACCTCGTAGCCGGGGGTGATCGTGAGGAGGTCGGCCGCCGGGCCGAGGAGGCCGGCGAGTCCGGCGGTGAGCAGGGCGCCGGTGCCGTCCTTGCGGCGCAGTCCGAGGGCGAGGGTGTCGTGGCGGGCGCGGGTCGCGGCGCGGCGGCGCTCGGCGGTATCGAGGGCCTCGCGGGCGGCGCCCAGGGCGGCTTCGGCCTCGGCGAGCCCGCGGCGGGCGGCCTCGTGCCGTTCGGCGTGCTCGGTGTCCTCGGCGTCGAGGCCGTCGACCTCGTCCTTGAGCTGTTCGTACTCCTCCTGGGCGGCGGCGGCCCGTTCGGCGGCCTCGTCCCGGGCGGCGGCGAGCCGGTCGATCTCGGCCCCGGCGGCGGAGGCGCGCGAGCGGGCCGCGCCGACCTGGCCCTGGAGGCGGGCGAGGCCCTCGCGCCGGTCGGCGAGGGCGCGGGCCGCGTCCTTGAGGCGGCGCTCCTCGTCGGTCAGGGCGCGCTCCAGGTCGGAGCGGTGGGCGACGGCGTCCTCCAGGGCGCGTTCGGCCGCCTCCAGGGCGGCTTCGAGCTCGGCCTCCTGTTCGCGGACGCGGGCCGCCTCGCGCTCCAGGTCCTCGGGGTCGCGGCCGCGCCGCTCCTCGGGGGGCGCGGTGGTGGCGCTCTTCACGCGCGCGTCGGCCAGGGAGACGGTGCCCCGGACGCGTTCGGCGAGCCGGGAGAGGTCGTACCAGGTCTGCTGGGCGCCTTCCAGACGGGGCACGAGCGCGCGTGCCTCCGCCTCCAGGGCGGCCTCCCGGGCGAGGGCGGCTTCGAGCTCGGCCTCGGTGGCCTCCTTGCGGGCGAGGAGGGCCGCTTCGTCGGCGACCTCGGCGGTGAGCGCCGTCCTGAGGTGGACGAGGTCGTCGGCGAGGAGGCGGAGGCGCGCGTCGCGCAGGTCGGCCTGGATGACGACGGCCCGGCGGGCGACGGCGGCCTGCCGGCCGAGCGGCTTGAGCTGCCGGCGCAGTTCGTCGGTGAGGTCCTGCACGCGCGCGAGGTTGGCCTGCATCGCGTCGAGCTTCCGCAGCGCCTTCTCTTTCCGCTTGCGGTGCTTGAGGACGCCTGCGGCCTCCTCGATGAAGGCGCGGCGGCCCATCGGGTCGGCGTGCAGGACGGAGTCGAGCTGTCCCTGTCCGACGATGACGTGCATCTCGCGCCCGATGCCGGAGTCGGAGAGCAGGTCCTGGAAGTCGAGCAGGCGGCAGGTGTCGCCGTTGATCTGGTATTCGCTGCTGCCGCCGCGGAACATGATCCGGGTGAGGGTGACCTCGGCGTAGTCGATGGGCAGGGCGCCGTCGGAGTTGTCGATGGTCAGCGAGACCTCGGCGCGGCCGAGCGGGGGGCGCCCGGTCGTGCCGGCGAAGATGACGTCCTCCATCTTGCCGCCGCGCAGCGACTTGGCGCCCTGTTCGCCCATGACCCAGGAGAGGGCGTCCACGACGTTGGACTTGCCCGAGCCGTTGGGGCCCACGACACAGGTGATTCCCGGTTCGAACCTCAGTGTGGTGGCCGAGGCGAACGACTTGAATCCGCGGAGCGTCAGGGCCTTGAGGTGCACGTCGGGGACTCTACCGGGGCCCGCGCGTTTCACCCGCGAACGTGCAGGGCAGATCCTCGGATGAGGAAGGGGGAGACATGGGGGACTCCGGGGAAACAGCGGGTGAAAGCAAGAAGGGACGCCGAAGCGCCCCTTGCGTGTTCAGCCGACATGTGTCGAGTTCCATATGCGGCTGTGTGGCGGTCGGCCGCGCCGACCTGTCTGTTTCCCACCTGGCCCCTCGGGGCTGGGCTGTCAGGTGAGCGCAGGCTCCGCCTGGGGTACGTCGAGGTCGATGCTGTCGAGCAGCGACTCTCCCTGGTGATGAGCGGCGGCAGCGGCGAGCGCGTCGTTCTCGGACTGGATCCGTACCAGCTCGGATTCGAGGTCCTGGACGCGCTGCTGGAGCCGTCGCATCTCGGCGAGGAGTCGCGGGTCGGAGCCGCCGACGTAACCGAGAAGCGCCTTTGCCATGATGGATGGTCCTCCACAATGAGTGACCGACCGAAGCGGTGTGGGTCGTGAGGGATTCGCACCCGCGGTGTTCGGCAGTGACTTGTTGTGCCGGTTCCACTGCCCCACAGCCAAGGTGCGCGGGGCTTCCAGAGTCTCACCAAAAAGTTTGACGGTCAACACGATCACGCCCCGTCCGAAGGGACGACCGGGGAGTCCACGGCCGCTCAGGGGGCGGGCGCGCCTCTCGACCCGGCGCTTCGGGGCGTCGCGCTCGATCTCATCGCGCAGCCTTCCACGGCGGGCGATTCTTGGCAACCACCAGGGGCTTTCCCCTTCACACGCCCGTCACGGCGCGTTCGTACGAGGCCCCTCCGGGTCACCGGGAGGGGTCTCGGAGAGTGATCGTCAGCGGATGGCGAATCCGTTGTAGCCGCCGCGCGGGGTGTCCCAGATCTCAGTGACTCCGTCCACGCGTCCGGGTGTGTCGTCGGAGTGGAGCCAGTCGAGCAGACGGTGGCAATTCTCACGCGTTCCTTCGGCCACGACCTGCACCCGGCCGTCGTCGAGATTGAGGGCGAAGCCCGTCAGGCCGCCGATCTCCAGGGCGTTTGCCCTGGTGAACCAGCGGAAGCCCACTCCCTGTACCCGGCCGCGCACCCAGGCGGTCATCCGTACGTCGTCGCTCATGGCTGCACGCTAACGGGCATCCCGTCCGACGAGCACATCGCCCCCCGCTTCCCACTCGCGTACAGTCCCGACGAACGCGTCCCACCCGTTCGGGCGCGCACCGTTCGACTGTCGGACCTCGACGGTACCGACCGCAAAGATCAGCAAAGATCCGCAGGAAAGACCAGCAGGAGGGCAGAGCAATGGGACGCCACCGTCGCTCCGGCGCCGCACCCGCCGCAGAAGACTACGCGGCCGGTACGGACCGCCGGCACCGGGGTGACCGCCGCAGGCGGTCCGTGCGCACCGGTCTGCTCGGTGCCTCCGCGGCGGTCGCGGTCGGCGCGGCCCTGGTCGCCTCGGGCCTCCTGCCCGGCGGGGACACGCTCACGGTCGGCGGCACCGACACGGCCGGGCACCAGTCGGCGTCCCGGCAGGCCCCGCAGCTGACGACGCAGGGCGGGGCGACGGGCCCGGCGACCACGGGCACGAGCGCGGGTACGGGCTCGGACTCGGCCTCGGGTTCGGGTTCGGGCGAGAGCGGCGGAAAGCCGTCCTCCACGGCGCAGAAGCCGAGCACGAAACCGGGTGCGAAGCCGAGCCCCAAGCCCTCGAAGACCACCGCCTCCTCCGGTGCGAAGCCCAGCGCGAAGCCGAAGCCGAGCGCGACCCAATCGGCCGGGGCGAAGCCGAAGGCCGCGAAGACGGCGGCCCCCCGGCCCACGAAGACGGCGAGCGCGAGGCCCGCCGCTCCGAAGACCTCGGCCGCGCCCACCACCGAGGCGCCCGTGTCGAAGCCGAAGCCGAAGCCGGCCGCTCCGGCGCCGACCCGGAAGGCCGCCGCCCCCACCGCGAACCGGGGCAACGCCGCCGAGGCGCAGGTCCTGCGCCTGGTCAACGCCGAGCGCGCCACGGTGGGCTGCACCCCGGTGACCGCCGACGCGCGGCTCGCGTCGCTGGCGGGCGCGTTCAGCGCGGACATGGCCGCCCGCGGCTTCTTCGACCACACGGACCCCGACGGGGACACCCCGTGGGCGCGCGCCCAGCAGGCGGGCGTCTCGAACCTGGCCGGCGAGAACATAGCCCGCGGCCAGGTGGACGCGGCGGCCGTGATGAAGTCCTGGATGAACAGCGACGGCCACCGCGCCAACATCCTGAACTGCGACTTCAAGACGATGGGCGTGGGCGTGCACTTCGGCGCCGGCGGCCCCTGGTGGACCCAGGACTTCGGCTACTGAGCACCCGCCGGGGCCCCGCTCACGCCGTGACGACGCGCGGCGGGCGCTGGCAGCGCGGGCAGAAGTAGCTGGAGCGGTTCATCCAGGCGCGGCGGCGCATCGGGGTGCCGCAGCGGCGGCAGGGTTCGTCCTCGCGGCCGTAGGCGTCGAGGGAGCGGTCGAAGTATCCGGACTCGCCGTTGACGTTCACGTACAGGCTGTCGAAGCTGGTGCCGCCGACGGCGAGCGCCGCGTTCATCACGTCCCGGACGTGGCCGAGGAGTTCGGCCGAGCGCGGCCGGGTCAGGGTGGCGGTCGGCCGGTCGTAGTGCAGCCGCGAGCGCCAGAGCGCCTCGTCCGCGTAGATGTTGCCGACGCCGCTGATCAGCGACTGGTCCAGGAGGGCCCGCTTGATCGTCGTACGGCGCAGGCGCAGCGCGCTCTGGAAGGCGGCGTCGTCGAACTCCGGGTCCAGCGGGTCGCGGGCGATGTGCGCGATGACGTCCGGGAGGCCGTCGGGGCTCTGGTCGTGGAGCGAGAGCCCGCCGAAGGTGCGCTGGTCGACGAAGCGGAGTTCGGTGCCGGCCGTGTCGTCGAAGCGGACCCGGATCCGCAGGTGCTTCTCGTCGGGGGCGTCGTGCGGCTGGACGAGGAGCTGCCCGCTCATGCCGAGGTGTCCGAGCACGGCCGTCCCGGTGTCGGCCAGCGGCAGCCAGAGGTACTTGCCGCGCCGCCGCGCGCCCTCGACCCGCTGCCCCTTCAGCCGGGCCGCGAAGTCCTCGCCGCCGGCCGGGTGGCGGCGCACGGCCCTGGGGTGCAGGACCTCGACCCCGGTCACGGTCCGGCCGGCGACCCAGCGCTCCAGACCGCGCCGTACGACCTCGACCTCGGGCAGCTCGGGCACGGTGTTCCTCCGGAGTTCTTCGCCGTCTCACGGCTTCTTGGGCAGCCTGATCCACCCTACTGCCGCCCGGACGGGGTGCGGAAAAGACGGGAACCCCGCCCTGGGGGCGGGGTTCCCTGAAGGCTCGGAAGGCGAGCGGGACGAAGGATCAGGCCGAGGCCCGGTCCTTGGCAGGAGAGGGGTCGGCGACCGCTCCCGCCTCGGCCGCGGCCTTCGCCGCCGCCACGCGCTCGTCCGCGGCCGCGCGGATCGCGCGCCACGCGGACTCCGCCGCCTGCTGTTCCGCTTCCTTCTTGCTGCGGCCGGTGCCGGTGCCGTACGAGACACCACCGACGCGGGCGGCAGCGGTGAAGGTCTTCTCGTGGTCCGGGCCCTCCTCGGAGACGAGGTACTCCGGGACGCCCAGGCCCTCGGCCGCGGTGAGCTCCTGGAGGCTGGTCTTCCAGTCCAGGCCGGCACCGAGGTTCGAGGACTTCTCGATCAGCGGGTCGAAGAGCCGGTGCACCAGCTCGGACGCCGCGTCGAGGCCCTGGTCGAGATAGACCGCGCCGATCACCGCTTCGAGGGTGTCGGCGAGGATGGACGCCTTGTCCCGTCCGCCCGTGCCCTCTTCGCCCCGGCCGAGCCGGATGAAGGAGCCGAGTTCGAGTCCGCGGCCCACGTCCGCCAGCGCACGAGAGTTGACCACCGCGGCCCGCAGCTTGGCCAGCTGGCCCTCGGGCAGGTCGGGGTGGGTGCGGTACAGCGTGTCGGTGACCACCAGGCCGAGCACGGAGTCCCCGAGGAACTCCAGGCGCTCGTTGGTGGGCAGACCGCCGTTCTCGTACGCGTACGAACGGTGGGTCAGCGCACGCACCAGAAGGGCGGACTCGAGCCGGTAGCCGAGCCGCCCTTCCAGAAGCGTGTGGGACGAGGCATGGTCCGTCTTGTCGTCCGTCTTGCGGGACTCAGACATTGCGCCTCTCACCAGCCCAATCAGACCGAGAGGACCTGGCGCTTGTTGTAGGTGCCGCAGCTCGGGCACGCGATGTGCTGCAGCTTCGGCTCCTGGCAACGCTCACACGAAACCAGGGTGGGGACCGCAGCCTTCCACTGCGACCGGCGGTGGCGCGTGTTGCTGCGCGACATCTTCCGCTTCGGAACAGCCACGGCTACTTCTCCTGCTTCTCGGCGGCGCTTCGGACGTCCCCGTCAGAGGCTTTGCCGCTCATGTTGTCCTTCTCATCGGTTCCCAGCGAACCGGCGAGTCCCTGCAGTGCCGCCCAACGGATGTCGACGGCGTCGTGGTGGTGGTCCGGGTTCTCGTTCAGGTTGGTCCCGCACTCGGAACACAGACCCGCACAGTCCTCCCGGCACACCGGCTGCATCGGCAGTGCGAGCACCACCGCATCGCGCAGCACGGGTTCGAGGTCGAACATGCCGTCCTCGAGGGGGATCATGTCCTCGCCTTCCTCGGCTTCGTCGTCCGCGGCCGCCCTGGAGCGGCCCCGGTCGTCGGAGTCGGGGTACGAGAACATCTCCTGGAAGTCCACGTCGAGCTCCAGCTCGACGGGCTCCAGACACCTTACGCACTCCCCCTCGGCCGACGCACGGGCGGTGCCTGTGACAAGCACCCCTTCCATGACCGACTCAAGACGGAGATCGATGTCGATCGGTGCGCCCTCGGGCACTCCGATCACTCCTTCGACGCCCATGGCCGCGGGGGCCTCGACCGATCGCGAGATCCGCTGGAGGGCACCAGGACGCCGCCCCAGCTCGTGTGTGTCGAACACGAGGGGGTTGCGGTGGTCAAGGCGCGTACTCAGGGCTCTTCCTGCTTTCGGATCGTTCTGCGTCGTGGAAGGTTCGTGGGCTGCCGGTCGCGGGCAGCACGGGTCACGGGCATACGCGTGACCGAAGAGCCAGGATACTGGACGCTTCGCCCAGGGCCCAATCCGGGCCCTTCGCCCGTTCCCCTACTGCTGCTGCCCCTGGTCGTACTGCTGCTCGTACCGGCGCAGCTGGTCCAGGTCGATCATGCTCGTGTCGAAGAAGCTGGTCTCGTCGAGCGCGGCGGCCTGCTGGGGCTGGTGGGCCGGCGGGGCGGGCTGCTGGTACGCGTAGGGGTCCTGCTGCTGGTAGGCGTACGGATCGGCCTGCTGCTGGTAGGCGTACGGGTCCGGCTGCTGCTGGACCTGCTGGTACGCGTAGGGGTCCTGCTGCTGGTACCCGTACGGGTCGGGCTGGTGCTGCGGCGGGGCCGGGACCTGCGCCTGGGCCTGCGCCGGGATCTGGGGGGCGGGCGTCTGCGCGGGCTCGGGGTCGGAGAGCTCCGCGAGGCCGGCCAGGTAGTCGGCGTCGCTGGTGTGGACCGTGCCGCCGAGCCCCTCCTGGGCGGCCATGTGCTCGCCGAGGGCGTCGCTGGCGATCCGGCCGTGCAGCTTCTGCCGGCCCCGCCCGACGGCCTCCAGGGTCTTGCTGAGGACCGCCTCGAAGGCGCCCAGCTTGGCGTCCACGTACTCGTCCGCCCGGTGGATCAGCGTCTGCGGATCGGCGCTGTATTCAGGGGCGTCCTCGTCGGCGTACCCGTCCGGCCCGAGCCCCGGGCCGCGGCCGAGGAGCTTCTCGCGGCCCCGGTCGACGGAGCCGATGGTCTTGTTGAGGACGACCTCGAAGTTGGCGAGCTTGGAGTCGACGTAGTCGTCGGCCTCGGCGCGGACCTCCTCGGCCTCGCGTCGGGCCTCGGAGAGGATCCGGTCGGCCTCCTCCTGCGACTCCCGGGCGACCTGGGAGTCGGAGACGATCGAGCCGCGCTCGGCGTGGGCGGCCTCGATGATCCGCCCGGCCTCCTGGCGGGCCTGCTCGACCATCTGCTCGCGGCCGCCGATCAGCTCCCGGGCCTGGGCGAGGGAGCCGGGCAGGGCCTCCCGCACCTCTTCGAGCAGGGCGAGCAGCTCGGCGCGGTTGACCACGCAGGATGCCGACATGGGCATGGAGCGGGCGCCCTGCACGGTCGCCACGATCTCGTCGAGCTTCTTCTGCACGTCCACCTGGTGCTCGCCACTCTCTACAGCCGGTTGGAGAAGGACGGGACGACTGTAAGGGCAGTCGGTGCCCGTCCGACACCAGGTGACGGAGCGTCAGCCGCGGTGGCCGCGCGTCACTTCTGCGCGAGCCGCTCGGTCAGCTGCCCGAGGACCAGCGGCGGGACCAGGTGGGAGACGTCGCCGCCCCAGGCCGCCACCTCCTTGACCAGCGAGGAGGAGAGGAAGCTGTACGTCGGATTGGTGGGGACGAAGAGGGTCTCCACGCCCGAGAGGCCGTTGTTCATCTGGGCCATCTGGAGCTCGTAGTCGAAGTCGCTGACCGCGCGCAGGCCCTTGACGATGGCGGGGATGTCGCGCTGCTTGCAGAAGTCGACGAGCAGGCCGTGGAAGGACTCCACCTCGACGTTGCCGAAGTCGGCGGTGACCTGGCGGATCAGCTCGATCCGCTCGTCGACCGTGAAGAGACCTTTCTTCGACTGGTTGATCATCACGGCCACGTGTACGACGTCGTACAGCTTGGAGGCGCGGGCGATGATGTCGAGGTGTCCGTTGGTGATGGGGTCGAATGACCCGGGACAGACGGCGCGGCGCAACTTGGGTCCCTCGCTCTCCGGTCCGGTCATCGTGCGTCTTCGCACGTAGAGGCGGCGCGACCGTACCAAAACGTTCCCTCGCCGTAACGACGGGCCCGCAGTGGCTCGAAACCGGCCGGCCAGCCGAACTCCCCGCCTCGGGTGCTGCGCTCCACGGTGACGAGGGCATCCTCGCTCAGCCAGCCCTCCACGCGCAGTGTGAGGAGAATCTCCCGGAGGTCCGCGTCCCCGACGGCGTACGGCGGGTCGAGGAAGACCAGGTCGTACGGGTCGGCGGGGGCCGGTCCGGTGACGACCTGCTCGGCCTTGCCGGTGCGGAGCTCCGCGCCCGGCAGGCCGATCGCCCGGACGTTGTCCCGGATGGTCCTGGCGGCGCGGGGGTCGGCCTCGACGAGGAGGGCGTGGGCGGCGCCCCGGGAGAGCGCCTCCAGGCCGACGGCGCCGGAGCCCGCGTACAGGTCGGCGACCCTGGTCCCGTCGAGGGTGCCGTGGAGCGCCTCCCAGGTGGAGAAGAGGCCCTCGCGCGCCCGGTCGGAGGTGGGGCGGGTGCCGTTGCCGGGCGGCACGGCCAGGCGCCGGCCGCCGGCCGTACCGGCGATCACGCGGGTCATCGGTGTCCTCGTCCTGCGTCGTCCAGTGCGTACGTCTCAGGATATGGCCGCGGGGGGACCGGTGGGCGGTCAGCCCTTCTCCAGGTACTCCTCCCGGTCCTTGTCGAGGAGGGCGTCGAGGGCGGTGCGCAGGCCCGGCTGGGTGGTGAGGTCCGGGTCGGCGAGGACGAGGGCGGTGGCCTCCTCGCGGGCGGCGGCGATGACCTCCTCGTCGTCGATGACGGTGAGGACCCGCAGGGAGGAGCGGACGCCGGACTGGGCCTGGCCGAGGACGTCGCCCTCGCGCCGCTGTTCGAGGTCGATGCGGGAGAGCTCGAAGCCGTCGAGGGTGGAGGCGACGGCGCCGAGGCGCTGCCGGGCGGGGCTCGCCTCGGGCATCTCGGTGACGAGGAGGCAGAGGCCGGGGGCGGAGCCGCGGCCGACGCGGCCGCGGAGCTGGTGGAGCTGGGAGACGCCGAAGCGGTCCGCGTCCATGATCACCATGGCGGTGGCGTTCGGGACGTTGACGCCGACCTCGATGACGGTGGTGGCGACGAGGACGTCGAGGTCGCCGGCGGCGAAGCGGCGCATGACGTCGTCCTTGTCGTCCGGGTGCATGCGGCCGTGCAGGACGGCGATCCGCAGGCCGGCGAGGGGGCCGGTGCGGAGCTTCTCGGCGACATCGAGGACGGCGAGCGGGGGCCGCTTCTCGGCGTCGTCCCCCTCGGACGCCCCGGGCTTCTTCTTCTGGTCCTCCTCGTCGCCGATGCGGGGGCAGACCACGTACGCCTGGTGCCCGTTCTCGACCTCCTCGCGGACCCGTTCCCACGCGCGCGCGAGGAAGTGCGGCTTGTCGGCGGCGGGGACGACGTGGCTGGCGATCGGGGAGCGGCCGGCGGGCAGCTGGTCCAGGACGGAGGTCTCCAGGTCGCCGAAGACGGTCATGGCGACCGTGCGCGGGATGGGCGTCGCGGTCATGACGAGGAGGTGCGGGGGCTGCTTGCCCTTGCCGCGCAGGGCGTCGCGCTGCTCGACGCCGAAGCGGTGCTGCTCGTCGACGACGACCAGACCCAGGTCGTGGAACTGGACCTTGTCCTCGATCAGGGCGTGCGTGCCGATGACGAGCCCGGCCTCGCCGGTGACCAGGTCGAGCAGGGCCTGCCGGCGGGCGGCGGTGCCCATGGAGCCGGTGAGCAGGACGACCTTGGTGGCCCGGTCCGCGCCGCCGAGCATCCCGCCCTCGGCCAGCTCGCCCATCATCTCGGTGACGGAGCGGTGGTGCTGCTGGGCGAGGACCTCGGTGGGCGCGAGCATCGCGGCCTGTCCCCCGGAGTCGACGACGGCGAGCATGGCGCGCAGGGCCACCATGGTCTTCCCGCTTCCGACCTCGCCCTGGAGGAGGCGGTGCATGGGGTGGTCGGTGGCGAGGTCGTCGAAGATCTCCTTCGAGACCTTCCGCTGGCCGTCGGTGAGGGTGAAGGGGAGCTTGGCGTCGAAGGCGTCGAGGATGCCGTCGGGGGCGGGGCGCCGGGGGACGGCGGGCAGTTGGGTGTCGGCGTGCCGGCGGCGGGCGAGGGCGACCTGGAGGACGAAGGCCTCGTCCCACTTGAGCCGCTCCCGGGCGGCGGCGATGTCGGCCTTGGTGCGGGGCCGGTGGATCATCCGCAGGGCGTCGGGCAGTTCGGCGAGGCCCCGGCCCTCGCGCAGGGCGTCCGGGAGCGGGTCGACGGCGTCGACGGCGCCCGGCAGGACCGCGTCGACGGCCTTGGCGATCTTCCAGGACTCCAGCTTGGTGGTGGCCGGGTAGATCGGGATGAGGGCCCCGGCCCAGACGTCCACGGCCTCCTCGCGGTCGCCGCGCAGGAGTTCGTACGAGGGGTGGGCGAGCTGGAGGCGCCGGTTGAAGAGCGAGACCTTGCCGGCGAACATCGCGCGGGTGCCGGGCAGCAGGTCCTTGTGCGGCTTGTGGACGCCCTTGCCGAAGAAGACGAGCTGGAGGCGGCCGCTGCCGTCGGTGATGGTCACTTCGAGGCGCTGGCCGCGCCCCTTGGAGCCGTTGAAGGTCAGCACGCGGGCGTCGGCGACCTGCGCGACCACCGTGACGTGCTCGTCGAGCGGCAGGTCGGAGAGGGTGGTCAGCTCCCCGCGCTCGGCGTACCGGCGGGGGTAGTGGTGCAGCAGGTCCCCGACCGTGTGCAGGTCGAGCGCCTCGGCCATGACCTTGGCGGTGGCGGGGCCGAGGGACTTCTTGAGTGGTTCGTCGAGCGCGGGCACGCGTTCCATTGCACACCACGGGACCGACAGCCGGGGCGAGGGCTGTGGACAACCCCGGGGATCGGCGCCTATTCCACCCCGATGAGCAGCGGCGGGGCCTCTGCGCCCGCGTGGTACGTGGTGGTGTCGACGGCCAGGTAGCCGTGGCGGACGTGGCGTTCGAGGTCGGCGGCGAGGCCGGGCGGGGTGTCGTCGGCGACGACGAGGGTGACGAGTTCGCCGCCGGCCGAGAGCATCCGGTCCAGGACGGTGCGGGCGGTCTCGGTGAGGTCCTTGCCGATGACGGCGACGTCGCCCTCGATGAGGCCGAGGACGTCGCCGGCCTGGCAGACGCCGGCCGAGGTGAAGGACCGGTGTTCGGCGACGGCGAGTTCGGCGTAGCGGGTGGCTCCGGCGGCGGCCGTCATGGCGACGACGTCCTCGTCGAAGCGCCGGCCGGGTTCGTGGACGGCGAGGGCGGCGATGCCCTGGACGGCGGCCCGGGTGGGGATGAGGGCGACGCGGACGCCCTCGGCCCTGACGCGTTCGGCGGCCGCGGCGGCGGTCTCGCGCAGGTCGGTGTCGTTGGGCAGGAGGACGACCTCGCGCGCGTGCGCCCGCCGGACGGCCTCGACGAGCTCGTCCTCGGCGGGGGGTTCGCCGGGGCGGGTCCGCACGGTGGTCGCGCCGGCCTCGGCGCAGAGCCCGGCGAGGCCCTCGCCGGGGACGACGGCGACGATCGCGCGCGGGACGCGTTCCCCGCGTGCGGCGCGCACGGCGTCGTCGTCGGTGCCGCACGCGTGCGCGTACCCGTCGCTCCCGGCACCGCACGCATGCGCGTGCCCGTCGCCCTCGGTCCCGTACCGGTCCCCGTGAGCGCCGTCGGTCCCGTACCGGTCGTCGGCCCCGCTCCCGGCCCCCTGTGCGGCGCCGCGTCCCGGCGCCGACGGCGCGGTGGACGCGAAGTGGGTGATGCGGATGCGGTGGGGCCGGCCGGCCTCGACGCCGGCCTCGACGGCGGCGCCCGCGTCGTCCACGTGCACGTGGACGTTCCAGAGCCCGTCGCCGCCGACGACGACCAGGGACTCCCCCAGCGCGTCGAGGCGGGAGCGCAGCAGTTCGACGGCCGGTTCGCCGGCCTCCAGGAGGTAGATCACCTCGTAGGCGGGGCCGTCCTCGCCGGCGCAGTCCTCGCGGGGGGCGGCCGGCGGGAGCGGCGCGGCCTGGGGGCGGTCCGGGGTCCGGCCGGTGACGGTCTCCAGGAGGGCGCCGAGGACGGCCACCAGGCCCCGTCCGCCCGCGTCCACGACCCCGGCGCGTTCGAGCACGTCGAGCTGGCCGGAGGTGGCCGCCAGGGCGGTCACGGCCCCCTCGTGGGCGGCGCGGGCCACCTCCACGAGCGTGCCGCCCGCCGCGCAGGCCTCGGCGGCGGCGCTCGCCACGGTGAGGATGGTGCCCTCCACGGGGCGTGCGACGGCCTGCCGGGCCTCGCGCGCGGCCTCGGCGAGGGCGCGGGCGAGGTGATCACCGTCACATCCGTCGGCGAGGACGGTCGCCATGCCGCGCAGGAGCTGGGAGAGGATGGTCCCGGAGTTGCCGCGGGCGCCGAGGAGGGCGCCGCGGGCCATGGCCCGTACGGTCTCGGCCGTGTCCGGACCGGAGGCGGAGGCCGCTTCGACGGCCCGGTGGGCGGCTTCCGCCGTCAGGTAGAGGTTGGTGCCGGTGTCCCCGTCCGCGACCGGGTAGACGTTGATCGCGTCGATCTCCTCGCGCTCCCGCCCGAGGGCGTCGAGGGCCCTCGCGCACCAGGTCCGGACCGCTTCGGCGTCGAGCTCGACGAGCTCCTCGTCAGGCTGAAGGGCTCGCGACAACGGGGGGTCCTCCTTCGGCGGTGAGCTCACCGCAGGGTAGACCGGAGGTGTCCCGGGCGTGACCGGGGCCCGGGGCGGAGCCGGCGGGGAACATGGTAGTTTCGTTCCACCGAGGCAGTCGTTGTATGCTGCTTCGGTTGCCCGGTTCAGTCCGGGCCGTTCCCCGGCAAGCCACTTCAGACTCCTGATTCCGGTGCGCCGGATTTCACTGTAATTCTGAAGTCTTTGGAGTGACCCGTGGCTGCCAACTGCGACGTCTGCGGCAAGGGGCCGGGCTTCGGCAACAACATTTCGCACTCGCACCGCCGTACGTCCCGTCGCTGGAACCCGAACATCCAGCGCGTGCGTGCCGTGGTCGGTCGGACGCCGAAGCGGCTCAACGTCTGCACCTCGTGCATCAAGGCCGGCAAGGTCTCGCGCTAACCGCGACGTTCCGTCGTAGCGCAGCCCCTGCGGTTGCCTTGAGAGGCCGGTCCACCTCGGTGGACCGGCCTCTTGCCATGCCCGGAAACAGGTCCGGGAACGGGTCCGGGGGCGTGTGACACCCCCGAACCGACTCGGCCCCCGGACCGGCTCAGTCCCTGAACCGCCAGCCGTGGTCGACCGGGCCTATGCCCGTGCCCAGCGCGAATCCCGCGCCGATGGCCCCGGTCACGTACTCCTTGGCCTCCCGCACCGCCTCCGGCACCGTGCGCCCCTTGGCGAGCCCGGAGGCGATCGCCGAGGCGAGCGTGCAGCCCGTCCCGTGGGTGTGCCGGTTGTCGAGGCGCGGGGCGCGGAACCAGTGCTCCTCCTCGCCGTCCGTGAGCAGGTCCACCGCCTCCCCGCCCGTGGGCAGATGTCCGCCCTTGATCAGGACCCAGTCCGGTCCGTACGACAGGATCCCCTCGGCGGCCTTCCGCATGTCGCCCTCGTACACGACGTGCACGTCGACGAGCTGCGTCACCTCGTCCAGGTTGGGCGTGGCGACGGTGGCGAGGGGCAGCAGCTCGGTGCGGACGGCGTCGAGCGCGGACGCGGCAAGGAGCGGGTCGCCGTGCTTGGAGACCCCGACCGGGTCGACGACGACGGGCGCGCCGCCGGTGTCCGCGAGGAGTTCCGCGACGGTCTCCACGAGCGGGGCGGTGGCCAGCATGCCGGTCTTCACGGCCTGGACGCCGATGTCGTCGACGACGGACCGGTACTGGGCGCGCACGGCCTCCACGGGCAGCTCCCAGACGCCCTGGACGCCCCGGGAGTTCTGCGCGGTGACGGCGGTGAGGACGCTCATGCCGTGGACGCCGAGCGCCAGCATCGTCTTCAGGTCGGCCTGGATGCCCGCGCCGCCGCCGGAGTCGGACCCGGCGACGCTGAGCACGAGCGGCGGCCTCACTCCGTCTCCCCGAAGTGGTCCCAGCCGCCGGCCGCGTGCCAGGGCGCGCCGTCCACGGTGACCTGGGGCAGCGCCGAGGGGTTGAGGACCTCGCCGATGACCTTCCAGCGGGCGGGGAGCTTCACGTCCGGCGGGAAGGTGGCGACGATGGCGTGGTCCTCTCCCCCGGTGAGCACCCACTGCATGGGGTCGACGCCGACGGCCTGGCCGATGTCGTTCATCTGGGTGGGGATGTCGATGAGCCCGGAGCGCAGGTCGATGCGGACCTTGCTGGCCTCCGCGATGTGGCCGAGGTCCGCGATGAGGCCGTCGCTGACGTCGCACATGGCGGTGGCGCCGAGGCCGGCGGCGGCCGGGCCCGCGTGGTACGGCGGTTCGGGCCTGCGGTGGGCCTCGACGAAGGCGCGCGGGGAGCGGAAGCCGCGCGAGAGGACCGCGTATCCGGCGGCGGACCAGCCGAGCCAGCCGGTGTAGGCGACGACGTCGCCGGGCTGGGCGCCGCCCCGGGTGACCGGGTCGTGGTTGCGCAGGTCGCCCAGGGCGGTGATGGAGACCATGATCGTGTCGCCGCGCACGACGTCGCCGCCGACCACGGCCGCACCCGCGACCTGACATTCGTCGCGCAGGCCGTCCATGAGTTCGGTGGGCCAGGTGACGGGGAGTTCGGCGGGGACGACGAGGCCGAGGAGGAGGGCGGTGGGGACCGCGCCCATGGCGGCGATGTCGGCGAGGTTCTGCGCGGCGGCCTTGCGGCCGACGTCGTACGCCGTCGACCAGTCGCGGCGGAAGTGACGTCCTTCGAGCAGGATGTCCGTGCTGGCCACCACGCGCCGGTCGGGGGCGGAGACGACCGCGGCGTCGTCGCCGGGCCCGATCCGTACCGCCGGGGTGGAGGTGAGCCGGGACGTGAGCTCTCTGATGAGCCCGAACTCGCCCAGCTCTCCGACTGTGCCCTTCACCGCGTCTCACCTCGTGTCTTCGTGCCGGCCGGCGGGCGGGGGCGCGTCTGGGCGCGCCGCGGGTCGCGGGCCGTCACCGTGCTGGGTACCGTCAAGTAGACCGTCAACTTCTGTCCTGCGTACGCCACGCCCCGGGCGCCCCCGGACGCGCGGGTCTCCCCGCGGCCCGCGGCGACGCGGTACCGTGGCGTCCCTTTCTCCCACAAGATCCTCGTGGTCGCCCTGGAGGTTCCGTGGTTCAGGCGTACATCCTCATCCAGACCGAGGTGGGCAAGGCGTCGGTCGTCGCCGACACCATCTCCAAGATCCCGGGGGTGCTCCAGGCCGAGGACGTGACCGGTCCGTACGACGTGATCGTGCGCGCGCAGGCGGACACGGTCGACGAGCTGGGCCGCATGGTGGTCGCCAAGGTCCAGCAAGTGGACGGCATCACGCGCACCCTCACCTGCCCGGTCGTTCATCTGTAGCCCCCGTCTACGCTTGGCCGGTGATGTCTTCCCACCGGCCCTTCGGCCTGCCCGCCGCCGTCGCGGCCGCCGTGCTGCTGCTGGCGTCCGCGGGCTGCTCCCCGTCGGGCGCCTCGGCGTCCGTCGCGGTCCCCAGCCCTCCGGCGGAGGAGGCCGCTCTCTGCCAGGCGCTGGCGAAGGAGCTGCCCGACACCGTGGCGGGGCTGGAGCGGAGTGACCCGGAGCCCGGCTCCGAGTTGACCGCCGGGTGGGGTGACGGTGCGATCGTACTGCGCTGCGGGGTCCCCCGGCCCGAAAAGATGAGCGACGCGAAGGCGCAGGGCGTCTCCGCGAATGGCGTGCGCTGGATGCTGGAGCGGCCGGAGGGCTCCGGCCCCCGGTTCACCTCGGTGTACCGCGAGACGTACGTCGAGGTGAGCCTCGACGCGCGGTACGAGCACGACGCCGGACCGCTCGCCGATCTCGCCGCCCCCGTGGCGGAGTCGGTCCCGTGCGCGCTCGAACCGGAGTGCTCCTAGGCGCCGTGCGGGGCCGGTCGCGTCCCTACGCGGCCGGCCCCGGGCACCGGCTCGGCTAGCGCAGGCCCGTGGAGCGGGTCAGCGCGGCCTGGAGGAGGCGGTCGACCAGCTCGGGGTAGTCGACGCCGCTCTCCTGCCACATGCGCGGGTACATGGAGATGGGCGTGAAGCCGGGCATGGTGTTGATCTCGTTGATGACGAAGTCGCCGTCCTCGGTGAGGAAGAAGTCGGCGCGGACCAGGCCCTCGCAGGAGACGGCCTCGTAGGCGGCGACGGCCAGGCGCTGGATCTCGGCGGTCGCCTCGTCCCCGATGGGGGCGGGCACGATGCCGGAGGCGGAGTCGATGTACTTCGCCTCGAAGTCGTAGAAGTCGTGGTCGGTGACGGGCGGGATCTCGGCCGGCACGCTGGCGCGCGGGCCGTCCTCGAACTCCAGGACGCCGCACTCGATCTCGCGGCCGCAGAGCAGCGCCTCCACGATGATCTTGGGGTCGTGGCGGCGGGCCTCCTCGATCGCCTCGTCGAGGCCGGAGAGGTCGTCGACCTTGGTGATCCCGACGGACGAGCCGCCGCGGGCGGGCTTCACGAAGAGCGGCCAGCCGTGGTCGGCGGCGAACTCGACGATCTTCTTGCGGGCGGCGGCCGGGTTCTGCTCCCACTCGCGCGGCCGGACGACCTCGTAGGGGCCGACCGGGAGGCCGAAGGAGACGAAGACCCGCTTCATGTACTCCTTGTCCTGGCCGACGGCGGAGGCGAGGACGCCCGCGCCGACGTAGGGGACGCCGGAGAGTTCCAGGAGGCCCTGGAGGGTGCCGTCCTCGCCGTACGGGCCGTGGAGGACGGGGAAGACCACGTCGACCTCACCGAGGGCGCGCGGCACGGCGCCGGGCTCGGCGAGGACGACCTCGCGGTTGGCGGGGTCGACGGAGAGGACGACGCCGCCCTGCTCGGACTCGGCCAGGTCGGCGACGTTCGGCAGCGCGCGGTCGGTGATGGCCATCCGCTCCGGGGCGTCGGCGGTGAGCGCCCAGCGCCCGTCCGTCGTGATGCCGATGGGCAGCACGTCGTACTTGTCCCGGTCGATGGCGCTCAGGACGGCGCCGGCCGTGACGACGGAGATGGCGTGCTCGGAGCTGCGTCCGCCGAAGACGACGGCCACGCGCGGCTTGCGGGGGCTCTGGGTGTTCTCGCTCATATCGCGATGAGGGTACCTTGCGGTTCCCGAACTCCTGAGCGCCCCGCCGCGCGCGCGTCCGGGTCGCCCGGACGCGCGGGGCTCAGCGGCGTTCGGGCTTCGCCGAGCGCGACATGAGCTCCTTGAGGGCGACGACCGGGGGCTTGCCCTCGTGGACGATGGAGACGACGGTCTCGGTGATGGGCATGTCGACGCCGTGGCGGCGCCCCAGATCGAGCACCGACTCGCAGGACTTGACGCCCTCGGCGGTCTGCTTGGTGGCCGCGATGGTCTCCTGGAGGGTCATCCCGCGGCCGAGGTTGGTGCCGAAGGTGTGGTTCCGGGAGAGCGGCGAGGAGCAGGTGGCGACGAGGTCGCCGAGGCCCGCGAGGCCGGAGAAGGTGAGCGGGTCGGCGCCCATGGCGAGGCCGAGTCGGGTGGTCTCGGCGAGGCCGCGGGTGATGAGCGTGGCCTTGGAGTTGTCGCCGAGTCCCATGCCGTCCGTGATGCCGACGGCGAGGCCGATGACGTTCTTGACGGCGCCGCCGAGCTCGCAGCCCACCACGTCGGTGTTGGTGTACGGGCGGAAGTACGGGGTCAGGCAGGCGGTCTGGAGCCGCTGGGCGACCGTCTCGTCGACGCAGGCGGCGACGGCGGCGGCGGGCTGCCGGGCGGCGATCTCCTTGGCCAGGTTGGGCCCGGTGAGGACGGCGACGCGCTCGGCGGGGACGTCCGCGACCTCGGTGATCACCTCGCTCATCCGCTTGGCGGTGCCGAGTTCGACGCCCTTCATGAGGGAGACGAGGACGGTGTCGGGGGCGAGGAGCGGCGTCCAGGCGGCGAGGTTGCCGCGGAGGGTCTGGGAGGGGACGACCAGGACGGTGAAGTCGGCGTCCGCGGCGGCCTCGGCCGGGTCGGCGGTGGCCGTGACCGCTTCGGGGAGTTCGACCCCCGGCAGGTAGTCCGGGTTGACGCGGGTGGTGTTGATCTCCTTCGCGAGCTCGGCGCGGCGGCCCCAGAGGCTCACCTCGCAGCCCGCGTCGGCGAGCACCATGGCGAAGGCGGTGCCCCAGGATCCGTTGCCGAAGACGGCTGCCTTGGTCACTTGGTGCCCCCTTCGGCGGCCTTGCGCCGTTGTTCCAGACGGGCCCTGCGGTGGTCGTACGGTTCGGCGGGCGCCTTCTCGCCGCGGACCTCCTCCAGGAGGGCGGTGATGGCGGCCATGATGGTCTCGGTGGCCTCGCGCAGCACCTCGGGCGTGGGGTCGAGCCCGTAAAAGCGGGAGAGGTCGACCGGCGGTCCGGCCTGCACGGTCAGCGTCTTGCGGGGGAACAGCCGGAACTTGTTCTCCCTGGCGTACGGCGGCATGGCGAGGTTCGCACCCCACTGCGCCACCGGGATGACGGGGGCCTTGGTGAGCAGCGCGACGCGGGCGGCGCCGGTCTTGCCGGCCATGGGCCACATGTCGGGGTCGCGGGTCAGGGTGCCCTCGGGGTAGAAGGCGACGCACTCGCCGCGCTCGATGGCGTCGACGGCGGCGCGGAACGCGTCGAGCGCGTCGGTCGTCTCGCGGTAGACGGGGATCTGTCCGGTGCCGCGCAGCATCATGCCGACGAAGGGGGCCTTGAAGAGGCCCGCCTTGGCGAGGAGGCGCGGGACACGGCCGGTGTTGTACTGGTAGTGCGCGTAGGAGAGCGGGTCCAGGTAGGAGTTGTGGTTGACCGCGGTGATGAATCCGCCGTCGGCCGGAATGTGCTCCATGCCGCGCCAGTCCCGCTTGAACAGAACCACCAGGGGGGGTTTGGCGATGACCGCCGCGAGGCGGTACCAGAAGCCGATTCTGCGGCGGGGCACGCGGACACCTTTCTCCGGGACGGGCTGGCAGGGGGTCAGTGTCGCCCCATGCTCCTGCGCTGTCGAGTGACACCGTACGCCCCGGCCCCTCCGGCGGGCCGCACGGGCGGGACAGAATGGTCGGCGATGAACACCGATGCGGACGACGGCTGGTCCCTCGTCGTACCCCTGAAGCCCCTTGCCCTGGCGAAGAGCAGGCTGGCCGCGGCGGCGGGCGCGCGGCTGCGCCCCCGGCTCGCGCTCGCGTTCGCCGAGGACACCGTGGGAGCGGTGCTGGACTGCGCGCGCGTGCGGGAGGCGGTGGTGGTCACCGACGACCCCGCGGCCGGCGGGGTCCTCGCGGCGCTGGGGGCGCGGATCGTGCCGGACGCGCCGGCGGCGGGGCTCAACGCGGCGCTCGCGCACGGGGCGCGGGCCGTGCGGGCCCGGCGTCCGCACGCGCGTGTGGCGGCGCTCAACGCGGACCTCCCGGCGCTGCGCCCGGCGGAGCTGTCCCGGGTCCTGGACGCGGCCCGGGCATTTCCGAGGGCATTTCTCGCGGACGCCGCCGAAATCGGTACGACATTCCTCTCGGCTGCTCCGGGAGTGGAATTGGCACCGGCATTCGGGGGTGCGTCGAGGCTGCGGCATTTGTCGTCGGGGGCGGTGGAAATCCGGCTCGCGGGGGTGGATTCCGTACGCCGGGACGTGGACACCGGGGAGGACCTGGCGGCGGCCGGGGAGCTAGGGCTCGGCCCGCGGACGGCCGCCCGGTGGCTGCCGGCGGCCGGATAGGCTGCGGTCCATGCAGGCGACCGCGTACACGTACGACCCCGAGACCCGCAGCGGCAGCGTGCTGCTCGACGACGGCACCCCGGTGGAGTTCGGGGCGGAGGCCTTCGCGGCGGGCGGGCTGCTGCTGCTGCGGCCGGGCCAGCGCGTACGGATCGAGACGGAGCCGGGCGGCCCGGGGGCCGGCCCGCGGATCACACTGGTGACGCTCCAGACCTTCTAGGGCCTACGGGCCTCCGGGTCCTCGGGTTTTCAGGTCTTCAGGCCTCCGGCCCCCCGGGCCCGCACGGGATCTCCCGGCCCCACACCGGATCTCCCGGTTCCTCACGAGCCTCCAAACACGCCGCGGGCCGGGCTCCTCGGAGGGAGCCCGGCCCGGCGGATCGTTCCCGCACGTCCTACTTCTTGGCGGCGGTCTTCTTGGCGGTGGTCTTGCGCGCCGTCGTCTTCTTGGCGGGCGCCTTCGTCGCCGTGGCCTTCTTCGCGGCCGGCGCGGTCTTCTTGGCGGTGGTGGCCTTCTTGGCCGAGGCGGCCGTGGTGGTCTTCTTCGCGGCGGCGGAGGTCTTCTTCGCGGCGGCGGTGGTCGCGGTCTTCTTGGCGGGGGTCGCCTTCTTGGCGGCCGCCGTGGTGGTGGTCTTCTTCGCCGGGGTCGCCTTCTTGACGGCGGCCGCGGTGGTCTTCTTGACCGGGGTCGCCTTCTTCGCGGCGGCCTTCTTGGCGGTGGTGGCCTTCTTGGCGGCGGCCTTCTTCACCGTCGCGGAGGCACCGCCGGTGAGGCTGCCCTTGGGGGCCTTCTTGACGGAGACCTCGCCGCCCTTGGGGAGCTTCTTCGAGCCGCTGACCAGGTCCTTGAAGCCCTGACCGGCGCGGAAGCGGGGGACGGAGGTCTTCTTCACGCGCACCCGCTCACCCGTCTGCGGGTTGCGGGCGTAGCGGGCCGGCCGGTCGACCTTCTCGAACGAGCCGAAACCCGTGACGGAGACCCGGTCGCCGCCGACCACGGCGCGCACGATGGCGTCGAGCACGTGGTCGACGGCTTCGGCGGCCTGCTGGCGACCGCCCATCTTGTCGGCAATCGCTTCTACGAGCTGCGCCTTGTTCACGTCTTCCCCTTCGGAGACATTGCCAGAACGAAAGTGTTCAAGCTTTTTCGCACGTTAGGCATGTATATACCGCAAATCAAACACGAAACGGGCTAATCACCCTAGTGCCGCAACGCGGAAGAGCCGTTGCGGAGTTCCTGGTGTCAGTCGTCCTCTGGGAATCGGCCCTCGTCGAGGTCCTTCATCAACCGGTCCAGACGCGTCGCCGCGTCCTTGAGATCGTGCTTCGCCGCGGCCGTCACGACCAGCAGCTTCCGGGACAGCGCCATCCTTACGCCCTCCGGGACTTGCAGTGAGCGCACCCTTGTGTGCGCTTCCTTCAATCGGGCGGCGACTGCCTCGTAGAGCTCGAGTTGGCTGTCGCGTTCCATGCACCGATTGTGCCATCTAGGGCGAGTTGTCGCCCGACAGGGGCCCAACAAGCGACTGCGCCCCCCACCGGAAGGTGGGGGGCGCAGTCTTGGAAAAGCGCTGCTCAGACCGTAATTGTACGGGGTTTGTAGGAGGGCCTGGCTGCCTCGTAGGCCGCGATGTCGGCTTCGTTCTGAAGGGTGAGGCTGATGTCGTCGAGTCCGTTCAGGAGGCGCCAGCGGGCGTTCTCGTCGAGCTCGAAGTCGGCGTCGATCCCGGCGGCCAGGACCTTGCGGCGCTCCAGGTCGACGGTGACCTCGGCGGTCGGGTCGGCCTCGGTCAGCTCCCAGAGCGCGTCCACCGTCTCCTGCGGGAGGACGACGGTCAGCAGGCCGTTCTTCAGCGAGTTGCCGCGGAAGATGTCGGCGAAGCGGGAGGAGATCACGGTCTGGAAGCCGTAGTTCTGGAGCGCCCAGACGGCGTGCTCGCGGGAGGAGCCGGTGCCGAAGTCGGGGCCGGCGACCAGGACCGTGGCGCCCTGCCGCTCGGGGCGGTTGAGGACGAACTCGGAGTCCTTGCGCCAGGCCTCGAAGAGGCCGTCCTCGAAGCCGTCGCGGGTGACCTTCTTCAGCCAGTGCGCGGGGATGATCTGGTCGGTGTCGACGTTGCTGCGGCGCAGCGGGACGGCCCGGCCGGTGTGCGTGGTGAAAGCTTCCATGGTTCCTCAGACCCCCGCGGTGGTGACGGCGTCGGACAGGTCGGCCGGGGAGGCCAGATGGCCCAGTACGGCGGTGGCGGCGGCGACCTGGGGCGAGACCAGGTGGGTCCGGCCGCCCTTGCCCTGCCGGCCCTCGAAGTTGCGGTTGGAGGTGGAGGCGGAGCGCTCGCCGGGGGCCAGTTGGTCGGGGTTCATGCCCAGGCACATCGAGCAGCCCGCGTGCCGCCATTCGGCGCCGGCCTCCTTGAAGACCTTGTCCAGTCCCTCCTCGACGGCCTGGAGGGCGACCCGGACGGAGCCGGGGACGACCAGCATCCGGACGCCGTCGGCGACCCTGCGGCCCTGGAGGAGGTCGGCGGCGTTGCGCAGGTCCTCGATGCGGCCGTTGGTGCAGGAGCCTACGAAGACGGTGTCGACCTTGATGTCGCGCAGCGGCTGTCCGGCGGTCAACCCCATGTACTCCAGGGCCTTTTCGGCGGCGAGGCGCTCCGAAGCGTCTTCGTACGAAGCCGGGTCGGGGACGTTCGCCGAAAGCGGTGCGCCCTGGCCGGGGTTGGTGCCCCAGGTGACGAACGGCGCCAGGGAGGCGGCGTCGATGACGACCTCGGCGTCGAAGACGGCGTCCTCGTCGGACCTCAGCGTCTTCCAGTACGCGACGGCGGCGTCCCAGTCCTCGCCCTCGGGGGCGTGGGCGCGGCCCTTCAGGTAGGCGAAGGTCGTCTCGTCGGGGGCGATCATGCCCGCGCGGGCGCCGGCCTCGATCGACATGTTGCAGACGGTCATCCGGGCCTCCATCGAGAGCTTCTCGACGGCGGAGCCGCGGTACTCCAGGATGTAGCCCTGGCCGCCGCCGGTGCCGATCCTGGCGATGATCGCCAGGATCAGGTCCTTGGCGGTGACGTCCTCGGGCAGCTCGCCGTCGACCGTGATGGCCATGGTCTTCGGGCGGGCGAGCGGCAGGGTCTGGGTGGCGAGGACGTGCTCGACCTGGCTGGTGCCGATGCCGAACGCCAGCGCGCCGAAGGCGCCGTGCGTGGAGGTGTGGGAGTCGCCGCAGACGACCGTGGTGCCAGGCTGGGTCAGGCCCAGCTGGGGACCCACGACGTGGACGACGCCCTGCTCGACGTCGCCCAGCGGGTGCAGGCGGACGCCGAACTCGGCACAGTTCTTGCGGAGGGTCTCCAGCTGCGCGCGGGAGACGGGGTCGGCGATCGGCTTGTCGATGTCGAGGGTCGGGGTGTTGTGGTCCTCGGTGGCGATGGTGAGGTCGAGGCGCCGCACCTGCCGGCCGTTCTGGCGGAGGCCGTCGAAGGCCTGCGGGCTGGTCACCTCGTGCAGCAGGTGCAGATCGATGAAGAGGAGGTCGGGCTCGCCCTCGGCGCGCCGGACGACGTGGTCGTCCCAGACCTTCTCCGCGAGTGTCCTACCCATCGCTTTCCCTCCGGCCGACGTCTACGCCGGCACAACTAGAGACCCGTTTCGCGGGCCGTTGTGCGGCCGCCTCACCAGAGTGACAAGTTCCCCGGGAAATTGAACTTGCGTTTCACAGAGTGAGACGCGAATATCGTTGCATGGACAACTCTAGCGGCGTAGGCGTTCTCGACAAGGCAGCCCTTGTCCTGAGCGCCCTGGAGTCCGGTCCGGCCACCCTCGCAGGACTGGTCGCGGCGACGGGACTCGCACGACCCACGGCACATCGTCTCGCCGTGGCACTGGAACACCACCGGATGGTGGCGCGCGACATGCAGGGCCGTTTCATCCTCGGCCCGCGCCTGGCGGAGCTCGCCGCCGCGGCCGGCGAGGACCGCCTCCTCGCGACCGCGGGCCCGGTGCTCACGCATCTGCGCGACGTCACCGGCGAGAGCGCCCAGCTCTACCGGCGCCAGGGCGACATGCGCATCTGCGTGGCGGCGGCCGAGCGGCTCTCGGGCCTCCGGGACACGGTCCCGGTCGGCTCGACGCTGACCATGAAGGCCGGCTCGTCGGCGCAGATCCTGATGGCCTGGGAGGAGCCCGAGCGGCTGCACCGCGGCCTCCAGGGCGCCCGCTTCACGGCGACGGCCCTGTCGGGCGTGCGGCGCCGCGGCTGGGCCCAGTCGATCGGCGAGCGGGAGCCGGGCGTCGCGTCCGTCTCCGCGCCCGTGCGCGGCCCCTCGAACCGCGTGGTGGCCGCCGTGTCGGTCTCGGGCCCCATCGAGCGCCTGACGCGCCACCCGGGCCGCATGCACGCCCAGGCGGTCATCGACGCCGCCGCCCGTCTCTCCGAGGCGCTCCGCCGCAACGGCTGACGTTTCCCTTTTCCCGTTCGTCCCGGCCCACCGCTCCAACGCCGCAGCGGTGGGCCGGAGTTGTGTCCGGAGCCGTACGGCGGGGAACAGCGAAGAAGCCCTCCCCCGAAGGGAAGGGCTTCTTCGTCTTGTACCCCCGACCGGATTCGAACCGGCGCTACCGCCTTGAGAGGGCGGCGTGCTAGGCCGCTACACAACGGGGGCCTTACGGATCAGATCCGCGGTGCAGATGAGCTCTGCGAGCTGGCCTACCTGGACTCGAACCAAGAATGACGGTACCAGAAACCGTAGTGTTGCCAATTACACCATAGGCCATGGTGGTTACACCGTACCCCCGACCGGATTCGAACCGGCGCTACCGCCTTGAGAGGGCGGCGTGCTAGGCCGCTACACAACGGGGGCCCTAGCGATCCCACCCGGCCGGAGCCGGGTGATGTCACCGCAGATCCACCGGGAGCTACCCAAGTGATCTACAGGATGGATCTGTACCCCCGACCGGATTCGAACCGGCGCTACCGCCTTGAGAGGGCGGCGTGCTAGGCCGCTACACAACGGGGGCCTTGCGGATCAGATCCGCGGATTGCAGATAAAGCTCTGCGAGCTGGCCTACCTGGACTCGAACCAAGACTAACGGAACCAGAAACCGTCGTGCTGCCAATTACACCATAGGCCACCGGGGCAGCTTCCCCGCCAGGGGGATCCTGCTCGGCTTGCGCTTTCCGGGTTCTTGCCTTTCGGCTTGCTCCCCTCGGCGCAGGAAGAACATTACCCGAAGGTGGACTGCGCTCCAAAACGGGTAGCCGAGCGCAGCAGGTCGGGGAGCTGGCTCAGCTCCGTGATCCGCTCCAGCTCGGGCCGGCCGCCGGTGTCCGCGCGGTCCAGCCAGACGCCCATGAGCCCCGCCTCCACCGCGCCCCGGGCGTCGATGTCCGGCTGGTCCCCGACGTACGCCACCTGGTGCGGGGGCAGGCCGAGGGCGGTGCAGGCGGCGTGGAAGGCCTCCGGGGCGGGCTTGGCCACGCCGAGCTCGGCGGCGCACAGGACGGCCTCGAAGCGGTCCCGGATGCCCAGGACGCGGAGCTTGCGCTCCTGGTTGTGGATGCTGGAGTTCGACAGGACCGCGTGACGGTAGTCACGGGCGAGCAGGTCGAGCACGGGCACGGTGTCGGGGAAGAGCGCCCAGGCCGCCTCGTAGTGGACGACGTACCGGTCGAACCAGGCGTCGGCCTCGGCGGAGGTGAGCTCCGGCCGGCCGAGGAAGTCGCGGACCCGGTCGCGCCGCTGGTCCAGGAAGTCGCCGCCCTCCCGCTCGAAGCGGCGCCAGTGGAGGGCGGTGAGCTCCCGCCACCGGTCGAGGGCCGCCTCCACCGTGCCGAACCCGTCGAGGAGCCCCTCGGCCGCGAGGTGGCCGCGCATCCCGGCCGTGTCGGCGGTGGCGTAGTCGAAGATCGTGTCGTCGATGTCCCAGAGGACCGCCCGGATGGTCATGGGGCCACGGTACCCACGGCGGGGGTGCGCCGGAGGGCGGCGACCGGATCCGGTCGCCGCCCTCCGGCGTCGTACGAGAGGCGGTGCCTACGCGGCGAGCTTCGCCAGGGCCGCGTCGATGCGGGCCAGGGTCTTCTCCTTGCCCAGGATCTCCAGGGACTCGAAGAGCGGCAGGCCGACCGTGCGGCCGGTGACCGCGACGCGGACCGGGGCCTGGGCCTTGCCGAGCTTCAGGCCGTGGGCCTCGCCGGCGGCCAGGACGGCGTTCTTGAGGGACTCGGGGTCGCTCCAGTCGGCGCCGTCGAGCTTCTCCCGGGCGGTGGTGAGGAGGGCCGCGGGCTCGCCCTTCATCGCCTTGTCCCACGAGGGCTGGTCGAAGACCGGCTCCGGCAGGAAGAGGAAGTCCACGTTGGCCGTGATGTCCGAGAGGACGGTGACGCGGGTCTGGGCGTGCGGCGCGATGGCCTCCCAGGCGGCCCGGTCGAAGTCCTCGGGGGCCCAGTTGGCGAAGGGGGCCCGCAGCCAGGGCTCGCAGGCCTCGGCGAACGCCTTCACGTCCAGCATGCGGATGTGGTCGGCATTGATCGACTCGGCCTTCTTGAGGTCGAAGCGCGCCGGGTTGGCGTTCACGTCGGCGATGTCGAACGCGGCCACCATCTCGGGGATGGTGAAGATGTCCTGGTCGGCCGAGAAGGACCAGCCGAGGAGCGACAGGTAGTTCAGCAGGCCCTCGGGGAGGAAGCCGCGCTCCCGGTAGAGGTTGAGGGAGGCCTCCGGGTCGCGCTTGGAGAGCTTCTTGTTGCCCTCGCCCATGACGTACGGCAGGTGCCCGAAGGAGGGGATCTGCTTGGCGACGCCCAGCTCGATGAGCGCCTTGTAGAGGGCGACCTGGCGAGGGGTGGAGGAGAGCAGGTCCTCGCCGCGCAGGACGTGGGTGATCTCCATCAGGGCGTCGTCGACCGGGTTGACCAGGGTGTACAGCGGGGCGCCGTTGGCCCGGAGGATGCCGTAGTCCGGCACGTTCTCCGGGGTGAAGGTGAGCTCGCCGCGGACCAGGTCGGTGAAGGTGATCGGCTCGTCGGGCATCCGGAAGCGGACGATCGACGCGCGGCCCTCGGCCTCGTACGCGGCCTTCTGCTCCTCGGTGAGGTCACGGCAGTGGCCGTCGTAGCCGGAGGGGCGGCCGGCGGCGCGGGCGGCGGCGCGGCGCTCGTCGAGCTCCTCGGTGGTGCAGTAGCAGGGGTACGCGTACCCGCCGGCGAGCAGCTTGTCGGCGACGTCCTTGTAGATGTCCATCCGCTGCGACTGGCGGTACGGGGCGTGCGGGCCGCCGACCTCCGGGCCCTCGTCCCAGTCGAGGCCGAGCCACTTCAGGGAGTCGAGCAGCTGCTCGTACGACTCCTCGGAGTCGCGGGCGGCGTCGGTGTCCTCGATGCGGAAGACCATGGTGCCCTGGTTGTGCCGGGCGAAGGCCCAGTTGAAGAGGGCGGTGCGGACCAGGCCCACGTGGGGATTGCCGGTCGGCGAGGGACAGAAACGGACGCGGATCGCGTTAGCCACGCTTGATCACCTTATTGGTGAGAGTGCCGATGCCTTCGATGGTGACGGCGACCTCGTCGCCGACGTTGAGGGGGCCGACCCCGGCCGGGGTGCCGGTGAGGATGACGTCGCCGGGGAGGAGCGTCATGGCCTCGGTGATGTGGACGACCAGGTCCTCGATGGAGCGGACCATGTCGCTCGTGCGCCCGAGCTGGCGCTGCTCGCCGTTGACCGTGGCCTGGACGGTCAGGTCACCGGCCTGCGCGAGGCTGAGGCCGGTCTCGACCCAGGGGCCCAGCGGGCAGGAGGTGTCGAAGCCCTTGGCGCGGGCCCACTGCTTCTCGCGCTTCTGGACGTCGCGGGCGGTGACGTCGTTGGCGCAGGTGTAGCCGAAGATCACGTCCTTGACGCGCTCGCGGGGCACCTCGCGGCACATGCGGCCGATCACCACGGCCAGTTCGGCCTCGTGGTGCAGCTCGTCGGAGAAGGAGGGGTACTCGATGGCGTCGCCGGGGCCGATCACCGAGGTGGTGGGCTTGAAGAAGGCGACGGGGACGTCGGGGACCTCGTTGCCGAGTTCGGCGGCGTGCTCGGCGTAGTTGCGGCCGATGGCCACGACCTTGTTGGGGAGCACGGGGGGCAGGAGCCGCACCTTGCTCAGCGGGACCTTGGTGCCGCTGAGTTCGAAGTCGGTGTACGGGATGCCCTTGATGATGTCGAGGACGAGGCCGCCGGACGCGGCGGACTCGGCGGGTCCCTCGCCCTCGACGGCGCCGAAGGCCACGTTGCCGTCGATGGAGAATCTGGCGATGCGCACGAGTGCTGTCGCCCCTCACTTGGTACTGGCTGGAGTCTGACGCTCCAGGCTAACGCGGCGAGGGGCCGCCGAACGGCGGGATGCGGGCGTACGGGCCGGTGGGAGCGGGGGCGGGGGGCCGGTTCCCCGGATCCGTCCGGCCCCGGTCCGCCGGACGGGTCCTAGCGCGCGACGGTGGCGTACGGGGCGGGCTCGTACGGGGCCGGGGCCTGCATGAGGACGGTGCGGCGCGGGTTGGCCGTCCGGCCGGGCAGCTCGGCCGCGTACTCCGGCTGGGCGCCCCGGCCGAGCTGTGCGGCGTCCACGAGGTGGACGAGGGTGGAGCGGCGGGGGTTGGCCGTGGTGCGGAGCGTCGTCTTGTTCATCGCGGTGATCAGACCTTGTTCCGGGACGGGCGCCCGTGCGGGCGCGTAAGGGGCGTAAAGCGTCAGGCTAAACATGGGATCCCCTTCGAATGCATGGCTGAGACATCGATCCGCGTGTGAGTTTGCTCACCAATGACGGCACATTCCAGGCATTACGGACGGTGGCCTGTCGGCACGGAAAGGGGCATTTCGCCATTGAATGCTCCATTCCGCTCCTGATCATGTCGACTGGGACACACGGGGATGCCGTGTCATTGGCACGGAAAAGTCCGAATCCTCCGTGATCATCTTCTACATGGGGTGACACGCCGTGCACACGTTGTCATAGCCTTCGCGGCGCGACACGCGGCCCTTGTTGGAGATCCGGCACTGTGCTGGAATTCCCGCACCGCCGCGGGTTTCAAGCCGGCGCGCAGGAGGCGCGACGCAGCGCCGGCCGAGTGGCGGGACGAAGGGGGAACTGCGCCGGTCACCGACGACCACCTGGGGTGCTCCACAACACCCCGATCGACACCGACACCGTCCTCTCCGTTCACCCGGAGGGACGCCTGGTCCAGAGGTTGCGACGCTAGTGCAGGGACGTTTCAAGAGGGATGGCTCGGGGTCTCCCCAGGCCCGTCAGGGCCGAGCGGATGCTCCGGCGGAGCAGGAACCGCGTGCCGGGACCGACCGCGGTCCCTCGGCCTCGCACACCCCGAACCAGGGTCAGGGTCCGTCCGGCGAGGGCGGTGACGGCGGCCGTCGCGCGGGCGCCGGGGCCTCCCCGGCCGAGCCGTCCGCCGCGCCCGCGCCCAAGGCCGAGAACGAGGTCGGCCCCCGAATAGCGCTCCGCAACTGGCGCATCTCCACGCGTCTGGTCGCGCTCCTCACCCTCCCCGTGGTCGCCGCGACCGCCCTGGGCGGCATCCGCATCAGCGAGTCGCTCCAGGACATGGAGCAGCTCGACCACATGCAGCTGCTCACCAAGCTGACCCGTGAGGCCACCGACCTCGCCAAGGCCCTCCAGGCCGAGCGCGACCACTCCGCCGGCCCGCTGGCCAACGGCCGCCCGGTCAGCGACTACCAGGTCTCCAACCCGCGCCGGAAGACGGACCTGGAGCTCAAGGCCTTCCTCGCCGCCACCGAGGAGATCCCCTCCTCCGAGGGCGACGAGTCGCTGCGCAGCATCCGCCAGAACGTCAGCCAGATCGCCTCGCAGGTCACCGAGCTCCACGCCATCCGGAGCAGCGCGTACAAGAAGGACGTCTCCAACTCGGTGACGGTCGAGGCGTACAGCCGTCTCATCCGCTCGCTCCTGAGCCTGTCCCAGGACATGGCGCAGGCGACCAGCAACCCCGAGATGATCAAGCGGACCCGCGCGCTCGCCGCGTTCTCGTCCGCCAAGGAGTACGCCTCCATCCAGCAGGCGATCATCGCGGCGGCGCTGCCCCCGAGCGACCGGACGCGCGGCAAGATCGAGCAGGGCGACCGGCTGTACGGCGAGGCCGCGCTCAACAGTGAGAACGTCGAGCTCAAGTCCTTCCAGGCGATCTACAAGTCGACCGGCGGCGACGCCGACGACCTGACGTCGACCCTGAACCGGGGCAACCCGTCCATCACCGCGGCCGACAAGTACGCCGAGCGCGTGCTGACCTCGGACAAGGCGATGGAGAACGCGAACACCAACCCTCGTGGCCACCTGAACTTCACCGACGAGTACGGCACCAAGATCGCCGCCATGGACCGCATCGAGAGCGTCCTGCTCGGCGACATGGAGTCCATGGCCCGTGAGCTGCGGCAGGAGTCGCAGCGCGAGGCCATCATCAACGGTGCGCTGATCCTGCTCGTCCTCGGCGTCTCGCTCGTCGGCGCCTTCGTCGTGGCGCGGTCCATGATCCGCTCGCTGCGCCGCCTCCAGGACACCGCGACCAAGGTCGCCCAGGAACGCCTGCCCGAGCTCGTCAAGCAGCTCTCCGAGTCCGACCCGCAGGATGTCGACACCTCCGTCGAGTCCGTCGGCGTGCACTCCCGGGACGAGATCGGCCAGGTGGCCGCGGCCTTCGACGACGTGCACCGCGAGGCCGTCCGCCTCGCCGCCGAGCAGGCCCTCCTCCGGGGCAACGTCAACGCGATGTTCACCAACCTCTCGCGGCGTTCCCAGGGCCTCATCCAGCGCCAGCTCTCGCTCATCTCCGAGCTGGAGTCCCGCGAGGCCGACCCGGACCAGCTCTCCTCGCTGTTCAAGCTCGACCACCTCGCGACCCGTATGCGCCGGAACGGCGAGAACCTCCTCGTCCTGGCCGGCGAGGAGCCGGGCCGCCGCTGGACCCGCCCGGTCCCGCTGGTCGACGTCCTGCGCGCCGCCGCCTCCGAGGTGGAGCAGTACGAGCGCATCGAGCTGGCCGCGGTCCCGGCGACCGAGGTCGCCGGCCGGGTCGTCAACGACCTCGTGCACCTGCTCGCCGAGCTCCTGGAGAACGCCACCTCGTTCTCCTCCCCGCAGACCAAGGTCCGGGTCACCGGCCACGCGCTGCCCGACGGCCGGGTGCTCGTCGAGATCCACGACACCGGCATCGGCCTCTCCCCCGAGGACCTCGCGGCGATCAACGAGCGGCTCGCCTCGCCGCCCACCGTGGACGTCTCGGTCTCCCGCCGCATGGGTCTGTTCGTGGTCGGCCGCCTGTCCCTGCGACACGGCATCCGCATCCAGCTCCGCCCCTCCGACTCGGGCGGCACCACCGCGCTCGTCATGCTCCCGGTCGACGTCGCCCAGGGCGGCAAGAAGCCCATGCCCAAGCAGGGTCCGGGCGGCCAGGGCGCGATGCCTCCGGGCTCCTCCGCCCCGGGCGGCCGGCTGCCCGGCGGCCCCGGCGCGGCCGGCGGCTCCGGCGGACGTCCGGGCCAGGGCGGCGCGCCGTCCTCGGCGGCCGGGCGCCTCGGCGCCGGTGCCAGTGCCGCGCGCGGCCAGGTCGGCGCGGGAAGCGGCCCCCGGGCCGCGCTGCCCGCCCGCGACGGCGCCCCGCTCGCCGGCGGCCCGCAGGGCGCGCCGCAGTCCCGCACCCCGCAGCCGCAGAACGCGCAGTCGGAGCAGACCGGCCGGCTGCCGCAGGTCCCCCAGAACCCGCAGGCGCCCCAGGCCCCCGAGGCCCCGCGCCCGGGCGGTGGCGGCCTCATCGGCGGCGCCGCGAGCGCCATCCCCTCCCGTACGGACGTGTGGGGCGGCCAGGGCGCCCCGCAGGCCGGTCCCGGCGCGCAGCAGCAGGCGCCGCAGGGCGGGTACGACTTCCCGCGCGCCGAGCTGCCGGGCGGCAACCCGCAGCAGCAGCAGCAGCGTCCGCAGGCCGCGAGCTGGGGCAACGAGCAGGCGCAGCAGCAGCCGGTGCGCCGTCCGCAGCAGGAGATGTCCCCGCTGGACGCCCCGCGCGGTCACGAGGACCCGGAGACGACGGGCCGGTTCGCGGCCCCGCAGGGTCCCGGTGTCACCGGCCAGTTCCCGGGCCCCGACTTCGGCGCCCCGCAGCAGGGCCGGCAGCAGCAGGCTCCGCAGCAGCCGCAGCAGCCCCAGATCCCGCAGGGCTACCAGGGCGGTGCGCAGGACCCGACGTCCACGGCGCAGTTCCCGCGCCCGGACTTCGGCGCTCCGCAGCAGGGCCCCGGCGCCACCGGCCAGTTCGCCCGCCCCGACTTCGGCGGCCGGCAGGCCCCGCAGCAGCAGGCGCCGCAGCAGCCCCAGACCCCGCAGGGGTACCAGGGCGGCCAGCAGCAGCAGTTCGGCGGGCAGCAGCCCTTCGCGCCGCAGCCGCAGGCCCCGCAGCCCCCGGCGCCGCGTCAGCGGACCGGCGGGAACGACTTCGGCGCCCCGCGTCCGGCCGAGCCGGGCCGTCAGCAGCCGCAGCAGCCGCAGCTCCAGCAGCCGCGCCGTCCGGAGGCCCTGCCGCCGGCGGGCGGCGCGGGCGACGGCCGCACGCCGCTGTACGACACGCTGGAGACCAACTGGTTCCACCAGGAACAGGCCCAGCAGTCCCAGGCCCAGGACCCGGCGCGGACGGGGCAGGCCCCGGTCGTGCCGCGCGCGCCCGCCCCGGCCCCCCACCAGGGCGGCGACCAGGGCGGCGACGCCCGCCAGAACGGCGGGGCCGCCTGGCGGACCTCGCCCAACGACGAGCTGGTGCGCCAGGCCGAGCGGGTCCGCAAGCCCGCGGCCGGCGGCGTCACCACCTCCGGCCTCCCCCGGCGCGTGCCGAAGGCCAACCTCGTACCCGGGACCGCGCAGGAGCAGGCCAACACGGCCGGCCCCCAGGTCTCGCGTGCACCCGACGACGTCCGCGGCCGGCTCACCAATCTGCGCCGCGGCATTCAACAGGGCCGTCAGGCCGGTAACTCGACCACGGGTAATCACCACCTCGGTCCGAACCATCAGCAGGAGCGTTAGTTGAACGCGATGAGCCAGGCGGCGCAGAATCTGAACTGGTTGATCACCAACTTCGTGGACAACACCCCCGGGGTGTCCCACACGGTGGTGGTCTCCGCCGACGGACTCCTGCTGGCGATGTCCGAAGGATTCCCCCGCGACCGTGCCGACCAGCTGGCGGCGGTCGCGTCCGGACTGACCTCGCTGACCGCGGGTGCGTCCCGGATCTTCGAGGGTGGTCCGGTCGCGCAGACCGTCGTGGAGATGGAGCGCGGCTTCCTCTTCCTCATGCAGGTCTCGGACGGCTCCTCGCTGGCCGTGCTCGCCCACCCCGAGTGCGACATCGGCCTCGTGGGCTACGAGATGACGCTGCTGGTCGACCGGGCCGGCAGCGTGCTCACCCCGGACCTCCGCGCGGAGCTCCAGGGCAGCCTGCTCCACTAGCGACGGGACCCACCCGGACCTCCCGACGACCCCGCACCGAATGACCGACAGGGCGGTACGCCCCTCCGTACCGCCCTGGAAACCGTTCACCGTCCGGCCGCCCCACCCGGCCCCCCACCGGCCCCATCAGACGGCAGAAGTCTTGCTGTCACGCCCGGAGGATTCATGACCCCGCCCCCCGCCTCTCACGATCCGTACGGCTCCTCAGTCGACGAGTACGGGCACGAGGGCGACCAGCCGCTGGTCCGTCCGTACGCGATGACCGGCGGCCGGACCCGGCCGCGCTACCAGCTCGCCATCGAGGCGCTGGTCAGCACCACGGCCGACCCGGCGCACCTCGCCACGCTGCTCCCCGAGCACCAGCGGATCTGCCACCTGTGCCGCGAGGTCAAGTCGGTGGCCGAGGTGTCGGCCCTCCTGTCGATGCCGCTCGGCGTCGCCAGGATCCTCGTCGCCGACCTGGCGGAGGCCGGCATGGTGGCGATCCACCAGCCGGGCAACGGAGAGACCGGCGGCACGCCGGACGTGACTCTGCTCGAAAGGGTGCTCAGTGGACTTCGCAAGCTCTAGCGGCGGTGCGGCCCGGTCGACCACCAGCGCGAAGATCGTGGTGGCGGGTGGCTTCGGCGTGGGCAAGACCACGTTCGTCGGCGCGGTCTCGGAGATCAATCCGCTGCGTACCGAGGCCGTGATGACGTCCGCCTCGGCGGGCATCGACGACCTCACCCACACGGGTGGCAAGACGACGACGACCGTCGCCATGGACTTCGGCCGCATCACCCTCGACCAGGACCTGATCCTGTACCTGTTCGGCACCCCCGGACAGGACCGCTTCTGGTTCATGTGGGACGACCTCGTCCGCGGCGCCATCGGCGCCGTCGTCCTCGTCGACACCCGCCGCCTCGCGGACTGCTTCCCGGCGGTCGACTACTTCGAGAACTCGGGCCTGCCGTTCGTCATCGCCCTCAACGGCTTCGACGGCAGCCAGCCCTACCAGCCGGAGGAGGTGCGCGAGGCCCTGCAGATCGGCCCCGACACCCCCATCATCACCACCGACGCCCGCCACCGGGCCGACGCCAAGAGCGCGCTCATCACCCTCGTCGAGCACGCCCTCATGGCCCGGCTCAAGTAGGAGAACGGGCCGGGCCGTTGTCCCGCGCCGCCGCCGGGGGCGGTCTGTGTCGTTCGACACGACCGCCTCCGTGTTCATAACGTTTCGACAGAGAATTGGGGCGCCTCGGACACCCGACGCATCCGATCGGTGTCACTGCGCTCACATGAGCCCCGCTTTTTGGCGGGGCTCGCTCTTTATGCCCGTTTTATTCGCGGTCCGGACCACTGAAAGTAGCGGTGTCCCAGTGTTTGGAAGGGACCCCCTTCACGTGCTGCAATTCATGAACTCCCGAGTAGTACGGCCCTGAACGAAACACCGGCACAACGTAGGTGCCGACGCCGAGAGGTTGTTGGTCGAGTGAGGCGAAGCAAGGAAAGCTCCGCGGAGCAGGAGACGCGGGGCAACTTCACGCCGCCGTCGCGCACAGCGGTGTCGCCCGCGGACGTGCCCGTGACCCCTCCGCCGCCCGTCCAGGCGGCCGAGGGGAGCTCCAGCAAGCTGTCGCCCCGCAACTGGCGGGTGCCCACCCGGCTGAACGCGATCCTCCTCATACCCGCGCTGGTCGGCCTCGTCATGGGCGGCTTCCAGGTCAAGGGGTCGATCGACACCTGGCAGGAGGCGCAGGACGCCGAGAAGACGGCGCTCATCGTGCGCGCCGCCTCGGAGTACAGCACCGCGCTGCTCAACGAGCGGGACCTCACCGCCGCCCCGCTCCTGGTCGTCAAGAACGACGAGGACCGCAAGGCCGACGAGGTCGTCCGGGCGTACGCCGCGACCGACGCCGCCCGTCTGAAGTTCGACGAGGCCGTCAAGAACATGCCCTCGGGCCAGGGCCTGGAGCGCCGGCTGCGCCTGTTCAAGGACGAGGAGCCGAAGCTCGCGGCGCTCCGCAAGGACGCGTACGCCCGCTCCTACGACCCGGTGAACACCCAGCTCGCCTACACGGGCGTCCAGCACTACCTGAGCGAGTTCTCCAACGAGCTCGGACTGGGCACCGGAAACGTCACCGCGTACGGCCGCAGCGTCTACGCCATTCAGCTCTCCAAGGGCGCCGAGTCCCTCCAGCGGTCCATCGGCACCCAGCTGCTCGTCCGGCCCAGCAGCAAAGAGGAAGTCTTCGCCCAGCAGTCCGTGGCGTTCAACTCGTACAACTACCTGGAGCAGATCGCCCTCGGCGAGTTCAGCTCCGGCGGCATGCCCGAGGACGTCGAGCTCCTCAAGAAGGTCATGGCCGGCAAGGCCGCCGAGGGCGCCAAGCAGATGCAGGCCGCCGACGTCGAGCTGCCCAAGGGCAAGGACGGCTCCGTCTACTCCGGCGCGGCCACCGCGATCGGCACGGCCAAGAGCCCCGCGGGCATCAAGGCCCTGAAGGCCAGGGGCATCACGCCCGAGAGCTGGATGGCGATCGCCACCGCCAAGTTCGAGGGCTACAGCGAGGTCGAGAAGACCCTCGTCGACAAGGCCGTGAACGAGGCCGTCAAGATCTCCGACGACGCCAAGTCCGACGCCTGGCTGAACGGCGCCATCGTCGTGATCGCGCTGCTCGCCGCCTTCGTCCTCGCCGGAATGATGGCCCGGCAGATGAGCCGCTCGATGCTGACCCTGCGGACCGCCGCCTTCGGCATCGCCGAGCAGCGCCTGCCGATGCTGGTCGACCAGCTCTCCCGCACCGAGCCGGGCCGGGTCGACACCCGCGTCCAGCCGATCCCGATCGACTCCCAGGACGAGATCGGCGAGGTCGCCCGCGCCTTCGACCAGGTCCACCGCGAGGCCGTCCGGCTCGCCGCCGAGCAGGCCATGCTCCGGGGCAACGTCAACGCGATCTTCACCAACCTCTCGCGCCGCAACCAGTCGCTGATCGAGGGCCAGCTGACCCTCATCACCGACCTGGAGAACAACGAGGCCGACCCGGACCAGCTGGAGAACCTCTTCAAGCTGGACCACCTGGCGACCCGCATGCGCCGCAACGGCGAGAACCTCCTCGTCCTCGCCGGCGAGGAGCCCGGCCGCCGCTGGGACCAGCCGGTGCCGCTGGTCGACGTCATGCGCGCCGCCTCCTCCGAGGTGGAGCAGTACGAGCGCATCGAGCTGGCGGGCGTCCCGGAGGCCGAGATCCACGGCCAGGCCGTGACCGACCTCGTGCACCTGCTCGCCGAGCTTCTGGAGAACGCCACCACGTTCTCCTCCCCGCAGACCAAGGTCCGCGTCACCGCGACCCGTCTCCCCGACGGCCGCGTGATGGTCGAGATCCACGACAAGGGCATCGGCCTCACCGCCGAGGACTTCGCGGACATCAACCACAAGCTGGCCAACCCGCCGACCGTGGACGCCGCCGTCTCGCAGCGCATGGGCCTCTTCGTGGTCGGCCGGCTCGCCGACCGGCACGGCGTCCGGGTCCAGCTCCGCCCCTCGGGCGAGCAGGCCGGCACGACCTCGCTCGTCATGCTGCCGGACGCGATCACGCACGGCGGTGGCGGCGAGCAGCCGATCCAGGGCGACTTCACCGTCTCCCAGATCATCCCCGAGCAGCAGCAGGCGCAGCAGCAGCCGCAGAACGCCTTCGGGAGCGCCCCGGCGCAGCCGATGCTGACCGCGGCCGACCTCGGCTTCGACGACTCGCGCTACGAGCAGCAGCCGGACGGGGAGCAGCGGAGCCTCGACCCGGTCGACCGCTCGCTGCGGCGCGAGGGGCGGCGCGCCGCCCTGGAGGACCGGGCGCAGAGCGGCGACCGCCCGCTCTTCCGCGACGAGGCGGAGCAGCGGCAGGAGTACGGCCAGGAGGCCGCCCCGGTCCAGGAGTACGCCCAGGGGCAGCAGCAGGGCCAGGAGTACGCGGCGGAGTACGCCCCCGCGCAGGAGTACGGGCAGCAGCCGCAGCAGCAGGCCCAGGAGTACGGCCAGGAGTACGCGGCCGGCTACCCGCAGCAGGACGGCTACGCCGGAGGCTACGGGGAGCAGCAGCAGGGCTACGAGGCCTACCCGCAGCAGGGCTATGCGGAAGCCTCGTACGACACTCCCGTAACCGAACACCAGCAGTACGACAATGCGTTCGACCCCCAGTCCCACCAGGCACAGTGGCCGGATCAGAACGCCTACCAGGGCGGTTACGCGCAGGAGTACCGCGCGGAACCGGAATCTGCTCAGGCCGCTCCCGAACAGGCCGCCGACCGCGTAGGCTTCGACCGTCCGGGTCCGACTCCGAATCCCGCCCCGGACGCCGGCCACGCGCTGACCGACGCCGGACTGCCGCGCCGCGGCGGCGTCGCCCCGCCGACGCAGCGGACGCCGCAGCCGGCCGGGCCCGCGCAGCCGGAACAGCAGCAGAGCGAAGCCGAAGGTTCCGACGCGTGGCGCTCGACCAACGACGAGCGCTGGCAGCGGGCCGGAAAGCTCAAGGACCCGAAGGCGGGCGGGGTCACCTCGTCCGGTCTCCCCCGACGCGTCCCGAAGGCCAACCTGGTCGAGGGAACGGCTGAGCAGACCCCGCAGGGCGGCCCCCAGGTCTCCCGCGCACCCGAGGACGTACGGGGCAGGTTGAGCAACCTGCGCCGGGGCGTTCAGCAGGGGCGCAACGCGGGAACGGACACGAACGGATCGGGCCTCGGCCCGGGCAGTACCTACAACCAGGAGCGTTAGTGTGAGCATGAGCCAGGCGGCGCAGAATCTGAACTGGTTGATCACCAACTTCGTGGACAACACCCCCGGGGTGTCCCACACGGTGGTGGTCTCCGCCGACGGACTCCTGCTGGCGATGTCCGAGGGCTTCCCCCGGGACCGCGCCGACCAGCTGGCGGCCGTCGCCTCCGGACTGACCTCGCTGACCGCGGGCGCGTCCCGGATCTTCGAGGGCGGTGCGGTCAACCAGACCGTGGTGGAGATGGAGCGCGGCTTCCTCTTCATCATGTCGATCTCGGACGGCTCCTCGCTGGCCGTGCTCGCCCACCCCGAGGCGGACATCGGCCTCGTGGGCTACGAGATGGCCCTGCTCGTGGACCGCGCGGGCACCGTCCTGACCCCCGACCTCCGGGCGGAACTCCAGGGCAGTCTTCTTAACTAACAGTTCTCAACCAACAGACGGACAGTGCGTTTCGCGCCACCGCCCCGTAAGGTGCGGTGGCGCGGCTCCAAGGGACATGGACCGCGAGGCAGTCGGAGGAGGAAACGTGGGAACACCCCCGGGCGCGAGCCCCTACAACGGTTATGACGCGCACCAGGCACCGCTGGGCGACACCGCGCAGAACCGGTTCAACTTTCCCTCCGCACCGAGCGGACAGGGCGTGTCGCAGCCCTATCGGCAGCCGCACGCCCCGGCGGCGCCCGCCGGACCGTCCGCCTCGCGCGGCCCGTCCGCGTCGGGCGGTTCGGGCGGGCACAACCCGCTGGTGCGTCCGTACGCGATGACCGGCGGCCGGACCAGGCCGCGTTACCAGCTCGCCATCGAGGCGTTGGTCAGTACGACGGCCGATCCGTCCCGGCTGCAGGGGCAGTTGCCCGAGCACCAGCGGATCTGCCGGCTCTGCTTCGAGATCAAGTCGGTCGCCGAGATCTCGGCACTTCTCTCCATCCCCCTCGGCGTCGCCCGAATCCTCGTCGCCGACCTGGCCGAGGCCGGACTCGTCGCCATCCACCAGCCCGGCGGCGACGAGGCCGCCGGCGGTCAGCCAGACGTGACACTGCTCGAAAGGGTGCTCAGTGGACTTCGCAAGCTCTAGCGGCGGCGCGGCCCGTTCAACCACCAGCGCGAAGATCGTGGTGGCGGGTGGCTTCGGCGTGGGCAAGACCACGTTCGTCGGCGCGGTCTCGGAGATCAATCCGCTGCGTACCGAGGCCGTGATGACGTCCGCCTCGGCGGGCATCGACGACCTCACCCACACCGGCGACAAGACGACGACGACCGTCGCCATGGACTTCGGCCGCATCACCCTCGACCAGGACCTGATCCTGTACCTGTTCGGCACCCCCGGACAGGACCGCTTCTGGTTCATGTGGGACGACCTCGTCCGCGGCGCCATCGGCGCCGTCGTCCTCGTCGACACCCGCCGCCTCGCCGACTGCTTCCCGGCGGTCGACTACTTCGAGAACTCGGGCCTGCCGTTCGTCATCGCCCTCAACGGCTTCGACGGCAACCAGCCCTACCAGCCCGAGGAAGTCCGCGAGGCCCTGCAGATCGGCCCCGACACCCCCATCATCACCACCGACGCCCGCCACCGGGCCGACGCCAAGAGCGCGCTCATCACCCTCGTCGAGCACGCCCTCATGGCCCGGCTGCGGTAGCTGTCCCCAGGCGTTCCGTTCTCCCCCGCTCGTCCCGAAGGCCGCGCTCCCCGGAAGGGGGGCGCGGCCTTCGGCGTGCGGGCAGCGCGAAGGGCCGGAACCCGGTGATACCGGGTTCCGGCCCTTCGCGGTGCGTCACGGGGCCCCTGCGGGCCCGTGGCGGGTCAGCGCCAGCTGTGCGGGGCGCGGAAGCCGTGCTCGCGCTCCAGACGGCGCCAGCCGGCCGCGCTGCGGCCCCGGTGGGCGCCGGCGGTGTCGGCGGAGGGCTGGGCGGCGGCGCGGGCGAGGAGGACCGCGGTGATGGCGGCGAGCTCCTCGGGGTCGGCGTGACCCTTCTCGACGCGCAGGAGATTGGCGGGAGTGCTCATGGGAAGGGGGCTCCTCTTACTGCGGCGGGTTGCCGTGCTTGCGGGAGGGCAGGTCGGCGTGCTTGGTGCGGAGCATGGCCAGGGACCGGATGAGGGTCTGGCGGGTGTCGGCGGGGTCGATGACGTCGTCGACCAGGCCGCGCTCCGCGGCGTAGTAGGGGTGCATCAGTTCGGCCTTGTACTCCTTGACCATGCGGGTGCGCATGGCCTCGGGGTCCTCGGCCTCGGCGATCTGCTTGCGGAAGATCACGTTGGCGGCGCCTTCGGCGCCCATGACGGCGATCTCGTTGGTGGGCCAGGCGTACGTCAGGTCGGCGCCGATGGACTGGGAGTCCATCACGATGTACGCGCCGCCGTACGCCTTGCGCAGGATCAGGCTGATCCGGGGCACGGTCGCGTTGCAGTAGGCGTAGAGCAGCTTGGCGCCGTGCCGGATGATCCCACCGTGCTCCTGGTCGACCCCGGGAAGGAAGCCGGGGACGTCCAGAAGGGTGATGATCGGGATGTTGAAGGCGTCGCACATCTGCACGAACCGGGCCGCCTTCTCGGAGGCCTCGATGTCCAGGACGCCGGCCAGGGTCTGCGGCTGGTTGGCGACGATGCCGACGACCTGGCCGTCCAGGCGGGCAAGGGCGCAGATGATGTTGCGGGCCCAGCGCTCGTGGATCTCCAGGTAGTCGCCGTCGTCGACGAGCTCCTCGATGACCTGGTGCATGTCGTACGGGCGGTTGCCGTCGGCCGGGACCAGGTCGAGCAGGACGTCGGAGCGGCGGTCGGCCGGGTCCTCGGAGGGGACGGCCGGGGGGTTCTCGCGGTTGTTCTGCGGGAGCATCGACAGGAGGTAGCGGACCTCCGCGATGCAGGTCTCCTCGTCGTCGTACGCGAAGTGCGCCACGCCCGAGGTGCCGGCGTGGACGTCGGCGCCGCCCAGGCCGTTCTGGGTGATCTCCTCGCCGGTGACCGCCTTGACGACGTCCGGGCCGGTGATGAACATCTGCGAGGTCTCGCGGACCATGAAGACGAAGTCGGTCAGGGCGGGGCTGTAGGCCGCGCCGCCGGCGCACGGGCCGAGCATCACGCTGATCTGCGGGATGACGCCGCTCGCGCGGGTGTTGCGCTGGAAGATGCCGCCGTAGCCGGCGAGGGCGGAGACGCCCTCCTGGATGCGGGCGCCGGCGCCGTCGTTGAGGGAGACCAGCGGGGCACCGGCCGCGATGGCCATGTCCATGATCTTGTGGATCTTGGTGGCGTGGGCCTCGCCGAGGGCGCCGCCGAAGATCCGGAAGTCGTGGGCGTAGACGAAGACCGTGCGGCCGTCGACCGTGCCCCAGCCGGTGATGACGCCGTCGGTGTACGGCTTCTTCGCCTCCAGGCCGAAGCCCTGGGCGCGGTGCCGGCGCAGCTGCTCGACCTCGTTGAAGGAACCAGGGTCGAGCAGCAGCTCGATGCGCTCACGGGCGGTCAGCTTGCCCTTCGCGTGCTGCGCCTGGGTCGCCCGCTCGCTCGGGCCGCTCAGGGCCTGCTCGCGCAGGACGTGCAACTCGGCCACCCGGCCACGGGCGTCGGTGGGCTCGCTCGGGATCTGGTCCACAACGGTCATGTACCGACCCTACGAAGTCGGACAAGAAAAACTTGCCGTCGACTCCGTACAGTCTCGCGTGTCGATTCCTGGCGGGGGCGGACAGAACCGTGTCCCGTACGTCCCGAGTCAACAGCCGGACACCCCCTGTGTTTGTAGGGTTTCGACATAGACCTCGGTGAAGATCACGCGTCCGCGGGCGGCACCCAGGGTACCGGGGTGCCGCCCGCGTTCTTCGCTTCCCTACAAGGGCCCCTCCGTCGAAGGGGACCGTACGGGTTCAGCCGCCGCAGTGGAAGCGGGCGCCGCCCCAGTCCGCGTGGTCGTTGCCGTTGCCGTCGCCGCCGTCGTCGACCACCAGGTCGACGTAGGCCGCGCCGGTGACGTCGGCGGTGAGGGACCAGGCCGGGTCCACGGCCCTGAGGACCGGGGACTTCACCTTCTCCGCGCCGTCGGCGAGGACGGTGAACCGGACGCTGCCCCGGCCGGTCTGGGCGTCGTCCACGCCGACCTCGGCGGTGAAGGAGGCGCACCGGCCGCCGAGGTAGTAGCGGACGGTGGCGGGGGCGTGGGTGCCCAGGCCCTTGGCGTACGCCACTCCCCCGATCCGCAGCGGGGAGCCGTCGCCGGCGGCGGTCCCGCCGTTGGAGAGGTCCCGCTCGACGGGCCCCCAGCCGCTGGCCGCCGAGGTCCAGTCGTGGTCGCTCGCCCAGGTGTCGGCGGTGGGCGGCGGGGGCAGGGTGCGGACGGTGGCGGCGGCGGTCAGCCTCCGCTCTCCCCCGCCTACGGTGTACGTGAGGGAGGCGTTCAGCGGGTACGACCGGTAGGCCGCGTCCACCGGCGGGGTCACCTGCCAGGTGGCGGTGGCCTTCGCGCCCGCCGCGACCGTGCCGAGGTCGACGGGCGCGGCCGGTTCGGCGGTCCAGCCCTCGGGCAGGGCAAGGACGGCCCGCGCGCCGGTGGCCTCGGCGGCCTCGTCGTTGCCGAAGGCGACGGTGACCCGGTTCGGGCGGCCGGGCTCCAGGGTCTCGGGCGCGCCGACGGCGAGGGTGCCGCAGGCGGCGCGCTCGGGGGCCGGGCCGAGGTCGGTCACGGTGAAGCCGTCGAGGACGAAGTCGGCGCCGTCGGGGGCGTCGGCGCGCTTGCGCAGCCCGGTCCAGGTGTCGCCGCAGCCCGCCGTGACGGTCTCGGTGAAGTGCCCGGTGGTGCGCTGCTCCCCGATCGGGGTGCGCCGGGTCTCGACGGCCGCTCCGGTGCCGCTCGTGCGGTCGTAGCCGGTGACCCACTCGTACGCGCCCGCGTGGCTGGACTGGTAGGCGTACTCGACGCGGTACCGGTGGCCGTCCTTCATCGGGACGGTCCAGGGCGCGGTCCGGTAGACGAGGCCGCTGTTCTCGTCGTGCGACTTGAGGGACTCGGCGCCGCCGATGACGTCGTCGACGAGCTTCCCGTTCCAGCCGGCCTGGGTGTAGGGGGCGTGGAGCTGGGCGATGTGGGTGCGCGGGTCGTTCGTCCCGCCGGAGTCGCCCTTGAGGAAGGGGCCCCAGCCCTGGTCGACGGCCTCGAAGTCCTCGTACGCCGTGGTCCCGGCCTTGGTGGCGGTGTCGTTCGGGACGATCCGGACGTCGTCGATCCGGACGGCGGCGGCGCTGCCGCCCGCGGCCTCGATCTTCAGGGCGGCGGCGCCGCGCGGCGCGGTGAAGGTGACCTTGGCGCGCTGGAGGTGGGTGCCGTTCCAGTCGGAGGCCGCGATCCGGTTCTGAAGCGGGGAGCGCTCGACGGTGACGGACGCGCCGCCGACGGAGAGGACGGTGGGGCGGGTCTTCCCGGGCTCGACCTCGATCAGGGCGGAGGCGGTGTACCGCCCGCCGGGGGTGAGGCCGGTGATCCGCTGGCCGACCGAGGCGGCGGCGGTGCCGGTGAGCTTCGCGCTGTTGCGGCCCCGCTCGTCGGTGTCACGGGCGACGGTGCCGGTCTTCGTCCAGCCGGTGAGCTCCGCGTCGTTGAAGCCGGGGTCCTTCACCGGGGTGCCCCGGCCCCACTGCGGGTCGGCCTGGGCGGGGGCCTTGTCGGGGTGGAGGACGTAGGCCTGTCCGGCGGCGGCCTCCAGGGTGACCTTCCCGCCGACGGGCCGTACGGTGGCGGTCTTCACGCGCCCGTTGTCGGTGAGCTTGTACACGGTGTACGAGCGGGTTCCGGCCGGGACCTGCCAACTGGTCGTGCCGCCGGTCCTGTTGTAGTGGTAGAGCTTCTTGCCGCCGTCCCAGGGCAGCAGGTAGGTGTCGCCGTCGAGGACCTTGCGGCCGTTCTCGTAGAAGGTGCGGCGGCCGTTCTCGACGGTGCCGCGGACGCCGCCGGTGAAGGCGATGTCGTCGCCGTTCCAGCGGGTGATCGTCTGCCGCTGGAGGTACTTGGCGGGCAGGTTCCGCTGCCAGACGTTGGCGGTGAAGGCGTTCCAGTCGGTCTCGCCGGTCCAGCCCTCGAAGTCGACGAGGGCGGTCTGGCCGAGGACCGGGTGGTCGTTCCAGACGTCCTTCTCACCGTTGCGGATGAAGCGGATGATCTGCGAGTTGAGGCCCTTGTTGGTGGCGCCGCCGTAGTCGAGGTCGTTGGCCCAGTGGGACCAGAGGGAGGAGCGCTCGAACTTGTCCGCCCACTCGGTGGCGACGTTCCAGCCCTGCGCCTGTACGGCCCGCATCGTCTTGTCGGCGATCCAGCCGTGCGTGTAGTAGACGTCGATGTAGAGCGCGGAGAGGTTGGGGTCGGTCTCGTCGCGGAGCTGCTGGAAGCGGCGGGCGAGGTCGCCGCTGTTGATGTCCCGGCGCTGGTCGATGTAGTAGCTCTGGTTGAGCCAGTTCCAGCCGGGCTTCGTCCTGTCGACGAGGGTCTCGCTGAAGTTCTTCGCCTCGGGGTACGACTCGGTGGCGTTCACGTGGACGCCGAAGCCGGCGTTCCACTTCCTGCCCTCCTTGAGGAGGGTGTTGAGGTCGGCGAGGCCGCCGGCGCGCTTGTTGTAGTTGCCGCCGTAGTCGGGGTGGGCGGAGTCGTGGCCCTCGGAGCCGTATCCCTTGAGCAGCGCGAACTGGCCGAGTCCGTCGGTGGCGAGCGAGATCCGCTTGACGTCGTCGAGGGTGCGCAGGAAGGGGTGGGTGGCCTGGGAGGCGAAGTTGAACGGGATGTGGGCGACGACCCGGCCGGGGGTCTGCTCGCTGCCGGGGGCCTTGATCCCGATCGTGCGGAAGGCGATGGCGCCGTCCTGCCAGTCGACGGTTCCGTCGGCGTTGGCGTCGGGGGTGACGACGACCTTCGCCCAGGGCAGGTCGTCGCCGCTCTCGGGCTTCGGGGCGCCCTCGCCGCGGTGGGTCCACTGGCCGGACCAGACGCCGACGCGGGTCTCGGCGCCGTTCTTGCGGGCCTGGTGCCAGAAGCGGGAGCCGTCGCGGGCGGAGGCGCCGGAGGGCTTGTCGTAGCTGGAGTTGGACTCGACGGCGGCAGCGAGGCGGCCGGTGCCGACGATCGCGTAGGTGGCGCCGACGGGGTTCGCGTCGGCCGGGGTGGCGTCGGTGACCCGCGCGAAGACGTCGGCGGTGCGGGTGGAGTCCGGGTCGAGGCGGGTGAAGGCGGTCGAGGCGCCGCCGGTGTCCGAGGAGCCGACGGAGACCAGGTCGTGGCCGGGTATGTCGATCGTCCCGACCCGGAAGTCCCCGGTGTCGCGGACGGCGGTGATCCGGAAGGTGGTGGTCCGGCCCTCGACGCCGAGCCGCGCGTCGATCTCGACGCCGGGCAGGTCGGGGAAGACGAGGGTGTACGCGGCGGAGGCCGGCTTCAGGACGGGGTCGCCCTTGGTCCGGACGGTGCGGGCGGTGCCGTTGAGGACCACCTGGGTGACCGGGGCCGTACTGCCGAGGATCCGGGCCCCGCTCGCGCGGTCGGTGTACGAGAGGACGCGGGGGAAGTCCCGGGCGACGGCGACGGAGAGCTGCCGGGAGGAGAGGACGGCCTCTGGGACGGCGGTGTCCGCGGTGGCGGTGTCGGTGGCGCCCGTGGCGGTCCCGGTGAGCGGGCTCCGGGCGTCGGCGGGCCCGGCCAGGGCGAACACGGCGGAGGAGGCGACGGCGAGCGCGCAGGCCGCACGGATCCTGCGGCCTCGTGGCGAGTGAGGGAGGGGCATGCGCACCAGTTGGCCCCGGCCCGGCGGCACCGTCAACGAGATCGCGCCGCGCGGGCCCCTCCAGTCCAAGAACCCCCTTCGGTTAGTCCAAGTGGACGACGAGGGGGGTTCGTGGGCTTTCTTCCGGGTTGCCGACGGGGTCGGCGGCGGTCGCGGTTGTGGTCGCAGTCGTGGAAGGCCACGCCCAGGAACATCTCCCATAGATGTTGAATGTTGAACGGAATAGGGTTACAGTCGTTCTCGTTGAAGGTTCAACCAATTCCGAGCAAGGAGCAGTCATGGGTCTCTTCGGCCGCAAGAACACCGAGTCCGCCACCGCCGTCGCCACCCTCCCGGTGGACCCGGCCCTGGCCGCCCTGACCGGCGACTACACCATCGACCCCGCCCACAGCAGCATCGGCTTCACCGTCCGCCACGCCATGGTCACCAACGTCCGCGGCGGCTTCGCCGAGCACGAGGGCACGCTGAAGCTGGACGGGACGGACCCCGGCGCCTCCACCGCCTCGATCGACGTGAGGATCGCCTCCGTCGACACCGGCATCGCCGACCGCGACGCCCACCTGCGCGGCGGCGACTTCTTCGACGCCGAGCAGTTCCCGCTGATGTCCTTCCGCTCCACCCGGGCCGAGCAGCTCGGCGGCGACAAGTACCGGATCACCGGCGACCTGACCATCAAGGACGTCACCCGCCCGCTCTCCATCGACCTGGAGTTCAACGGCACCGCGACGGACGTCTACGGCAACGAGCGCGTCGGCTTCGAGGGCTCCGCCGAGATCCTGCGCTCCGAGTGGGGCCTGACCTGGAACGCGGCCCTGGAGACCGGTGGCGTCATGGTCAGCGACAAGGTCAAGCTGACCTTCGACATCTCCGCGATCAAGAACGCCGCCTGATCCCTTCCCGGCCGTACGGCCCCACGAGCGCGCCCGCTCGTCCGCCTCCCCCCGGCGGACGGCGGGCGCTCGGCGTTTCCGGGCCCGGGTCCGGAACCGGTGGGCGTCAGGCCGTCTTCGCCGCCGCCTCCACCACCGCCGGGACCAGCCGGTCGTTCTCCGGCGCGCCCGGGCCCGCCATGAAGGCGAAGCGGCGGCGGGCGTAGCTGTAGGCGAGGCCGGCGGCCGGGTCGGCGAAGGCCTGGGAGCCGGGGGCGCCGCTGTGGCCGACGGCTCCGGCGCCCAGCGACGGGTAGCGGGTGCCGAGCGGGACGAAGCCGAGGCCGAAGGCGTTCCGCGAGCCCGTGACGAGGTCGGTGCCCTCGGAGTGGATCCGGGCGAACTCGGCGAGGGTGCCGGGGGCGAGGAGCGGGGGCCGGCCGTCCAGCTCGCCCGCGATCGCCGCGTACATCCGGGACAGGCCCCGGGCCGAGCCGACGCCGCCGCCGGAGAGCGGCGCTTGGACGTGCACGGCACGGCTGTTGCCGTACTCGACCATGTCCAGCGGCGGATCGGTGCGGAGACCGAAGGCGACGGCCGCCAGGCTGTCGGGCGGGAGCGGGTTCGCGGCGAGGAACGCCTCCTCCTCGGCGGTGGGGACCAGGGGCAGGGCCGGGCGGAAGCGGGGTTCGAGCTCCTCGGGCAGGCCCAGGTAGTAGTCGAGGGCGTACGGGGCGCGGACCCGCTCCTCGAACAGCTCCTGGATCGTCCGGCCGGTGGCCCGCAGGACCACCTCGCCGACCAGGGCGCCGATGACGAGGCCGTGGTAGCCGTGGCCGGTGCCCGGCTCCCAGTAGGGGCGGCCGCCCGCGAGGCGGGCGGCGGTCCTGCGGTCGTCGGCCAGCTCCTCCAGGGAGAGGCCCTCGTCCGTGCCGATCAGCCCGGAGCGGTGGGAGAGGAGCTGGCGCAGGGTGGTCTCCCCCTTGCCCTCGGCGGCGAACTCGGGCCACCAGGAGGCGACCGTGCGGTCGAGGTCCAAGGCGCCGTCCTGCACGAGGAGGGCGGTGACCAGGGCCATGGCGCCCTTGGAGGAGGAGTAGAGGGCGAGCAGGGAGTCCCCGTCGACGCCGTCACCGCCCCAGAGGTCGACGACGAGGCGGCCCCGGTGGTAAACGGCGAGCTGCGCGCCGCCGTCCCGCGCCTCGTGCGCGGCGATCTCCGCGAACACCTCCCGCACGGGCTCGAAACCGGGCTCCACCGTGCCGTGGACGTGGACGTCGTTCATCGCGTCTCCTCACCCTGCGCGCCGCCGCCGCGGCAGTGTTCGTGGGTCGTTCCGGTCGTCGTCCACGACGTTAACGGCCGCCACTGACAACGGAGTCGGGGAAGCGGGGACCGGTCCGGAACCCGCAGGTCGGAGGCGTTGTCAGTGGGGGCCGTTAGCGTCGGCGGCATGGAATTCCGTATCGACAGCGCCGTGTTGACCGATGCCGTGGCCTGGGCCGCGCGCGTCCTGCCGGCCCGCTCCCCGATGCCCGTCCTCGGGGGGCTGCTCCTGGAGGCGACGGGGGACGGGCTGCGCGTCTCGGGGCTCGACCACGAGGCCTCGGCGCGGATCGAGGTGGAGGCCGAGACGGTCGCGGCGGGCCGGGCGCTGGTCCTGGGCCGGCGGCTGCTCGACATCTGCAAGGTGCTCCCCCGGGGCCGCGCCGAGCTCGCCGTGGAGGGCGCCCGCCTCTCGGTGACCTCGGGCGACGCCCGGTTCGGCCTCTCGCTGCTGCCGCTCGACGACCACCCGGCGCCGCCGCCGCTGCCCGAGGTGCTCGGTCTGGTCGACGGGGACGCCTTCGCGGCGGCGGTCGGCCAGGTGGCGGTGGCGGCGGGCCGGGACGACTCGCTGCCCGTCCTCACCGGGATACGGCTCTCCCTGGACGGGACGGTCATGACACTGGCCGCCACCGACCGCTACCGGTACGCGGTCCGCACCCTGGAGTGGAAGCCCGGGGCCGACGCGGCCGCGGCGGACGCCGACGTGGTCGTCCCGGCCCGGCGCCTCACCGAGATCGCCCGCTCCCTCGCCGGCGGGGGTCCGGCCCGGCTCGCGCTCGACTCCGGCTCCCTGGGCTTCGAGAGCGGCGGCATGCGCACCACCACCCGGCTGCTCGACGGCCGCCTCCCCCGCCACGACAAGCTCTTCGACCTCGGCGCGCACGCCCTCGCGGTCACCGACCGGGTGCCGCTGACCGAGGCCGTGAAGCGGGTCGCGGTCGTCGCGGAGGGCGACAGCCCGGTCCAGCTGGCCTTCTCCGCCGAGGGCCTGCACCTGCGGGCGGGGTACGAGGACGACGTGGCGTCCCAGCGGCTGCCGGCCTCCCTCGCCGGGGCGGACTCCGTGGCGGTCGCCTTCAATCCCGGCTACCTCCTGGACGCCCTGGCGTCCCTGGACAGCCCGGAGGTCCGCTTCCACCTGCTGGGTCCCGGCCAGCGGGCCCTGCTCACCGACGGCCCGGACCCGGCCCACCGCCATCTGCTGATGTCGGTGAAGCCGCTGGTCTGAGAGCGGGGCCCGGGGGCGCGCCGTACAAGCCGACCGGGGCCCGGGTGCGCGTCCTAGAAGCCGCCTCCGCCGTCGAAGCCGCCGCCCCCGCCGAAGTCCCCGCCGCCGAAGCCGCCCCCGCCGTCGAAGCCGCCGGAGTCGCCGGCCCCGAAGTCCCCGGAGGAGAAGTCGCCGCCCTGGAAGTCGCCGCCGCCGTACTCGGAGGCGTACGCCGGGGTGGAGAGCATGGAGCCGAGGAAGGTACCCATGAGGAGGCCGGGGAGCAGGCCGCCGCCGAAGTAGCCGCCGGCCCAGGGGCCGTAGGCGGGCCCCGCCTCCCAGTAGGGGCGGCGGCCGGAATCGGTGTCGACCGTGCGGGCGAGGGGGTCGAGGCCGTCGTCCAGGCGGGCCGCGTCGGCGGCGCAGACCGGCACCTCGCGGGCGGTCCCGCCGGCCGGGGTCCAGCGGCGGTCCTCGGTGGAGGGGCCGTGGCGCGGGTCGAAGAAGCAGGGGGCGCGCCGCTCGGGCAGCGGGCGGCGCTCGCGGCGGGCGGCCAGGACGGCGAGGGAGAAGCGCCCGTCCTCCAGCGCCTCCGTCACCCCGCGCACGTCGTGCGGGCGGGCGGCGGAGCCCATGAGGGACTTGGCCCGGTCGTAGGCGTCGAGGGCGCGTTCGTAGTCGCCGCGCATGGTGTCGTCGGCGCCGGCCTCGGCGGGGTGGAAGTCGAGGCGTTCCAGCTCCTCGCCGAAGGCGGTGATGTCCTCGTCGACGACGACCCGGAGCTTCTCCAGGGCGGCCCGCTCCTCGGCCTCCTTGCGGAGCCGGTTGCGGCGGACGACCGCGTAGCCGCCCGCGCCGGCCGCGACGACGACGCCGCCGAGGACGGCGAGTCCGGCGACCGGGACCCCGGAGCCGGATCCGGCGGAGCCCCAGGAGGAGGGGGCGGAGCCCTTCATGGCGGGCAGGGCCTGGTCCACGAAGGCGTTCAGCTCGGTGGCCGCGTCCACGTCCGGCGTACGGACGGAGGCGGCGAGGTTCCGGACGGCCGCCGGGGACATCACGGAGGGGTCGACCCCGGCGTCGAACCGGTCGCCGAGCCGTACGGCGTACAGACCGGTGGCGCCGGTCCGGGCCCGCAGGTCGTCGAGGAGCCCCTGCGGCGGGAACTGGGCGTTCGCGGGCAGCACGGCCACGAAGAGCGGCTTGTCCGCGTCCTCGATCTTCCGCGCGAGGGCGTCCGCGTCGGCCTCGGACAGCTGGTCGGCGGCGCCGGGGTCGACGTAGACCGGGCCCTGCCTCAGGGCGGCGGCCGCGTCGGACACGCCCGTGGCCCTGGCGCCCGCGGTGGGCACCAGGACCAGGAGCAGCAGCAGTATCAACCCGCCGAGAGCCGCAAGGCGGGCGAGCGGCCTGGTCCTCATACGTCGACGCTACCCGAACGGCGTCGAACAGAACATAAAAGACCAAAGGCGACTATTCGGCGGGGTCGACTCCCGCCCGCAGCAGGCCGTAGGTGAAGGCGTCCTCCAGGGCCTGCCAGGAGGCGGCGATGACGTTCTCGCCGACGCCGACCGTGGACCACTCGCCGCGGCCGTCGCTGGTCGTGACCAGGACCCGGGTGGTGGACTCGGTGCCGTGGCGGCCCTCCAGGATGCGGACCTTGTAGTCGGTCAGCTCGAACTTGGCGAGCTGCGGGTAGATCCGCTCCAGGCCGACCCGGATCGCCCGGTCGAGGGCGTTGACCGGGCCGTTGCCCTCGGCGGTGGCGACGATCCGCTCGCCCTTGGCCCAGAGCTTCACGGTGGCCTCGTTGGCGTGGGTGCCGTCGGGGCGGTCCTCGACGATCGCCCGCCAGGACTCCGTGCGGAAGTAGCGGCGGGCCCGGCCCTCGGCCTCCTCGCGCAGGAGCAGTTCGAAGGAGGCGTCGGCGGCCTCGTACGTGTAGCCCCGGAGCTCGCGCTCCTTGACCCGCTCGACGACCCGGGAGACCAGCGCCCGGTCGCCGCCCAGGTCGACGCCGAGCTCCTTGCCCTTGAGCTCGATGGAGGCGCGGCCGGCCATGTCGGAGACCAGCATCCGCATGGTGTTGCCGACCCGCTCGGGGTCGATGTGCTGGTAGAGGTCGGGGTCGACCTTGATCGCGGAGGCGTGCAGTCCGGCCTTGTGGGCGAAGGCGGAGACGCCCACGTACGGCTGGTGGGTGGAGGGCGTGAGGTTGACGACCTCGGCGATGGCGTGCGAGATCCGGGTCATCTCGGCGAGGGCGCCCTCGGGCAGCACCCGCTGGTCGTACTTGAGCTCCAGGGCCGCGACGACGGGGAAGAGGTTGGCGTTGCCGACCCGCTCGCCGTAGCCGTTGGCGGTGCACTGGACGTGGGTGGCGCCCGCGTCGACGGCGGCGAGGGTGTTGGCGACGGCGCAGCCGGTGTCGTCCTGGGCGTGGATGCCGAGCCGGGCGCCGGTGTCGGCGAGGACGGTGGCGACGACGGCCTGGATCTGGGCGGGGAGCATGCCGCCGTTGGTGTCGCAGAGGACGACGACGTCGGCGCCGGACTCGTGGGCGGCGCGGACGACGGCCTTGGCGTAGTCGGGGTTGGCCTTGTAGCCGTCGAAGAAGTGCTCGCAGTCGACGAAGACGCGGCGGCCGTGCTCGCGCAGGTGGGAGACGGTGTCGCGGACCATCTCCAGGTTCTCTTCGAGGGTGGTGCGCAGGGCCAGTTCGACGTGCCGGTCGTGCGACTTGGCGACCAGGGTGACGACCGGGGCGCCGGAGTCGAGGAGTGCCTTGACCTGCGGGTCCTCGGCGGCGGTGCCGCCGGCCCTGCGGGTGGCGCCGAAGGCGACGAGCCGCGCGTTCCTGAACGCGATCTCCTGGCGGGCGCGGGCGAAGAACTCCGTGTCGCGGGGGTTGGCGCCGGGCCAGCCGCCCTCGATGAAGCCGACGCCGAAGTCGTCGAGGTGCCGGGCGATGGTCAGCTTGTCCGCGACGGTGAGGTTGATGCCCTCGCGCTGCGCCCCGTCGCGCAGCGTCGTGTCGAAGACGTGGAAACTGTCGTCGAGGGGTGCGGCCTCGACGTTCTCCGTGGTCATGGCTGTCATGGCTCCTGTCGGATGTGGCTCCGGAAGGTCTGGCTCCACTTGCCCCCATTCTCGCGCCGCGTCCGTCTCCGGCGTGGGTGGGGCCGGAAAACGAAAAAACCCCTCGCGGGTGCGAGAGGTCTGCGCGCGGGTCTGGGGCACGGTGTCCGCCTGCGTGGGGGTCGTTCCACGCTTCAGCGGTCACTGCGGACCGGCGCGCCGCTGCCGATAATCATCGTGGTAGCAGGCACGCCGGAAGTCTGGCACAGGTGACCGCCCCGTGGGGCGGGGGTCTCACGATACGGGCAGGCTGTCCGGTTTCCGTCCGGTGCCGGTCTCCGCGCCGGCGTCCTTCCCGACCCGGCCGAGGTCGATGTCTCGGGTCTCGCGCATCGTGAGGTAGACGACCAGGGAGACGGCCGCGCAGCCGGCGACGTACCAGGAGAAGCCCGACTCGATGCCCGCGTCCTTGAACCAGAGGGCCACGTACTCGGCGGTACCGCCGAAGAGGGCGTTGGCGACGGCGTACGGCAGGGCGACGCCGAGGGCGCGGACGCCGGTCGGGAAGAGCTCGGCCTTCACGCAGGCGTTGATGGAGGTGTAGCCGGTGACGACGAGGAGCGCGAGGAGGGAGAGGCCGAGGGCCGGCCAGAAGGAGCCCGCGTGCTTGAGCATCGCCATGATCGGCACGGTGAGGAGGGTGGAGCCGACCGCGAAGGTGATGAGCAGGGGGCGGCGCCCGATCCGGTCGGAGAGCCGGCCGGCGAGCGGCTGGAGGCAGGCGAAGACGATCAGGGCGCAGAAGGAGACCAGGGTGGCGGTCTGCTTGGGGAGCCCGGCGGAGTTGGAGAGGTACTTGGTGAGGTAAGTGGTGTACGTGTAGTACGCCACGGTCCCGCCCATGGTGAGCGCGACGACGAGGAAGGCCTCGCGGCGGTGCGCCCAGAGGGCCTTGAGGGTGCCCTGCTGTCCCTGCTCGACGCCGACGCCCGCGGACTCCTCGTAGACCTCGGTCTCCAGCATGGTGCGGCGCAGGTAGAAGACGACGGCCGCGCCGAGGGCGCCGACGACGAAGGGGACGCGCCAGCCCCAGGAGTGCAGGGCCGCGTCGGACAGGGTCTGCTGGAGGACGAGGAGCAGGCCGAGGCCGAGGACCTGGCCGGCGGTCATCGACACGTACTGGAAGCTGGAGGCGAAGCCCCGGTGCTCGGGGGCGGAGGCCTCGGTGAGGTAGGTGGCGCTGGCCGCGTACTCGCCGCCGACCGAGAGGCCCTGGAGGAGGCGGGCGACCAGGAGGACGGCGGCGCCGCCGTACCCGGCGACCGCGTAGGTGGGGGCGACGGCGATCAGGACGGCGGAGGCGGACATCAGGGTGACGGTGAGGGTGAGGGCCGTCTTGCGGCCCTTGCGGTCGGCGACGCGGCCGAGGAGCCAGCCGCCGACCGGGCGCATGAAGAAGCCGACGGCGAAGATGCCGGCGGTGTTCATGAGTTTGGCGGTGTCGTTGCCCTCGGGGAAGAACGCCCCCGCGAAGTAGGTGGCGAAGCTCGCGTACACGAACCAGTCGAACCACTCGACCATGTTGCCGGCGGAGCCGACCCAGATCTTCTTCCAGTGCTCTCGTCCCATGGGCAGGAACCGTGCCGGAGCACCGGCCCGGCCAACAAGGGTGCAGCGGGCAACGATCCTGTGTACTTGCGTGCGTTACGGTCGCGCGAGCAGCTCCTGTTCGACGAACTCCCGCACGTGTTCGAGGACTTGACCCCTCCCCGTGCCGGGGATGCCGACGGCGACGTGCACGCTGAAGCCGTCGAGCAGGGCGCGCGTCCGGGTGGCGAAGCGGTCCGGGTCGACCGGCCGGAACTCACCGCGCGAGACCCCTTCGGCCAGGATCGCGACCAGGTCCCGGTGCCAGGCCCCCTCGATGGCGGCCTGGCGCGCGCGGGCGTCGGCGTCGGCGTTCTGCGAGCGGTTCCAGACCTCCAGCCAGAGCGTCCAGTGCGGGTCGCGCGGCCCTTCGGGCACGTACACGTCCACGTATCCGTCGAGCCGCTCACGGGCGCTGCCCGGCCGGGAGAGCAGGGCGCCGCGCCGGGCCCCGAGCCGCCCCTCGCTCCACTCCAGGGTCTGGAGCAGCAGTTCGTCCTTGGTGCGGAAGTAGTACAGCAGGTGTCCGCTGCTCATTCCGACCTGCCGCCCGAGCCCGGCCATGGTGAGCCCGTCGAGCCCGCGCTCGGCGATGGTCCCCATGGCGGCGGCGAGCACCTCCTCGCGGGGCGGTGCGGCCTGGTTGCGGCGGCGGGGAGGGGACGTCGGACTGCTGCTCTGACTCACTCGTACGTTCTACCCGATGACGGGCCCGGGAGGCCCGGCCCTCAGACCTTCGGCTGCTGCTGGGTGATGCAGTGGATGCCGCCGCCGGCCGCGAAGATCGTGCGCGCGTCGACCAGGACGACCTCGCGGTCGGGGAAGAGGCGGCGGAAGATCTCGGCGGCGAGCTCGTCGTGGGGGTCGTCGAAGGCGCAGAGGATCACGGCGCCTTCGCAGAGGTAGTGGTTGATGTACGAGTAGTCGACCCAGTCGCCCTCCTCGTCCTTGAGGACGGTCGGGGCCGGGATCTCGATGACCTCCAGGGGGCGGCCCCGGGCGTCGGTGGCGGCGCGCAGGATGCTCGCGTGCGTCCGGGAGCGCTCGTAGTCGGGGTGGGCCGGGTCCCGCTGGCTGTGGACGAGGACGGTGCCGGGGCGGGCGAAGGCGGCGACGATGTCGACGTGGCCCTGGGTGCCGTACGTGCCGTAGTCGGCGGCGAGGCCGTGCGGGAGCCAGATCGCCTTCGTGGTGCCGAGCCTGGCGTGGATCTCGGTCTCGACCTGCTCTCGGGTCCACCCGGGGTTGCGGCCGGAGCCGAGCTGGACGGTGTCGGTGAGGAGGACCGTGCCCTCGCCGTCGACGTGGATCGCGCCGCCCTCGTTGACGAGGGGGCTGCTTACGACGGGGACGCCGGCCGTGTCCGCGACGTGGCGGGCGATCTTGGAGTCGTGCTCCCAGCGGGCCCAGTCCTGGGCGCCCCAGCCGTTGAACACCCAGTCCACGGCGGCCAGTTCGGTGCCGTTCGTGACGAAGGTCGGGCCGATGTCCCGCATCCAGGCGTCGTCGAGGTCGCGCTCGACCAGCTCGACGTCCTCGCCGAGGAGCGCGCGGGCGCCCTCCGCGTCGCCGGGGGCGACGACCATCGTCACCGGCTCGAAGCGGCGGACGGCGCGGGCCACCGAGGCCCAGGCGGCGCGGGCGGCGGTCAGCTCCTCGGCATCGGTGAAGGTGGGGTTGGGGCCGGGCCAGGCCATCCAGGTGCGCTCGTGCGGTGTCCACTCGGCGGGCATGCGGTACGTCATGGTCAGTGGGTCCTAGAGGAAGTAGGGGTGGTCGAGGGGGGCGAGACCGGTCCGGCCGCCGGCGCGGCGGCGCCGTGGGCGCCGGACCGCGTTCCGGGGGCGAGCCGGTTCACAGGTGCCGGTGGCGGTGTCCGGATCGCCCACGACCCCGTACGCAGGGCCGCGGGCGATCGCCGGGCCGACGGGCGGCCCGGCCGCGGTGAAGGTCCGGCGTACGGTCTCGCCGGCCCTTCCCGTCCCCCGCGTGCCGGAGGAGGTGATCCCGGTCGCGCCGAGGCCGTGCGGGGCGTCCCGCGGGCCCATGGCTCCGACCTGGAGCCGATCGCGTTCCGCGGGGGCAGTCGCACGTCCCAAACACCTCCCGTTTGAGCGTCACTCTAAATGCTGAGACGCGTGGCTCCAAGCATTGACGCACGGTATGGGCACAGGTCACATTGAGCGTCACTCTAAAAGTCGTCCACCAGCTTCCCCCGTCCCCTCTCAGCTCCCCGGGAGACCCCATGCCGATAGAACAGCGCGGAGTCGACACCGTCCCCGAGGCCGAACGCACCAGCGGCCCCCGCGACCTCGTCTCGATCCTGCTCGGCTCCAACCTCTGCCTGGGGGTGATCGTCTTCGGCTGGCTCCCCGTCTCCTTCGGCCTCGGCCTCTGGGGCTCGGTGACCTCCGTCGTCACCGGCACCCTCGTCGGCGTCGCGGTCACCGCCCCGCTCGCGCTGGTCTCCCTGCGCACCGCGACCAACCTCTCCACCTCCTCCGGCGCCTTCTTCGGCGTCCGGGGCCGGCTCGTCGGCTCGGTGGTGGGGCTGCTCCTCTCGCTCGGCTACACCGCCCTGACCCTCTGGATCGGCGGCGACGTCGTGGTGGGGGCCCTCGCCCGGCTGACCGGCCTGCCCACGGGCAGCGGCGCCCACGCCGTCGTCTACGCGCTGCTCGCCGCCTGCACGGTGGTCGCCGCCGTGTACGGCTACCGGCTGCTGCTGCGACTGAGCAAGGTGCTCGCGGTCGGCATGACCGCGCTCCTCGCCGTCGGCCTGGTCGCGTACGCCGGGGACTTCACCACGGCGGCGGTGCCGGACACCCCGTACCTCCTGGGCTCCTTCTGGCCGACCTGGCTGCTCTCGGCGGTGGCGGCGGGGCTCAGCGGGCCGGTCGCCTTCATCACCCTGCTCGGCGACTACACGCGGTACGTCTCCCCCGAGCGGTACGGCGCGCGGACCGTGTGGCGGGCGACCTGTCTGGGCCTGGTCGTGGGCCTGCTCGTCCCGCAGCTCTTCGGCACGTACACGGCGCTCGCGGCCCGCGGGGCGCTCGACTACGCCGGCCCGCTCGTCGCCGCCTCGCCCGGCTGGTACCTGGTGCCGCTCCTCGTCGCGGCCACGGCCGGCACCGTCGGCAACGCCGGGCTGATGCTGTACTCCATGGGGCTCGACCTGGACGCGATCCTGCCCCGGGCCACCCGGGCGCGCGCCACGCTCGTGGTCGCGGCGGTGGCCACCGCCTTCGTCTTCCTCGGCCACTTCGCCTCGGACGCGCAGACGGCGATGACCTCGTTCGTGCTGCTGCTCACCGCGATCGGCACCCCGTGGGCGGTGATCACCCTGATCGGGCACGCGCGCTGCGGGGGCGTCTACGACCCGGAGGCACTCCAGGTCTACAACCGGCGCTCGCGCGGCGGGATCTACTGGTTCTCGGCGGGCTGGCACCCGCGCGCCACCGCATCCTGGGCGGTCGGCGCGGCGGTCGGCCTGGCCGCGGTGTCGACGCCGCTCTACGAGGGGCCGCTGCTCGCCCTGACGGGCGGGATCGACTGCAGTTTCGTGCTCTCGGGGATCACGGGCGGCGCGCTGTACGCCGTCCTGACGCCGCACGGGGCCCCCGTGGCCGCGACGGCCCCGGAAGCCCCGGTGCGGGTGGAGGGGTAGGGATCAGCCCAGCTCGTGCATCCAGCCGTGGTTGTCCTCGGCCTTGCCGGTCTGGACGGCGAGGAGCGCCTCGCGCAGCCTCATGGTGACCTCGCCGGGCTCCCCGCCCGACTGGGTCCACTCGCCGCGCTCGGACTTGACGGTGCCGACCGGGGTGATGACGGCGGCGGTGCCGCAGGCGAAGACCTCGGTCAGGGTGCCGTTCTCGCTGTCGGCCTGCCACCGGTCGATGGAGACACGGCCCTCCTCGGCCTCCAGGCCCAGGTCGGCGGCCAGCTTGAGCAGCGAGTCGCGGGTGATGCCGGCGAGCAGCGAGCCGGTGAGGACGGGGGTGATCAGCTTGTTCCCGTACACGAAGTACAGGTTCATGCCGCCGAGCTCCTCGACCCACTTGTGCTCGACGGCGTCGAGGTAGGCGACCTGGTCGCAGCCCTTGGCCGCCGCCTCGGCCTGCGCGAGCAGGGAGGCCGCGTAGTTGCCGCCGGTCTTGGCGTCGCCGACGCCGCCGGGGACGGCGCGGACGCGGTTCTCCGAGAGCCAGATGGAGACGGGCTTCACGCCGCCGGGGAAGTACGGGCCGGCCGGGGAGGCGATGACCACGAAGAGGTACTCGTTCGCCGGGCGGACGCCCAGGCCGACCTCGGTCGCGATCATGAACGGGCGCAGGTAGAGCGAGGCCTCGCCGCCGTGCTCCGGGACCCACGCCTTGTCGTGCTGGACGAGGACGTCACAGGCCTCGACGAAGGTCTCGACCGGCAGCTCGGGCATGGCGAGACGGCGGGCGGAGGCCTGGAAGCGGCGGGCGTTGGCGTCGGGACGGAAGCTGGCGACCGAGCCGTCGGGGCGGCGGTAGGCCTTCAGGCCCTCGAAGATCTCCTGCGCGTAGTGCAGGACGTTGGTGGCCGGGTCGAGCGCGAGCGGGCCGTACGGGACGAGTTCGGCATCGTGCCAGCCGCGGCCGTCGGTCCACCGGATGGTGACCATGTGGTCGGTGAAGTGGCGGCCGAATCCCGGGTTGGCCAGGATCGCCTCGCGCTCCGCGTCGGACAGCGGGCTGGAGGAGGGCTTGAGCTCGATCGTGGGCGTCGTCATGAGTGCGTGTCCTTCACCGGTCGTGGGGAGAGGACCGCGCGCGTACGCCGCTGTCGGAGACGGCTTGTCCCTGACGGAGTGGACGTCCGACGGTGCCCGCATACGGCGGCCCCGCGTTCGATTATCGCGCGCGGGGACCGGTGCGTGAAACAGGCTGGCGCGGTCCGGGGTTCTTTCGGGGTGCGCACCCCGCGGCCGCGCATGGGACAGCCGCCGGGCGCTGTGCGACCCGGCGGCTGATGGCGTGTGTCAGTCGGCGCGGGTCAGCTCGCTACTCGCGCGGCGAGCGCGTCGCCGATCTCGTCCGTGGTGCGGACGGAGTCGCCCCGCTCGGTGAGGTCGGCCGCGACGGCCTCCTCGACCCGGACGGCCTCGGACTCGTAGCCGAGGTGGCGCAGCAGGAGGGCGACGGAGAGGACGGTGGCCGTGGGGTCGGCCTTGCCCTGGCCCGCGATGTCCGGCGCGGAGCCGTGGACCGGCTCGAACATGGACGGGAAGTCGCCGCTGGGGTTGATGTTGCCCGAGGCGGCGACGCCGATGCCGCCGGAGACGGCCGCGGCGAGGTCGGTGATGATGTCGCCGAAGAGGTTGTCGGTGACGATCACGTCGAAGCGGGCCGGGTCGGTGACGAGGAAGATCGTCGCGGCGTCGACGTGCAGGTAGTCGGTGGCGACCTCGGGGAACTCGGCGGCCACCCGGTGGAAGGTGTCCGTCCAGAGGTGGCCGGCAAAGGTCAGCACGTTGTTCTTGTGGACCAGCGTGAGCTTCTTGCGCGGGCGGGCCTGGGCGCGGGCGAAGGCGTCCCGGACCACGCGCTCGACGCCGAAGGCGGTGTTGACCGAGACCTCGGTGGCGACCTCGTGCGGGGTGCCCTTGCGGATGGTGCCGCCGTTGCCCGTGTACGGGCCCTCGGTGCCCTCGCGGACCACGACGAAGTCGATCTCGGGCTGTCCGGCGAGCGGGGTCGCCACGCCGGGGAGCAGCTTCGAGGGACGCAGGTTCACGTGGTGGTCGAAGGCGAAGCGGAGCTTCAGGAGGAAGCCGCGCTCCAGGACGCCGGAGGGCACCGACGGGTCGCCGATGGCGCCGAGCAGGATGGCGTCGTGCTTCTTGAGGGAGTCCAGGTCGGCGTCGGTGAGGGTCTCACCGGTGGCGTGGTAGCGCGTGGCGCCGAAGTCGTACTCCTCGGTCTCCAGCTTCACGTCCTGGGGAAGGACGGCCGAGAGGACCTTGAGGCCCTGGGCCACGACCTCCTGGCCGATGCCGTCGCCGGGGATGACTGCGAGATCGATGCTGTGAGACATGTCGGCACCCTACTGGTCGTCCCATCGTCTGACACGTCACGTCCATCATGTGGACGAACGTCCAGGCCTCGACGGGGGGGTCAGTGGCCGGTGGAGCCGCCGTTGTCACGGCGGTCGAGGGCGCGCTGGAGGGCGGCGGCGGCGTTCTGGCGGGCCTCGTCGGCGGGACGGGCGGCGGAGTGGCGGACGCGGCGGGCGGCCTGGGCGGCGATGGGGGCCATGAGGGATCGACTCCTTGAGATCAGTGGTGATCCGGCGTGCGGAGATGAGCGACGTACGGGGACCGGGAACGGTCGGCGACGTGCGGGGACCAGTGGTGATCGAAGGCGCCGGAAGGGGCGGGGAGCGCCGCCGCAGGGGTTGCCTGCACGGGGCGTCGCGCTCTCGACCGCCATTCGCTGATGGAGCGAGACGTTCGGCTCCTACAAAGCTAGGGCAGGCCGCCGCATCTGTCTCCACAATTACTCGGACTTCCTACTATCTGAGACGGCAGGACACCGAGGGTCACCCCGCGACGGCCCGCAGCTCCCGGATCAGGGCCCGTACGGCGGGCGAAGAGGCCAGCTCGGGGGTGGTGACGTAGCCCACCGAGCGCGTCGGGCGGTCCGGTCCGAGATCGGTGATCCGCACCGAGGGCGGCGCCCCGACCAGGGAGAGCTCCGGCATCACGGCCATCCCGAAACCGGTGCCCACCATGGAGAGGACCGTCCCGTCGTCCTCGGCCTCCACCGTCGCGGGCGGCAGCCACTCCTGCCCGGCCCACCACTCCCGGGTGTACGAGGTGCAGTTCTCCGTCCAGTCGATCAGCGGGAGCGTGCGCGGCGCCGGGTGCCCGGCCGGGTGCACCAGGGCGTACCCCTCCTCCAGGAGGACGCCGCCGACCAGCTCCGGCGGCACCGGCGAGGTGGTGCCGAGCGTCGCGATCCCCAGGTCGGCCCGCCCGTCGAGGACTTCGCCGGCCGTGCCGCGCCCCACCTCCCGCACGATCCGCACCTCGGGCACGACGTCCGGGTGGCGCTCCGCGAGCCGTCCCAGGGCGCGGGGCAGCAGGTGGAGGGCGGCGCTGCGGAAGGCCGCGATCCGCAGCGGTCCGGCGGGAGCGTCCGCCTTCGTGGCACGCACCTCGGCGGCCATCACCTCCAGGAGCCGCAGCACCCGCCGGGCGTACGCGAGGGCCCGCTCCCCGGCCGGGGTCGGGGTGGCGCCGGTCCGGCCCCGCTCGAAGAGGACGACGCCCAGCTTGCGTTCGCTGCCGCGCACCGAGTGCGAGACGGCGGACTGGGTCGTGCCGAGGACGATGGCGGCGGCCGAGAAGCCGCGCTCGCGCCCGACGGCGACGAGGACGCGCAGCTCGTGCGGGGCCAGATCGACGGCCTTGCTCCCGGACCCGTTCATGCGCGGCGCCACCCCTTCGTGCGTATCTGCGTGCTTGCGCGCCCACGTACCTGCGTGCCCGCGTGCCTCTGCGTACCTGCGTACCCGAGCGGCCGAGCGCCCGCGTACGCGACCTCGTCGCGGAGCCGTCGCATCCGCCCCCACCCGCGTCCATGAGCGACTTTCATGGATCCGCCGGAGCCATCGACGCTACCCCCTGCCCGGGCCGCCGGCCGCCTCCTACGGTCGGCGGCATGACGAACGACACCATGATCACCGTCCGGCAGACCGCCCGCCCCACCGGCTTCCCGACCCCCGACCTGTTCTCCTTCACGGAGGAACCGCTGCCGGCGCCCGGACCGGGCACCGCGCTCGTCCAGAACCTCCGGCTCTCGGTCGACCCGTACCACCGCGAGGCGATGGACACGGACGAGCTGTGGACCCTGGGCTCCCCGATGGAGGGCCGGGCCCTGGGCCGGGTGCTCGACTCGCGCGACCCGTCGCTGCGCCCGGGCGACCTCGTCCTGCACCGCAGGGGCTGGCGCACCCACGCCGTGGTGGCGCCGGACGAGGTGCGCCGGGTCCCGGACCTCGGCCCCGGCGTCCCGCTCGCCGCGCACCTGAGCCTGCTCGGCGGTACGGGCCTGTCGGCCTATGTGGGCCTGACCAGGATCGCGCGGCTCCGGGCGGGCGAGGACCTGTTCGTCTCGGCGGCGGCCGGCGGGGTGGGCACGGCGGCGGGGCGGCTCGCCCGGCTGCTCGGCGCGGGCCGTCTGGTGGGCAGCGCGGGTTCGGCGCGCAAGGTGGCGTACCTGACGGAGGAGGTGGGCTTCGACGCGGCCTTCGACCACCACGACGGGCCGGTGGCGGAGTCGCTCGCGAAGGCCGCGCCCGACGGGCTCGACGCGGTGCTCGACGGGGTGGGCGGCGAGCACCTGGAGGCCGCGATCGGCTCGCTGCGCGAGCACGGCCGGATCGCCTGGGTGGGCGCCGTGGCCCAGTACCACTCGCTCTCCGCTCCCCCGCCGGCCCCGCGCAACCTCTTCGACCTGGTCGGGAAGAGCATCCGGCTCGAAGGGTTCCTGGTCCGGAACCACATGGACGCCCTGGAGGAGCTGTACGACCTCGCCGTCCCGCACCTGCGCGACGGTTCGCTGCCGCTGGACGTGACGGTGGCGGAGGGCTTCGAGCACGTGGTGGACGCGTTCCTGGGGATGCTGCGGGGCGAGAACCTGGGGAAGATGCTCGTCACGGTCTGACTCGGCACACCCACCTAGGTTGTTTTCCTACCTAGGTAGTGATGGAATGCACGCATGGCCGCAGACCGCAGATCCAGCTGGCTCAAGGGAGTCCTCGACCTGCTCGTCCTCTCCTGTCTGACCGACGGCGAGAGCTACGGGTACGAGATCGCGAAGGCGCTCGCCGGGGCGGGCCTCGGCGAGATCAAGGGCGGGACGCTCTATCCCGTCCTGAACCGCCTGGAGGAGGCCGGTCTGGTCGAGGCCGAGTTCCGCGCCGCCGAGCGCGGGCCGGGCCGCCGCTACTACCGGCTCACCGACCCGGGCCGGACGCACCTGGCGGCCGAGGGCGCGGCCTGGACGGAGTTCCACCGGGCCGTGGGGACGCGACTGCACGCAGGGGGAGCAGCACCATGACCACCGACGCCTACTTCGAGGAGCTGACGGGCGCGCTGCGCGCGGCGGGCGTGCCCGAGGAGCAGATCGACCGGACCGCCGCCGAGCTGCGCGGGCACCTCGCGGAGACGGGGTCCGCGCCGGAGGAGGAGTTCGGGCCCGCCGCGCGGTTCGCGGCCCGGCTCGGCGGGCTCGCCCCGGCGCCCGGGGAGCCGGACGGGGCGGCGGAGCACTGGACGTGGACCGCGGACCTCTTCAACGACCGCCGGATGCTGGCCGTCCACGGGGACCAGGGCTGGGAGGTGGAGTCACTGGACGCGCTCGGCCGGTTCGTCTGCCGCCGGGCGCCGGGGGCCGCGCTCGCCTGGGAGTACCGCCGCGAGGTGATCACGGACCGCCGCCGCGCCCGGGTCCTGGACGAGCTGGAGCCGGAGGGCTGGGAGCTGTGCGGCGAGTGGCTGGTGTACGGCTACTTCAAGCGCCCGAAGGCGGCGACCGCGGGCCCCGAAGGGGGCCTGGAGTCGCTGCCGGCCCGCCCGCACGGGTGGCTGTTCCTCAGCCGCCGGGGCAAGGCGGTGCTGGCGGTCTGGGCGCTCGCCGTCCTCGGCTGTCTGGCGGTGGCCCTGGCCGGCCTCGGGCTGCCGGGGTACACGATCGCGCTGCTCGGCCTCGGCTACGCGATCGGCATGACGTACACGGCGAGGAAGGAGACGGAGAGGGGCCGCGTCCACGCGGACCGCGCGGCGACGGGGAACGACGGCCCCTGACGCACCGTCACACCCCCACGCCCTCAAATCCCTTCACGTCACATCGCCGTCCCGCCAGTCGAAGACGAGCGGGGCGGCGGGGTCCGGCAGGGGCCCCGCGCCCGCCGGGCGCAGGAAGACGCCCCCCTCCTCCTCCGGGAGGTGGACGATCCCGCCGGGCGTGAACGCCTCGACGCGCCCCTCCCAGACCTGCCAGCCGCGCCCCCGGTAGAGGGCCGCGCCCGCGTCCGAGGCGGCGAGCGCCCCGAAGGCGTAGGCCCCGTCGATCACCCGCTCCAGCTCGGCCATGACCGCCCCGCCGAGCCCCTTGCGGCGCAGGTCGGCCCGGACGGCGACCCCTTCCACGTACCCGACGCGGTGCGAGCGCCCTCCGTGGAGCAGCCGGCGCATGACGACGGCGCCGTGGGCGGCGATCCCCTCCCCGTCCTCGATCCAGGCGTGGAAGCCGCCGAGGGTGTGGTCCCAGTCCTCGTCGTCGAAGTTCCCCTCGAAGGCGAGGTCGAGCATCTCGCGTACGGAGCGGAGCCGGGCGGCTCCGAGTGCATGGGTGGGCGCGGTCCTCACGGTCATGCGCCTCACCCTCCCACATCACATTAACCCTTGAAAGTGAATTGACAGGTTACTCCGGGTCTGCTGGAATCACCCTGCCGACACCTAACCGTTAATCCACACCTAAGGGGTTAGAAGATGTCCGTACTGCCGACCCACCACCGCACCGTCACCGTCCGCGGGCACGAGATCGCCTACCGGGAGGCCGGCCCGGCCGACGCCCCCGCCCTCCTCCTGCTGCACGGCTTCCCCACCAGTTCGCACATGTTCCGCGACCTGATCCCCCTGCTCGCCGACCGCTACCGCCTGATCGCCCCCGACCACCTGGGCTTCGGCCGCAGCGCCGCGCCCCCGGCCGGCGACTTCCCCTACACCTTCGCCGAACTGGCCGCGCTCACGGCCGAGTTCACCGAGGCCGTCGGCCTGGAGCGGTTCGCGCTCTACGTCCAGGACTACGGCGCCCCCATCGGCCTCCGGCTCGCTCTCGCCCACCCCGGGCGGATCACCGCGATCGTCACCCAGAACGGCAACGCGTACGAGGAGGGCCTCGGCGCCGAGGCGTGGGCCCCGGTCCTCGCCCTGATCGAGGAGCGCACTCCGAAGACCGAGGAGCCGGTCCGCGCCATCCGCTCCCCGGACGGCATCCGGTGGCAGTACGAGACGGGCGTCCCCGCCGAGTACCACGACCTCCTCAGCCCCGACGCCTGGCACCACGACGCCGCCCTGATGGCCCGCGAGGGCCAGGACGGCATCCAGCTGGACCTGATCACCGACTACGGCTCCAACTTCGCCCTCTACCCGGCCTTCCAGGAGTACTTCCGCACCTCCCGGGTCCCCCTCCTCGCCGTCTGGGGCGAGGGCGACCAGGTGTTCGTCCCGGCGGGCGCCGAGGCCTTCCGCCGCGACCTCCCGGACGCCGAGGTCCACCTCCTGCCCACCGGCCACTTCGCCCTGGAGACCCACGCGCCGCGGATCGCGACGCTGATCGACGACTTCCTGACCCGGCGGGTCCCCGTCAGGCCGTAGCCTTCTCCAGGTCGCGGGCCATGCGCTCCACCCACTCGGTGAAGCCTTCCCGATGGCGGCCGTCACCCGCGAGCAGGGTCGCGACCTGCGCGTCCGTGAGCCGGTCGGGCCCCGGCCCGGTCAGCAGCCGGTGCAGCTCCTTCATCAGGGACGTCATCCGCAACGCGTCGAGGTGCTCGATCGCGTCGACCCCGTGCCCGGGGCCGAGTGTCGTTGAACCGGGCATGTCGTGCCTCCTCACCGATCCCCTCCCAGCAGCGTAAGCCTCCCGCATGGAAACCGCCCCCGACCCCGGTTGGGGGACCGGGGTCGGGGGCGGTGTCGGGGGCCCGTCCCGAGGGGACGGGGGTCTGCCCCTGGGGGCAGGGGCCGCTCGCGCGGCGGGCGGGCGTCAGCCCATGTGCGGGTAGCCGTACTCGGTCGGCGGGACCAGCGTCTCCTTGATCGCGCGGGTCAGCGTCCAGCGCATCAGGTTCTGCGGGGCGCCGGCCTTGTCGTCGGTGCCGGAGGCGCGGCCGCCGCCGAAGGGCTGCTGGCCGACGACGGCGCCGGTCGACTTGTCGTTGATGTAGAAGTTGCCCGCGGCGTAGCGGAGCTTCTCCATCGTGTACGCGGCGGCGGCGCGGTCGTTCGCGATGACCGAGCCGGTGAGCGCGTAGTCCGAGACCGACTCCATCTGGGTCAGCATCTCGTCGTACTTCTCGTCGTCGTAGACGTGGATCGCGAGGATCGGGCCGAAGTACTCGGTCGTGAAGACCTCGTTCTCCGGGTCGGCGCACTCGATGACGGTCGGGCGGACGAAGTAACCGACCGAGTCGTCGTAGGTGCCGCCGGCGACGATCGTGCAGCTCGGGTCGGACTTGGCGCGGTCGATCGCCGCCTTGTTCTTGGCGAACGAGCGGTCGTCGATGACGGCGCCGATGAAGTGCGACAGGTCGGTGACGTCACCCATGGTGATGCCGTCGACCTCGGCCGCGAACTCCTCCTTGAAGCCGTCGTTCCAGATCGAGGCCGGGACGTAGGCGCGCGAGGACGCGGAACACTTCTGGCCCTGGTACTCGAAGGAGCCGCGGGTCAGGGCGGTCTTCAGGACGGCGCGGTCGGCGCTGGGGTGGGCGACGACGAAGTCCTTGCCGCCGGTCTCGCCGACGATCCGCGGGTACGAGCGGTAGTTCTCGATGTTGTTGCCGACCGTCTTCCACAGGTGCTGGAAGGTCTTGGTCGAGCCGGTGAAGTGGATGCCGGCCAGGTCGCGGTGGTTCAGGGCCACCTCGGAGACGGCGATGCCGTCGCCGGTCACCAGGTTGATGACGCCCTTGGGCAGGCCCGCCTCCTCCAGGAGCTCCATGAGGAGCACGGCGGCGTGGGTCTGCGTCGGGGACGGCTTCCAGACCACCACGTTGCCCATGAGGGCGGGGGCGGTGGGCAGGTTGCCCGCGATGGCCGTGAAGTTGAACGGCGTGATCGCGTAGACGAAGCCCTCGAGCGGGCGGTGGTCCAGACGGTTCCAGACGCCCGGCGAGTTGGCCGGGGGCTGCTCGGCCAGGATCTGGCGGGCGTACGCCACGTTGAAGCGCCAGAAGTCGACGAGCTCGCACGGGGTGTCGATCTCGGCCTGCTGGGCGGTCTTGGACTGGCCGAGCATGGTGGACGCGGCCAGCGTCTCGCGCCAGGGCCCGGCGAGCAGCTCGGCGGCGCGCAGGATGATCGCGGCGCGGTCGTCGAAGGACATCGCGCGCCAGGCGGGGGCGGCGGCCAGGGCGGCGTCGATCGCGTCCTGGGCGTCCTGCTGGGTGGCGCCGCGGAAGGTGCCGATGACGGCCCGGTGGTTGTGCGGCTGGACGACCTCGAACTCCTCGCCGCCGCCCAGGCGCTTCACGCCGCCGATGGTCATCGGCAGCTCGCGCGGGTTCTCGGCCAGCTCCTTGAGCTTGAGCTCCAGACGGGCGCGCTCGGGGGAGCCGGGGGCGTAGCCGTGCACCGGCTCGTTGACGGGAGTGGGGACCTGGGTCACAGCGTCCATGAGTCTCGATACTCCTTCGGAGGGGTGGTGGGGCTCAGCCCTTGGTGAGGATGGAGCGGACGAAGAAGAGGAGGTTGGCCGGCTTCTCCGCCAGACGGCGCATGAAGTAGCCGTACCAGTCGGTGCCGTACGCGGTGTAGACGCGCATGCGGTGGCCCTCGGCGGCGAGGCGGTTCTGCTCCTCGCTCCGGATGCCGTACAGCATCTGGAACTCGTACTCGTCCGGCTTGCGCCCGGCGCGGCGGGCCAGCTCCTGGCCGACGGAGATCAGGCGCGGGTCGTGGGACCCGATCATCGGGTAGCCGGAGCCCTCCATCAGGATCTTCGTGATCCGGACGTACGCCTTGTCGATCTCCGGCTTCTCCTGGATCGCGACGGAGGCGGGCTCCTTGTAGGCGCCCTTCACGATCCGGACGCGGGAGCCGTTCGCGGCGAGGCGGCGGGCGTCGTCCTCGGTGCGGAAGAGGTAGGCCTGGATGACGCAGCCGGTCTGCGGGAAGTCCTTCCGCAGCTCCTCGTGGATGGCGAACATCGAGTCGAGGGTGGTGTGGTCCTCGGCGTCCAGGGTGACGGTGGTGCCGATCTCGGCGGCGGCCTCGACGACCGGCCGGACGTTGGCGAGCGCCAGCTCGTGGCCGTTCTCCAGGGACTGGCCGAACATCGACAGCTTCACGGACATCTCGGCGCGCTCGCCGAGGCCCAGCTCCTTCAGGCGGCCGATGAGCTCCAGGTAGGCGTCCCGGGCGGCGTGCGACTGCTCGACGGTGGTGATGTCCTCGCCGACGACGTCGAGGGTGACCTCCAGGCCGCGCTCGCTCAGCTCCCGCACGATCGGGACGACGTCGTCCACGGTCTCGCCGGCGATGAAGCGTGCCACGACCTGCTTGGTCCCGGGCGCGGCCGAGACGAAACGGCGCATCTTGTCGCTGCGCGACGCGGCGAGGATCACGGGACCCAGCACGGGGCACCTCCAGAGGGCAAGGGTAGAACGGGGCCGTACCCGGATGAAGACGCCGAAGCGAACGAACCGGAACAGCACGGATAACCACTGTGAAACCTACGAATCGGTCCGATCGTCCGCCACCTACAGCTGTCACGCATCCGTGGCCCGCCTCTCATACATCTGTCTGAGGGGGTGCGAGAATGGGTCGGTGAAGGGCGATTACCAAGACCTGGTGGACGAGATCTCCGCACTCCTCGGGGCCCCGGCGACGCTGGAGAACCGCGACTTCGGGCTGATCGCCTTCGGTGCCCACGACAGCGACGACGACACGGCGATGGACCCGGTCCGGACCCGGTCGATCCTGACCCGGCGGTCCACCCCGGCGGTCCGCGCCTGGTTCGAGGGCTTCGGCATCACCCGGGCGGAGGGCCCGGTCCGCATCCCCGCCTCCCCGGACGCGGGCGTCTTCCGGGACCGGATCTGCCTTCCCGTACGCCATCGGGGTGTCGTCCTCGGGTACGTGTGGCTGCTCGACGCCGAGCCGGGGCCCCCGCCCGAGCAGCTCGCGGCGGCCATGGAGGTGGCCGCCCGGATCGGCGGGCTCCTCGCCGACGAGGAGCGGGCGGGCACGGACCTCTCGCGCGAGTTCACCGCGGCCCTGACCGCCGGGCGCGGCTGGCAGAACGACATGGCCGTCGCGGCGCTGCGGGCGGCCCTGGGGCCCAGTGCGGACGGCCTGCACGCCGTCGTGTGCGTGACCCCGTGGCGGGGCGAGACCCCCTCGGTACGGGCCGTCCCCGGCGCGGCGGCGGTCGCCGCGCTCCCGGACGCCGCCTCCCTCGCCCTCCTCGTACGGCTGCGCACGGCCGAGGACCCCTCCCCCGCCCGCGCGGCGGCCGAGCGGCTGCGCGGGGACGCCCCGGCCGGGATCGCCGTCCCCCGCCGGGGCCTCGCGGAGCTTCCGGCGGCCTGGCGGGAGGCGAGCACGGCGGCGCGTGCCGCGACGGCGCAGCCGAAGCTGGGCCCGGTCGCGGAGTGGGCCGGGATCGGCCCGTACCGGCTCCTGGCGGCGCTCTACCACCCCGAGGTCGACCCGGTCGTCGCGCCGCTGCTGGCCCCCGCCCACACGGAACTGGCCCGCACGGCCGAGGCGTACCTCGACCACGCGGGCCAGGCGGGGCGCACGGCGGCGGCCCTGGGGATCCACCGGCAGACCCTCTACTACCGGCTGTCCCGGGTGGAGCAGCTCACCGGCCTGGACCTGGACGACGGCGAGGACCGGCTGCTGCTCCACATGTCCCTGAAGTCGGCCCGGTTGTAGGGATTCCCCAGGGTCGGATCACGAGCACAGGGGGAGCGTTCGGCGGCTGGGTCCCGCCCACGGAAGGTCGAGCACCGGCTGTACGAGGCCGCGGTGCGCGACGACGTCGACGCCGCGACACGGGTGCCGGCGGGCACGGACCCCTTCGTCCTCGCGCCGAAGGCGGAGGTCCCTCACCGAACACGAGGGCAGCCCCTGGAAGCACATCCCCTGGCGCTGAGGCGTCCGTGACAGCACGACGCCCGGCCGCCGGGCGCTCGTACGGGACGAGCGGCCGACGACCGGGCGCGGGGCGCGGGGCCGTGCGTCAGATCAGGTTGACCGAGCGGGCCGAGGTGGCGCCGATCTCCGCCGAGATGTCCGAGAGCACCGCCGCCGGGACGGTGTCGTCCACGGTGAGCACGACGAGCGCCTCGCCGCCCTCCTCCGCGCGGGAGACCTGCATGCCGGCGATGTTCAGACCGGCCTCGCCGAGGATCCGGCCGACCGTGCCGACGACGCCCGGGCGGTCCTCGTAGCGCAGCACGACCATGTGGTCGGCGAGCGCCAGGTCCACGTCGTACTCGCCGACGGCGACGATCTTCTGGAGGTGCTTGGGGCCGGCCAGGGTGCCGGAGACCGAGACCTCCTCGCCGCTGCCGAGGGTGCCGCGCACGGTGACCACGTTGCGGTGGTCGGGCGACTCGGAGCTGGTGGTCAGGCGCACCTCGACGCCGCGCTCCTGCGCGAACAGGGGGGCGTTGACGTACGACACGGTCTCGTCGACCACGTCCTCGAACACGCCCTTGAGCGCGGAGAGTTCGAGCACCTTCACGTCGTGCTGGGTGATCTCGCCGTAGACCTCGACGTCGAGCCGGGCCGCGACCTCGCCCGCGAGGGCGGTGAAGATCCGGCCGAGCTTCTCGGCGAGCGGCAGACCGGGCTTGACGTCCTCGGCGATGACGCCGCCCTGGACGTTGACCGCGTCCGGGACCAGCTCGCCGGCGAGCGCCAGGCGCACCGAGCGGGCGACGGCGATGCCGGCCTTCTCCTGGGCCTCGTCCGTGGAGGCGCCGAGGTGCGGGGTGCAGACGACCTGGTCGAGCTCGAAGAGCGGGGAGTCCGTGCAGGGCTCCTTGGCGTACACGTCGAGGCCGGCGCCGGCGACCCGGCCCTCCTTGAGCGCCGAGTACAGCGCCGCCTCGTCCACGATCCCGCCGCGCGCGGCGTTGACGATGCGGACGGAGGGCTTGACCTTGTGCAGCGCCTCGTCGCCGATGAGACCGAGGGTCTCCGGGGTCTTCGGCAGGTGGACGGTGATGAAGTCCGCGACCTCCAGGAGCTCGTCCAGGGTCAGCAGCTTCACCCCCATCTGGGCGGCGCGGGCCGGCTGCACGTAGGGGTCGTACGCGACGATCTTCATGCCGAAGGCGGACATGCGCTGGGCGACCAGGACGCCGATGCGGCCGAGGCCGACGACGCCGAGGGTCTTCTCGCTCAGCTCGACGCCGGTGTACTTGGAGCGCTTCCACTCGCCGTTCTTCAGCGCGGTGTTGGCCTGCGGGATGTTGCGCGCGGTGGCGACGAGGAGGCCGCAGGCGAGCTCGGCGGCGGTGACGATGTTGGACGTCGGGGCGTTGACGACCATCACGCCGGCCTTGGTGGCGGCGGAGACGTCGACGTTGTCCAGACCGACGCCGGCGCGGGCGACGACCCGGAGCTTCTTCGCGGCGGCAAGGGCCTCGGCGTCGACCTTGGTCGCGGAGCGGACCAGGATCGCGTCCACGTCGGCGACGGCGGGGATCAGCTCGGCGCGGTCGGCGCCGTTGCAGTGCCGGATCTCGAAGTCCGGGCCCAGCGCGTCGACGGTGGCGGGCGACAGCTCTTCAGCGATGAGTACGACAGGTTTCGAGCTCACGTGAGTCCTCACAGGTCCAGTGCGGACGGCCGTCCCGACGGCCGCAGGCGGTGGAGGGGGCTTGCCGCGTGAAAGCGCACGACGCTGTGGGCCTGACGCGTATGTTGTTGAGCAGTGTAGTGGTGCGAAGGCACGGTTCATGCGCCTCGTTGGAAGGATCACCCTTCCGTGGTTGGACGGCGTGTCCAACCACGTGGAACGGGGCCGGACAGCGTGTCCGGCCCCGCCCCGGAGGGCTTACGCCTCCTCGTCGTTCACCCAGCTCATGAGCTTGCGCAGCTCCTTGCCGGTGGTCTCCAGGAGGTGCTGCTCGTCCTGGGACTTGTACTCGTTGTACTTCTTCAGACCGCCGTGGTACTCGTCCATCCAGTTCTTGGCGAAGGTGCCGTCCTGGATGTCGGTGAGGACCTTCTTCATCTCGGCCTTGGTGGCGTCGGTGATGATGCGGGGGCCGGTGACGTAGTCGCCCCACTCGGCGGTCTCGGAGACCGACCAGCGCATCTTCTCCAGGCCGCCCTCGTACATGAGGTCGACGATGAGCTTCAGCTCGTGCAGGCACTCGAAGTAGGCGATCTCCGGCTGGTAGCCGGCCTCGACCAGGGTCTCGAAGCCGGCCTTGACCAGCGCCGAGGCACCGCCGCAGAGGACGGCCTGCTCGCCGAAGAGGTCGGTCTCGGTCTCCTCGGTGAAGGTGGTCTTGATGACGCCGGCGCGGGTGCCGCCGATGGCCTTGGCGTACGAGAGCGCCAGGGCGAAGGCGTTGCCGGTCGCGTCCTGCTCGACGGCGGCGATCGCGGGGACGCCGCGGCCCTCCTCGTACTGGCGGCGGACCAGGTGGCCCGGGCCCTTCGGGGCGACCAGGGCGACGTCGACGCCGGCCGGGGGCTTGATGAAGCCGAAGCGGACGTTGAAGCCGTGCGCGAAGAAGAGGGCGTCGCCGTCGTTCAGGTTCGGGGCGATGGACTCCTCGTAGACCTGGGCCTGGATCGGGTCCGGGATGAGGATCATGATGACGTCGGCCTCGGCGGCGGCCTCGGCGGGCGTGACCACGCGCAGGCCCTGCTCCTCGGCCTTGGCCTTGGACTTGGAGCCCTCGTGCAGACCGACGCGGACGTCGACACCCGAGTCACGGAGCGACAGCGCGTGGGCGTGCCCCTGGCTGCCGTAACCGATCACCGCGACCTTGCGGCCCTGGATGATGGACAGGTCGGCGTCGGCGTCGTAGAACAGCTCGGCCACTGGGATTCTCCTTGGTGTGCTGGTGTTGCGTCCCACCGTACGGCGGGCGGGGGAAGGGAGGTCGTGCGGTCTCGTCAGACGGACCGGGCGGGGCTCAGGCGGAACGGTCGAGGGACCGCAGGGACCGGTCGGTGATGGACCGGGCGCCACGCCCTATGGCGATCGTGCCGGACTGGACGAGCTCCTTGACGCCGAACTGCTCCAGCATCTTGAGCATGGCGTCCAGCTTGTCACTCGAACCGGTGGCCTCGATGGTGACGGCCTCGGGCGAGACGTCCACGGTCTTGGCGCGGAAGAGCTGGACGATCTCGACGATCTGGGAGCGGGTCTCGTTGTCGGCGCGGACCTTCACCAGGACGAGCTCGCGCTGGATCGCGGCGCTGGGCTCGAGTTCGACGATCTTCAGGACGTTGACCAGCTTGTTGAGCTGCTTGGTCACCTGCTCCAGGGGCAGTCCCTCGACGTTGACCACGATGGTGATGCGGGAGATGTCGGGGTGCTCGGTGACGCCGACGGCGAGCGAGTCGATGTTGAAGCCGCGGCGGGAGAACAGGGCGGCGATCCGGGCGAGGATGCCGGGCGTGTTCTCGACGAGGACGGAGAGCGTGTGCTTGGTGGACATGTCAGGGTCTCTTCCTTTTCGCTGTCGCTCTGCGTACTCAGTCGTCTTCGCCGTCGCCGAAGTCGGGACGGACGCCCCGGGCGGCCATGACCTCGTCGTTGGAGGTGCCGGCGGCGACCATCGGCCAGACCTGGGCGTCCTCGTGGACGATGAAGTCGACGACGACCGGCCGGTCGTTGATGGCGTTGGCCTCGGCGATGACCTTGTCCAGGTCGGCCGGGTCCTCGCAGCGCAGGGCGACACAGCCCATGGCCTCGGAGAGCTTGACGAAGTCGGGGACGCGGGTGCCCTTGTTCGCCTTCAGCTCGTCGGGACCGGAGTGCAGGACGGTGTTGGAGTAGCGCTGGTTGTAGAAGAGGGTCTGCCACTGGCGGACCATCCCGAGGGCGCCGTTGTTGATGATGGCGACCTTGATCGGGATGTTGTTCAGGGCGCAGGTGGTGAGTTCCTGGTTGGTCATCTGGAAGCAGCCGTCGCCGTCGATGGCCCAGACGGGACGGTCGGGCAGACCGGCCTTGGCGCCCATCGCGGCGGGGACGGCGTAGCCCATCGTCCCGGCGCCGCCGGAGTTCAGCCAGGTGGCCGGCTGCTCGTAGTCGATGAAGTGGGCGGCCCACATCTGGTGCTGGCCGACGCCTGCGGTGAAGATCGTGTCGTCGGGGGCGAGCTGTCCGATGCGCTGGATGACCTGCTGCGGCGAGAGGCTGCCGTCCTCCGGCAGGTCGTAGCCGAGCGGGTAGGTCTCGCGCCAGCGGTTCAAGTCGCTCCACCAGGTGGTGTAGTCGCCCTTGTTGCCCTCGCTGTGCTCGGCCTGGACGGCCTGGACCAGGTCGGCGATGACCTCGCGGGCGTCGCCGACGATCGGGACGTCGGCGACGCGGTTCTTGCCGATCTCGGCCGGGTCGATGTCCGCGTGGACGACCTTGGCGTACGGGGCGAAGCTGTCGAGCTTGCCGGTGACGCGGTCGTCGAAGCGGGCGCCGAGGGCGACGATCAGGTCGGCCTTCTGGAGCGCGGTGACGGCGGTGACGGAGCCGTGCATGCCCGGCATGCCGACGTGCAGCGGGTGGCTGTCGGGGAAGGCGCCGAGGGCCATCAGGGTGGTGGTGACCGGGGCGCCGGTGAGCTCGGCGAGGATCTTCAGCTCGGCGGTGGCGCCGGACTTGATGACGCCGCCGCCGACGTACAGGACGGGCCGCTTGGCGGCGCTGATCAGCTTGGCGGCCTCGCGGATCTGCTTGGCGTGCGGCTTGGTGACCGGGCGGTAGCCGGGCAGGTCGGTCTGCGGCGGCCAGGAGAAGGTGGTCTTCGCCTGGAGGGCGTCCTTGGCGATGTCGACCAGGACCGGGCCGGGGCGGCCGGTGGAGGCGATGTGGAAGGCCTCGGCGATCGTCCGCGGGATGTCCTCGGCCTTGGTGACCAGGAAGTTGTGCTTGGTGATCGGCATCGTGATGCCGCAGATGTCCGCCTCCTGGAAGGCGTCCGTGCCGATGGCCTTGGAGGCGACCTGGCCGGTGATCGCGACGAGCGGGACGGAGTCCATGTGCGCGTCGGCGATCGGGGTGACCAGGTTGGTCGCGCCGGGGCCGCTGGTCACCATGCAGACGCCGACCTTGCCGGTCGCCTGGGCGTAGCCGGTGGCGGCGTGGCCCGCGCCCTGCTCGTGGCGGACCAGGATGTGGCGCACCTTCTGCGAGTCCATCAGCGGGTCGTAGGCCGGGAGGATGCAGCCGCCGGGCAGGCCGAAGATGGTGTCCGCGCCCACCTCTTCGAGAGAGCGGATGAGGGACTGCGCGCCCGTGACGTGCTCGACGGGGGTGGGCAGCGCGCCGTTACGGGGCCGCGGCTGCGGATGGTGCCCGGTGGCCTGCTCGGTCATCAGCATCTCTTCTCGAAGCAGAGGGTTTTTGCGAGGTGTTCTATGAGGGTTTGCGGCGATTTCAAAGGGAGCCGGTGCAACAAAAAACCCCTCGTGCCGTGAGGCAAGCGAGGGGAGCGCGTCGGTGCGTTCTAAGCCGGGCCTACGGTGGCCCTGCTTCAGCCGACGCGCTTTCCAAGTACGAGAATTCGGGTGCGCATGGCACTGACCCTCTCCCTCAGCCCGCTGCACTGTCAAGTGGGTGGGACGGGCGTCTCAGTATGTGAGCGGATCGGGGGGTGGTTTCCGACACGCACGGGGACCGCTCCGGGCAGCGGGTACTCGTCCCTGACCAGGGCCCTGCGCAGCCGGTACTCGTCGAGCGGACCCGAGAAGGCCATGCCCTGGGCGTGGGTGCAGCCCATGGACCGCAGGGCGACGACCTGCTCCGGCACGTCCACGCCGTCGGCGACCGTCCGGATGCCGAGCTCGCCGGCGGTGCGGAGCACACCGCGGGTGATCTTGCGGAGCCGGGCGGACTCGACCACGCCCTCGACGAGCCCCCGGTCCAGCTTCAGCATGTCGACGGGGAGCCGCCGCAGGGCGTTGACCGCCACGTGTCCGCTGCCGAAGCCGTCGAGCGCGATCCGCACCCCGAGCCTGCGCAGGACGGCCAGGCGCTGCTCCAGCTCGTCGAGCGGGATCCGGGGGTCGCTGTCGGCGAGCTCGACGATCAGCGAGCCGGACGGCAGCCCGTGCCGGGTGAGCAGGGACTCGACGGAGCCGAGCGGCAGCGAGCGGTCCAGGAGGCGCCGGGCGGAGAGGCGGATGGAGACCGGCGTGCGATGGCCGATTCCCGCCCGCTCGGCGGCCTGCTCCACGGCCTCTTCGAGGAGCCAGCGTCCGAGCTCGGCGGTGCGGTCGCCGTCGTCGGTGACGCGGAGGTACTCGGCGGGGGTGAAGAGGATCCCCTGGGCGGAGCGCCAGCGGGCCTGGGCGCTGACGGCGGCGATCCGGCCGGTGGCGAGGTCGACGACCGGCTGGTGGAGCAGGGCGAACTCGCCGTCGTGGAGTGCGGTGCGCAGCCGGGCGGCCAGCTCCGTCCGCCGGACGACCTCGGCCTGCATCTGGGGGGCGTAGAGCTCGACGCGGTCCTTGCCGGCGGCCTTGGCGCGGTACATGGCGAGGTCGGCGTTGCGCAGCAGGTCGCCGGCGTCGACGCCGGGCTCGGCGAAGGCGACGCCGATGGAGGCGGCGACCCGCGCCTCCTGGCCGCCGTCCAGGCGGTACGGCTGGGAGAGCGTGAGCCGGAGCCGGTCGGCGATCTCGTGGACCTGGTTCCTGCGGGCCGTCCGGTCGCTGCCGCCGTCGCCGAGGATGAGGGCGGCGAACTCGTCGCCGCCGAGCCGGGCGGCCGTGTCCCCGGCCCGTACGGAGTCGTGGAGGCGGCGGGCGGCCTGGACGAGGAGCTCGTCGCCGGCCTGGTGGCCGAGGCGGTCGTTGACCCCCTTGAAGCCGTCGAGGTCGATGAAGAGCACGGCGGTGCCGGGGTCGGAGGAGCGGCGGCCGCCGAGGGCCTGCCGGACCCGCCGGGTGAAGAGCGCCCGGTTGGGCAGGTCGGTGAGCGGGTCGTGCTCGGCGTTGTGCTGGAGCTGGGCCTGGAGGCGGACGCGTTCGGTGACGTCCCGGCTGTTGAAGATCAGGCCGCCCTGGTGACGGCTGACGGTCGACTCGACGTTCAGCCAGTCCCCGCCGCGGCCCGAGCGGAAGCGGCACTCGATCCGGGTGGTGGGCTCGTCGGCAGGCGGGGCGGCCAGGAACCGCCGCACCTCGTGGACGACGGCGCCGAGGTCGTCGGGGTGGATGAGGGCGGCGAGCTCGGTGCCGATCAGCTCGTCGGCGTCCCGCCCGTACACCCCGGAGGCGGCCGGGCTGACGTAGTGCAGCCTGCCGTTGGGCGCGGCGATCATGATGACGTCGCTGGAGCCCTGCACGAGCGACCGGAAGTGGTTCTCCTTGTGGGCCAGTTCGTGGGTGAGGGCGATGTTGTCGAGGAGCATGATGCCCTGCCGCACGACGAGGGCGAGCACCACCGCGCAGCCGGTGAGGACGACGACGCGGTCGACCCGGCGCCCCTCGACCACGTTGTAGAGGATGCCGAGGGTGCAGACGGCGGCGGCGAGGTACGGGGTGAGGGCGGCGAGCGAACCGGCGACCGGACGGCTGTGGAGCCCCGGGCCGCGTGCGGCGGCCGCGCCGTCCGGGAGCCGGCGCACTCCCCAGGGCGCGTAGGCCAGCAGCAGGGAGCCGGCGAACCAGCCGGCGTCGAGGAGCTGGCCGGAGGCGTAGTTCTCGCGGAGCAGCGGCGAGGTGAACAGGGCGTCGCACAGGACGGTGAGGGCGAGGGCGGCGATCGCGGTGTTGGTCGCGGAGCGGTTGGCCTGCGCGCGCCGGAAGTGCAGGACGAGCACCATGCTGACGAGGACGATGTCGAGCAGGGGGTACGCGAGGGAGAGCGCGGCGCGGGCGACGGACTCGCCCCCGAAGTGGGCGGTGCGGGCGAGGGCCAGGCTCCACGAGAGGGTGAGCAGGGAGCCGCCGATGAGCCAGGTGTCGAGCGCCAGGCAGACCCAGCCGGCCCGGTTGGCGGGCTTCTTCGCCAGGACCAGGAGGCCGACGATGGCAGGCGGCGCGAAGAGCAGGAAGAAGACGTTGGCGACGGAGAAGTCCGGCACCTCGGTGCGCAGGACGACCTCGTACCAGCCCCACACCGCGTTCCCCGCGGCGGCCATGAACGAGGAGAAGGCGAAGAGCAGCCAGGCGGGGCGGGCGCTGCCGCGGTGGGCCCGGGCGTAGAGGTAGCAGGAGACCGCGGCGGTCAGGGCGGCGGCGCTCAGTCCGAAGTCGCCCATGAAGAGCGCCAGTTCCGGCGAGCCCCAGCCGAGGGAGGCGCCGGTTGTGTAGCCCGCGCAGAGGAGCCCCAGGGCGACCTGGGCGAGGACCGCCCCGGCGCCGGGGCGCCCGGGGGGCGGGGGCCCCGGATCCCCGTCGCCGACGGGGCGGCGCACCAGGACGGCCCCGGGCGCGCTCACCGGGCCCTCCGGCGCCGGGCTCCCGCACGCGGCCGCGTCGTGCGGCCGGGCGGGCGGCTCGTCGGCACCCCCGGGGGCGTGCCCGTCGCAGTCGCGGCGGTCGGGGGCGGCGCCGCGGTCCGGGGGCGCGACGCCCCCGGCCACCGCCCGCCCGGCGGTGTCCGTCGGCCCCGGGGGGCCGGGCGACCGGTGCGGCGCGGCCTGGTCCGGCACCGAACGCACGAGGCCGGCGGCGAGGCCCGGAAGGCCGGCGGACGGCGGTGCCGTCGCGTCGGATCGTCGGTCCTCAGGCCGTGCTCCACCCGTCGCCCCCCTCGGAATCTGATGTCCCGTCACTTCGCTCCCCGGCGTCAGCCCGTACTCGACGCAGTCCCCCGCTCCGGGACGATACACCAGGTTGGTCACTCAGGGACAGGTTCGCAGTACTCTCCGTGACGACCAGGGGAGTTGTGTCCGTTGTGCGCCGGGCGTGCGCCGTCCGGCGGCGCCCGGCGACGCCCCGCGGCGGCGTCCGGCCGCCGCGTCCGGACGGGGCTCAGCCGGTGGTGAGGAGGACGTTGACCAGGTCCTCGCCCGCCGCGAACCGCCGCAGCTGCCCCGCGATCAGCCGCTTCGCCCGCGGCATGAAGGCCGAGGTGGAACCGCCCACGTGGGGGCTGATCAGGACACCGGGAGCGTGCCACAAAGGGTGTCCGGTCGGCAGCGGTTCCGGGTCCGTGACGTCGAGCGCCGCCGTGATCCTGCCGCTCTCGACCTCCTTGAGCAGCGCGTTCGTGTCGACGACGGGGCCCCGGGCGACGTTCACCAGGAGCGCCCCGTCCTTGAGCCGCGCGAGGAACCCGGCGTCGGCGAGATGCCTGGTGGCGGGCGTGAGCGGGGTGGAGAGGACGACGACGTCCGCCTCCGGCAGGAGGGCCGGCAGGTCGGCCAGGGCGTGGACCGGGCCGCGCCCTGTGGTGCGTGCGGAGCGTGCGACGCGCACCACCCGCGCGCACTCGAAGGGTGCGAGCCGGTCCTCGATCGCGGCGCCGATCGAGCCGTACCCGACGATCAGGACGGACTTGTCGGCGAGCGCCGGGTAGAAGCCGGCCCGCCACTCCTCGGCGTCCTGGCCGCGCACGAACCCGGGGATGCCGCGCAGCGAGGCCAGGATCAGGGCGAGCGTGAGCTCGGCGGTGCTGGCCTCGTGCACGCCCTTGGCGTTGCACAGGGCGACGCCCGGCCGCAGCGAGCCGATGCCGGGGGTGACGTGGTCGATGCCGGCGGACAGGGTCTGCACGACCCGGACCGAGGTCATCCCGGCGAGCGGCCGGACGGCGATCTCCGTGCCCTTCATGTACGGGACGACGTAGAAGGCGCAGTGCGCGGGATCGGCCGGGAACTCCGGTCCGCCGTCCCAGAAGCGGTAGTTCAGGCCGGACTCGCCCGGCTCGGGAAGATCTTCGATCTCGTCCGCGGGAATCGGGAGCCACACGTCGGCGGCCGTGTCTTCGCATCTCATGTCCGGGAGGCTATGCGAAGAATCCCGTGCCCCATTGGTTACTTTGGGGGCGGCACAGGGAGGGGTACCGGCAGGTGGAGCGCAGGACTATCGGGGCGGCGGCGCTCGACGTGGGGGCGATCGGCCTGGGGTGCATGCCGATGCACTGGGCGTACAGCCGTTCGCAACAGCGCGGGGACCGCTCGCTGCGGACCGTGCACGCGGCCCTCGACGCCGGGGTGAGCCTGCTCGACACCGCCGACATGTACGGCCCGTTCACCAACGAGCTTCTGGTGGGGCGGGTGTTGAAGGAGCGACGGGCCGAGGCGTTCGTCTCGACGAAGTGCGGACTGCTCGTCGGCGACCAGCACGTGGTGGCCAACGGGCGCCCGGGGTACGTGCGTCGGGCCTGCGACGCCTCGCTGCGGCGGCTCCAGACCGACGTCATCGACCTGTACCAGCTGCACCGGGCGGACCCCGAGGTGCCGGTCGAGGAGACCTGGGGCGCGATGGCCGAGCTGGTGTCGGCGGGCAAGGTGCGGGCGCTCGGGCTCTGCGCCGTCGGCGCCCGGACCGGACGCCGGGGCACGGCCCGCGACGGTTACGAGGGAACGATCCGGCAGCTCGAACGGATCCAGCAGGTGTTCCCGGTGGCGGCGGTGGAGGCCGAGCTGTCGGTGTGGTCGCAGGAGGCGCTGGCGCGGCTGCTGCCCTGGTGCGCGGCCCGGGGCGTCGGCTTCCTGGCGGCGATGCCGCTGGGCAGCGGCTTCCTGACCGGGACGCTGACCCCGGGCGGCGGCTTCGAGCCGGACGACCCGCGGGCCCGGCACCCCCGGTTCACGGCGGAGATGATGGCGGCGAACCAGCCGCTCGTGGCGGGCCTGCGCCGGGTGGCCGCGCGGCACGGGGCGGACGTCACCCCGGCGCAGGTGGCCCTGGCGTGGGTGCTCGGCCGGGGACGGCACGTGGTGCCGGTGCCGGGGACGAAGCGGGAGCGGTGGGCGGTGGAGAACGCGGCGGCGGCCTCGCTGCGGCTGACGCCGGAGGACCTGACGGAGATCGCGACGCTCCCGGCGCCCCGGGGGTCCTGGGACTGAGCGGTCCGGACGCACCGGACGCGGACTCCCCGGGACCGGGTGGTCCGGGACCGGACGCGGGTCCCGGGACCAAAAGCCGACTCCCCGGGACCGGCCGTCCCGGTCCTCCCCGGATTCCCCCGTGGGGGACCCCGCCGGGAACCCCTCCGGGCCGGGAGGTGTTCTCAGGGGTAGGGATGCCGTTCGACCCGTCGAGCCCGCCGGACCCTCCGAAGGGGAGCGCGCCATGAAACGTCCTGTCGTCGTGAAGGCCCTGGGGAGCGTCGCCGCGCTGGTCCTGGCGGCGGGCTGCGCCCCGGGCGGCGCGTCCTCGGGGAGCGCGGAGGAGCGCCCTCGTACGCCCCCGTCGGCGTCGACGTCGGTCTCCGGGACCGCCGCCGCTCCCCCGGCCGCCGCCGGCCGGGTGACGGTGGCGGGGACGCTGACCGAGGGCCTGGAGTCGCCCTGGGGGCTCGCGGAGCTGCCCGGCGGCGATCTGCTCGTCTCCTCGCGGGACGAGCGGACGGTCACCAGGATCGACGGGCGGACCGGCGCGAAGACGCCGCTCGGCGAGGTGCCGGGGGTCGTGCCGGCCGGCGAGGGCGGACTGCTCGGCCTCGCGGTCCGGGACGGCTGGGTGTACGCGTACCTGACGGCGTCCTCGGACAACCGGATCGTGCGCATGCGGTACGGGGGCGGGGCCGGTGACCGGCTCGGGCCGCCGGAGCCGGTCCTGACCGGCATCCCCAAGGGGTTCACGCACAACGGCGGGCGGATCGCGTTCGGCCCCGACGGGATGCTGTACGCGGGGACCGGCGAGACCGGCGACACGGGTCTGGCGCAGGACCGGGAGTCGCTGGGCGGGAAGGTCCTGCGGATGACGCCCGAGGGGAAGCCTGCGCCGGGCAATCCCTTCCCGGGCTCGCCGGTCTACTCGTACGGCCACCGGAACGTGCAGGGGATCGCCTGGGACGCGGACGGGCGCCTGTGGGCGGCCGAGTTCGGACAGAACACCTGGGACGAGCTGAACCTGGTCGGGGCCGGGCGGAACTACGGCTGGCCGGAGGCCGAGGGGCGGGCGGGGAAGGAGGGGTTCACGGACCCGGTGGCCCAGTGGCCGACCTCGGAGGCCTCCCCGAGCGGGATCGCGTACGCGCGGGGCGCGATCTGGATGGCCGGCCTGCGGGGCGAGCGGCTGTGGCGGATCCCGCTCTCCGGCGCGGAACGCTCCGGAGAGCCCGAGGCGTTCCTCGAGGGCGAGTACGGACGGCTGCGGACCGTGCTCGCGACGGGCGGCGACCGGCTCTGGCTGGTGACGAGCGAGACCGACACCCGGGGGACGCCCGGGCCCGGCGACGACAGGATCCTCCGCCTCCGGGCGGAGTGAGGAGGACGGGACCGTGTTCGATCCGATGGCGGAGTTCTTCGCGCCGGGGCGCCGGCACACCGAGGAGGAGCGGCAGCGTCTCGCCCTGACCCGGGAGGACCAGGGGGACGCGGATCCGGGGCGCGGGCCGATAGACCTGCGGTCGGGGCGGGTGACGATACGGGTCCCCCGCGCGGAGAGGGATCCCGGCGGCGGGTCAGCGGGGCGCGGCGACCAGGTGCAGACGGTGGGCGAGGGCGGCGGCCTCGCCGCGGCCGGCGACGCCGAGCTTGGCGAGGATGTGGGAGACGTGGACGCCGGCCGTCTTGGGTGAGATGAACAGTTCCTCGGCGATCTGGCGGTTGGTGCGGCCGGCCGCGACCAGGCGCAGCACGTCCTGTTCGCGGGGGGTCAGGCCGAAGGCGTCGTTCCCGGGCTCCGCCGGCGCCGGGGGCCGCTCCTCGGGGGCCAGGGAGAGCCGGGCGCGGGCGGCGAGCAGGTCCACGTCCTCGCGGAGCGGGCGGGCGCCGAGCAGGTCGGCGGCGGCGCGGGCCCCGCGCAGCAGGGCGGCGGCCTCCTCGCGCCGGCCGCCCTCGGTGAGCAGGGCGTCGGCGAGGCGGTAGCGGGCGCGGGCGAGCTGGGCCGGACGGTCCAGCGGCTCGAAGGCGGTGACGACCTCGGCCCAGCGGGCGGCGGTCTCGCGGCCCTCGGCGCGGGCCAGCTCCTCGGAGGCCTGCCGGGCGTACGCGGCCCAGACGGGGACCGGGGCGGCCAGGGCGCGCAGGCAGCGGCGGACCAGGGCGAGCGCCTCCGCGCGGCCCTCGTCGGCGGCGGGCAGCCCCCGGCTGTCGGCCTCGGCGGTGACGGCGGTGAGGACCAGCGGCCAGCCGTAGCGGTGGGTGCCGGGCGGGAAGCCGCCCCGCTCGGCGGCGGCCAGCTCGGCCCGGACGTCGGCGACGCGCCCCTCGGCGGCGGCCACGGCGACCGCGACCTGGGCCATGGGCAGGGTGTACTGCGGGATCGGGTCGCGGGTGCCGTAGACGGCGCGGGCGTCGGCGAGGTGGCGGGCGGCGGCACCCGGTTCGCCCCGGGCGGCGGCGAGCTGGGCGAGCCGCAGCGATGCGGAGCCCCGGGGCTTGGTGCTGGTGGCCGAGCGCAGCAGCCGCTCGGCGGCCTCCCGGACCTCGTCCCAGCGGCCCAGGGAGAAGAGGGACTCGGCCCGGTTGGCCTCGGCCCAGCCGACGCTGTCGACGAGTCCGTACCTGCGGGCGAGGCGGACGCCCCCTTCGGCGACCTCGACGGCCTCGTGGGAGCGGCCGAGGAACTCCAGGGCGGAGGAGATGTTGATGTGGGCGCGCGCGGTCTCGTTGAACTGGCCGAGGGCGCCGGTCCGTTCCCGTACCGCGTGCATCTCGGCGAGGCCGGCGTCCACGTCGCCGGCCGCGACCCTGATGGTGCCGAGGGTCAGGCGGGCGTTGAGCTCGATCGACTCGGCCTCGACGAGGCGGGCGTACTCGACGGCGCGTTCGGCGGCGGTGAGGGCGTCGGGGCCGGGGTCGCGGAGCATGCCCCAGCCGGCGGCGCCGACGAGGACGACGGCGTGGACGGCGGAGGGCGGCAGGCCCTTGACGAGCTCTTGCGCGCGGGCGATCTCCTCGCGTCCGTCGCCCCGGCCCAGATTGGACTGGAGGCGGGCCTTCTCGGTCCAGAACCAGGCGGCGCGCAGGGGGTCGCGCTCCTCCTCGCCGCCGAGGATCCGCAGCGCCGTCTTCCCGATCTTGAGGGCGCGTTCGCGTTCGCCGCTGAGCCGGGCGGCGACGGCGGCCTCGGCGAGCAGGTCGAGGTGGCGCAGGGGGGTGGTGTCGGGGTCGCAGCCGCAGGGCGGGTAGGACTCGGCGTAGTCGATGGGGCGCAGCGAGGCCCGGACCTCGGCGGGGGCCTCGTCCCAGAGCTCCATGGCCCGTTCGAGGAGCCGGAGCTGCTCGGCGTAGGCGTGGCGCTTGCGGGTGGCGACGGAGGCGCGCAGGACGGCGGGCAGGGCCTTGGCCGGGTCGTGGGCGTGGTACCAGTACGTGGCGAGCCGGGTGGCCCGCTCGTCGGCCCGGACGGGCGTCGGATCGGCCTCCAGGGCCTCGGCGTAGCGGCGGTTGAGGCGGGAGCGCTCGCCGGGCAGCAGGTCGTCGCTGACGGCCTCGCGGACGAGGGAGTGCCGGAAGCGGTAGCCGTCGCCGTCGGGGACGGCGAGCAGGATGTTGGCTCCGACGGCGGCCCGCAGCGCCTCGATGAGGTCGTCCTCGGCGAGCCGGGCGACGGCGGCGAGGAGCCCGTACTCGACGGTGGAACCGCCCTCGGCGACGATCCTGACGACCCGCTGGGCGTCCTCGGGCAGGGCCTCGACCCGGACGAGGAGGAGGTCGCGCAGGGAGTCGCCGAGCCGCCCGGGGGCGCAGCCCGCCTCGTGGGAGACGACCAGTTCCTCGACGAAGAAGGCGTTGCCGTCGGAGCGTTCGAAGACCTCCTCGACGAGGCCCGGGTCGGGTTCGGCGGCGAGGATGCCGGTGAGCTGGCGGTGCACTTCGGTGCGGGTGAAGCGGGGCAGTTCGATGCGGCGGAGGGTGCGGAGCCGGTCGAGCTCGGCGAGGAGGGGGCGCAGCGGGTGGCGGCGGTGGATGTCGTCGGCGCGGTAGCTGGCGACGACCACGATCCGGCCGCGCCGCAGGGTGCGCAGCAGATAGGTGAAGAGGTGGCGGGTGGAGGTGTCGGCCCAGTGCAGGTCCTCCAGGACGAGCACGAGCGTGCGGTCGGCGGCGAGCCGTTCCAGGAGCCGTACGGTCAGCTCGAAGAGGCGGGCGGTGGAGTCCTCGTCGGCGGGGTCGTGGCCGCCGGGGTCGCCCAGTTCGGGCAGCAGCCGGGCCAGTTCGCCGTGCTGGCCGTCGGCGGCGGCGGTCAGCTCGTCGGGGAGCCAGCGGCGGAGCGCGCGCAGGGCGGCGGAGAAGGGCGCGAAGGGCAGCCCGTCGGCGCCGAGCTCGACGCAGCCGCCGAGGGCGACGACGGCGCCCCGGTCGCGGGCCGTGCCGGTGAACTCCTCGATGAGCCGGGTCTTCCCGACGCCCGCCTCACCGCCGATGAGCAGGGCCTGCGGCTCTCCCGCGGTCGCGCGGGAGAGCGCCTCGGTGAGGGCGGTGAGTTCGCCGGCCCGGCCGACGAAGACGGGGCTGACGGACCTGGTCTCCACGGGGCCGAGCATCGCACAGACGCCGCCGGGGGCGCTCGTACGGGGGCCGGGGGCCACCGGGGGGTCACGCGGCCCGGACGAAGCCGCCGGAGCCGCCGCCGTCGTCCACCCGCCCCTCCGCGTCCCGGCCCCCGCTCCGGCGGCCGGAGCGGTGCGGCTCCCGGGCGGCGGACGCGGCGGCCTCGCGGGACAGGCGCCGGGCGGCGGCCTCGCGGACGAGCTGGGCGTGGTTCATGCGGTCGATCTCGTACTCGAACATCGGGTGCTCCCTGGGAGGGCCGGGTGTCGGCGTCGCTTCTCGCGACGCCTCCACCGTCGTCCCCCAGGGGCCCCGGCCGCATCGGGCAAGTGCCGCATGTTCGGGGCGCGGGGGTCCTTAGGCGCTCCTCGGGGGTCCTTAGACGGTGCCCTCCATGGCCGGCTGCCCGTGTGCTGGTCATCGGGGGCGGAGGAGGGAGACGGACCGTTCCGGACGGGTCGGGGGAGACGGCGGGGCCGTTTCCGCCTCCTGCTCGCGTGCGACCGCAGGACGGTGGGGTCGCGAACGTCGATGGCGAGGCCGGCCGCACCAGAAGGTGCTCGAGCTCCTGGACGGCCACGGTCCGGCCCGGGCGGTCCTCGACCCCGCTCGTGTCCACACTGAAAAGGGGAGGACCTCGCAGATCCGAGCCCCGTGGACAGGGTGAGGCCCGGTGGACGGAGGTCAGAGCTTGAGGACCGCTCCGCGCCAGGTCCATCCCGCGCCGAGGACCGCGGCCCGCAGCGGGTCCTTCATGTCCGAGGTGTCGAAGCGGTAGAACTCCGTCGCCCGGAGGTCGCCTTCGGCCTCCCGCTCGACCGACCGGCGCCACGACACCGTCTTCACCTGCCCTCGTGACGCTTCGGCCGACACAGCCAGTGTGGGCGTACCACCGACCCACGAGACCTCGAACTGGCGGTCGATGGTGCGGACTTCATGAGACGCCGGGACCAGACGCATCCTGAACTGGGTGACCCGGCTCACCTGGGTGCGGATGAAGAACGTGTGCCAGGCGGGATCCGAGATCCGCCATTCCGCCACGAGGTCGGCCCCTTCAGGGGCGCCACCGCGCACGACGAACGGCACGTCCGGCCCGTTGAGCGCGAGCAGCGCCGCCCGGACCTCCTCCGCGGAACGCGGGGGAGTGCCACGGTCGGGACGCTCGGTGCCGGTCAGTCTGTCGAAGATGCCCATCCGCTCAACCTACGAAGCTCCGGCCCCGGCCACAACATCTCCCTGCGGCAGGACCGGATCCGTCCAGCCCGTAACCTTGCGTGATCAGGCGTGATCAGGCGTTGTCAGGTCCGCCGGAGGGTACCTGCCCGGTGTCCGGGCGGACTGTCCGGAGGAAGTCCTGGAAGTCTTCCAGGACATGGTCGTGCTGTGTCGCGGTGGCGGTCAGGATCAGCCGGATCACGGCGCGTCGCTTGGGGTCCGCGCTGTCCAGCATGGCCAGATAGACCTGCGACTGGACGAGGTTTCGGCGTACGCCTTGCACGACAGCCGTAAGCGCCAGCCGCTGTGTGAGGCCGGGAGCCTGCGCGGATCCGACGTCGCGACGCCGGACCACTGCCACGGACTCGGCGCCGTCACGCAGACGTTCCACCGCGTCGTCGGCGACGCCTTCCAGCGTCTCGGCCTCCGATAGGAAATCGCCGTCGATGGTGATGTTCGCCGTGAATCCGGCGTCCGCCTGCGGATGCAGAGCGACGAAGGCCACGGCCGGGGCGTCGACCTCGTCCGGCGGTGCCGGGATCCAGCCCTCCGGCAGGCGGAACTCGATCGGGAGGGGCAGGGTCGTGGCCATTCAGGTCCTTCCTTCCACTGAAACGCACATCAGTCGAACCAGCTGGTGACTTCGTCCTTGACGGAGCCGGCGGTGTCGCCGACCGCACCGGCCGCGTCCCCGACGGCGTTGGCGGCGTCGCTCGCGGCGGCCGAAACCTTGGCCGGATCGACCGTGAACTCTCCGCCCAGCTTTCCACCCAGGCCGACGGCGACGCCGAGTTCGCCACCGATGTGGAACTTGCCGTCCTCGCCCTTGCCGAAGGTCACCTTCGCCTCGGCGCCCGCCCCGGCCCATCCCTCGGCCGTCCCACCGGCGCCGATCCCGGCGAGCTCTCCACCCGCCGCGTACGAGGCCTTCGCCCCGGCGAAGGCCTTGGCACCCGCGTTGACGCCGCTCAGGCCCGCCCCCGCGCTGACTCCGGCCTCGGCTCCGGCGAACCCCTCACCGCGCATGTAGTAGCCCATGTGCCCGTACTCCGCCCGGCCCTCGGCCAATGCCCGCCCGCCCACGGAGGCCTCGGCCTTGCCGGTGAGACCGCTTTCGGTGAACCCGACGTTGGCGGTGGCCCGGGCTCCCGCGTAGGCGTCGGCGATGCCGGAAAGCTTCGTGGACCCGTTGGTCAGGGATCCTTCGGCAGTGGCGTGGCCGAGGTCGGCATAGGCCTTGGCCGAGGCCTCCTTGCCGTACTGGGGGCCGTAGGCGGAAACGCCTGCCGCGGGACCGGTCGCCGAGGCCTTGCCCTCGGACTGCCACCCGTCGGTCTTCGTGGTGGCGTCCTTGTCGGCTGCCCTCGGCATCGGAACCTTCGACAAGTCTCCCTCGGCGTGGGCATTGAAACCGTTGAGGGTCTGGTCGGCACCCTTGCCGAAGTTGTCCTTGTTGCTGTCGACCACAGCGGCCTCAAGAGCGATCTTGACGTGCTCGTCCGCCTGGGTGACGGCCCTGACCCGATCGTCGATGTATTGCTGCCACTTGGCGACCGCGCTGCGGATCGAGGTCTCGCCGTCGGGGTCGTGCCGGTAGGCGCTGCGCTCGGCGGGAGTGAGCTTGGCGTAGTCGAAGGCCACACGCCCCTGCTCCGAAACGGTCATGCCGGCGGCTATCGCCTCGGCCCGGGCGCTCTCGACCCGCTTCTTCAGATCCGTGAACTGCGCATGGGCGTCCCGCAACAGGCTGGCGATCGCCTTGGCCTGGATCTGCGCGGCCGAGTACTCGTAACGAGTCGCCGTGAAACCCGTCTGCGCGGTGCCGGCACTGACACCGACCCAGTTCTGGCCGCCGGTCGATGTCTTCTGTACGGTTTCCCCGTAGCGGATCTCGACCTTGTGCAACTCACCCGCCATGGCGTCCCATTTGGCGGCCGCCGTCGTCAGTAGGCCCAGGTCCGTGGTCATGACTTCGTGGTACGTAGGCACAGCGGTCCCCCTACAGGCCGTTCAACTTCGACTGCGACAGGAACTGGTTGCCGAGGCCGGTGTCGTTGCGGACGAAGAGGCCCGAGGCGCCGCGCAGCGCGCTCTTCTCGCCTGCAAGGCGGCCCATCAGAGTCTTCACCTGCTGGTCCCAGGTGTCCGCCACCTTCTTCAGACCGGCGGCCGTGTCCCAGCCTTCGAAGCCCTTCTGGGCCGACCCCGTGGCGTCGTCCGCGTGCTCCGAAGCCTTCTTGGTATTCGGCTCCAGCTCCGTCTCGATCGTGCCGGCCGCTGCCTTCTTCTCCGCAGGCGTCGAGGCGAAGTCCTGGGACCCGCCCGGAGAGAACAGTCCCGCCGAGGGCGGAGTGAAGCCCGGGGCATACGGCCCAGGCGGTCCACTGTTCAGCCGCAGGCCCGCGTCCTGCTCCACGCTGCTCGCACTTTCGAGAACCGGTTCCCTTTCGGAACTCCCTGACATGGTGCGCCTCCCCGTTGACAGGCACCGATCATAGGATCATTGCCCGTCCCCGAGGTGAACGGGACCCTGCCGCGCCGAACCGGTGACGAGCCGGGAGGACTCCGCCGAGCAACGCGGACCCGTCACGCTCCGAAAGAAACGACCCGACGAGCTCGTACGCGGCAGGCGGCGACACGCGGCGGCAGAGCCGCCAAGCGCATCCACCGACGAGCACGTGGACCATCGAGGCGAACACCGCCCCGTCATCGATGTTCGTGACCCCACCGCCCTGCGGCCGGGCGAGCTCAGGAGCCGGCGGTCGGGAGGGAGAGGAACAGGTCGAAGTAGGTGCCGACCGACAGGAGCAGGCCGAGGCCGCCCAGGACGGCTCCGGCGACGGCGACCGCGCGGACCCAGGCGGGGCGCCGGGGAAGGGCGAGCACGGTGACGGCGACGATCAGGGCGATCAGGGCGAAAACGCCGTTCACCAGGGCGGTGCTGTGCCAGGCGTCGCCGTAGATCTCGCTGATCTGCTGGGTGGGGGTGCCGGAGCCGGAGGTCTTGATCTGTCCGAGGAGCGTCTCGCGCTCGGAGACGACCTTGCCGGCCCAGGTGCCGGTGAGCGCGACGGCGGCGAGGGCGGCGGAGACCACGGCGGCGGCACCGGCGCCGACGCCGGTGTCCGTGACGGCGTGGGTCTCCCCGTCGAGGTCGTCGTCGAGGTCGTCGAGGTCGTCGAGCTCCCCGGCCGGCTCCTCCGCCGGATCCCCGGCGAGCGGGCCCGCGTCCGTCGCCGTCTCCCCCGCTCCGTCGACCCGCTCGGTCTTCCCGGCCGCCTCGGCCGTCTCGGTCTTCCCAGCCGTCTCGGCCGTCTCGGCCGTCTCGTCCTGCCCGGTCTTGCCGGTCTTCCCGGTCGTCTTGATGTCCATGCGGCGCACGCTAGGGGCCCCGTATGAGAGCGGTCTTAACGAACCGGATACCGGGCTACTCCCCCGCCCGTTCCTTCTTCGCCGCGCGCCACTCCGGCGCCAGTACCGACCAGAGCTCGGTGTCCGTGCGCGTGCCCCGGTGCGGATAGTTCTCGCGCAGGACGCCCTCCTTCGTCATCCCGAGGCGGCGGGCGACGGCGAGACTGGCCCCGTTCTCCGTGGAGGCGTACCACTCGACGCGGTGGATGCCGCGCTCCTCGACCGCCCAGTCGATGAGGATCCGGCAGGCCCGGGTGACCAGGCCCTTCCCGGCGGCGGACGGCTCCAGCCAGCAGCCCGCCTCGGCGGTGCCGTACGTTACGTCCATGGTCCGGAGCATGACGCCGCCGACGAGGGTGCCCCCGGTCCAGATGCCGAGGATCCGGCCGGCGTCGTTCGCGGCCTTCTCGGCGTACGAGCGGAGGAAGGAGCGGGCGGAGTCCAGGTCCGTGACGACGTCCGGGAGGCCGATGTGCTGCCCGACGTACTCCCGTCCCCGGTCCATGTGGGCCAGGAACTCCTCGGCCCGCCAGGGCTCCAGGGGCCGCAGCTCGGCGCCGTCGTCACCCAGCGATATCGCGAACATCCTCGTTCTCCTCCGTGGTCGGGACCGTCAGGCGCTGTACGGGGATACTCGCACGCGCGTCGGCGGTGGCCCGGCACTCCGGGGGTTCGATGCTGATCCGGGGCAGCAGGCGGTCGAGCCCCTTCGGCAGCCACCAGTTCGCGCCGCCGAGCAGGTGCATGAGGGCGGGGACCAGGAGGGTGCGCAGGACGAAGGCGTCGAGGGCGACGGCGGCCGCGAGGGCGATGCCGAACATCGCGACGACCCGGTCGCCGGAGAGCACGAACGCCAGGAAGACGGAGATCATGATGACGGCGGCGGAGTTGATCACCCGGCTGGTCTCGGCGAGGCCGACCCGGACGGCCCGCCGGTTGTCGCCGGTCTCCAGCCACTCCTCGTACATCCGGCTGACCAGGAAGACCTGGTAGTCCATGGAGAGTCCGAAGAGGACGGAGACCATGATCACCGGGAGGAAGGGTTCGATCGGTCCGGCGCTGCCGAGGCCGAGGAGTTCGCTCCCCCAGCCCCACTGGAAGACCGTCACGACGACGCCGAAGGCCCCGGCGACGGCCATGACGTTCATGACGGCGGCCTTGAGCGGGATGCCGATCGAGCGGAAGGCGAGCAGCAGGAGCAGACAGCCGAGGGCGACGACGACGCCGACGAAGAGCGGCAGCTTGCCGACGATGATCTCGGCGAAGTCGTCGTACGAGGCGGTGACGCCGCCCACGTTCACGTCGAGGGAGGTGCCCGCCTCGGCCCTCGGCAGCACGTCCTGGCGCAGCCGGTCGACCAGTTCGCTGGTCGCCTTCGACTGCGGCGAGGAGTCCGGGACGACGGTGAGGACGGCGGTGTCGCCCGAGCCGTTGTACGTGACCGGGGAGACGGCCGCGACGCCCTCGGTCGCGGAGAGCGCGGCCGGAAGCCGGTCCAGGGCGACCCGGTCGTCGGCGCCGTCGAGTCCGGCGACGAGGGTGAGAGGGCCGTTGACACCGGGTCCGAAGCCCTCGGCGAGCAGGTCGTAGGCCTTGCGCGTGGTCGCGGTGGCCGGGCCGTTGCCCTGGTCGGAGGTGCCGAGGTGGAGCGAGAGGGTGGGCAGCGCCAGGACCGCCATGACGACGGCGGCGACGGCCCCGAGGAGCTTGGGGTGGCGCTCGACGAAGGCGGACCAGCGGGCGGCGAAGCCGGTGGGCAGCTCGGGCTGCGGTCCGTGCTCGGCCAGGTTGCGGCGCTCGCGCCGGGACAGGGCCCGCATGCCGATCAGGGAGAGCAGCGCCGGGAGGAGGGTGACGGAGGCGGCGACCGTGAGGACGACGGTGAGGGAGGCGGCGACGGCGACGCCGTTGAGGAAGTTCAGCCGCAGGATCAGCATGCCGAGCAGGGCGATGCAGACGGTGGCCCCGGCGAAGACGACGGCGCGGCCGGTGGTGGCGACGGCGGTCTCGGCGGCCTCGGCGACGGGCAGGCCGCGTTTGAGGCCCCTGCGGTGCCGGGTCACGATGAAGAGCGCGTAGTCGATGCCGACGCCCAGGCCCACGAGCATGCCGAGCATGGGGGCGAAGTCGGCGACGGTCATCAGGTGGCCGAGCAGCACGATCCCGGAGTACGCGATGCCGACGCTGACGAGCGCGGTGGCGATGGGGAGCGCGGAGGCGGCGAGCGAGCCGAAGGCGAGGAAGAGGACGACGGCCGCGACGGCGACGCCGACGACCTCGGCGACGTGCCCGCCGGGGGCCTCGGTGAGGGCGACGACGGTGCCGCCCAGCTCGACCTGGAGTCCGTCGGTCTCGGCGCCCTTGGCGGTGTCGACGAGGGCCTTCGCCTGCCCCTCGGGGACGTCGTCGGCCTGCTCGGCGAAGGTGACGGTGGCGTAGGCGGTGCGTCCGTCCTCGCTGATCCGGCCCGCCGCGTCCTCGTAGGGGGAGGTCACGGCGGCGACGCCGGGCAGCTCGGCGACCTCGCGGAGCACGCCGGTCATGCGCTCCTGGACGGCGTCGGCGCGGACGCTGCCGCGTTCGGTGTGCCAGACGATGGTGTCGCCGTCGCCGCCGAGGCCGTGGAAGCCCCGGTCGAGCAGGGCGGTGGCGCGGCCGGACTCGGTGCCGGGGACCTCGTAGTCGTTGGAGTACGCGTTCCCCGCGAGGATCGCCCCGGTGCCGGCCCCGCCGAGGGCGAGGAGCCAGAGGAGGACGGCGACGAGGCGGTGCCTGATGCACCACCGGGCGATGGCTGCCAAAGGACGTGCTCCCTGGGTGGTTCGTGGATCTTTCCCGGGAACGGCCCGATAAAGAACGCATGACCTACGTGCGCCCACTCTCGCAGTCAAACGTGATCGTTTGCCCCTTTCGTGTCGATGGTCACAGCGGTGTCGTTCACCGGGGCGCGGGGGCTCCCCGCCCGTGCCCCGGCTCGCCCTCCGCGCTCAGCCGGAGACGCTGGCGCGCCCGTTCTCGATGTGGCCCATCAGCCGGCGGCGGAAGCCTCCGGGGGCGGTCACCTCGACGTCGTACCAGCCGTGCGCGTCGGCGGCCGAGTGGACGACGGTACGGGTCCGTCCCGGCTTCACGGTGACGGTGCGGGTCCAGTCCCCGAGGTCGTCCTCGTCCACGTAGCCCAGCGGCCGGACGGTGAAGGAGACGGGGGCGCGGCCGGTGTTCCGTACGGTGAGGTGCAGGTCGCGGTCGTGGTGGTCGATCCGGGTGGCCAGCTCGGCGCCGCCGGTCGCGGGGCCCTCGAACTCGCGCCGGAAGCCGTTGGGGCCGGTGACCGTGAAGCGGTAGCGGTCGCCCGGGACGGGGACGGTCCACTCCCCCGTACCCCTGACGTCCCGGTGCTGCGGGGCGGCGAACTCGCCCGCGTACGGGTAGAGGGCGAAGTGCGCGCTCGCCCTCCCCCGGTTGCTCAGCGCGACCGTGACGGCACCGGCGCGGACGGTGGCGGCGGCGTCCGGCTGGTACGGCAGGGGGCGGGCGGGGCGGACGCCGGGCTCCTGGACGGGCATCCGCTGCACGGCCGGGGGCTGGGGCCGCCAGCGGCCGGTGAACGGTGGGACCGGTCCCGGCTGCTCGACCTCCGGCTGCCTGCGGCCCCGGTGGAAGTCGAAGGCGGAGGTGAGGTCGCCGGTGACGGTCCGGCGCCAGGGGGTGATGTTGGGCTCGCGGACGCCGGTGAGCTTCTCCAGGAAGCGGATGACGGAGGTGTGGTCGAAGGTCTCGGAGCAGACGTAGCCGCCGACCGACCAGGGGGAGACGACGAGCAGCGGGACGCGGATGCCGAGGCCGGTGGGCTGCCCCTGCCAGCGCTCGTCCGTGTCGTCGGCGGGCGGGACGGGCGGCGGGACGTGGTCGAAGAAGCCGTCGTTCTCGTCGTAGTTGATCAGGACGACGGTGTGGCGCCAGACGTCGGGGTGGGAGCCGAGGGCGTCGAGCACCTTGTAGACGAGGGTGGCGGAGGCGATCGGGGAGGAGGAGCCGGGGTGCTCGGAGTCGATCGCGGAGGGCACGAGGTAGGAGACCTCGGGGAGGGTCCCGGCGGCGACGTCGGCGCGGAAGGCGTCGGCGAGGGTGCCGCTCTCGACGCGGCGGAGCCCGCGCTCGAAGAGGGAGCGCTCGGCCTCGGTGAGCCCCGCGACGCCCTCTTCGAGGAGGCCGAGGAGCCGGGCCCGCTCGGCGGGGTCCTTCGTGCCGCGCACGGCGGCGTAGAAGGACTCCATGAAGGTGTGGCCGCCGGTGCGGGCGAGCGCCTTGCGGGCGATCTTCTTGAAGGTGGTGAAGAACTCGATGTTGTTGTCGGTGAAGTTCTCCCACTCGGTGTACGTCTTCCAGCTCCGCCCGGCGGCTTCGAGCCGCTCGGCGTAGGTGGACCAGCCGTAGCCGGGGTGGGTGGCCTCGGCGTACGCGGCGTTGGTGACGGCCCGGCTGCCGTCGGCCTCGTGACCGGTCCAGCCGGACCAGAGGTGGTTGCGGTTGGGGCTCGTCGAGGTGTGGATCGACGAGTGGTAGGCGTCGCAGACGGTGAAGGTGTCGGCCAGCTCGTAGTGCAGGGGGATGTCGCGCCGGTCGTAGTACGCCATGGTGGCGGCGGTCTTGGCCGAGACCCAGCCGTCCATCCAGCCGCCGTGCCAGGCCTTGGCGCCGCCGCCCCAGGAGTGGTCGAGGTCGCCGATGTACTGGAGGTCCTTCTTCTGCGTCGCGGCGGCGTCCCGGATCGGGAAGGGGAGGACGGTCCGGTCGGCGCCGGCGGGCTGCTCGAAGACCGGGCGGCCGGAGGGCAGCTCCATGGCATTGCGGTCGCCGAATCCGCGGACGCCTCGGAGAGTGCCGAAGTAGTGGTCGAAGGAACGGTTCTCCTGCATCAGCACCACCACGTGCCGGACCGCCGAAAGGCCCCCGGAGTGGGGCTCCGCGGCCATCGCGGCCTGCAGGGACGGCGGCAGCAGCGATCCGGCCGCGGCGGCACCGAGGGCGCCTCCGCCCAGTGCGAGGAGCCTTCTGCGGGACATCTCGGACGACAAGACCGACCTCCAGTCGACGGCCAATGGTTCTCCTTCGAGCCATTGGATGGTTCGTCGGGGACGGTAGTGAGACGGGGTGACGGGCGGAAGGCCCGGGGCGGACCGGGTGGTGAACGTCCAACACCCGGTCACGGGAGTCCAAGCCGGAACGGCTCCGCGCCGCACGGGCGGGTGGGGGTACGGGCGTGGTGCACGGGGGCACCCCGGGTGCCGGGGGGGGCTCACGGGCCGGTCTCGTCCGGGCCCAGGCGAGAGGCGGCCGGTCGTCACGGCCGACGATCACGGCCGGCCGCCGCGGCCGACCCCCACGGTCGGCAGTCACCGGCAGCCACGGGCTGCGGCACCGCGCCGCCGACCGCGCCGAGGAACTGCGCCATGGTCTGCTTGTCGAACTCCGCCTTCTCGCCGAAGGGTTTGATCCGGTCCGCGCCGTTCTCGGCGGTGGCCTGGAGGTCCGGCATGTACTCCGCCGCCATGTTGCCGAGGTTCGGGGCGATGCCGACGAGCGGGCCGTCGTCGACGGCGAGCCCCGCTGACGTGCCGACCTTCTCGACGACCTTCTCCATGACGCTCGCCATGCTCTTGGTGTGCTCCACGGGCTTCGCGTCCTCGTCGCCCGGGACGCGACCGGTGACCGCCGCCTCCAGGGCGTTGCCCATGGCCGACTGGCCGATCGCGCCGAGGTCGTCCCGGTTCACGACGAGGTCGCCGGGACCCGCGCTCGTACCGCCGTTTCCGTCGAGTCCGTTCAGCCGCGTCCGCGACGACTGCCGCTCCACGGCGTCGCTCTTGCAGCTTTTCCCACTCGCCCCAGGACATCGAACCCCCTCCTTCGACCGGGTCCGCATTTCATTCGGCGTACGCCGGAAGGTTCGCGGAAGCGATGGCCGACCCCCTGTCGCCCACCGCTCGGTTCCGGCCACGGCCGCATCGCTCGCACCCCTTCCACGCGGGGCCCGAGACCGTCCGGGCAGGAGGGTGGACGGGCGGACAGGGGTGGTCCGGAAAGCGGTTCGGCCGTGCGTCTGCGAACAATCGGGGAGGCCCTCGCGGACGCGGAATTCGCCCCTCTCGGGCGGGCCTTCTCCGGTTGACCACGGAGGCGGCCGGACGGCAAGCTGACTTCCTGTCATTCACTGTGCCCTGGGGGAAACTTGAGCAAGACGGCACACCACATCGGCCCCGACTCCGCTCCCGACCGGTACCGGCTCCTCCGGTCCATCGGACGCGGCGGCGAGGCCGTGCTCTATCTCGCGGAGATCGAGCTGGCGGGCGGCACCGAGCCGGTCGTCGTCAAGGTCCTCGACTCGAAGACGACGATCACGCCCGAGATCTTCGAGCGGATCAGCCAGAAGTGGAACGAGCAGGCCGAACTGCTCCGCTTCGTGCACCGCCCGGGCGTCGTCGGCGTGCGGGAGCACTTCCAGGGTCCGCCGATCCACCGGCCCGGCGAGTCCGGGACGATCACCGGCCGGGCCCTGGTGCTCGTCATGAACCACGTCGACGGCCTCGACCTGCGCGACTGGCGGGCCGAGCGCACCCTCGCCTCCCCCGCCGAGCGGCGCGAGGTGATGCGGACCCTGGAGCAGCTCGCGGACGTCCTCGACTGGCTGCACTCCGGGAAGGCCACCCCGTCCGGGCGCACGGTCGTCCACGGCGACCTCTCGCCGGGCAACGTCATGGTGGACGAGCACGGGCAGGCGACCCTCGTCGACTTCGGCCTCAGCAAGCTGACCGCCGACCACCAGACCGCCGAGGTGTGGTTCACCCCCGGCTACGCGGCCCCCGAGATCTTCGACGGCAAGCGCACCCCGGCCACCGACCGCTACGCCTTCGGCGCCATCGCGTACTTCCTGCTCAGCGGGCAGTCCCCGCCCACCGCTCCCGAGCAGCTGGTCGCCGCGCTCCGCGCGCTGCCGCAGATCGCCGGGCTGCCGGAGGAGCAGCGGGACCGGGTGCTGAGCATCGCCTCGGCCGACGCCGGGCGGCGCCCGATCTCCCTGTCGTCCTGGGTGAAGGACGTACGGCACGGGGTGGTGTCCACCACGACGACCTCGCGCCCGGCGACGGTCGCGGACGCGGTCCCGCCGGTCGCGGACGCGGTCCCGCCGGCCCCGGCCACGCCCCCCGTCCCGTCCGCCCCGCCCGTCGCACCGCCGCTGCCCGCGGCCCCGCCGCAGAGCGCGGCCGCCACGGCGGCACCGGAGGACCGGCCGTCCTCGGGACCCGTCGTGTCGCCGCCCCCGGTCGTGACCCCGCAGCCGGTGGTCGCCCCGCCCGTCGCCGCCCCGGCGACCCCCCTCGACCCGCGGCACGCCGCGTACCAGCCCACCGCCGCCCCGCACGGCACCGCCGACGCCCCCGGCTTCGGCGGTCCCGGTTCCGGTTCCGGCGGATCGGGCTTCGGAGCGCCCGGCTTCGGCCCGCCGACGCCTCCCCCGTCGTCGGGCCCGGCCACCGCCTCCACCCCGGTCCCCGAGCCGCGGCGCCGCCGTCGCAAGGGCCCGCTGATCGGCGCCGTGGCCGGTGTCGTCGTGGTCGCCGCCCTCGCGGTGGCCGGCGTCCAGCTCCTCGGCGACAAGGAGGGCGACGGCAAGAACACCGCCGCCGGCCCGGTCTCCACCTCCCCGGTCGCCTCGACGGAACCCACCCCGGACCCCGGCACCGAGAGCCCGTCGGAGGAGCCCACGAGCGAGGCGCCGACCGAGGACTCCGCCTCCCCCTCGGAGTCGGCGAGCCCGACGGACGACCCCGGCTCGGTGCGGGACCTCCCCGTGGCCGATCTGACCACGCTCGCCTCCGTCAGCGACCCCGACGACTTCACCGTCGGCGCCGCCAAGATCAACACCAAGGAGTACGGGGCCACCCTGATCGGCGACTGCTACAACGGCGCCTACGTGGAGTACGACCTCAACCGCGAGTGGAAGAACTTCGAGTTCACCGCCGGGATCGACGACGGCTCGAAGATCGAGTCCGCCCGGGTCGTCATCTCCGTCGACAACCAGCCCGCCCTCTTCAACGAGACGGTGGAGCTGGGCAAGCCGATCACGAAGAGCCTGAAGATCGACGGGGCCCTGCGGCTGCGCCTCAAGGTCGAGTCGACCTGCACCGACAGCGGCAACGCCGTCATCGCCGCCCCGCTCCTCAAGCGGTAGCCGGAAGGACACAAGACGGCGGCCCCGCACCGGAGTTCCGGTGCGGGGCCGCCGTCCGTACGCGTACGGGACGGGGATCAGCCTTCGGCGACGCCCAGCCTCTCCAGGATCAGGTCCTTGACCTTCGCCGCGTCCGCCTGGCCGCGGGTGGCCTTCATGACCGCGCCGACCAGGGCGCCGACCGCCGCGACCTTGCCGCCGCGGATCTTGTCCGCGATCGCCGCGTTGCCCGCGATGGCCTCGTCGACCGCCGCGCCGAGCGCGCCGTCGTCCGAGACGACCTTCAGACCGCGCTTCTCGACGACCTCGTCCGGGGTGCCCTCGCCCGCGAGGACGCCCTCGATGACCTGGCGGGCCAGCTTGTCGTTGAGGTCGCCGGAGGCGACCAGGGCCGAGACCCGGGCCACGTCCGCCGGGGTGATCGCCAGCTCCTCCAGGGAGACGCCCTGCTCGTTGGCGTTGCGGGCGAGCTCGCCCAGCCACCACTTGCGGGCCGAGGCCGCGTCCGCGCCCGCCTCGATCGTGGCGACGATCGGGTCGACCGCACCCGCGTTGAGGATGGACTGCATGTCCAGCTCGGACACGCCCCACTCCTCGCGCAGCCGGTTGCGGCGCACGCGCGGCAGCTCGGGCAGGCCCTTCCGCAGCTCCTCGACCCACTCGCGGGAGGGGGCCACCGGCACCAGGTCCGGCTCGGGGAAGTAGCGGTAGTCCTCGGCGTTGTCCTTGATGCGGCCAGAGGTGGTGGAGCCGTCGTCCTCGTGGAAGTGACGGGTCTCCTGCACGATCGTCCCGCCGGAGGACAGGACGGCCGCGTGGCGCTGGATCTCGAAGCGCGCCGCGCGCTCCACCGAGCGGAGCGAGTTGACGTTCTTCGTCTCCGAGCGGGTGCCGAAGGTCTTCCTGCCGTGCGGACGCAGCGACAGGTTCACGTCGCAGCGCATCTGGCCCTTGTCCATGCGCGCCTCCGAGACGCCCAGGGCGCGGATCAGCTCGCGCAGCTCGGCGACGTACGCCTTGGCGACCTCGGGGGCCCGGTCGCCCGCGCCCTCGATCGGCTTGGTGACGATCTCGATGAGCGGGATGCCGGCCCGGTTGTAGTCGAGCAGCGAGTGCGAGGCACCGTGGATGCGGCCGGTCGCGCCACCGATGTGGGTGGACTTGCCGGTGTCCTCCTCCATGTGGGCGCGCTCGATCTCCACGCGGAAGATCTCGCCGTCCTCCAGCTGGACGTCCAGGTAGCCGTTGAAGGCGATCGGCTCGTCGTACTGGGAGGTCTGGAAGTTCTTCGGCATGTCCGGATAGAAGTAGTTCTTCCGGGCGAAGCGGCACCACTCGGCGATCTCGCAGTGCAGCGCGAGGCCGATCTTGATGGCGGACTCGACGCCGATCGCGTTGACGACCGGGAGCGAGCCGGGCAGGCCGAGGCAGGTCGGACAGGTCTGCGAGTTGGCGTCCGCGCCCAGCTCGGTGGAGCACCCGCAGAACATCTTGGTCCGGGTGCCGAGCTCGACATGGACCTCCAGGCCCATGACGGGGTCGTACTCGGCGAGCGCCGCTTCGTACGACAGCAGTTCAGTGACAGTCACGGTGAGACTTTCCCTCTCAGCCCAGCAGGACGTCGTCGTCGCCCAGGCGCTTCAGCTCCCGGTAGAGGATCGCCAGGCCGGTCGCGATCGCGGCGGCGGACACCGCGGCGTCCAGCAGTCGCAGGACGTCGTTGTCGGCGCGGGCCAGCTTGGCCTGCTTGGCGACGCTGACCGCGCCGAAGGCGGTGGTGGCCAGCGAGACGTACAGACCGGTCTTCGACTTCTTGAAGTTCTTGGCCTTCTTTGCCATGGCACTCACAGCGACGGAGCCTCCTCGAGCAGCGGGTGTCCCCACTTTTCCACGAAGGCGGCCTCGACGGCGGCTCCGACCTTGTAGAGCCGGTCGTCCTTCAGGGCGGGGGCGATGATCTGCAGACCGACCGGCAGGCCGTCCTCGGGCGCGAGGCCGCAGGGCAGCGACATGGCGGCGTTGCCGGCCAGGTTGGTCGGGATGGTGCACAGGTCCGCGAGGTACATGGCCATCGGGTCGTCGGCGCGCTCGCCGATCGGGAAGGCGGTGGTGGGGGTCGTCGGGGAGACGATCACGTCCACCTCCTCGAAGGCCTTCTCGAACTCGCGGGTGATCAGGGTGCGGACCTTCTGGGCCGACCCGTAGTACGCGTCGTAGTAGCCGGAGCTGAGCGCGTACGTACCCAGGATGATGCGGCGCTTGACCTCGTCGCCGAAGCCCGCCTCGCGGGTGAGGGCGGTGACGTCCTCGGCCGAACGGGTGCCGTCGTCGCCGACGCGCAGGCCGTAGCGCATGGCGTCGAAGCGGGCCAGGTTCGAGGAGCACTCGGACGGCGCGATCAGGTAGTACGCCGAGAGGGCCAGGTCGAAGGTGGGGCAGTCCAGCTCGACGATCTCGGCGCCGAGCGACTTCAGCAGCTCGACGGACTCGTCGAAGCGCTGCACGACGCCGGCCTGGTAGCCCTCGCCGCGGAACTGCTTGACGACGCCGACGCGCATGCCGGCGACCGAGCCGTTGCGGGCGGCCTCGACGACCGGCGGGACCGGGGCGTCGATGGAGGTGGAGTCGAGCGGGTCGTGCCCGGCGATCGCCTCGTGCAGCAGGGCCGCGTCCAGGACCGTGCGGGCGCAGGGGCCGCCCTGGTCGAGGGAGGAGGAGAAGGCCACCATGCCGTAGCGGGAGACCGCGCCGTAGGTCGGCTTGACGCCGACGGTGCCTGTGACGGCGGCGGGCTGGCGGATGGAGCCGCCGGTGTCCGTGCCGATGGCGAGGGGGGCCTCGTACGCGGCGAGCGCGGCGGACGAACCGCCGCCGGAGCCGCCGGGGATCCGGGTGAGGTCCCAGGGGTTGCCGGTCGGGCCGTAGGCGCTGTTCTCGGTGGAGGAGCCCATCGCGAACTCGTCCATGTTGGTCTTGCCGAGGATGACGACGTCGGCGGCCTTCAGGTTCTTGACCAGGGTCGCGTCGTACGGCGGGATCCAGCCCTCCAGCATCTTCGAGCCCACGGTGGTCGGGATGCCGACGGTGGTGAAGATGTCCTTGAGCGCGAGCGGCACACCGGCGAGCGGGCCGAGCTTCTCGCCCCGGGCGCGCTTCTCGTCCACGGCGCGGGCCTGGGCGAGGGCGCCGTCGCGGTCGACGTGCAGGAAGGCGTGGACCTTCTCGTCGACGGCCTCGATGCGGGCGAGGTGGGCCTCGGTGACCTCGACGGCGGTCAGCTCGCCGGCGGCGATCTTCCCGGCGATCTCGGCCGCGGTGAGCTTGATGATGGTGTTGTCCGTCATGACTTCTTAGTCCTCCCCCAGGATCTGCGGCACCTTGAAACGCTGCTGCTCCTGGGCCGGGGCGCCGGAGAGCGCCTGCTCGGGGGTGAGCGACGGACGGACCTCGTCCGCGCGCATGACATTGGTCAGCGGCAGCGGGTGGGAGGTCGGCGGTACGTCTTGGTCGGCGACCTCGGAGACGCGGGCGACCGCGCCGATGATGTCGTCGAGCTGGCCGGCGAAGTGATCGAGTTCTTCGCCCTTCAGCTCCAGACGCGCCAGCCGTGCGAGGTGGGCGACCTCCTCGCGCGTGATGCCAGGCATGCGGTTCCTCACGGGGTGAGCTTGATGGTGTGGGTCCATCCTATGGGGCCCGCGCCCTCGCCCGTGCAGTAACCTCCCGCCGCCCCGGCCGGGTCACCCCCGGGGGGCGACCTGGCCCGAAGGGTGGTCCAGGTCGGTCGGGGGCGGGAGGTCGGCGGGGCGGCGCCAGCCGTGCTCGCCGCGGGCCAGGAGCCAGGCGGTCGCCTCGTCGGACGGCATGGCGGCGGCGACCAGCCAGCCCTGGACGGCGTCGCAGCCCAGGTCGCGCAGCCGCTCCCAGGTCTCGTCGTCCTCGACGCCCTCGGCGACGACGAGGAGGCCGAGGGAGTGGGCGAGGTCGACCGTGCAGCGGACGATCTCGGCGTCCTCCGTGTCGACGGCGAGCCGGGCGACGAAGGAGCGGTCGATCTTCAGTTCGCTGACCGGGAGCCGGCGCAGGTGGACGAGGGAGGAGTAGCCGGTGCCGAAGTCGTCGAGGGACATCTTGACCCCGTGGCCGGTGAGTCCGTTGAGCGTGTCGGCGGCCCGCTGGGGGTCCTCCAGGAGCACGTGTTCCGTTATCTCCAGCTGGAGGGAGCCGGCCGGGACGCCGTGGCGGGCGAGCCGGGCGGCGACGGCGCCCGCGAAGCCGGGGGTGTGGACGTCGCGCGGGGAGACGTTGACGGCGACCGGGACGTCGAGGCCCTGGGCGCGCCAGCGGGCGACCTGGGCGAGGGCGGTCTCCAGGACGTACTCGGTGAGGTGGGGCATCAGGCCGGAGGACTCGGCGATGGCGATGAACTCGTCCGGGGGAACCCTTCCGCGCTCGGGGTGGACCCAGCGGACGAGCGCCTCCAGGCCGGCGACCTGGCCGTCGAAGCGGACCTTGGGCTGGTAGTGGAGCTGGACCTCGTGGGCGTCGAGGGCGCGGCGCAGGTCGCCGAGGAGGCCGAGCCGGTCGGGGGTGTTGGAGTCGCGCTTGGACTCGTAGACCTCGACGCCGGTGCGGTCCCGCTTGGCCTGGTACATGGCGACGTCGGCGCGGCGCAGCAGGCCCTCGGCGTCGAGGGCGTGGTCGGGGAAGACGGCGACGCCGGCGCTGGCCTCCAGGACGAGGGTGAGGCCGTCGAGGTCGAGCGGGGAGGAGAGTTCGGCGACGAGGTGGCGGGCGACGCGCTGGGCGCTGGTGGTGGAGTCGGCGGTGGGCAGCAGGACGGCGAACTCGTCGCCGCCGAGCCGGGCGGCCTCGGCGCCGCGCGGCAGGGCGAGGCGGAGCCGGTCGGCGATCTGGAGGAGGAGCCGGTCGCCGGCGAGGTGCCCGAGGGTGTCGTTGACCGAGCGGAAGCGGTCGAGGTCGATGAGGACGAGGGCGGCGCGGGCGCCCTGGCCCTCGGCGTCCTCCAGGGCGGTCCAGGCCCGTTCCAGGAGCCACTGGCGGTTGGGGAGGCCGGTGAGCGGGTCGCGGAGCTGCTCCTCGGCGCGGGCGCGGGCGATCCAGAGGGTGGAGTCGAGGGCGATGAGGGGGACGGCGAAGAGCGGCAGGAGGACCGGGCGGCTCGCGGCGACGGCGCAGATGAGCGGGGCGATGCCGAGGAGGGCGACGGCGACGAGGCCCTGCCGGAGGAGGGCGGTGCGGGCGGCGGTGGGCAGTCCGCGGCCCTGGGGGGCGAGCGTGTACCACAGGAGGAGCCGGGTGACCACGAGGTAGGCGGTCGCGGCGAGCGCGATCTCCGGGAGGTCCCCGATGGTCCAGTCGAGGGGCTGCCAGGGCCGCTCGACGGTCGGCACGTCGCCGAAGAGGGCGAGGACGAGGGCGGCGGCGCCGACGCCGAGGACGTCGGCGGCGCCGTGCAGCAGGCCCTGTCGCCAGCGGTGGTGGCGGGCGGCGCCGACGAGGGTGACGACGGTCAGGGAGACGAGTCCGGCGGGCACCCAGCCGTACAGCAGGAGGACGGCGAGGGTGAGGGCGGCGCCGGAGCCGGTGCCGCCCCACCAGCGGTCGCGGCCGAGGGCGACCAGGTGGCCGACGATGAGGCCGGTGAGGAGGGCCAGGGACCAGCCGGTGACCCCGCCGGGGAAGAGTCCGTGTCCGGTGGTCAGGGCTCGCTGGAGGCCGGCGGCGAGCACGACGGCCGCGGTGCCCACCACGACTGCGGGCAGCCGGGAGGTGGAGCCCCCGGGGGCCGTGCGGCCGTGCGGCCGGGGGACCGGGGCGGCGCTCTCGGTCGGTTCCATTTCCGTCCCTCTCACAGGCGGCGGTGCCGTCGGTGTGCGATGGGCCGCGGGCAGGCGGCCGTACGTCGTCCGGCCGTCGTCGTCCGGTGCGGGGCCGCCGGCGGGCGGCCGCTCCTCGTGCCACGGGGCCGTTGTCCTGACGCCACGACCGGTAGAGCCCTCGCGCGGCCGCGCAGGACGAGACGCACGGTCACCACACTAGGCCGCCGAGGGCTCCGACGGGCAGCGCTCTCCGTGTCTTGCCCGAATGAGACCTGGCCACCCCTCACGATCTGGTATGCGCCGAACGGGTGATGTCTCCCGGGACGGAAAGGGGCTATTCGGCACTCTCGGGGATGGGGACCGCGGCCTCCAGGGCGGCGTCGGGGCCCTGTTCGAGCAGGATCGAGAAGCCTCCCTCGTCCAGAACCGGAACTTTCAGCTGCATCGCCTTGTCGTACTTCGAACCAGGGTTTTCCCCCACCACGACGAAGGAGGTCTTCTTCGAAACGGAACCGGTCACCTTCGCTCCGAGCCGCTGGAGCGACTCTTTTGCGCCATCCCTGGTGAACTTCTCCAGGGTGCCGGTGACCACGACCGTGAGGCCCTCCAGCGGGCGCGGCCCCTCGTCCTCGCCGGCGCCCTCGTCCTCCAGGGCGACCCCGGCGGCCCGCCACCTGCGCACGATCTCGCGGTGCCACTCCTCGGCGAACCACTGCTTCACCGCCGTCGCGATGATCCCGCCGACCCCGTCGACGGCCGCCAGCTCCTCCTCGCTCGCCCGCTCGATCCGTTCCAGGGAGCGGAACTCGCGGGCGAGGGCCGCCGCCGCGACCGGCCCCACGTGCCGGATCGAGAGCCCGTTGATGAAGCGGGCCAGCGGGCGTGTCTTCGCCTTCTCGATGCTCTTCAGCATCGCCAGGGCGTTCTTCTTCGGCTCGCCCTTCTGGTTGGCGAAGACGGTGACGATCTTGTCCTCGCCGGTCTTCGGGTCCCGCTTGGGCAGGCCGCTGCTCGGGTCGAGGACGTACGCCTTGATCGGCAGGAGCTGCTCGATGGTGAGGTCGAAGAGACCGCCCTCGTCCGCGAGCGGCGGTTCGGACGGCTCCAGGGGGCCGGTCAGCGCCGCGGCGGCCACCATGCCGAAGTGCTCGATGTCCAGGCACTGCCGTCCGGCCAGGAAGAAGAGCCGCTCGCGCAACTGGGCCGGGCAGGTCCGGGCGTTCGGACAGCGGAGGTCGATGTCGCCCTCCTTCATCGGCTTCAGCGGCGTCCCGCACTCGGGGCACTCGGACGGCATCACGAACTCCCGCTCGCCGCCGTCCCGCAGGTCCGCGACCGGCCCGAGGATCTCCGGGATGACGTCGCCGGCCTTGCGCAGCACGACCGTGTCGCCGATCAGGACGCCCTTGGCCCTGACCACCTCCTGGTTGTGGAGGGTGGCGAACTCGACCTCGGAGCCGGCCACGGTCACCGGCTCCACCTGCGCGTACGGGGTGACGCGCCCGGTGCGGCCGACGCCGACCTTGATGTCGAGCAGCTTGGTGTTGACCTCCTCCGGCGCGTACTTCCAGGCGATGGCCCAGCGCGGGGCGCGGGCCGTGGAGCCCAGCCGGCCCTGGAGCGGGATCTCGTCCAGCTTGACGACGACGCCGTCGATCTCGTGCTCGACGGAGTGCCGGTTCTCCCCGAAGTACGCGATGAACTCCCGCACCTCGTCGAGCGTGTCCGCCACCTTGTTGTGCCGGGCAGTGGGCAGGCCCCACTCGTGGAGGAGTTCGTACGCCTCCGAGAGCAGGGCGATGTCGAAGCCCTCGCGGGCGCCGATGCCGTGCACCACCAGGTGGAGCGGGCGGGAGGCGGTGACCTTCGGGTCCTTCTGGCGGAGCGAACCGGCGGCGGCGTTCCGCGGGTTGGCGAAGGGCTTCTCGCCGGCCTCGACCAGGCGGGCGTTGAGCCCGAGGAAGGCCTCCATCGGGAAGTAGACCTCGCCGCGGACCTCCACGAGGTCCGGGATCCGGTCGCCGCTCAGCCGCTCCGGGACGTCCACGATCGTGCGCACGTTGGGCGTGATGTCCTCGCCGGTGCGCCCGTCGCCGCGGGTCGCGGCCCGGGTCAGCCGCCCGTGCTCGTACGTCAGGTTCACGGCCAGGCCGTCGACCTTCAGCTCGCACAGGAAGTGGTGGTCGGGCGTGCCGACGTCCCGGGCGACCCGCTCGGCCCAGGCGGCCAGTTCCTCGTCGTCGAAGGCGTTGTCGAGGGAGAGCATGCGCTCGCGGTGCTCGACGGCCGTGAACTCGGTCTCGTACTGCCCGGCGACCTTCTGGGTCGGCGAGTCGGGCGTCCGCAGCTCCGGGTACTCCTCCTCCAGCGCCTCCAGGGAGCGCAGCAGCCTGTCGAACTCGCCGTCGCTGATGACCGGCTGGTCCTTCACGTAGTACCGGAAGCGGTGCTCCTCGATCCGCTCGGCCAGGTCCGCGTGCTTCTCCCGTGCCTCGGCCGGCGGGGCCCCCTCGTCGACTGCCACCTTCGTCCGTCCTCCCGTACCTCGGTCCCCGGTCACTCCGGGTTGTCCGCGAGCGACTTCGCAGCCCGGACGCAATGGGCGAGCGCCGCGCGGGCGTGGGCGGGCGACGCGCCCGCGAGCCCGCACGTGGGGGTGATCACCACGGACTCCGCGAGGGTCCCCGGATTCAGCCCCAGCCTGCGCCACAGCGTCCTGACACCCATGACGCTACCGCCCGGGTCCGACAACGGGCCGCCGGTGGACGGCACCACACCGGCGAAGAGCTTCGTGCCGCCCTCCACGGCCTCCCCGATCGCCTCCTCGTCACGCTCGGTGAGCAGCCCGAAGTCGAACGAGATCCCGGCGACTCCGGCCCGGCGCAGCAGCGCGAAGGGGACGTCGGGGGCGCAGGAGTGGACGACCACCGGCCCGTCGTGGACCGCGGCCACGTCCCGCAGGGCGCCCTCCACGACCTGCCGGTCCACGGCCCGGTACGTGCGGTAGCCGCTGGCCGTGCGGACCTGACCGCGCAGCACGGCGGTGAGCGAGGGCTCGTCGAGCTGGAGGACCACCCGGGCGCCGGGCACGCGCTTGCGCACCTCGGCCAGGTGCTGGTGGAGTCCTTCGGCGAGCGAGCCCACCAGGTCCCGGCAGGCGCCCGCGTCGCCGAGGGCGGCCTCGCCGCCGCGCAGCTCCAGGGCCGCGGCGAGCGTCCAGGGGCCCACCGCCTGCACCTTGAGCGCGCCCTCGTACCCCTGGGTGAACTCCTCCAGGGCGTCGAGGTCCTCGCCGAGCCAGGACCGGGCCCGCCGGGTGTCGCGGCCGGGCCGGTCGCTGATCCGCCAGCCGCTCGGCTCCACGTGCGCGTACAGGTCGACGAGCATCCCGATCGTCCGGCCGATCATGTCGGCGCCGGGCCCGCGCGCGGGCAGCTCCGCGAGGAACGGGAAGTCCTCGAAGGAGCCGGTGACGGTCTTGGCGGCCTCGCGGGCGTCGCCGCCGGGCAGGGATCCGACGCCGGTGGCGGGGCCCCAGGGGAAGTCGTTCTTCTCGGTCGTGTCGCTCACCCGGGAAGCCTACGTGCCGGGGGCGTGCCGGGCGGCGCCGGTGACTGTGTCCCGGGCCGCCCGGCCCCGCTCCCGCCGTCGCCCCGCCGTCAGCGTCCCGGGCGGACGGTGAGGTCGTTGATCTCGGCGTCGCGCGGCAGGTCGAGCGCGGTGAGGATCGCCGTCGCGACCGACTCGGGGTCGATCCACCGCGACGGGTCGTACTCCTTGCCCTCCTGCTGGTGCACCTTGACCTGCATGGGGCTGGCGGTGCGGCCCGGGTAGACCGAGGTGACCCGCACCCCGTGGGCGTGCTCCTCGTGGCGCAGGGAGTCCGCGAGGGCCTTCAGTCCGTGCTTGGAGGCGGCGTACGCGCCCCACTCGGCGTGCGCGTTGAGCCCGGCGCCCGAGTTCACGAAGACGACGTGGCCCTGGGAGACGCGCAGTTGGGGCAGGAAGTGACGGGTGAGCTCGGCCGGGGCGACCAGGTTGACGTTCAGCTGGTGGTGCCAGGTCTTGGGGGTGAGCTCGCCGACCGGCCCGAGGTCGACGACGCCCGCGACGTGCAGCAGGCCGTCGACCCGCTCGGGCAGGCTCTGGTGCGAGAACGCCCAGGACAGCCGGTCCGGGTCCGCGAGGTCCCCGACGAGGGTCCGGGCGCCGGGGAACTCGGCGGCGAGCTCCTTGGCCCGCCCCGCGTCGCGCGCGTGGAGCACGAGTTCGTCCCCGCGCGCGTGGAGACGGCGCGCGACGGCCGCGCCGATGCCGGAGCCGGCTCCGGTGATCACATGAGTAGCCATGGACCCCATGCTCGCATCAGCGGGAGGCGATCCCCGCGCGCGTGCCCGTACCCGGCGGGGGCCGGTCCCCGCGCCCGCGTCAGCGGGAGGCGATCTCCGCCTCCAGGTACGCGAGGGCCGCCGGGCCGTCGTCCGCGAAGAAGACGAGGTCGGCGAGGGGGAGCGGGAGGAAGCCCTCCTCCTCCATGCGCCGGAACTGGTCCTTCAGGCCGTCGTAGAAGCCCGCCGTGTTGAGGAGGACGACCGGCTTGCGGTGCTTGCCGTGCTTCTTCAGCTCCAGGATCTCGGTGGCCTCGTCGAGGGTGCCGGTGCCGCCGACCATGACGACGATCGCGTCGGACTTGGCGAGGAGGAGCGCCTTGCGCCGCGCGAGGTCCTCGGCGACGACCATCTCGTCGGCGTCCGGGCGGGCCTTGTGGGCGAGGAAGTCGACGGAGACGCCGACGATCCGGCCGCCCGCCTCCTGGACCCCGTCCGCGACGACCTTCATCAGACCGGTGTCGGAGCCGCCCCAGACCAGGGTGTGCCCCGCCTTGCCGAGCAGGGTCGCGAACTCACGGGCCGGGGCCGTGTACCGCTCGTCGAGCCGGGCGGCGGAGAGGAAGACGCAGATGTTCATGGGTTCACCGTAGGCGGTCGCGGAAGAGGTCCGGCGGGCGGCGATGAGTTCTCGGGACGGCCCCGGTCTGCCCTGCCATGGACGAGGTGAGCAGGTTCGGGGGACGCGTCACGTCACGGGACGGGACGCCGGTCGCGTACGAGCGGTACGGGGGCGGGGACGGGCCGCCGCTCGTCCTGGTGGGCGGGGCGCCGGGGACGGCGGCGGGCGAGCGGGCGCTCGCCGGGCTGCTCGCCCGGAGCCTCCCCGTCGTGGCGTACGCCCGGCGGGGCCGCGAGGGCGCGGTGGAGCGGGAGATCGAGGACCTGGCGGCCGTCCTGGCGGCGGCGGGCCCGGGGGCGGCCGTGCACGGCGCGGGCACGGGCGGCGCCCTCGCGCTCGCCGCGGCGGCGGCCGGGCTGCCGGTGGGGCCGGTGTCGGTGTACGAGCCGGCGCCCACCGGCGCGTCCCTCGGGCGGGTCTCCGCGCGCGTGCTCGTGGTCGACGGGGGCGCCAGCCCGGCGGAGGCCCGGCGCGCGGCCCGCGCCCTGGCGGCGGCCCTCCCCCGGGCCCGGCACCGCACCCTGACGGGCCAGACCCACGAGGTCGCCCCGCACGTCCTGGCGCCGGTCCTGGCGGGGTTCCTGGCGGATTCCCTCGCGGAGGAGCGGGACTTTCCGGGCAGGTCCTAGCCTTGGCCCATGATCACATGTGTCGTGCGGTACACGATCGACCCGAAGAAGATCGAGGCCTTCGAGCGGTTCGGTCGCCGCTGGATGGAACTGGTGCGGGCCCGCGGCGGCACGCACCACGGCTACTTCCTTCCGGCGGAGGGCGCGAGCGACGAGGCCCTGGCCCTGTTCAGTTTTCCCAGCCTGGCCGCCTACGAGGAGTACCGGCGGCTGTTCGGCCGGGACCCCGAGTTCATCGAGGCGGACCGCATTCGCGACGACAGCGGATGCGTGCTGCGCTACGAGCGCACCTTCATGCGTCCGCTGCTTCCCGGCGACCTCGCGGCGGCCGACACCGTCCCCGGGCCGGTGGCCGGAGGTCCGGAGGAGACGCCCCGGGCCGGGGACCCGGACCTGCCGGGCCCCGGGCGGTGACGACTCAGGCGGTGGCCGGGGCCGGCTCCGTCGTCCGTCGTACCGTCGTCGCGATCGTCGCCGAGCCCACCACGCGCGTGCCGTCGTACAGCACGATCGCCTGGCCGGGGGCGACGCCCCGGACCGGCTCGTCGAAGGTGACCCGCAGCTCGCCGTCCTCCATCACAGCGCCCACCGGCGTCTCGCCGCCGTGGGCGCGGAGCTGGGCGGTGTAGCGGCCGGGGCCCTCGGGGGCGGTGCCGCACCAGCGGGGCTTGATCGCGGTGAGGGCGGTGACGTCCAGGGCCTCGACGGGGCCGACCGTGACCGTGTTGTTCACGGGCGAGATGTCCAGGACGTAGCGCGGCTTGCCGTCCGCAGCCGGGTGGCCGATCCGCAGGCCCTTGCGCTGGCCGATGGTGAAGCCGTAGGCGCCCTCGTGGGTGCCGACCTTCGTGCCCGCCTCGTCGACGATGTCGCCCTCCGCCTTCCCGAGGCGGGTGGCGAGGAAGCCCTGGGTGTCGCCGTCGGCGATGAAGCAGATGTCGTGGCTGTCGGGCTTCTTCGCGACCGCGAGCCCGCGCCGCTCGGCCTCCGCCCGGATCTCGTCCTTGGTGGTGAGGGTGTCGCCCAGCGGGAACATCGCGTGCGCGAGCTGCTTCTCGTCGAGCACGCCGAGGACGTACGACTGGTCCTTGGCCATGTCGGAGGCGCGGTGCAGCTCGCGGGTGCCGTCCTCGTGGAGGACGACGGTGGCGTAGTGGCCGGTGCAGACCGCGTCGAAGCCGAGGGCGAGCGCCTTGTCGAGGAGCGCCGCGAACTTGATCTTCTCGTTGCAGCGCAGGCAGGGGTTGGGGGTGCGGCCGGCCTCGTACTCCGCGACGAAGTCGTCCACGACGTCCTCGCGGAACCGCTCGGCCAGGTCCCACACGTAGAAGGGGATGCCGATGACGTCGGCGGCCCGGCGCGCGTCGCGGGAGTCCTCGATCGTGCAGCAGCCGCGCGCTCCGGTGCGGAACGACTGCGGGTTCGCGGAGAGGGCGAGGTGGACGCCGGTGACGTCGTGGCCCGCCTCGGCGGCACGGGCGGCGGCGACGGCGGAGTCCACTCCGCCCGACATGGCGGCAAGGACGCGAAGGGGGCGCGGGGGCGGGGTCTGAGTCATAGCCCCACCAGGGTACGGGGCGCCGGGAACCACCGTCGCGGGAGTAAGCGTTCTCGATGACATGGGGAGCAAGGGGAACAAGGCGGTGGGACGGCGTGCCGTCCTGATCGGCGGCGGGGCCGCCGTGGTGGGCACGGCCGTGCTCGCCAGGGAAGAGCTGGCGCGCGCCTGGTGGCGGCTGCCGGGAACGCGGCGGAAGCGGGTGGAGGGGGAGCTCGACCACGCGTCCGCCGAGTGGACGTCGGCGGCGCGGGCGAACTGGCGGCGGGCGGACCGGCCGGACGACTACACGATCGACCGGGTCGTGATCCACGTCGTGCAGGGCAGCTACGCGACCGCCCTGAAGGTCTTCAAGAACCCGGGGCACGGGGCCGCCACGCACTATGTGGTCCGCAAGGACGGGCACGTGGCGCAGATGATCCGGGAGCTCGACGTGGCCTTCCACGCGGGGAACCGGGACATGAACGAGCGGAGCGTCGGCATCGAGCACGAGGGCTTCGTCGACCGGCCGCAGGACTTCACTGCGGCGATGTACGAGGGGTCGGCGCGGCTGACGGCCGACATCTGCGCCCGGCACGGGATACCCGTGGACCGGGAGCACGTCATCGGGCACGTCGAGGTCGAGGGCACCGACCACACCGATCCCGGCCCGCACTGGGACTGGGACCGGTACATGCGGCTCGTGCGGGAGGCGTCGAAGAAGCCCGTGTAGGCGGGGCCCCGGGGCCTTAGGTGAGGCCGGCCGTGCGGGCCCGCTCCACCGCCGGGCCGATCGCGTCGGCGACCGCCGCCACGTCCTCCTCGGTCGAGGTGTGGCCGAGGGAGAAGCGCAGGGTGCCCCGGGCGAGGTCGGGGTCGGTGCCGGTGGCGAGCAGGACGTGGCTGGGCTGGGCGATGCCGGCGGTGCAGGCGGAGCCGGTGGAGCAGGCGATGCCGGCCGCGTCGAGCAGCAGGAGCAGCGAGTCGCCCTCGCAGCCCGGGAAGGTGAAGTGGGCGTTGGCGGGGAGCCGGTCGACCGGGTCGCCGCCGAGGATCGCGTCGGGGACGGACGTACGGACGGCGGTGACGAGCGCGTCGCGCAGGGCGCCGACCTCGCGGGCGAACTCCTCGCGCCGCTCGGCGGCGAGCCGGGCGGCGACGGCGAACGCGGCGACGGCCGGGACGTCGAGGGTGCCGGAGCGGACGTGCCGCTCCTGGCCGCCGCCGTGCAGGACGGGCACGGGGGTGTGCTCGCGGCCCAGGAGCAGGGCGCCGATGCCGTAGGGGCCGCCGATCTTGTGGGCGGAGACGGTCATGGCGGCGAGCCCGGAGGCGGCGAAGTCGACCGGAACCTGTCCCACGGCCTGGACGGCGTCGGCGTGCAGGGGGACGCCGTACTCGGCGGCGACGTCGGCGAGTTCGCGGACCGGCATGAGGGTGCCGATCTCGTTGTTCGCCCACATGACGGTGGCCAGGGCGACGGTCTCGGGGTCGCGGGCGATCGCCTCGCGCAGGACCTCGGGGTGCACCCGGCCGTGCCGGTCGACGGGCAGGTACTCGACCCGCGCGCCCTCGTGGACGGCGAGCCAGTCGACGGCGTCGAGGACGGCGTGGTGCTCGACCGGGCTGGCCAGGACGCGGACGCGGCGGGGGTCGGCGTCGCGGCGTGACCAGTAGAGGCCCTTGACGGCGAGGTTGTCGGCCTCGGTGCCGCCGGAGGTGAGGACGACCTCGCTCGGCCGGGCGCCGAGGGCGGCGGCGAGGGTCTCGCGCCCCTCCTCGACGGTCCGCCGGGCCCGCCGTCCGGCGGCGTGGAGGGAGGAGGCGTTGCCCGTGACGGCGAGGTGGGCGGTCATCGCCTCGATCGCCTCGGGCAGCATGGGCGTGGTCGCGGCGTGGTCGAGGTAAGCCATGGTGGGTCGATTCTACGAGCCCGCCGGGGCGCTCCCGGCGCCTGGCCTGTTTACGCCCTCACGGGTGCGCCGCCGCCCCGTCCGGGTGCGCCGCCGCCCCCGTCCCTGTGCGGCGAGGACGGGGGCGGCGGTGGTCGGACCGCGCGGACTCGGCCGCGCGGGTGCGGGGGCTCAGCCGCGCGGGGCGCGGGCGAGCTGGCGGGACTGGGCGACCAGGCGGTCGGCGCTGTCCCAGACCTCGGCGTCCTCCTCCAGGAAGCCGCCGGCCAGGTTGCGGGTGGTGATGGAGACCCGCAGCGGGCCGGGGGCCGGGCGGCAGCGGACGTGGGTGGTGAGCTCGACGGTCGGGGTCCAGCCCTTCAGGCCCAGCTCGAAGGAGGTCGGCGGCAGGGCGTCGACGGTGAGCAGCAGGGAGAGGGCGTCGGGCTCGCGCCCGTCGGCGAGGCCGAACCAGGCGCGCATCTCGCCCTTGCCCGAGGGGGCGCCGATCGCCCAGCCGACGCAGGCCGGGTCGAGGCGGATGTCGAGCCGCTCGGTGATGGCGGAGGAGCCGGGGATCTGCGGGGTCGGGCCGTCGGAGGCGCCGAAGCAGTTCTCGATCGGGGCCATCGCCGGGGGCGTCGCGCTGGTGCGGACGTCGTCGGGGAGGGCGTCGAGGTCTCCGTACGAGGCGAGGACGCGGATGCGCTCGACCTCGGTGCCGTCCTCGGCGTACTGGAAGAGCGAGGCCTGTCCGGTGGAGAGGGTCCGGCCGGTGCGGACGGTCTCGGTCCGGATCACCGCGGGGCCGGGCACGGACGGCGTGAGGTAGTGCGCCGAGATCGTGAACGGGTCGGGGTGCGGGAGGTGGTGGCCGAGGGCGCGGCCGAGCAGGGCGAGGAGGTAGCCGCCGTTGACGGCGTGGATGATCGTCCAGCCGGCGGAGAGGTCGGCGTCGTAGACGCCGGGCTCCCGGAGGACGACGGCGGTGTCGCGGTCGAACTCGTTCGTGACGACGGCGTGCGTCCCGGCGTTCGTCTCGGTGCTCGTGCTCATGGACCCGAAGGTACCGCAGGTTACTACTGAGCGGTAGCTTTCTCGGGGTCCTCGCGGGTGGAGGAGCGGCGGTTCCAGGCGCGGGGCGCGCGCCAGTGGTAGCGCATCGCGAGGAGGCGGAGCACGAAGGCGGTGAGGACGGCGGCGCCGCTCGTGAAGGCGTTGAGCGCGTCGAAGCGGATGCAGAGCACGACCATCGTCGCGCCCACGATCGCCGGGACGGCGTAGAGGTCGCGGTCCCAGCGCAGCAGCGAGGGCACCTCGTTGGCGAGCACGTCGCGCAGGACGCCGCCGCCGACGGCGGTGGCGAGCCCGAGGGCGGCGGAGGAGGTGAGGCCGAGGCCGTAGTCGTACGCCTTCGTCGTCCCCGTCACGCAGAAGAGGCCGAGCCCGGCGGCGTCGAACACGTTGACGGCGGTCTGGGTGCGCTCCACCTGCGGGTGCAGGAAGAAGACGAGGACCGTCGCGACCAGGGGCATGAGGAAGTAGCCGAGGTCGGTGAAGGCGGCGGGGGGCACGGCGCCGATGATCAGGTCGCGCAAGAGGCCGCCGCCGAGGGCGGTGACCTCGGCGAGGACGGCGATGCCGAAGACGTCGAAGTTCTTCCGGACGGCGAGGAGGGCGCCGGAGATGGCGAACACGAAGATGCCGACGAGATCGAGGGCGTGTTGGACGGAGGGGGTGAACAGGTCGTGGAGCACCGCCCCATTGTCCTGGTCCGGAACCCGTGCCCCTTCCCTCCGGGGGGCCGGGAGAGCCGGAAGGCCGGAGCGGCCGCGATGCGGCGGCTCCGGCCTTCCGGTCGGCGCGTGCTACTTCTCCGACGCCCCGGGCTTGTCCGAAGACTCGGGCTTGTCCGAAGACTCGGGCTCGTCCAACGCCTCGGGCTTGCCCAATGCCTCGGGCTTGCCCAATGCCTCGGGCTCGCCCAATGCCTCGGGCTCGCCCAACGCCTCGGGCTTGCCCAACGCCCCGGGCTTGCCCGAAGACTCGGGCTCGGCCTTCTCCGGCTCCGGCTTCGCCGGCTCGGCCGGCCCCGCCGGCGCCCCCGACTCCGGTGACGTCCGGGCCGCCGGGACCGTGTCGGTCTTGCCGGCCGGGACGATCGCGACCGCCTCCGTCCGCTTCACCGTCCCGGCCTCGATCCCGGCCGCGAAGTGGCAGGCCACCTTGTGCCCGTCGCCCAGGTCCACCAGCTCCGGACGCTCCGTCGCGCAGCGGGTCTCCTGCTTCCACGGGCAGCGCGTGTGGAAGCGGCAGCCCGTCGGCGGGTTGGCCGGCGACGGCAGGTCGCCGCGGAGCAGGATGCGCTCGCGGCGGTCCTCGACCTCCGGGTCCGGCACCGGCACCGCCGACATGAGCGCCTTGGTGTACGGGTGCTTCGGCGCCGCGTACAGCGCGTCGCTCGGGGCCTCCTCGACCAGCGCGCCCAGGTACATGACCCCGATGACGTCCGAGATGTGCCGGACGACGGCGAGGTCGTGCGCGATGACCAGGTAGGTCAGGCCGAGCTGCTCCTGGAGCTCCTCCAGGAGGTTGATCACCTGCGCCTGGATCGACACGTCGAGCGCCGAGACCGGCTCGTCGCAGATGATCACGTCGGGTTCGAGGACGAGCGCCCGCGCGATGCCGATGCGCTGGCGCTGTCCGCCGGAGAACTCGTGCGGGTAGCGCGAGAGGGCGTTGGCGGGGAGGCCGACGCGGGTGAGGATCTCCTTGATCCGCTCCCGGCGCTCGTCCTGGTTCGCGCCGATGCCGTGCGCGGCCATGCCCTCGCTGAGGATCGACTCGATGTTCTGGCGCGGGTTGAGGCTGCCCAGCGGGTCCTGGAAGACCATCTGGAGGCGGCGGCGGAACCGGCGCATCTCCTCGTCGGGCAGCTTGGCCAGGTCCGTGCCGTCGAGGACGATCTCGCCGTCGGTGACGTCGACGAGGCGCAGCACGGCCCGGCCGAGCGTCGTCTTTCCGCAGCCGGACTCGCCCACGAGGCCGTACGTCTGGCCGGCCTCGACGTTGAGCGAGATGCCGTCGACGGCGTAGACGTGGCCGACCGTGCGGTTGAAGAGGACGCCCTTCCTGACGGGGAAGTGGACCTTCACATCGTTGAGTTGGAGCAGGCTCATGCCGGCACCTCCGACTCGGCCTGGGCGGGGAGGACGGGGTTGACGCAGCGGACCCGGTGGTCCTTCGCGCGCGGTTCCGTCAGTTCGGGCGTGCCGGTCAGGCACTCCATCGTGTAGGAGTCGCAGCGGGGCGCGAAGGCGCAGCCGTCGGCCCAGGCGATCTTGTCGTTGATGGATCCGCGGATGGGCCGGAGCGGCTCGCCGCGCGGGGCGTCCAGGCGCGGGATGGAGCCGAGCAGGCCGTGCGCGTACGGGTGGGTCGGGTGCGCGAACAGTTCGCGGCGGGCCGCGGACTCCACCGCCCGGCCCGCGTACAGCACGTTGACCTGGTCGCAGAGGCCGGCGACGACACCCAGGTCGTGGGTGATCATCAGCAGGGCGGTGCCCTCCTGGTCGACGAGTTCCTTGAGCAGTTCCAGGATCTGGGCCTGGATGGTCACGTCGAGCGCGGTGGTCGGCTCGTCGGCGATGAGCAGCCGGGGCGCGCACGCCACGGCCATCGCGATGAGCGCGCGCTGGCGCATGCCGCCCGAGAGCTGGTGCGGGTACTCCTTCAGGCGCCGCGTCGGGTCGGGGATGCCGACCCGGTCGAGCAGGTGGGCGGCCTCCTTGCGGGCGGCCTCGCCCTTCATGCCCCGGTGGCGCCGGAGGATCTCGGTGACCTGGACACCGATGGGGACGACCGGGTTCAGCGAGGAGAGCGGGTCCTGGAAGATCATCGCGAGCCGGCTGCCGCGCATGTCGCGGATCTTCTTCTCGCTCAGGCCCAGCAGGTCGGTGCCGTCGAAGACGGCGCGCCCGCCCACGGTGACGCCCTTGCGCGGCAGCAGGCCCATCAGGGCCAGCGAGGTCACCGACTTGCCGCAGCCGGACTCGCCGACCAGGCCCACGACCTGTCCCTGGTCGACGTCGAAGGAGACCCCGTCCACCGCGGTGGACGGCGTGCGGCCCCGGCCGCCGAAGGTGACGGTGAGTTCTTCAACCGAAAGAAGTGCCATGGGACTTCAGCCTCGCAGCTTCGGGTCGAGGGCTTCGCGCATGGCCTCGCCGAGGAGGGTGAAGCCGAGGGCGGTGATGATGATCCCGACCGCCGGGTAGACGGCCATCATCGGCTCGTTGTCGAAGAACCGCTGCGCCTGGGAGAGCATGACGCCCCACTCCGGGATCGCCGGGTCGGGGTTGCCGAGGCCCAGGTAGGAGAGGGCCGCGGCCTCGATGATGGCGGTGGCGAGGCTGAGCGTCGCCTGCACGATGACCGGGCTCAGCGAGTTCGGCAGGATCTGCGTGACGACGATCCGCTTCTTCCGCACGCCGAGGGCCTTCGCGGCGAGCACGTAGTCCGCGCCGCCCTGGGCGAGCATCGAACCGCGCAGCAGACGGGCGAAGATCGGGATCTGCACGACGCCGACGGCGATCATCACCGTGGTGAGGGACTGGCCCATGACCGCGGCGATCGAGACCGCGAGGAGCAGCGACGGCAGGGACAGCATGATGTCGATGAAGCGCATCACCACGGTGTCGATCCGCTGGCCCGGCTTGCCGCCGAGGGTCGCGGCGGCGCCGGAGAGCATGCCGATCAGCGCGCCGACGACCAGGCCGATGAGCATCGAGACCACGCCGACGAGGAGGGTCTGCCGGGCGCCGACGAGCATCCGGGAGAACAGGTCGCGGCCCAGGTGGTCGAGGCCGAACCAGTTCTCGCCCCGCATGCCGACGAACTTGCCCTGGTTGGCGAAGACTTCGCCGCGCCAGGTCTGGGCGGTCGGCGAGTAGGGCGCGAACCAGGGGCCGACGACGGCGACCAGGGCGAACAGCGCGATGATGACGGCGCCGATGACGGCCATCTTGTTCGCCCGCAGGCGCCGGAAGGCCTCGCGCCACAGGCTGGCGCCGACGGTGGCCTCGTTCCGCTGGGTGAGCGCCGCGAGGCGGTCGATCTTCTCTGTCTTGGTGCTCACGGTCAGTGCACCCGCACTCTCGGGTCAATGAGGCTGTACGCCAGGTCGACCAGCAGGTTGATGAGGACGTACACCATCGCGATGAACATGATGAAGCCGACGAGCACCGGGTAGTCGCGGGCGTCGATGGAGGTGCGGATGAAGGAGCCGATGCCGCCGAAGGAGAAGACCGACTCGGTGAGGACCGCTCCGGAGAGGAGGCTGCCGGTGAGCAGGCCGATCGCGGTGATCACCGGGAGGAGCGCGTTGCGCAGCACGTGGCGGACGCGGACGACGTTCTTCCCCAGGCCCTTGGACTCGGCGGTGCGGATGTAGTCCTCGCCGAGCACTTCGAGCACGCTGGCGCGGGTCATCCGGACGATGACGGCGAGCGGGATGGAGGCGAGGGTGACGGCCGGCAGGACCAGGTGCATGATCGCGTCCCAGGACGCGTCGAACTCTCCGGTGAGGAGGCCGTCGAGGACGGCGAACCCGGTGACGCTGGTCGCGTCGAGTCCGGTGGAGAGGCGTCCGTAGCTCGGGAAGATGCCGAGTTCGACGGCGAGGAGGCCCCTGAGGATCATGGCGAGGAAGAACACCGGGATGCAGATGCCGACGAGCGATCCGGAGACCGAGGCGACGTCCAGCCAGCCGCCGCGGCGCTTGGCCGCGAGGTAGCCGAGCGGGATGCCGGCGACGACGGCGATGAGGATGGCGGCGACGCCGAGTTCCACGGTGGCCGGGAAGCGCAGCGCGAACTCGTCCCACACCGGCTGTCCGGTCTGGGTGGAGGTGCCGAGGTCCAGGTCCAGGATCCGCTTGAGGAAGCGGCCGTACTGCACCCAGACGGGCTGGTCGAGTCCCAGCGCCCGGTTGATGCGTGCCACTTCGGCTTCGGTCGCCCGCTCGCCCAGGATCGCTGAGGCGGGTCCGCCGGGCAGCCGGTTCAGCCAGAGGAAGAGCAGAACCGACAGGCCGAGCAGGGTGGGTATGAGCTGTAGCAGTCTTCGTACGACGAGTCGCAGCACCCCGCGTGCCCCTTTCTTGCGTGTGCGTGAGAAGCGGGATCCGCCCGGCCACGTCCGACGTGGCCGGGCGGATCCCGCTCGGGTGACGATTACTTGAAGGAGACCTCGGCGAAGTTCTCCTGCGTCAGCGGGGAGACCTTCGGCGGGTTGACGTTCTTGCCGAACGCGATGGCCGGGGGCGAGGAGGAGATCGGGAGGCCCGGCAGGTACTCCATGATCGCCTGGTTGGCCGCCTTGTAGGCCTCGACGCGCTTGACCGGGTCGGCGATCTTGGAGGCGCCGTTCACGGCGTCGAAGACCTTCGGCTCCTTGAAGCCCCACTGCTTGTCGTACCCGGCGAACCAGGTGCCGATGAAGTTGAAGCCGTCGTTGAAGTCACCGGTCCAGCCGAGCATGTGCAGGTCGCACGAGCCGGCCTCGGTGGCGTCCAGGTAGTCCGGGGCCCACTTCATCGGCTTCGGGGTGACGGTGACGCCGGCCTTCTCCAGGTCGGCCTTCATCAGCTCGAACATGTCCTGCGGGGCGGGCATGTACGGGCGGGTGACCTCGGTCGGGTAGCAGAACTCGACCTTGAGGGCGGACTCGCCGGCGCCCTTCAGGAGCTCCTTGGACTTGTTGGTGTCGAACGCGTACGTCTTCACCTTGTCCGAGTAGCCCGCGATGGTGTCGGGCATGAACTGCGTGGCCACCTTGCCGCCCTCGGGCAGCTGGGTCTTCACGAGGTTCTCGCGGTCGATGGCGTGGGCGATGGCCTGGCGGACCGCGGGCTTCTTGAGCGCCGCGTTCTTCTCCTGGCTCATGCCGACGTAGAAGAGGTTGAAGACGTCACGCGTCGGGACGTTGTACCCCTCCTTCTCCAGGGTCTTCACGTCCGCGGGCGACACCAGGTCGTAGCCGTCGATGTCACCGGCCTGGAGCGCCTGGCGGCGGCCCTCCTCGGTGTCGATCGTGCGGAAGACCAGGTTCTTCACCTTGGCCTTGTCGCCCCAGTAGTCGTCGAAGCGCTCCAGGGTGACTTCCTTGTTGCCCTTGTTCCACTTCGTGATCTTGTACGGGCCGGTGCCGGCGACTGTGCCGGCCTCCTGGCTGTACTTGGGGTACGTGATGGCGTCGCCCTTGGCGGACGCGTCCTGCTTCACGTACTCCTTGATCGCCTTCGGCGAGTGGATCGCGAGGGCCTGGAGGGAGAAGCCGCCGGGGAGCTGCGCGGAGGGCTCGTTGACCTCGATGACCGCGGTGTTCTCGTCCTTCGCCGTGCAGGACTTGTAGTTGGGCTTCGGCGCCTCGGCGTCCTCGTTCTTCGCGAAGCCGCCCATGATGGACTGCCAGTAGTACGAGACCGAGCTGGACTGGTAGGTGCCCTTCCAGTTGAACCAGTGGTCGTAGTTCGCGCAGACGGCGGCGGCGTTGAACGCCTCGCCGTCGTGGAACTTCACGTTCTTGCGCAGGTTGAACGTCCACACCGTGCCGGCGGGGTTGGCGGACCACGTCTCGGCGAGGCCGCCGACGAGCTTGCTGCCTCCCGACTCGTGCTCCAGGAGTGCTTCGAAGGCCTGCCGGGTCACCCGGAAGGTCTCGCCGTCGCTCGCGAGGGCGGGGTCCAGGGAACCGGGGTCACCGGCGCCGGCGAACACGAAGGTGTCCTTCGCACCGCCCTTCGCGCCGTCCTTTCCGCGCTCGCTGGAGCAGCCCGTCGCGACGAGCGCGGCGGCAGCCACCACCGTGATCGCCCGAACGGTACGGGAATTGAATATTCGCATGGGGCCACCCCAGGATCAGCCGTGTGGAGAGGTCTTGACCGGCCGAACACTACCCACGGGCAACGAGCTGGAGAACAGTCCGGATAACGGTGATACCTAGTCGAGACCCGGACACTTGCCAAACCGGGCAGTTCCGGGACAAGTGCGTGGCCTGGGCGAACACCCTTGGCGCGCGGGCGAGTTAACGGGAGGTGTCACGACCGGACAGATCGGCCATCCCGGTCTTCCGGTCACGCTCGGGGCGGATAGCCGTATCCCGGGGCAGGCGGGGCGGCGTGCGCCTCGCGGTCGTAGAAGGGGCGCGCGTTCGCCCGCAGCCAGAGCGCCACCGGGTCGTACGCGTCGGAGAGGGCGACCGTCGAGACGGGCAGCCCGTCGGGGACGGAGCCGATGGACTGGCGCATCATCGACCGGACCGTGTCGACGGCCGCCGGGGAGGTGTCGTACAGGTCGAGCCCGATGACCAGGTACGGGGAGCCGAGCGCGGGCTGCACCCAGCCGCGGCGCAGCGCCCGGACGGCCGGGGTGCGGTGCGCGTTCTGCGTGATCAGGGCGTAGAACTGCGGGATCTCCAGGGCGGGCTCGGTGACGCGCAGCGGTCCGGCGGGCATCCGGTCGAGGCCGGTGGCGATCCGGCGCAGATCGGCCCAGGGGATGCCGACGCCGCCGCCGGGGGCGTGCGGATTCAGCCAGACGCCCCAGCGGTCGGGGTAGAGGGCACGGGCGATCTCGCGGCCGGTGACGCGCTCGTGGGCGCGGTTCCAGCCGGAGGCGGCGAGCTCCTGGACGGAGGTGACGCAGGGCGCGTAGCCGAAGCCCTCGACCTCCATGTTCCCGTACTGGGCGTCGGGCGAGCCGGGCGAGCCCTGCCAGAGCAGCATCCGGAGCTCGCCGTCGGCGAGGGCGTGCAGCAGCTGCTCGTACGCGTCGTAGCGTCCGGGCGCCACCTGGCGCAGCATGTGCTCGACCTGACCGGCCGCAGCGGTGCCTGACGCACTCACCCTGGGTCCCGCCCCTCTTTTCGTCCACCACGTCTGTACGGCCGCCGGGTCAGGTGCGGCCGTCGAACCGTTCCGTCGAACCGGTCCCGTCGAATCAGTTCAGCTTAGGGCCTGCCCGGCGGGTCAGGGCCGGACGCCGCGGACCCGGCCATGACCCGCCGGGCAGGCCCTGAACAGGGTGCCGCTCACACGGCGGCGCGCTGGTAGAAGGGGCGGACCCGGTCCACCATCCAGTCGCCCACCGGGTCCTGTGCCATGTCGAGCAGGATCAGGTTGACCGGCCAGGCGACCTCGACGCGGCCGAGGGCCCGGCCGAGGGCGTCCAGGGGCGCGGTGCGGTCGGCGCCCTCCCAGCGGGAGAGCTGGACGCCGATGAAGAGGGCCGGTTCGGTGCCCTCGACGCTGGCGAGGGCCCGGCGGGCGCTGGTGACGACGCCGGTGGCCTCGAACTCGGCGGAGGCGGCGGCGAGGAAGTCGACGGGGTCGTCCTGCCAGTCGGGCTCGAAGAGCCGGACGCGGCCGCCGGACGCGGGGCCGTCGAGCGGGGTCCGGCCGGCGCGGCAGAGCTCGGCGACGGCGGGCGGGGGCAGCGGGACGCCGACGGTGCCGCCGGGGTTCACGGCGATGCCGAGCTGCGGGGGCAGGCCGCGGGCGAAGTCGCGGGCGGGGGCGACGGCGAAGGACATGTGGTCGCCGGCGCAGGCGCGGAACTGCTGCTCGGAGCTGAAGACGGGGACGTAGGCCGCGCCGTCGATCTCCATGGTGGCGAGGTCCAGGTCGGTGCTGTCGGGGCCGCCGCCGTTGGGCAGGGGGATCCAGACCGGGCTGCGGCCCAGCACCTCGACGAGGCGGCCGCCCGCCTCGGGGTTGCCGAGCGAGGCGGCGAGGACCTCTTCGAGCTCGTTGCCCGGCCACGTCACGTCCACGGTCCCGCTCCCCTTCTCCGCACGGCCTGCCGTACCCGGCCGCCCGGCAGCACCCTAACGCCACCCCGGCGCCGCCGTGGCCGGAAGAGAGGGGTACGAGCGCCCCGGACGCGCCGTGCGGAGGGTCAGGCCGCCTCCCCGAAGGTGATCGTCCGGAGGGTGTCGGCGGCGTCCCGGTCGAGCAGGGTCGCCGAGGCGCAGCCGTGCGGGAGCCGGCCGGTCTCGGCGGCCCGCAGCAGCCGGCCGACCGCGCGCCGGTGCCGGGCGAAGGCGTACGCGGAGACGCCCCGGCCCCGGGCGTGCTGCCCGGCCCTGGCGGTGTCCGGGGTGACGTCGAGGAGGACCAGGTGCAGGTCGCTCCCCCGGCGGCGGGCCTCGCGGGCGAGCCAGCCGCGCACCCAGGACTGGGTGCCGCAGTCGTGCACGACCACGCCCGCGCCGGAGCGCATGGCGCGGCGCAGCCCGGCGTAGTGCGCGATCCGGACCAGGGGGCGGTAGAGGGCGTACGGCAGGAGGCGGGGCATCCGGGCCTCCCAGCGCTCCCGGGCGTCCTGGGAGTCGATGCCCCGGCCCCCGGCGGTCCGCTTCATCAGGGTGGACTTGCCGCTGCCGGGCAGCCCGGAGACGACCACGAGGTCCCCGGCCGCGAACACGAGGGCTCGGGGGCCCCGGCCGCCGCGCTCGCGCAGGTCCCGCAGGGCCCGGTCCCGTCTCCGGGTCCGGGCGCGGGCCCGTGGGGACGGTATGCCGGTACTCGTCGCATACGCGCCGGTGTGCTGGAACGTCATAGCCTCTCCCCCTGCCGGGCCTCAGGAGACCCTTCCCAAGAAGTGTAAAGAAACGGTAATGGGGCACAAGCGATTTGCCGCGCCGACACCGCGTGCAATGATGTGCGCGCCAGGCGCCCACGGTCGCCTGTACAACCGCATACCGGCCGTTCGAATCCGCGCGGGAGAGTTCCGGACCACGGAGTGGGTGACCACCCGGTGCGTCCGGGCGCCGAAGGAGCAAGACCCTCCCTTGAATCTCTCAGGCCCCGTACCGCGTGGATGAGGCAGATCTGAAAAGCGGGACACCCTGTGTCCCCACCCAAGGTGCAAGCCGGGATCTCGGTGACGAGATGACCCCGGTGAACCTCTCAGGTTCCATGACAGATGGGGAGGACGTCCTCGCCCGTCATGTCTTCGTCACCGAACGCCCTTGGGACCCGGGAGCCACCCCATGACCTCTGCCCCCCGCCTGACCGCCCTCGATGCCCTGCATCGTTCGCTGGGCGCGACCATGACCGACTTCGCCGGCTGGGACATGCCGCTGCGGTACGCCAGCGAGCGCGACGAGCACACCGCGGTCCGCACCCGGGCCGGCCTCTTCGACCTCTCCCACATGGGCGAGATCACCGTCACCGGACCGCAGGCCGTCGAGCTGCTCGACTTCGCCCTCGTGGGCAACATCTCCACGGTGGGCACGGGCCGCGCCCGGTACACGATGATCTGTCGCGAGGACGGCGGCATCCTGGACGACCTGATCGTCTACCGCCTGGGCGAGACCGAGTACATGGTGGTCGCCAACGCCTCCAACGCCCAGACCGTCCTGGACGCCCTCACCGAGCGCGCGGCCGGCTTCGACGCCGAGGTCCGCGACGACCGCGACGCGTACGCCCTGATCGCGGTCCAGGGCCCGGAGTCCCCCGGCATCCTGAAGTCGGTCACCGACGCCGACCTGGACGGCCTGAAGTACTACGCCGGCCTGCCGGGCACGGTCGCGGGCGTGCCCGCGCTGATCGCCCGCACCGGCTACACCGGCGAGGACGGCTTCGAGCTCTTCCTGAAGCCGGAGCACGCCGAGGGCGTGTGGCGGGCGCTGACCGCGGCCGGCGAGGGCGTCGGCCTGATCCCCTGCGGCCTGTCCTGCCGCGACACGCTCCGCCTGGAGGCGGGCATGCCGCTGTACGGCCACGAGCTGACCACCTCCCTCACCCCCTTCGACGCCGGTCTCGGCCGGGTCGTGAAGTTCGAGAAGACGACCAACGAGGGCCGCTTCGTCGGCCGCGAGGCCCTGGAGAAGGCCGCCGAGCGCGCCGAGACCGCCCCGCCGCGCAAGCTGGTCGGCCTGATCGCCGAGGGCCGCCGGGTCCCGCGCGCCGGGTTCTCCGTCGTCAAGGACGGCGAGGTCGTCGGCGAGGTCACCTCCGGGGCCCCGTCCCCGACCCTCGGAAAGCCGATCGCGATGGCGTACGTGGACGCGGCGCACGCGGAGCCCGGCACCCAGGGTGTAGGTGTGGACATCCGGGGCACCCACGAGCCGTACGAGGTCGTGGCGCTGCCGTTCTACAAGCGCCGGAAGTGACGCGTCCGTCCCACTCCGCGTCTCACCCCGCAAGACCGACGTTCATCAGCACTCCCCCGATCCAGGAGAATCAGGTCATGAGCAACCCCCAGCAGCTGCGGTACACCAAGGAGCACGAGTGGCTGTCGGACGCCGAGGACGGCGTCGCGACCGTCGGCATCACCGAGTTCGCGGCCAACGCGCTCGGTGACGTCGTCTACGCCCAGCTCCCCGAGGTCGGCGACACCGTCACCGCGGGCGAGACCTGCGGCGAGCTGGAGTCGACGAAGTCCGTGAGCGACCTGTACTCCCCCGTCTCGGGTGAGGTCGTCGCCGCCAACCAGGACGTGGTGGACGACCCGTCGCTGGTGAACACGGCTCCGTTCGAGGGTGGCTGGCTGTTCAAGGTGCGCGTCGCGGGTGAGCCGGACGACCTGCTCACCGCCGACGAGTACGCCGCGTTCTCCGCCGGGAACTGAGACCGGGCCCGAGACCCCTTAGGGATCGATTCATGTCGCTTCTGAACACTCCCCTCCACGAGCTGGACCCCGACGTCGCCGCCGCCGTCGACGCCGAGCTCCGCCGTCAGCAGTCCACCCTGGAAATGATCGCCTCGGAGAACTTCGCTCCGGTCGCGGTCATGGAGGCCCAGGGCTCCGTCCTCACCAACAAGTACGCCGAGGGCTACCCGGGCCGCCGCTACTACGGCGGCTGCGAGCACGTCGACGTGGCCGAGCAGATCGCCATCGACCGCGTCAAGGACCTGTTCGGCGCCGAGTACGCCAACGTCCAGCCGCACTCCGGCGCCTCCGCGAACCAGGCCGCCCTCTTCGCGATCGCCCAGCCGGGCGACACGATCCTGGGCCTGGACCTGGCGCACGGCGGCCACCTCACCCACGGCATGCGCCTGAACTTCTCCGGCAAGCAGTTCGACGTGGTCGCGTACCACGTGGACGAGGCCGGTCTGGTCGACATGGCCGAGGTCGAGAGCCTCGCCAAGGAGCACCGCCCGAAGGTGATCATCGCGGGCTGGTCGGCGTACCCGCGCCAGCTGGACTTCGCGGAGTTCCGCCGGATCGCGGACGAGGTCGGCGCCTACCTGTGGGTCGACATGGCCCACTTCGCGGGCCTGGTCGCCGCCGGTCTGCACCCGAACCCGGTCGAGCACGCGGACGTGGTGACCTCCACCACGCACAAGACGCTCGGCGGCCCGCGCGGCGGCATCATCCTGGCGAAGAAGGAGTTCGCGAAGAAGCTGAACTCCTCCGTCTTCCCGGGCTTCCAGGGCGGCCCTCTGGAGCACGTGATCGCGGCCAAGGCCGTCTCCTTCAAGGTCGCGGCCTCGGAGGAGTTCAAGGAGCGCCAGCAGCGCACCCTGGACGGCGCCCGGATCATCGCCGAGCGCCTGGTCCAGGACGACGTGAAGGCCCACGGCGTCTCGGTCCTGTCCGGCGGCACGGACGTGCACCTGCTCCTGGTCGACCTGCGCGACTCGGAGCTGGACGGCCAGCAGGCCGAGGACCGCCTCCACGAGGTCGGCATCACGGTCAACCGGAACGCGGTCCCGAACGACCCGCGTCCCCCGATGGTCACCTCGGGCCTGCGCATCGGCACGCCGGCGCTCGCGACCCGCGGTTTCGGGGCCGAGGACTTCCGCGAGGTCGCGGACGTCATCGCCGAGACCCTGAAGCCGGGCTTCGACGCCGAGAAGGCCGAGGCCCTCAAGGCCCGGGTGACCGCCCTGGCGGACAAGCACCCGCTGTACCCCGGCCTGAAGTGACACCTTAGTAATTTCGTACGCTTTTGTTCGTACGGACATCCGGGGCACCGCGCACACTGGAACAACGGGCGCGGTGCCCCGACCCATGTCCCCCGCCCGCACGCCTTCTCTGCACCACCCCGGCAGACAACGACGTCCAGCCCCACAAGGAGTCCTCCCGTGGCCATCTCGGTCTTCGACCTGTTCTCGATCGGCATCGGCCCGTCGAGCTCCCACACGGTGGGCCCCATGCGCGCGGCCCGGATGTTCGCCCGCCGGCTGAAGAACGAGGGCCTGCTGGCCCACACGGCGAAGGTGCGGGCGGAGCTGTACGGCTCGCTCGGCGCCACCGGCCACGGCCACGGCACCCCGAAGGCCGTCCTGCTCGGCCTGGAGGGGAACTCTCCCCGCACGGTCGACGTCGAGCACGCGGACGAGGAGTTCGAGCGGATCAAGGCGAGCGGCCGGATCAACCTGGTCGGCGCCCACGACATCCCCTTCGACTTCGACGCCGACCTGGTCCTGCACCGGCGCAAGGCGCTCCCGTACCACGCCAACGGCATGACGGTCTTCGCGTACGACGCGGAGGGCGGGCTCGTCCTGGAGAAGACGTACTACTCGGTGGGCGGCGGCTTCGTCGTCGACGAGGACGCGGTGGCGGGCGAGAACCCGATCGTCCCGGACGACACGGTCCTGAAGTACCCCTTCCGCACCGGCGACGAGCTGCTCCGCCTCGCGAAGGAGACCGGCCTGTCGATCTCCGCGATGATGCTGGAGAACGAGAAGGCCTGGCGCACCGAGGACGAGATCCGCGCGGGCCTCCTGGAGATCTGGCGGGTCATGCAGTCCTGCGTCTCGCGCGGCATGTCCCGCGAGGGCATCCTGCCCGGCGGCCTGAAGGTGCGCCGGCGCGCCGCGAACTCCGCCCGCAAGCTGCGCTCCGAGGGGAACCCGGCGGCGCACGCCATGGAGTGGATCACCCTGTACGCGATGGCGGTGAACGAGGAGAACGCGGCGGGCGGCCGGGTGGTCACCGCCCCGACGAACGGCGCGGCCGGCATCATCCCCGCCGTCCTGCACTACTACATGAACTTCGTCCCGGGCGCGGACGAGGACGGCGTGGTCCGCTTCCTCCTCGCGGCCGGCGCGGTCGGCATGCTCTTCAAGGAGAACGCCTCGATCTCCGGCGCCGAGGTCGGCTGCCAGGGCGAGGTCGGCTCGGCCTGCTCGATGGCGGCGGGCGCCCTCGCCGAGGTCCTGGGCGGCTCCCCGGAGCAGGTGGAGAACGCGGCCGAGATCGGCATGGAGCACAACCTGGGCCTGACCTGCGACCCGGTCGGCGGCCTGGTCCAGATCCCGTGCATCGAGCGCAACGGCATGGCGGCGGTCAAGGCCGTCACGGCGGCGAAGATGTCGATGCGCGGCGACGGCAGCCACCTGGTCTCCCTGGACAAGGTCATCAAGACCATGAAGGAGACGGGCGCCGACATGAGCGTGAAGTACAAGGAGACGGCGCGCGGCGGCCTCGCGGTGAACATCATCGAGTGCTGAGGCCGCCGGCCTCCGGCGGGCCGCCGTACGGGCTCAGGCGCGCCCGCGCAGCACGCGCGCGATCTCGATGTCGCCTTCGAGGGCGCTGAGCCGCGGAGGGGTCCTGGAAGCGTCGAGGACCACGGCGTGGAGGCGGTCGACGAAGCCGGTGGCCCCGGACGGGCGGCGACCGCGGGTCGCGCGGCCCGTCCGGGCGGGCGGATCAGGCCTTGCTGAGGTGCGACCAGAACTCGTCCCACGACAGCCGGCCGTCGCCGTTGTCGTCGCGCTGCTTGATGAGCGCCTCGGCGACCGTCTCGGTGACGTTGAAGTCGCCCAGCTGCGCCATCACGCTCTTGTACTCCGCGGCGGTGATGAAGCCGTCCCCGTCCACGTCGTACCGGTTGAATGCCGTGCGTGCCGACTCGATGTCCGCCACTGTTTCCGCCCCTTCATGGTGCTTGTCTGACGGGGGTCAGATTAGCCGTCCCGCCGCCGCCCGATGCGGGTGGTCCCGGTGCGAGGGGTCACCGGGCCCCATCGGTGCCGGTTGGGGTGATCCAAGGGCTTTCGTACATCAATGTCGGGCGTCCAGCATGCGGACGACCCGGGGAAACACACAATGAACCGCATAGCCATTCACTGTTTACAAGGCAGGTGCCACATGTCACCAACGATTCACAGTTAAAGTATTCATATTTGCCCGATTTTGCCCCGCTAGGGACTTTTGGTGATCGGGCACTTGTCTGACATAGTCGTTGACACGACCCCCATTGACCCGGGCCAGGTCGACACAGCGGCCGTGGATACACCCCCCCGTCCACGGCGCCTCACACGGAAGCCCCCAGCTCGCCCCACCACGGCGCACGGGGGCTTCCGTGCGTCCGGGGCCGGGTCGCCGCGGGGGTCAGGGGCGGTCCGCGACCCGCATCTCGAACCAGGTCGTCTTGCCGCGCGGCGCCAGGTCCGCGCCCCACCGGTCCGCCAGCTTGTCGACGAGGAAGAGCCCCCGGCCGCTCGTGTCCAGCTCGTGCACCGGCATCAGACAGGGCAGCCCGCGCGAGGGGTCGCGCACCTCGACCCGGATCCGGCCCCGGCCCTTCTGCAACCGGAGCGCGAAGACCCGTGCACCGGTGTGCCGGACGGCGTTGCCCACCAGCTCCGAGACCAGGAGGACCGCGTGCTCGGTGAGCTGCGGTCCCAGCCCCCACTGGTTCATCAGCACGTGCTGCGTGAGCCTGCGGGCCACCCACGCGGACTCGGGCAGGGACGGCAACCGGACGTCGCCCTCCGCCGGATTGCCGTACAACTCCACCGCTTCGGCGGCCTGTTGGTCGTCCGCGGTCAGTGACCACCGCTCCGCGGCGGCGCTCGCGCGCCGCCGTGGTTGTTCCCTGTCCTCCAGGCCCGCCATGCCCCTCATCATGGCCGCACGGAGCGGCCCGCGGAGGCCGTTCCGCCGGAATCGACCCCCGGCGGACCCTCCTGCGGGCCGCTTTCGGTCAGGTCAGCCGAATTTCGCCTTCCCCGGGCCCTCCTCGACGAAGCTGCGCATCCCGCGCTCCCGGTCCTCGGTGGCGAACAGGGCGGCGAACCAGGTGCGCTCGATGGCGAGACCGGTGTCGATGTCGGCCTCCAGGCCCTGGTCGACCGCCTCCTTCGCGGCCCGCAGGGCGACGGCCGGGCCATGCGCCAGCTTCGCGGCCCACGCGTGCGCCTGCTCGTACACCTCGGCGGCCGGGACGACCCGGTCGACCAGGCCGAGGGAGAGGGCCTCGTCCGCCATCACCATCCGGCCGGTGAAGATGAGGTCCTTGGCCCTGGAGGGGCCGACGAGGCGGGAGAGGCGCTGGGTGCCGCCCGCGCCCGGGATCAGGCCGAGCAGGATCTCGGGCTGGCCGAGCTTGGCGTTGTCGGCGGCGATCCGGTAGTCGGCGCAGAGCGCCAGCTCGCAGCCGCCGCCGAGCGCGTAGCCGGTGATCGCGGCGACGACCGGCTTGGGGATGCGGGCGACGGCGGTGAAGGCGTCCTGGAGGGCGCGGGAGCGATTGACCATGGCCACGTGGTCCATGACCTGCATCTCCTTGATGTCCGCGCCGGCCGCGAACACCTTCTCGCCGCCGTACAGGACCACGGCCCGCACGTCGTCGCGGTCGGTCGCCTCCTGGGCGAGCTCGCGCAGCCGGTCCTGGGTGGCGACGTCCAGGGCGTTCATCGGGGGACGGTCGAGGCGGATCGTGCCGACGCCTTCGGCGACTTCGAGGTTCACAGTCATGGGAGAAGGTTAGAGGTCGTTAACGCGGCGGGGCCCGGTGCTGTTGCTCACAGCACCGGGCCCCGCCGAAAAGCTCGGGAACGCCTAGGCGGTCCACTCCGACCACGGCATGTTCCAGCCGTTGAGGCCGTTCTCCGGCTTGATCTGCTTGTCCTTGGAGTTCTTCACGACGACCACGTCACCGATGATCGAGCTGTCGTAGAACCAGGCGGCCGGCGTCGAACCGTCCCCCGCGCCCCGGGTGTCCGAGAGGCCGACGCAGCCGTGGCTGACGTTCTGCGAGCCGAAGGTGCTCTTCGGGGCCCAGTAGTTGCCGTGCACGAAGGTGCCCGACTGGGACAGGCGCATCGCGTGCGGCACGTCCTTGATGTCGTACTCGCCGCCGAAGCCGACGGTGGCGCCGTTCATCCGGGTCACCTTGTACTTCTCACTGATGACCATCTGACCGTTGTACGTGGTCGTGGACGGCGCGCCCGCGGTGATCGGCAGCGTCTTGACGATCTTCCCGTCGCGCTCGACCTTCATCGTCTTGGCGCTGGCGTCGACGGTGGAGACCTGGCGGCGGCCGATGGTGAAGGTGACGGTCTTCTTCTGCTTGCCGTAGACGCCGGGGCGGCCCTCGACGCCGTCCAGGTTCAGGTGGACCGTCACCTTGGTGCCGGCCGCCCAGTACTGCTCGGGGCGGAAGTCGAGGCGGTCGTTGCCGAACCAGTGGCCCTCGATCGGGACGGACGGCACGGCCGTCACCTTGATGGCCTTCTCGACGGCCTCGGGGTCGGTGATGCCCCGGGTGAAGTTGATGGAGACCGGCATGCCGACGCCGACGGTCGAGCCGTCCTCCGGCGTGTAGTGGCCGATGAAGGTGTTCTTCGGGACCAGGGTCGTGAAGGTGGTGTCCTTCGCCGACTCGCGGCCCTCGGCGTCCTTCGCGACGGCGTGCACCTTGTACTGGGTGCCCCCGGCCAGGTGCGCGGTCGGCTGCCAGCTCGCGCCGTCCGCCGCGATCTCGCCCTCGACCGCGGTGCCCTTGGAGTCGGCGACCGTGACCGTGGTCAGCTTGCCCTGCTGGGCGGTCACCTTGAGGGCGCCGCTGGTGGCGACCGAGTCGGCGCCGTCCTTCGGAAGGATCGTCACGACGGCCTGGGAGGCCGCGGTGTCCTGCCGGCCGGCGTCCTGGGCCTGCGGGCCCTTCGCGCCGTCGGCGGCGTCCCCGCCGCCCCCGCCGCAGGCGGTGAGCACCAGGAGCAGCGCCCCCGCCGCCAGGGCCTGGAGCCGGACGCCCCCGCGTCGCCAGCCCCTCCCCGTGGTCCCCGCCGGTGCCCCCGATATCGGCTGCCCGTTCACTGTGGTCGTCTCCCCTCGCACGGCCCGGCAACGCCACGGCCCCACCCCCGTGCGCATCGCTCGCGCACACGGCGTTAGATAATCACACCGCAGGACACGAAAGATCCTCGCGCATGTCACCGTTCCGTCCCGATCGACGTGCGACGACGACGGAAGCGGCGGGGGTGGCGGGGGCGACGGGAGCGACGGGGAGTCAGCGGAGCGCGGAACCGGCCTTCCAGCTCTTCCAGTCCGTGTTCCAGCCGCCGAGCCCGTTGTCGGGGGCGACCTTCCGGTCGCGGGAGTTGACCACCTCCACCACGTCGCCGACGAGGGTCCGGTCGAAGAACCAGCCCGCGGGCGAGCGCTCGCTGCCGCCCTTCTCGTCCCGGAGCCCCACGCAGCCGTGGCTGACGTTGGCGGTGCCGAAGGTCTCGGGCGGGGCCCAGTAGTTGCCGTGCAGGAAGGTCCCGGACTCGGTGAGCCGCATCGCGTGCGGCACGTCCTTGATGTCGTACTCGCCGCCGAAGCCGACCGTGGCGCCGTTCATCCGGGTCACGTCGTACAGCTCGGTGACGACCATCTTCCCGTTGTACGTGGTGGTCTTCGGCGCTCCCGCGGTGATCGGCAGGGTGGCCAGGACCTCGCCGTCCCTGCGGACCTCCATGGTGTGCGCGGCGGCGTCCACGACGGAGACCTGGGAGCGGCCGACGGTGAAGCCGACCTTCTTGCGCTGGGTCCCGTACACGCCGGGCGCCCCCTCGACGTCCCGCAGGCCGATGTCGACGGTGACCCGGGTGCCGGCGGCCCAGTACCGCTCCGGGCGGAAGTCGAGCCGCTCCTTGCCGAACCAGTGGCCGGAGACCTCCACCGGCGGGTCCGAGGTGATCCGGACGGCGCGCTCGACCGCGGCCCGGTTCTCGACGGGCCGGCTGAAGGTGAAGGAGACGATCATGCCGGCGCCGACCGTGGAGCGGTTCTCCGGCTTGAAGTAGCCGATGAAGCGGGACTCGGGCACCACGGTGCTGAAGGTGGTGTGGCGGGCCGAGCGGCGTCCGTGGGCGTCGAGCGCGACGGCGTCCACGCTGTACTTGGCGGCCGGCGCGAGCCGGCCGGGGGCCGAGGGCCGCCAGCGCAGCCCGTCGGCGGAGACCTCCCCGGCGACCTCGGTCCGCCGGCCGTCCTCCACCCGGGCGACGTTCACCCGTTCGAGTCGTCCGCTGTCCACCCTCACCTCGACCGGTCCTCCGGTCGGGACCGCGCGGCTGCCGTCCTCCGGGGTGACCCGGATGACGTCGCCGGGGGCCCGTCCCTTGCCCGGCAGGGAGAGGTCGACGCCCCTGCCGCCGTCCGCTCCGGTGCAGCCCGCGAGGCCCGCCAGCAGTCCCGCCACCGCGAGGACGTGCCCCGCCCTCTTCCATACAGATCTCACGCCCGGCCCAACGACGGCCACCCTCCAGGGGAAACGTGCGCGCGGGCCATGTTGGGAGCACGGCCGTGCGGGCAGAACAGGGGGAGAACCTCGCGCGGGGAGCGGTGGCCGGGACGCCACCGCTCCCCGCGTGCGGACCCGACGGAGCCGCGGGAGGCCGGACGGTGGCGAGCGCAGCCGAGCAGGAGGCGGTACAGCAGCGTGCCCTGGAGCGGGCGGGGCCGCCCGTGTGGCCGGGGGCGCCGACGCCCCTGGGCGCCCGCTGCCGGGTCGGGCCCGGCGGGGTCGCGGGCACCAACTTCGCCCTGTGGGCGGGCGGGGCTGAGGCCGTCGAGCTGTGTCTGTTCGACGGGGACGGGACGGAGACGCGGCTGCCGCTGACCGAGCTGACCCACGAGATCTGGCACGGCTTCGTGCCCGGGATCGGCCCGGGGCAGCGCTACGGCTACCGGGTGCACGGCCGCTGGGACCCGTGGACGGGCGCCCGGTGGAACCCGGCGAAGCTGCTCCTCGACCCGTACGCGCGGGCCGTCGACGGCGAGTTCTCCCTGCCGCCCGAGGTGTACGGGCACGTGCGGGACTGGCCGCAGCAGCACGTGGCCGACACCGTCCGCGACGAGCGGGACTCCGCCCCGCACGTCCCCAAGGGGGTCGTCGTCCACGACGACGACGACTGGTCCGACGACCGCAGGCCCAAGACGCCCTGGCAGGACTCGGTCATCTACGAGGTGCACGTCAAGGGCTTCACGAAGCTGCACCCGGGCATCCCCGAGCATCTGCGCGGCACGTACGCGGGGCTCGCGCACCCGGCCGCGGTCGACCACCTCGTACGGCTCGGGGTGACGGCGGTGGAGCTGCTGCCGGTGCACCAGTTCGCGCACGAGGACCACCTGCTGCGGCGGGGCCTGCGCAACTACTGGGGGTACAACTCCGTCGGCTACTTCGCGCCGCACGCCGGCTACGCGTCCTCGGGGACGGCCGGGCAGCAGGTCGGCGAGTTCAAGAAGATGGTGCGGGCGCTGCACGCGGCCGGGATCGAGGTCATCCTCGACGTGGTCTACAACCACACGGCGGAGGCGGGCGAGCTGGGCCCGACCCTCTCCCTGAAGGGCATCGACAACCGGGGCTACTACCGGCTCCAGTCCGACGCCCGCCGGTACGCCGACTACACGGGCTGCGGCAACACCCTGCACGTGGTGCAGCCCCAGGTGCTGCGGCTCATCACCGACAGCCTGCGCTACTGGGTGACGGAGATGGGGGTGGACGGCTTCCGCTTCGACCTGGCGGCGGCGCTCGCCCGCTCCTTCCACGACGTCGACATGCTCTCCCCCTTCCTCGCGGTCATCGCCCAGGACCCGGTGCTGCGCCGGGTGAAGCTGATCGCGGAGCCCTGGGACGTGGGCAACGGCGGCTACCAGGTGGGGGCCTTCCCTCCGCTGTGGACCGAGTGGAACGACCGCTACCGGGACGCGGTGCGGGACTTCTGGCGCGGGGCGCTGCCGGACGTGCGGGACCTCGGCTACCGGCTCTCCGGCTCCAGCGACCTGTACGCCTGGGGCGGGCGCCGGCCGTACGCCTCGGTCAACTTCGTCACCGCCCACGACGGCTTCACGCTGCGGGACCTCGTCACGTACGAGCGGAAGCACAACGAGGCCAACGGCGAGGGCAACCGGGACGGCACCCACGACAACCGCTCCTGGAACTGCGGCGCGGAGGGCGAGACCGACGACCCGGAGATCGGGGCGCTGCGGCTGCGCCAGCAGCGCAACCTGCTCACCACCCTGCTCCTGTCGACCGGGGTGCCGATGCTGGTCTCCGGCGACGAGATGGGCCGCACCCAGGGCGGCAACAACAACGCGTACTGCCAGGACAACGAGATCGGTTGGCTCGACTGGTCGCTGCCGGAGGACCCCGGCCGGGCCCAGCTCCTCGCCCTGTCCCGGCGGCTCCTCGCACTGCGCCACCGGCATCCGGTGCTGCGCCGCCGGGCCTTCTTCTCCGGCCGGCCGCAGCGGGCGGACGGGCTGCGGGACCTGGCCTGGTTCACGGCCGGGGGGACCGAGATGACGGAGGGCGACTGGTACGCGCGGACGGGGACGCTCGGCCTCTACCTGTCGGGCCGGGACATCCCGGGCCGGGACGAGCGGGGCGAGCGGATCACCGACGACAGCTTCCTCGCCGTCCTGCACTCCGGCCACCGCCCCCTGGACTTCCGGCTGCCGGGCCCGCCGTGGGCGGAGACGTACGAACTGGTCGTGGACACGGCCCGCGAGGACCAGTCCGGGCCGCCGGGCACGGTCCACCGGGGCGGGGAGGTGCTCGCGGTGGGGGCGCGGTCGGTGGTGCTGCTGCGGGTGTCGAGGTGAGGGCGGGGGCGCGCGGGATCGGCGGAGCACGACGGAGCAGGTGAAGTCGCCGCCGCCGGGGCGGCGGGCGCCGCTTCGGGCCGGGTCCGGACGGGCGGGGGGAAAACCGGATGAGCGGTGTCAGTGGCGAACCGTAAGGTCGGACCTGATGCCCGAGAAACCCTTGCCCCCAGCGAATCCGGCGGACACCGCCGACCGGTCGGCGGTGCGCGTCCTGCTCCGCCTGTGGCCGTACGTCCGACCCGTGCGGGGGCGGCTGTTCACGGCCGCCTTCGTCGCGATAGTCGCCTCCTGTCTGTCGCTCGTCATCCCCCTCGTCCTGAAGTGGCTGGTGGACGGGCCCGTCGCGGACCGGGACCCCGGGGGCGTGTGGCTCGGCGCGCTGTACCTGCTGCTGCTCGGGATCACGGAGGCGGTCCTCTTCGGCTTCCGGCGCTGGCTGGTGGCGCGGCCGCTCGCCGGGGTGGAGGCCCGGATGCGGTCGGACCTGTACGGCAGGCTCCAGCGGCTGCCGATCGCCTTCCACGACCGGTGGGCGTCGGGCCAGCTCCTGTCGCGCGGGACGACGGACCTGATGCTGGTCCGGATGTTCCTCGCCTTCCCGCTGACCTTCCTCCTGGTCAACGGCGTGACGATCCTCGCCGGATACGTGCTGCTGCTCTCCCAGGACTGGTCCCTCGGCCTGGTGCTGCTGACCCCGGTGCTGCCGCTGGTGGTGGTCTGCTCGCTCTTCGAGGGCCGGTACGGCCTGGTGGCGCGCCGGGCCCAGGACCAGGTGGGCGATCTGACGACGGTCGTGGAGGAGAGCGTCCTCGGCATCCGGATCGTCAAGGGCTTCGGCCGGCACCGCAGCCAGGCGCGGGCCTTCCGCGAGCTCTCCGAGCGCCTGCGGGGCACCGAGCTGGTCAAGGCCCGGCTGCTCGCCATGATCTGGGCGGTCATCACGGTCGTACCGGAACTGGCCATCGGCGCGGCGCTCGTCCTCGGCACGGTGCAGGTCGCGGACGGCGACCTGTCGGCGGGCACGCTCGTGGCGTTCCTGTCGACGGCGCTCGCGCTGCGCTGGCCGGTGGAGTCGATCGGCTTCCTGCTCGCGATGAGCCAGGAGGCGGCGACGGCGACGGAGCGGTACTTCGAGGTGATGGACGCCGAGGAGGAGCCGGAGACGGCCTCCCCCGGGGCCCCGCGGGCCGACGGCCCGGACGGGGTGCGCTTCGAGAACGTCACCTTCCGCTATCCGGACGCCCCCGAGGGCGCCCCGCCGGTCCTGGACGGCGTGGACCTGCACATCCGCCCCGGCGAGACGCTGGCCCTGGTCGGCGGCACGGGCTCCGGGAAGACGACCCTCACCGCCCTCGTCCCGCGCCTGCACGAGACGACGGACGGCCGGATCCTCCTCGACGGCGAGGACGTCGCGCTGATGGAGCGGAGCCGCCTCCGCTCCCTGGTGTCGGTGGCCTTCGAGGAGCCCACCCTGTTCTCCGCGTCCGTCGGCGAGAACGTCCTGATGGGCGCCGACGGGACGGCGGGCGAGCCGGAGCTGCGGCGCGCCCTCGCCGTGGCCCAGGCGGACGACTTCGTGGACCGGCTGCCCGAGGCCGCCGCGACCCGGGTCGGCGAGCAGGGCCTGAGCCTGTCGGGCGGCCAGCGGCAGCGGCTCGCCCTGGCCCGCGCGGTGGTGGGCCGCCCCCGCTTCCTCGTCCTGGACGACCCCCTCTCCGCCCTCGACGTGCACACGGAGGCGCGGGTGGAGGCGGCCCTGCGGGAGGTGCTGCGGGAGACGACGGCCCTGGTGGTGGCGCACCGCCCGTCGACGGTGATGCTGGCCGACCGGGTCGCGCTGCTGTCCGGGGGCCGGATCACGGCCGTGGGCACCCACCAGGAACTGCTGCGGAGCAGCGAGGAGTACGCCTGGCTGATGTCGGGCGAGAAGGAACGGCGATGACGGACACCACGCTCACGAAGCCGCCCACCACCGCGCCGGACGAGCCGGACCCCTTCGACCGCGACGACCTGCCCGCTCCCCCGGGGGCGACGGGCGCCCTGCTCCGCTCCCTCCTGTCCGCGCACCGCGCGCGGGTCGCGGTCGCCGCGCTCGTCCTCCTGGTCAAGGAGGCGGCGGTCCAGGCGGGCCCGCTGCTCGTCGCGTACGCCATCGACCGCGCCGTCCCGGCCTTCCGCGCGGGCGACCACGGCCCGGTGGTCGCGGTGGCCCTCGGCTACCTCCTCTGCTCGGTCCTCTCGGGCCTCCTCCAGTACGTCTTCGTCCGGGGAGCGGCCCGCGTCAACCAGGACGTCCTCCTGGACCTGCGGGGCCGGATCTTCCGCCACGCACAACTGCTCAGCGTCGACTTCCACGAGCGCTACACCTCGGGCCGGCTGATCTCCCGCTCCACCACGGACGTGGAGTCGCTGCGGGAACTCCTCTCGGAGGGCCTCCAGGAACTGATCGGCGTGGTCCTCTCCTTCGTCTCGATCACCCTCGTGCTCCTCTGGCTGGACCTGGGCATCGGCGCGGTGGCGACGGCGTCCTTCGTCCCCCTCTACCTCCTGGTGCAGCTCTACCGCCGCCGCGCGGGCCGGGTGTACGGCGAGCGCTCCACCGCGATCGCGGGCGTGATCGTGAAGTTCGCGGAGACGATGAACGGCATCAGGCCCGTCCGCGCGTTCCGCCGCGAACGGACCAACGACGCGGAGTTCGCGGCCCTCAACCACCGCCACGAACGAAGCAACGGCGACGCGCTCCTGGAGATGGCCCGCTATGTCGTGGGCTCACGTCTGGTGGCGAACACGGCAGTGGCCGGAATGTGCCTCTGGGGCGCGTACCGGGTGGCGGAGGGCTCCCTGGAACTGGGCGTGCTGGCGGCGGCCGTCCTGTACATGCGACGCCTGTACGACCCGATCGACCGCCTGGGCATGTTCCTCAACTCGTACGAGTCGGCGGCGGCGTCCCTCGCCAAGATCGCGGGCCTCCTGGCCCAGGAACCGGGCGTCCCGGAGACGACGGCGCCCCGCGACCTCCCGCACCGCGAGGGCGCCCCGGGTCGGGAGGTGGTCTTCGACGACGTGAGGTTCGCGTACCGCACGGGAGGCGAGGTCCTCCCCACCTTCGACCTGAGGATCCCGGCCGGCCAGACGGTGGCGGTGGTGGGAGCGACGGGCGCGGGAAAGTCGACCCTGGCCAAACTCCTGGCCCGCTTCTACGACCCGACGGAGGGCCGGGTCCTCCTCGACGGCATCGATCTCCGCGATCTCACCACCCCCGACCTGCGGCGCGGAATCGTCATGGTCACCCAGGAGGCGTTCCTCTTCTCGGGCACGGTGGCGGAGAACATCGCGATCGGCCGCCCGGACGCGACGCGCGCGGAGATCGAGGAGGCGGCGAAGGCCATCGGCGCCCACGACTTCATCACGGGACTGCCCGACGGCTACGACACGGACGTACGGAAGCGCGGCGGCAGGATCTCGGCGGGCCAGCGCCAACTGGTGGCCTTCGCCCGCGCGCTCCTGGCGGACCCGGCGGTCCTGATCCTGGACGAGGCGACGAGCTCCCTCGACGTACCCGGTGAAAGGGCGGTCCAGCAGGCCATGGACACGGTCCTGAAGGGCCGTACGGCGGTGGTCATCGCCCACCGCCTGTCGACGGTCGAGGTGGCGGACCGGGTCCTGGTGATGGAGTCGGGCCGGATCGTCGAGGACGGCCCGCCGTCGGCCCTGGTGACGGGAGACGGCCACTACGCGGGCCTGCACCAGGCGTGGCGGGACAGCCTGGTGGGCTGAAGAGGACCGCGTACGTGAGTGGGGGCCGTGGAGGGGGCCGTGTTCGGGACGTGGAGCGTGATGTGGGGCGCGCGAGAACCGGTCACTCCGCCGGGACCCGCAGGCGCCGTGAATCACGCGGTCCCGAACGCGGCCCCCGGAACGGCCCCCACGCCCCCGAAAAACCGGAGTGCGCCCCACCGCCCAACCCCCGCAGGCGAAAACACGCCTTCGGCCGAACAACACCCCACGTCCATCCCACAGCTCACGAAACGTCCGCTTAACGAACGCGCCCGTACCAGCAGCGGACGATTTCTGGCCAACTTCCAGCCGCACTCCTGACAGGTCCCCGTCATCCCTGTCACTCTCTCCCCGGCCCCCGAACGAAAGTTCCCGGCGTCACCTGAACGTGCTCAACCGCTCTCCTTGCTCTGCCCGACGGACTCACCCAAGCCCGCCGGTACCCCCCTCGCAAAAGGAGTCCGCGTGAGATCCACGCCCAGCCGTCGTGCCACCGCGACCGGCGCCCTGATAGCCGCCGCCGCCATGCTCGCCGTGAGCGTCCAGACGGGCGCCGCCACCGCGGCGGACACCCCGTTCAGCGCCGCCCCCAAGGCCCAGCAGGGCACCTCGGCGAACCCCGGCAAGCTCCCGGCCGACCTCACCCCGGCCCAGCGCACCGCGCTGATCAAGGCGGCCGACGCCGACAAGGCCGCCACGGCCAAGTCCCTCGGCCTCGGCGCCGAGGAGAAGCTGGTCGTCCGCGACGTCGTCCAGGACCGCGACGGCACGACCCACACCCGCTACGAGCGGACCTACGCGGGCCTGCCCGTCCTCGGCGGCGACCTGGTCGTCGAGGAGTCGAAGGCCGGCGCCCGGCAGAGCGTCACCAAGGCGGTCCGCACGGAGCTGAAGAACGTCGACACGACCGCCAAGGTCGCCCCGGCCGCCGCCGAGAAGCAGGCCGTCGGCCTCGCCCAGGCGGACGGCTCGGAGAAGACCGCCGCCAGCCGCGCCCCGCGCAAGGTCGTCTGGCTCGCCGAGGGCTCCCCGGTCCTCGCGTACGAGACCGTCGTCGGCGGCCTCCAGCACGACGGCACCCCGAACGAGCTGCACGTCGTCACGGACGCCAAGACGGGCGCGAAGCTCTACGAGTGGCAGGCCGTCGAGACCGGCACCGGCAACACGCAGTACAGCGGCCAGGTGACGCTCGGCACCGCGCCCTCGTACACGCTGACGGACACGGGCCGCGGCAGCCACAAGACGTACAACCTCAACGGCGGCAGCTCCGGCACGGGAACGCTGTTCACCAACTCCACCGACGTGTGGGGCAACGGCAACCCGTCCAACAAGGAGACCGCGGGCGCCGACGCGCACTACGGCGCCGCGCTCACCTGGGACTACTACAAGAACGTGCACGGCCGCACCGGCATCCGCGGTGACGGCGTCGGCGCGTACTCCCGGGTCCACTACGGCAACGCGTACGTCAACGCCTTCTGGCAGGACTCCTGCTTCTGCATGACGTACGGCGACGGCGCGGGCAACGCCAAGCCGCTGACCTCGATCGACGTGGCCGCGCACGAGATGACGCACGGCCTGACCTCGGTCACCGCCAAGCTGGTCTACAGCGGCGAGTCCGGCGGCCTCAACGAGGCCACCTCGGACATCTTCGCGGCGGCCGTCGAGTTCTACGCCAACAACGCCCAGGACCAGGGCGACTACCTGGTCGGCGAGAAGATCGACATCCGCGGCAACGGCACCCCGCTGCGCTACATGGACAAGCCGAGCAAGGACGGCTCGTCCAAGGACGCCTGGTACTCGGGCATCGGCTCGATCGACGTCCACTACTCCTCGGGCCCGGCGAACCACTGGTTCTACCTGCTCTCCGAGGGCAGCGGCACCAAGACGATCAACGGCGTGAACTACGACTCGCCGACCTCGGACGGCCTGCCCGTCACGGGCATCGGCCGGGACAAGGCCGCGCTGATCTGGTTCAAGGCGCTCACCACCAAGTTCGGCTCGAACACCAACTACGCGGCCGCCCGCACGGGCACGGTCGACGTGGCGAAGGCGCTCTACGGCGCCACCAGCCCCGAGGTGACGGCCGTCGAGAACGCCTGGGCCGCCATCAACGTCGGCGCCCGTCCCGGCGGCGGCAACCCCGGTGGCAAGGTCTTCGAGAACACCGCCGACGTCGCCGTCCCGGACAACGGCGCCGCGGTCACCTCGACGGTCAACGTCACCGGCGTCACCGGCAACGCGCCCAGCAACCTCTCCGTCGGCGTGGACATCGTCCACACCTACAAGGGCGACCTGATCGTCGACCTCGTCGCCCCCGACGGCTCGGTCTACAACCTGCACAACCGCACCGGCGGCAGCGCCGACAACATCGTCCAGACCTACACCGTGAACGCCTCCTCGGAGGTCGCCAACGGCGCCTGGAAGCTCCGCGTCCAGGACAAGGCCTCGGCCGACACCGGCTACATCAACGCCTTCAAGCTGACCTTCCCGTAACCGTCACGGGCAGGGCCGGAACGAAGTGACGGACGCCCCGGGGGCAACGCCCCCGGGGCGTCCGCGCGTCCTCCGTAGGGTGGACCACGTGATCAGGGTGCTGCTGGCCGACGACGAGACGATGATCAGGGCCGGGGTGCGGGCCATCCTCACCACCGACCCCGGGATCGAGGTGGTGGCGGAGGCGGGCGACGGGCACGAGGCCGTCGCGCTCGCCCGCGAGCACCGGCCGGACGTCGTGCTGCTCGACGTCCGGATGCCCCGGCTCGACGGACTCGCCGCCGCCGAGGAGCTGCGCGGGACCGTGCCGGGCACGGCCGTCGTCATGCTGACGACCTTCTCCGAGGACGCCTTCATCGCGCGGGCGCTCGGCTCGGGCGTCGGCGGCTTCCTGCTGAAGTCGGGGGATCCGCGCGAACTCATCGCCGGGGTCAAGGCGGTGGCGGCCGGCGGGGCGGCGCTCTCACCCTCGGTCGCCCGCCGGGTCATCGACACCCTGGGCGGCGAACGGTTCACGCGCGCCGCCGGGGCGCGGGCCCGTCTGGAGCCGCTGACCGGCCGGGAGCGGGAGGTCGTCGCCCTCCTCGGCGCCGGACTCTCGAACCAGGAGATCGCGGACCGCATGTACGTGGTCGAGGGCACGGTCAAGGCGCACGTGAGCGCGGTCCTGGCCCGTCTGGGCCTGCGCAACCGGGTGCAGCTGGCGGTCCTGGCGTACGAGGCGGGCCTGGTCCCGCATGAGTGACCGCCCTCACCGGCCCTGGCCCCGTATGCGTGAACGCCCCCACCGGACCTGGCCCCGCATGAGCGAGCGCCCCCGCCGCCCCGCCCGCGCCCACGCCACCGACGCGGCCCTCTGGCTCCTCCTCTGCGTCCCGGTCCTGCTCCGCTCGGACCCGAACGACGGCGGTTCCTGGCCCCTGGTCGCCCTGGGCGTGACGGTCCTCGGCGGCTGCGTCGCGGTGAGCCGGCGGTGGCCGCTGGTGCCGCTCGCGGTCACGGTCGCGACGAGCCTGACCGTCACCCCGGAGCTGTTCACCGCCTCGTACAGCCCGGCCCTGGTGGCCTTCGGGTATCTGGCGGGACGGCGGCGGGCGCGGACGCGCGGGGCGCTGTGGCTGTTCGCCGCGATCGCGGCGGCGGGGCTGCTCCTGACCACGGTCACGGGCACGCCCCTCGGCCAGTGGTTCACGCTGCTGCTCGCGCTGGCGCTGGCGGTCGTGGCGCCCTGGCTGATCGGCCGGTACGCGCGCCAGTACGACCGGCTGGTGCGCAGCGGCTGGGAGCTGGCGGACCGGATGGAGCGGGAGCGGGCGGCCGTCGCCGACCGGGAGCGGTTGCGGGAACGCTCCCGGATCGCGGGCGACATGCACGACTCCCTCGGCCACGACCTGGCCCTGATCGCGATCCGCGCGGGCGCCCTGGAGGTGGACCCGGGGCTCGGCCCGGACCAGCGGCGGGCGGCGGGCGAGCTGCGGCGCGCGGCGGCGGACGCGACGACCCGGCTGAGGGACGTCGTCGGCGTCCTGCGGGAGGACGGCGCGGGGGCGCCGACGACCCCGCCGGGCGAGACGGTGGAGGAACTGGTGGCCCGCGCCCGCGCGTCGGGCCTGCCCGTCACGCTCACCACGCCACCGATGCCGGCCCTGCCGGGGATGACGGGCCCCGCCCTGCACCGGGTCGTGCAGGAGGGCCTGACCAACGCGGCCAAGCACGCGCCGGGCGCGGCGGTCTCGGTCGCGGTGGCGCCGGAGACGACGGGCGTACGGGTCGAGGTGGTCAGCGGCCCCGGCGGCTCCGGGGACGCCGCCCTCCCCTCCGGCGGCACCGGCCTCGTCGCCCTGGACGAGCGGGTGCGGCTCGCGGGCGGCTCGCTGACGCACCGGGCGACGGCGGACGGCGGGTTCGTCCTGACGGCCGTCCTGCCCCGCGATCCCCCACCGCCCCGGCCCGCAGCACCCACCTCCGCGCGGGAGCTGGACCGGGCCCGCCGGAAGGTCCGCCGGGGCCTCACCCAGGCGATCTGGATCCCCCTGGCACTCCTCACCGCGCTCGGCGTGCTGATGGGCGGGGTCGCGCTGTGGACCCAGCACCGGTCGTACCTGGAGCCGGAGGAGTACGCCCGGCTGCACGTCGGCCAGTCGTACGCGGAGGCCGCCGGGGAACTGCCCGCCCGCCCCCTGGACGGCCCGCCCCACGGCGCCCCCGCCGAACCGCCCGGGACGGACGAGTGCCGCTACTACCGCACCACGCTGCTCGCCGCCGTACCGGTGTACCGGCTGTGCTTCACGGCGGGGCGCCTCGCCGACAAGGCCGAGGTGCCCCGAACCGCCACGAGGTGATCGCTCCTCCTCGCTGTACGCACACGGTCCGGCGGGCTGGGCGGCTCACCGCGTTCACGGGGAGGCGGGGCCCGTGGTGGCCTCCTTCGGCTGCGAGACGCGGGCCACGAGGAAGAGCAGTACGCCACAGCCGGCGACCAGGATCCAGCCCGGGCGGGACGCGTGCGCGAGGCCCATCGGGCTGGTGTCCGTGACCAGGCCGCCGGCGAGAGCGATGCCGAGGGCGGAGCCGAGTTGCCGTGCGGTGGAGGTGATCGCCCCGGCCACGCCGGCACGGGCGGGCGGCAGTCCGTTGACCGCGGTGTTGGTGATCGGGGCGTTGACGAAGCCGAACCCGATGCCGATGAGCGCGTAGGCGGCCAGAAGCAGGAGCACGTTCGTGTGCGGGGTGAGCCGGACCAGGCAGAGCCCGCCGGCGGTGAGGAAACCACCGGCGAGCAGCAGCGGCAGCCGCGGCCCCGCGCGGCCGGTCATGCGTCCGGACCAGGGGGCGCAGACGGTCGCCCCGAGGGCCAGGGGCAGAGTCGCCGCACCGGCGGCCAGCGGCGTCCATCCCCGGGTGTGCTGCAGATAGAGGGTGTTCAGGAGCAGTGTCACGCTCAGGGCGACGAAGACCGCCACCGCGCCGACGACGGCGCCGCTGAAGGCCGGGCGGCCGAAGAGCCCCAGATCCATCAGCGGCTCGGGCCGGCGGGACTCGACCCACACGAATCCGGCCGTCGCCGCGGCGGCCCCCGCGTATCCCGCCCATGCCGCGGGCGATGTCCAGCCGATGCGCGGCCCTTCGATCAGGACGCCGACCACGACGGCGAGGGCCATGGTCAGCAGGACCTGGCCGGGCAGGTCGAGCCGCCGGGCCCGCGGTGCCCGGGACTCCGGCACGAACACCGCGCTGAGCAGCAGAGCGGCCGCGATGACGGGTGTGTTGATCCAGAACAGCGCCCGCCAGTCGAGCCATGCGAGCAGCGCGCCGCCCGTGACGGGTCCGGCGGCCATGCTCAGTCCGAACACCGACGCCCAGACGCCGATCGCCCGCGCCCGTTCCTTCGGGTCCGGCATCGCGTTCACCACGATCGCGAGCGCCACGGGGCTGAGCATCGAGGCACCGACGCCCTGGAGGGCGCGGGCCGCGACGAGCACTCCCGCCGACGGGGCGAGCGCGCAGAGCAGTGAGGCCGCGCCGAACACGGCCAGCCCCGACTGGAACACCCTGCGCCGTCCGAAGCGATCCGCCAGCGCGCCGGAGGAGATCAGGAGGCCGGCCAGGGCGAGGGTGTAGGCGTCCACGATCCATTCGAGACCGCGCGTGTCGGCGTCCAGGCCGCGCCCGATGGCCGGCAGACCCACATTGACGACGGTGGTGTCCAGGCCCACCAGGAACATGCTCAGGCAGCAGACGGCCAGTACGGTCCGGCGTCTGCGCGCACTCAGCACGGGTTGAACGGGGTGTGTGGTCGCGGTCACGGCCTGCCTCTGATCGTCCGGGAACTGTGTCCGGCAAGGCTCGGCCCGGGCGACCGCCGCGGCCCATCGATTTTGCGAAGACTGCAAGACTGGGTCCATGGACACGGGAGCCGGGGACACAGGAGCCAGGGACGCGGAGCTGGAGCAGCTCATCGGGGGCATCGGCCCCCGGCTGCGCCGACTTCGCCGGGAACGGGGGCTCACGCTGGAGGCGCTCGCCGCCACGACCGGGATCTCGGTCAGCACGCTGTCCCGAGTGGAATCGGGCAAGCGGCGCCCCACTCTGGACCTGCTCATCCCCCTGGCACGGGCGCACCGCGTCGCGCTCGACCAGCTGGTGGCCGCGCCTGCCAGCGGTGACCCCCGGGTGCACCTCCGGCCCCTGCGCAAGGAACGCGGGAGCGTCCTCGTGCCCCTGACGCAGTACCCGGGCCGGGTGCAGGTCTTCAAGCAGGTGCTGGCACCCCGCAGGCCGGAACTGGTCACCCACGAGGGCTACGAATGGCTCTACGTCCTCGCCGGTCGGCTGCGCCTCGTCCTCGGGGAGAAGGACTTCACGCTGCGGCCCGGCGAAGTGGCCGAGTTCGACACCACCGAGCCTCATTGGTTCGGCCCCGCCGACACGAACGCCGTGGAGATCCTGCACCTGTTCGGTCCACGGGGGGACCAGGCCGTCGTCCGCGCCGGACCCTCCACGACCACCGCCCCGACGGGCTCACCGTGACAAAGCCGTCCGGAGGCGGGAGCCCAGAACCGTGGCGCCCTGGGAACAGGGCACCACGGTTCGGGGCATTCGGCGGACCGCTACCGCAGCAGCACCCCCGCTCCCGCCCCTGTCGTCTCCTCCGGCAGGGCCGCGAGGCCCAGTTCGGAGGGGTGGGCGAGGAGGGGGTGGGTGGGCAGGACCCGGACGGTGCAGCCGAAGGAGCCGGTGCGGTCGAGTTCCAGGGTGCCCGCGTACGGGAGGCGGCCCTCCAGGTCGGGGCCGCCCGCCGGCTTGAGGGCGACGGTGCGGGATGCGGTGAGGGTGTCGTCGGCGTCGACCCGGCCGGTGACGGCCTGGACCTCGACGTCGTCGGGGCCGAGCGCGCCGAGGGCGACCCGGACGCGGACGACCGGGGTGGCGCCCAGCTCCGCGTCGGCCACGTCGTCCGCGAGGCCGTCGCCGACCTCGACGTGGTCGACGGTCACCCGGGGCCAGGCCTCCCGGACCCGGGCCTTCCAGGCGGCGAGTTCGCGGGCCCGGTCCGGGGTGAGCGCCCGGCGGGCGGAGGCGGCGGGGGCGTAGAGCCGCTCGACGTACTCGCGGACCATGCGGTCGGCGAGGACCTTGGGGCCGAGGTCGGTGAGGGTGCGCCGGACCATCGCCGTCCAGCCGGCCGGGACGCCGTCGCCGCCCCGGTCGTAGAAGCGGGGGGCGACGCGGCGCTCGATCAGCTCGTAGAGGGCGGCGGCCTCCAGGTCGTCGCGGCGCTCCTCGTCGGCGGCGGCCGCGCCGTCGGCGGTGGGGATGGCCCAGCCGAAGTCGGGCTCGAACCACTCGTCCCACCAGCCGTCGAGGACGGAGAGGTTGAGGCAGCCGTTGAGGGCGGCCTTCATGCCGCTGGTGCCACAGGCCTCCAGGGGGCGCAGGGGGTTGTTGAGCCAGACGTCGCAGCCGGGGTAGAGGCCGCGGGCCATCTCCATGCCGTAGTCGGGCAGGAAGACGATCCGGTGCCGGACCCGGGGGTCGTCGGCGAAGCGGACGAGTTCCTGCACGAGCCGCTTGCCGCCGTCGTCGGCGGGGTGGGCCTTGCCGGCGACGACGAGCTGCACGGGCCGCTCGGGGTGGAGCAGCAGCGACCGCAGCCGGTCCTTGTCGCGCAGCATCAGGGTGAGCCGCTTGTACGACGGGACGCGGCGGGCGAAGCCGATGGTGAGGACGTCGGGGTCGAGGACGGAGTCGGTCCAGCCGAGCTCGGCGGCGGCCGCGCCGCGCTGCCGCCAGGAGGCCCGCAGCCGGTCCCGCACGTCGGCGACGAGCCGCTCGCGCAGGGTGCGGCGCAGGTCCCACAGCTCCCGGTCGCTCGCGTCGGGGCCCAGCGGGCCGACCTCGGGGGCGACCCAGGTGGGGGCGTGGACGCCGTTGGTGATGGAGGTGATGGGCACTTCCTCGGGGTCGAATCCCGGCCATAGTCCGGCGAACATGGCGCGGCTGACAGCGCCGTGGAGGGTGGAGACGCCGTTGGCGCGCTGGGCGAGGCGCAGACCCATGGCGGCCATGTTGAAGACGCCGGGTTCGCCGCCGAGCGGGGTCTCGTCGCCGAGGGCGAGGACGCGGCCGGTGTCGACGCCGGGCAGGGCGCCGTCCTCGCCGAGGTGGCGGGCGACCAGGGTGCGGTCGAAACGGTCGATGCCGGCCGCGACGGGGGTGTGGGTGGTGAAGACGGTCCCGGCCCGGACGGCCTCCAGGGCGCCGTCGAAGTCGAGTCCTTCGCCCTGGAGTTCACGGATGCGTTCGAGGCCGAGGAAGCCGGCGTGGCCCTCGTTGGTGTGGAAGACCTCGGGGACGGGGTGGCCGGTGAGCCGGGTGTACGTGCGGACGGCGCGGACGCCGCCGATGCCGAGCAGCATCTCCTGGAGGAGCCGGTGCTCGCTGCCGCCGCCGTAGAGGCGGTCGGTGACGCCGCGCTCGCCGGGGGCGTTCTCCTCGACGTCGGAGTCGAGCATGAGCAGCGGGACGCGGCCGACCTGGGCGGTCCACAGCTGGGCGTGCAGGCTGCGGCCGCCGGGGAGGGCGAGGGTGACGCGGGCGGGGGTGCCGTCGGGCTCGCGGAGCAGGGTGACGGGCAGCTCGCCGGGGTCGAGGACGGGGTACTGCTCCTGCTGCCAGCCGTCCCTGCCGAGGGACTGGCGGAAGTAGCCGTGCCGGTAGAGCAGTCCGACGCCGATCAGGGGGACGCCGAGGTCGCTGGCGGCCTTGAGGTGGTCGCCGGCGAGGATGCCGAGGCCGCCGGAGTACTGGGGCAGGGCGGCGGCGACGCCGAACTCGGGCGAGAAGTAGGCGACGGCGGCCGGGAGGTCGCCGGACTGCTCCTGGTACCAGCGGGGGGCGTGCAGATAGGCGTCGAGGTCATCGGCGGCGGCCCGGAGCCGGGCCAGGAAGTCCTGGTCGGCGGCGAGCGCGGCGAGCCGGGGGGCTTCGAGGGCGCCGAGGACCCGGACGGGGTCGGCGCCGGCCCGGGAGCCCGGCCGGGACGGGTCGGCGGCGAGGGAGTCGAAGAGGGCCCGGGTGGGCTCGTGCCAGGACCAGCGCAGGTTGCGCGCCAGGTCGGCGAGGGGTCGAAGGGTGTCGGGGAGGACGGGACGCACGGTGAATCGACGGATTGCCTTCACGTGTTCCACCTTCGCAGGCGAGTACGGACCGGAGCGGACGCACCACGCTGTGTGTCCGGCGTGCCGCTCCGATGGTAGCCCCGACCGGATCGGAGCAACGGGAACCGACGGGTACGGGAACCCTTGTGACGGCCCGTGCGGGAGCAACCTCCCGGTGCCACAGGGGCGGTGACGGCCTCGTGTCCGACTTCAGTCCTGGCCCGATTTGCTACGACCCGGTAGTTAACAAAGCGCCGGATTGCCCGAGGGTGCACCATGGGAAGGCTCCTCCGGTAACGCCCGGCACGCGCCCGTTCCTGACCCCCTTTCACCCCCTCGGTTCGGCCGTCCGGGTGAACGCGGACGGGAGAGGGCACGCCCCCGACCCGCCGGCCGTCGGCGGAGCTAGAAAGAGCGCACCACCACCCGCACCCCCGTAACCCGTCAGGTGATGCTGTGAATCCGCTCATGGGACGCATTCCCGTACTGGACGTCCGCCCACTGGTCGACTGCGGCCGGCGCCCCGCGAAGGCGGTGGCCGGAGAGACCTTCGAGGTGACGGCGACCGTCTTCCGCGAGGGTCACGACGCGGTCGCCGCCAACGTCGTGCTGCGCGGCCCGTCGGGCCGTCCCGGCCCCTGGATCCCGATGCGCGAACTGGCGCCGGGCACCGACCGCTGGGGTGCCGAGGTCACCCCGGACGCCGAGGGCTCGTGGACGTACGCCGTGGAGGCCTGGAGCGACCCGGTCGCCACCTGGCGGCACGCGGCGAAGATCAAGATCCCGGCCGGGATCGACTCCGAACTGGTCCTCGCGGAGGGGGCCGAGCTGTACGAGCGGGCCGCGAAGGGCGTCCCGAAGAAGGGCGGCGGCCGGGAGGCGGTGCTCGCGGCGGCGGACACCCTGCGCGACCCGTCGCGACCCGCCGCCGCGCGGCTCGCGGCGGCCCTCACCCCCCGGGTGGTGGAGGTCCTGGACCGCCATCCGCTGCGCGAACTGCTCACCTCGTCCCCGAAGTTCCCGCTCCAGGTGGAGCGCGAGCGGGCCCTGTACGGCTCCTGGTACGAGTTCTTCCCGCGCTCGGAGGGCGCGCGGACGGTCGACGGGCGCACGGTCCCGGGGAACTTCCGGACGGCCGCCGAGCGGCTGCCGGCGGTGGCGGCGATGGGCTTCGACGTGCTGTACCTGCCGCCGGTGCACCCGATCGGCGAGACGCACCGCAAGGGACCGAACAACTCCCTGTCGGCGTCGCCGAGCGACGTGGGCGTGCCGTGGGCGATCGGTTCGCCGGAGGGCGGGCACGACGCGCTCCACCCGGACCTGGGCACCTTCGAGGACTTCGACGCCTTCGTGGCGCGGGCCCGGGAGCTGCGCCTGGAGGTCGCGCTCGACTTCGCGCTCCAGTGCTCGCCGGACCACCCGTGGGTGGAGAAGCACCCGGACTGGTTCCACCACCGCCCCGACGGCTCGATCGCGTACGCGGAGAACCCGCCGAAGAAGTACCAGGACATCTACCCGATCGCGTTCGACAGGGACATGGACGGGATCGTCGAGGAGACCGTGCGGGTGCTGCGGCACTGGATGGACCACGGGATCCGGATCTTCCGCGTCGACAACCCGCACACCAAGCCGGTGGTGTTCTGGGAGCGGGTGATCGGGGAGGTCAACAAGGCCGATCCGGACGTGATCTTCCTGGCGGAGGCGTTCACGCGGCCCGCGATGATGCGGACCCTGGGCGCGATCGGCTTCCAGCAGTCGTACACGTACTTCACCTGGCGCAACACCAAGGAGGAGCTGACGGAGTACCTCACGGAGCTGTCCCGGGAGACGGCCGCGCAGATGCGGCCGAACTTCTGGGTGAACACCCCCGACATCCTGCCCGGCTACCTCCAGAAGGGCGGCCGGCCCGCGTTCGAGGCGCGGGCGGTGCTCGCGGCGACGCTCTCGCCATCCTGGGGCATGTACGCCGGGTACGAGCTGTGCGAGAGCGCCCCGCTGCGGGAGGGCGGAGAGGAGTACCTCGACTCGGAGAAGTACGAACTGCGGCCCCGTGACTGGGAGTCGGCGGAGCGCGCGGGGAGGACGATCACCCCGCTGATCACGAACCTGAACCGGATCAGGCGCCGCCACCCGGCGCTGCGCCGGCTGCGGAACCTGACCTTCCACGAGGCGGACAACCCGCAGGTGATCGCGTACAGCAAGCGCTCCGGTTCGAACACCGTTCTGGTGGTCGTCAACCTCGACCCGCACCACACCCAGGAGGCGACGGTCTCGTTGAACATGCCGGAACTCGGCCTCGACTGGCACGAGACCGCGCCGGTGCGCGACGAGCTCACCGGCGAGACCTATCACTGGGGCAGGTCCAACTACGTGCGCCTGGAACCGGGCGTCACGCCCGCGCACGTGCTGGCCCTGCGACCGTCCCCGCAGACCGGAGGGTCACCCACCTCATGACTGTCAACGAGCCCGTCCCCGACACGTTCGAGGACACCCCCGCCAAGGACCGCGATCCCGAGTGGTTCAAGCGGGCCGTCTTCTACGAGGTCCTGGTCCGCTCCTTCCAGGACAGCAACGGCGACGGCGTCGGCGACCTGAAGGGCATCACGTCCAAGCTGGACTACCTCCAGTGGCTGGGCGTGGACTGCCTCTGGCTGCCGCCGTTCTTCAAATCCCCGCTGCGCGACGGAGGTTACGACGTCGCCGACTACACGTCCGTGCTCCCGGAGTTCGGCGACCTCGCCGACTTCGTGGAGTTCGTGGACGCGGCCCACCAGCGCGGCATGCGCGTGGTCATCGACTTCGTCATGAACCACACCAGCGACCAGCACATGTGGTTCCAGGAGTCGCGGCGCGATCCGGACGGGCCGTACGGTGACTACTACGTCTGGGCCGACGACGACAAGCAGTACCCGGACGCCCGGATCATCTTCGTCGACACGGAGACCTCCAACTGGACCTTCGACCCGGTGCGCAAGCAGTACTACTGGCACCGGTTCTTCTCGCACCAGCCGGACCTCAACTACGAGAACCCGGCGGTGCAGAAGGAGATCCTGTCCGCGCTGAAGTTCTGGCTGGACCTGGGGATCGACGGCTTCCGGCTCGACGCGGTGCCGTACCTCTACCAGGAGGAGGGCACCAACTGCGAGAACCTCCCGGCCACCCACGCCTTCCTGAAGCGGGTCCGCAAGGAGATCGACGAGCACTACCCGGACACGGTGCTGCTCGCCGAGGCGAACCAGTGGCCGGAGGACGTCGTCGACTACTTCGGCGACTTCCGGTCGGGCGGCGACGAGTGCCACATGGCCTTCCACTTCCCGGTCATGCCGCGGATCTTCATGGCCGTGCGGCGCGAGTCGCGCTACCCGGTCTCCGAGATCCTGGCGAAGACCCCGGCGATCCCCTCCGGCTGCCAGTGGGGCATCTTCCTGCGCAACCACGACGAGCTGACGCTCGAGATGGTCACGGACGAAGAGCGCGACTACATGTACGCGGAGTACGCCAAGGACCCGCGGATGCGGGCCAACATCGGCATCCGGCGCCGGCTCGCCCCGCTCCTGGACAACGACCGCAACCAGATGGAGCTGTTCACCGCGCTGCTCTTCTCGCTGCCCGGTTCACCGGTGCTGTACTACGGCGACGAGATCGGCATGGGCGACAACATCTGGCTGGGCGACCGGGACGGGGTGCGCACCCCGATGCAGTGGACGCCCGACCGGAACGCCGGGTTCTCCTCCTGCGACCCGGGGAGGCTCTACCTTCCGGCCATCATGGACCCGGTCCACGGCTACCAGGTGACCAACGTCGAGGCCGGCATGGCCTCGCCGTCGTCGCTGCTGCACTGGACGAAGCGGATGATCGAGATCCGCAAGCAGAACCGGGCCTTCGGCACGGGGACGTACACGGAACTGCCGTCGTCCAACCCGGCGGTGCTCGCGTTCCTCCGTGAGGACGGCGATGACCTCGTGCTCTGCGTGAACAACTTCTCGCGGTTCGCGCAGCCGACCGAGCTCGACCTGCGCACCTTCGCCGGGCTGCACCCGACGGAACTGGTCGGTGGCGTGAAGTTTCCTGCCATCGGGCAACTCCCGTACCTCCTGACCCTCGCGGGCCACGGGTTCTACTGGTTCCGCCTCAAGAAGGCCTGAGACCGCGACGGTTCGGCCACGTCCGCGGCGGGGCGGTTTCGCCCGTCCCGCCGGGGGCACTGTGAACGACAGCACGATTCAGGTCCATACGGGCCTTCTTCTCGGGCCCGTACGGATCTTCCCTTTCCGACACGTCCCGCACATCCGGACAGTCCAAGCCGCCATCCGGGACACTCTGCGCATTTGAACGTATACGAAACCCATCTGCGCGCCCCGGGGAAAGGACGCGATGCCATGCCGGAGACCGCATCCGACACCCGGGCCCCGGACGCCCTCCTGCCGTCCCTCGCCCCCCTGCTCCACGAATGGCTGCCACGGCAGCGCTGGTTCGCGGGCAAGGGCCGCCGGGTCACCGGATTCACCCTGGACACGGCCACCGAGCTGCTCCCTCTGGACGGCCCGGGGCCCGGCCTCCTCCATCTGCTCGTACGGGTCGAACAGCCGGGCCGCCCGGCCGGTTCGCCCTCCGACTGCTACCAACTGCTCCTGGGCGTACGGACCCAGCTCCCGCCCCGCCTCGCCCCCGCCCTGATCGGGCGGATCCGGCAGGGGCCGCTCGCCGGGCGGGCCGTCTACGAGGGGCTGCGCGACCCGCGGCTCGCCGGGCTCCTCTACGAGCGGCTGCGCACCCCGGGCCGGACCGGTCCGCTGCGCTTCCACGCCACCACCGCCCTGCCGGCCGCGCTCGCGCCCCGCGTGCTCGACGCCGAGCAGTCCAACTCCTCGCTGGTCTACGGGGACGCGTACATCCTCAAGATCTTCCGCCGGGTCAGCCCCGGCGCCAACCCCGATCTGGAGCTGCCGCTGGCGCTCAGCCGGGCCAGCTGCGCCCGGGTGCCCGCGCCGGTCGCCTGGTTCGAGTCGGGGGCCGCGACCCTCGGCGTCCTCCAGCCCTATCTGCGGGACTCCCGGGACGGCTGGCGGCTCGCGCTCGACGCGCTGGCCGACGGCCGGGAGTTCACCACCGAGGCGCGGGCGCTCGGCCGCGCCACGGCCGAGGTGCACCTGGCGCTCGCCGGGGCGCTGCCGACGCGGCGGCTCGGGAAGGCCGAGGCGGAGCTGCTCGCCGACGCGATGGACCGGCGGCTGCACGCGGCGGCGCAGGCCGTGCCCGCGCTGCTGCCGCACGTGCCGGGGCTGCGGGCCGTCTTCGCGGCGGCGGGCGGGGCCGCCGGGGCGGGGGCGCTCCAGCGCATCCACGGCGACCTGCACCTCGGGCAGACCCTGCGGGGCTCCGACGGCGCCTGGGCGGTCATCGACTTCGAGGGCGAGCCCGCGAAGCCGCTGGACGAGCGGCGCAGCCCGCAGCCCACGGTCCGGGACGTCGCCGGGATGCTCCGCTCCTTCGACTACGCGGCCCGCACCCACCGCCCGTGGAACGCCGACTGGGCGGCCCGCTGCCGCGCCGCCTTCTGCACCGGCTACGCGGAGGCGGCGGGCGCCGACCCGCGCTCGGACCCCGCGCTCCTGCGCGCCTACGAGACCGACAAGGCGGTGTACGAGGTCCTCTACGAGGCCCGTCACCGGCCGGACTGGCTGCCGGTCCCGATGGCGGCGATCGAACGGCTGGCGGCGATCCCGTGAGTACCCCGTTCGGAGCAGCGGGCCCGTCCTGTGGGCCCCCTCCCACCCGCGAGAACCCCCACCGGCCCCGTTCGGCCGAGTGTCCCGGCGTCCCCGCGGCGCGTTCCACAGGCGTGTTCCGCACCGATCCCCCCTTTCCCTCTCCCGTCCTCCAGGAGGCATCCCCGTGACCGCCCGATCCGCAGGAAAGACGTCCACAGCCAAGAAGGCGCCCGCGTCGGCCACTGCCAGGAAGGCGTCCGCGGCGGACCTGCCCGCCGTGCGGAAGGAGCCGGCGCCGGAGCGGCCCGCCGTACGGAAGGCGCCACCGCTCGACCCGGGCGACCGGGCGCGGCTGCTCGCCGGAGAGCACCACGACCCGCACGGGGTGCTCGGCGCGCACCCGGTGCGCGGCGGGGTGGTGGTGCGGGTGCTGCGCCCGTTCGCCCGGGAGGTCGCCGTCCTCACCAAGGGCCGCCGGGTCGTGCTCCACGACGACGGCGACGGCCTCTTCTCGGGGCTGCTGCCGCTGCTGCGGAAGGTGCCGGCGTACGAGCTGCGGGTGCGCTACGCGGAGGGCCCCGAGCTGGAGGTCCAGGACCCGTACCGCTTCCTGCCCTCGCTGGGCGACCTCGACCTGCACCTGATCGGGGAGGGCCGGCACGAGGAGCTGTGGACGGCGCTCGGCTCCCGGATCATGACGCACGAGGGCGTGACCGGCACCCGGTTCGCGGTCTGGGCGCCGAACGCGCGCGGGGTGCGGCTCACCGGTGAGTTCACGTACTGGGGCGCGGGCCTGCCGATGCGCTCGCTCGGCTCGACGGGCGTGTGGGAGCTGTTCGTGCCCGGCCTCGGCGAGGGCACGGTCTACAAGTACGACATCGCCCGGCCCGACGGCTCGCACACGCTGCGGGCGGACCCGATGGCCCGGCGGACCGAGTGCCCGCCGAACACGGCGTCGATCGTCACCGAGTCGCACCACGTGTGGAACGACGGGGAGTGGATGGAGCGGCGGGGCGCGCGCCCGGCGCACGAGTCCCCGCTCTCGGTGTACGAGGTGCACCTGGCGTCCTGGCGGCCGGGGCTGACCTACCGCGAGCTGGCCGAGCAGCTTCCCGCGTACGTGCGCGACCTCGGCTTCACGCACGTGGAGTTCATGCCGGTCGCCGAGCACCCCTTCGGCGGCTCGTGGGGCTACCAGGTGACCGGGTTCTACGCGCCGACGGCCCGGATGGGCACCCCGGACGACTTCAAGCACCTGGTGGACGCGCTGCACCGGGCGGGGATCGGGGTCCTGATGGACTGGGTCCCGGCGCACTTCCCGAAGGACGACTGGGCGCTCGCGGAGTTCGACGGACGGCCGCTGTACGAGCACGAGGACCCGCGCCGGTCGCACCACCCGGACTGGGGGACCCTGGAGTTCGACTACGGGCGCAAGGAGGTGCGGAACTTCCTGGTCGCCAACGCCGTGTACTGGTGCCAGGAGTTCCACATCGACGGCCTGCGCGTGGACGCGGTCGCCTCGATGCTCTACCTGGACTACTCGCGCGAGCACGGCGAGTGGGTGCCGAACGAGTTCGGCGGCCGGGAGAACCCGGACGCGGTGGCGTTCCTCCAGGAGATGAACGCGACCGTGTACCGGCGCTGCCCGGGGATCACGACCTTCGCGGAGGAGTCCACGGCCTGGGACGGCGTGACGCGGGCGACGGACCAGGTGGGTCCCGGCGGCTTCGGCGGCCTCGGCTTCGGCATGAAGTGGAACATGGGCTGGATGCACGACTCTCTGGAGTACGTGCAGAAGGAGCCGGTGCACCGGAAGTACCACCACGACGAGATGACGTTCTCGATGGTGTACGCGTACAGCGAGAACTACATCCTGCCGATCTCGCACGACGAGGTGGTGCACGGCAAGCGGTCGCTCGTGTCGAAGATGCCGGGCGACTGGTGGCAGCAGCGGGCCAACCACCGCGCCTACCTGGGCTACATGTGGGCCCACCCCGGCAAGCAGCTCCTCTACATGGGCCAGGAGTTCGCGCAGGGCGGGGAGTGGTCGGCGGACCAGGGGCCGGACTGGTGGCTGCTCGACCCGGCGTACGGGGCGGAGGCCGACCACCGGGGCGTGCGGGACCTGGTCCGCGACCTGAACACGGTGTACACGGCGACGCCGTCGCTGTGGGAGCGGGACACCTCGCCGGAGGGGTTCGAGTGGGTGGTCGGGGACGCGGCCGACGACAACGTCTTCGCGTTCCTGCGGTTCGACGGCTTCGGCTCGCCGCTGCTCGCCGTGTCGAACTTCTCGCCGGTGGTGCGGCAGGACTACCGGCTCGGGGTGCCGGACACCTTCGCGGCCTGGACGGAGGTGCTGAACACGGACGCGGGCCGGTACGGGGGCTCGGACGTGGTCGGCGCCGACCCGGTGAAGACCGAGTCGGTGCCGTGGCACGGGCGCCCGTCCAGCGTGCGGATGACGCTGCCGCCGCTGGCGACGGTGTGGTTCAGGCCGGCTTGAAGGGCACGGCGGGCGTGATCACGCGGGCCTGATCACGCCCAGGCGCTGGGTGGCCCGGGTCAGCGCCACGTACAGGTCATTCACGCCGTGCGGGGCGCCGGCCCGGATGCCGTCCGGGTCGACGACGAGGACCGTGTCGAACTCCAGGCCCTTGGCCTGCCGGGGGTCGAGGAGGACCACCGGCCGGGTGAGGTCGGGGGCCGGGCCGTGGTCGGCGTCCGGGAGGGCGCCGGCCAGGGCGGGGTGCAGCTCCGGCGGGGCGATCACGGCGAGCCGTCCGTCGGGGCGCCGCTCGGCGGCGACCGCGTCGGCGGCCTCCTTCACCGGGTCCTCGACCGTGCGGTCCCAGGGCTCGACGCCGGTGGAGCGGACCGAGCCGGGCGGCTCGAAGCCGGGGTCGGTCTCGCGCCGGACCTCGGCGGCGACGGCCATGATCTCGGCGGGGGTGCGGTAGTTGACGCCGAGCCGGACCAGGTCCCAGCGGTCCTCCACATACGGGCCGAGGATGTCCCGCCAGGCGCCGACGCCGGCCGGGTCGCCGGTCTGGGCCGGGTCGCCGACCAGGGTCATGGAGCGGGTGGGGCTGCGGCGCATCAGGAGCCGCCAGGCCATCGCGGAGAGCTCCTGGGCCTCGTCGACGATGATGTGCCCGAAGGCCCAGGTGCGGTCGGCGGCGGCGCGCTCGGCGGCGGTGCGGTGGTCGTCCTCCTCGTGGCGCTCGGCGAACCGCTCGGCGTCGATGATGTCGTGGGCGGAGAGGACCTCGGAGGCGTCCTTGTCCTGCTCCTCCTTGTCCTCGAACTCGTAGGTGCGGGAGGCGTAGGAGACGTCGAGGACGCCCTGCGCGTACTGGATGCGCTTCTGCCGCTCGGCCTCCTCGGCGGCGCGGAGGGCCGAGTCGTCCTGGCCGAGCAGTTCGGCGGCCTCGTCGAGGAGGGGCACGTCGGCCGGGGTCCACGCGCCGCCCCCGCGCCGGATCGCGGCGGCGTCGGCGTCGGGCAGGTGGGTGGGCTCGGTGAGGTAGTCGGCGAGGAGGTCCTGCGGGGTGAGGGCGGGCCAGAGGGTGTCGAGGGCCGCGTACACCTCGGGGTTGGCGGCGATGCCCTTGGCGAGCAGGGCGATGTCGTCGGGGCCGAGGAAGTTGGGGCCGCCGTAGGGGTCGGCGCCGATGCGGTCGGCGAGCTGCTCGGCGAGGGCGTCGAGGATCCGGAAGACGAAGTAGGGGCGGGCGAGGTTGTGCGGGAGGGCGGTCTCGCGGGCCTTGTGGCGGGCCTCCAGGGCCATGTCCCAGTCGACGACCAGGTCGCCGTCCTCGTGCGGGACGACCAGCGGCTCGCCGCGCTCGGGGACCCGCTGGCGGTCCCGTACGGCGGCGGCGAGGGCGTCGGCCATGGCGGCGGAGCCCTTGACGGCGGCGGCGCGCGGGGTGTCGGTGCCGGTGGCTCGGACGCCGGGGAAGAGCTCGGCGGGGGTGGCGAGGAGGACGCCGGTCTCGCCGAGGGAGGGCAGCACGTTGCCGATGTAGCCGAGGAAGGCGGGGTTGGGGCCGACGATGAGGACGGCCCGGCGGGCGAGCTGCTCGCGGTGGGCGTAGAGGAGGTACGCGGCGCGGTGCAGGGCGACGGCGGTCTTGCCGGTGCCGGGGCCGCCCTCGACGACGAGGACGCCGCGGTGCGGGGAGCGGATGATGGCGTCCTGCTCGGCCTGGATGGTCTGCACGATGTCGTGCATGCGGCCGGTGCGGGCGGCGTCGAGCGAGGCGAGCAGCACCTCGTCGGCGTCCCGGCCCTCGTGGCCGGTGCGGGTGGCGTCGGCGAGGTCGAGGACCTCGTCGTGGAGGGCGGTGACCGTGCGGCCGGTGGTGCTGATGTGGCGGCGGCGGGAGAGGCCCATCGGCTCGTACCCGGTGGCGAGGTAGAAGGGGCGGGCGACCTCGGCGCGCCAGTCGACGACGAGGGGGGTGCGGTTCGGGTCGTCCTCGCGGATGCCGAGCCGGCCGATGTGGTGGTCGCGGCCGTCGCGGAAGACGAGCCGGCCGAAGCAGAGGCCACTCTCCCCCGCGTTGAGCGCGGCGAGCAGCCCGGACCGCTCGGCGACCAGCACGTCCCGTTCGAGCCGGCCCTGGTTGCTGCCGGTGCCGGGGGTGCGCAGGGCGCGGTCGACGGCGGCCTCGGCCCGGTCCCTCAGGTCGTCGAGCCGTGTGTAGAGATCGGTGATGAATTGTTGTTCATTCCGAAATTGCTCGGTTGACAATTCGACTCCCGGCGCGATACAGTGCGTTTAGTGAAATTCTCCGTGTACCGCTGTGCGTAGACACGGAATCCACGAATATACGTGATGCGATACCCCGACTGTCAATTCTAGTCGGGGTATTTCTGTATGCCCTGACGGCTTCATATGTCCCGACAGCGCGAGAATTCCGGGCCGGGCCCCGGCTCATTCCGCGCCGGACACGCCCCGGTCGCGCCCGGGGCCGTCGTGGACCGTCAGCGCTCCGGCGAGGTCGAGGTCGGCGACGGTGCCGTGCGCTCCGGCGCGGACGAGCAGCACCGCGCCGAGCGCGGTGCTCCAGAACGTCCTGACCTCGACGCCGAGCGGTCGGTGGGTCCCCCAGCCGCGACCGTCGACGAGCCGGCCCGCGAAGCGCTCGGACTGCCGGAACAGCAGCTGGAGGTGCCGGTCGACCACGGGGGCGAGCTCGGGCCTGGAGATCCCCGCGGCGAGCGCCCGCGCGACCGACGGGAGCGAGGGCATGGCCAGGACGGCGCGGGCGACGTTGCGCCGGAAGGCCGCCGCGTCGGGGGCCTGCCGGCCGATGCGCTCGATCCGCCGGGCGTCGTGCAGCAGGCCGAGGAAGGCGGCGTGCACGAGCAGCGCGTCCTTGGACCCGAAGTGGTAGGTGACCTGGTTGGGGAAGACGCCCGCCGCGTTCGCGATCTCCACGACGCTCGGCTCGGCGCCGGTCCGCTCCCCGCAGAGCCGCGCGGTCGCCTCGATCAGCCGGCGCCTCGTCGCGCGCCCCCGGTCGCGCGATCGGGCCGGCGCCGGGCGGGCCGGGGTCGCCCCGGCTTCGGTTCGCTTCTTCTCCACATCCGAATTGTATGTGATACAACAAGACCTCGTTCGCTTGTATCGCATACAAGAAAGGTGAGGGGCATGCACCGGACCGAGGTCGTCGTGACCGGACTCGGCGCGATCACACCGCTCGGCGGGGACGTGGAGTCCACCTGGAACGCCCTGCTCGCCGGCGAGTCCGGCATCCGCGGCGGTGTCCTGCCCGGCCACGAGGACGTCGGCCTTCCCGACGTCGTCGCGGGGACGATGGCGGCCGACCCGGCCGATTCCCTGTCGCCGGTGCGGGCCAGGCGGCTCGACCGCTCGCAGCAGGCGGCCCTCGTCGCGGCGGCCGAGGCCTGGGCCGACGCCGGTGCCCCGCGGGTGGACCCGGACCGGCTCGCGTCCGCGATCGGCACGGGCATCGGGGGCGTACAGACCCTGCTGAGGGAGGACGACGTGCTGGAGACGGCCGGAGCACGGCGCGTCTCGCCCCGCACGGTCCCGATGCTCATGCCCAACGCGGCGGCGGCCCTGATCAGCATCGAGTACGGCGCGCGGGCCGGCGTCTACACCCCCGTCTCGGCGTGCTCCTCCGGTGCCGAGGCGATCGCCCTGGGGGCCCGGCTCATCCGCGCGGGCGAGGCGGACGTGGTCATCGCGGGCGGGACCGAGGCCGCGATCACCCCGATCACCGTCGCCGGCTTCGTCCAGGCGCAGGCGCTGTCCCGGTACACCGCCGAACCCGCCTCGGCGTCCCGGCCGTTCGCCGCGGACCGCAGCGGATTCGTCCTCGGCGAGGGCGCGGCCGTCGTGGTGCTCGAAAGCGCCGAACACGCCGCCGCCCGGGGCGCGCACGTCCGCGCGGTGCTCGCGGGCGCCGGCATCGCCGCCGACGCCCACCACATCACCGCGCCCGCCGCCGACGGCTCCGGCCAGATCGCGGCCATGCGCAAGGCGCTCGCGCAAGCCGGTCTGGCTCCGGAGCGGATCGCCCACGTCAACGCCCACGCCACCGGAACCGAGGTCGGCGACGTCGCCGAGGCGCGCGCGATCGGGAAGGTCTTCGGCCGCGCCACCGTGACCGCCCCCAAGGCGGCACTCGGCCACCTCTTCGGCGCGGCCGGCGCGATCGAGGCGCTCGTCGCCGTCCTCAGCGTGGAGCACGGTGTCGTCCCGCCGACCCGCAACCTCGCCGCGGCCGGCGTCGGTCCCGACATCGGCCTCGACGTCGTCACGGAGCGGCGGGACGCCCCCCAGGAGGCCGTGCTCAGCAACTCCTTCGGCTTCGGCGGGCAGAACGTCTCGCTCGTCGTCACCGGCGCGCGGCGCCCCGGCCCTCGAACGGCCACGACGGCGCCGTGACCCGTACGGGCACCCCGACGCCCGGCCCGTGAAGAGCCGTCCCCTACGCCGGGGTCCCGGGGCCCCCGGTCAGCGCCTTGTGGAAGTGGACGTCCTCGGCGCCGCCCGGGATGCCGAGGGTGCGGCCGGTCTCCACGTAGCCGTGCCGCCGGTAGAAGTCCGGGGCCTGGAAGGTGAAGGAGGAGACGGTGGCCCGGTCGCAGCCGCGGCGGCGGGCCTCCGCCTCGGCGGCGCGCAGGAGCCTGCCGCCCCAGCCGTCGCGGCGGTGCTCCTCGTGGACCCAGAGCATTCCGATGCCGAGCAGTCCGGCCCAGGTCCAGGCGGTGATCCCGCCGACGACCTCGCCGGTCGCCGGGTCGACGGCCTTCACCGAGAACTCGCTCTGGTCCTTGAGGCTGGTCCCAGTGGCCGCGAAGTTGTACGCGTCGAGCCCCCGGTCGAGGAGCTTCGCCAGCTCGGGGTCACGGTCCCCGACGGTCAGGCCGGTCATGTCGTGATCATGATTCATGCCGCCCGAGTCTGGCACAGGGCCCCGGGGCCCTCTCCCGGCCGGATCCAGGAGTGCTCCGGGGCCCCGCCCGGCCGGATCCAGGAACCCCGAGGGTGGCTCAGGAGCCGAGCACGTCCTCCAGTTCCTCCAGGAGGCGGCGCTTCGGCCGGGCGCCGACCAGGGACTTCACGGGCTCGCCGGCCTGGAAGACCATGAGGGTCGGGGTGGCGAGGACCCCGTACCGCACCGTGGTCTCCGGGTTGCGGTCCACGTCGATCTCGACGATCCGGAGGCGTGCGGCCTCCTCCCGGGCGAGCGCGCCGAGCACCGGCTTCAGCTGCCGGCACGGCCCGCACCACTCGGCGGTGAACTGCACCAGGACCGGCAGCCCGGAACCCAGCACCTCCGTCCCGAAGTCCGCGTCCGTGACCTCGTCCACGCCTTCCGCGTACGTCGTCATCCCTCTTCCTCCTCCGTGTCGGTCTCCACGGCCGTTTCCTCCACGGCCAGTTCGCACCGGGGCTCCGGGCCGTGCGGCAGCTCCGCCTCGGCCCGGAGGAGCTGGGCGCCCACCTGGGCGCGTACCGCCCGGAGCTGTTCGATCAGGCCGTCCAGCTCGGCGACCTTCCGCCGGTAGACGGCGATCGACGCGGGGCACGCGTCGCCCGCCGGGTGCCCCGCGCGCAGGCAGTCGACGAACGGCCGCGTCTCCTCCAGCTCGAACCCGAAGTCCTGAAGGGTCCTGATCTGCTGGAGGAGCCGCAGGTCGTCCTCGTCGTACGTGCGGTGCCCCCGGTCCGTACGCCGGGCGGTCAGGAGGCCCCGGGACTCGTAGTACCGCAGGGTCCGCGGGGTGGTCCCGGCCCGCTCGGCCAGCTCTCCGATGCGCATGCGCCGACCGTAGGCCCTGACGTCGGCGTCAAGGCAAGGGCCTCACCCCGGGAGGGGTCGGTCGGCTGCCCGCAGCAGCGGGACGACCCCGGCCTCCTCGTACGCGAAGTGGGCCTCCAGCCCGCTCCGGAGGCGTTCGAACTCGCCGCGCAGCTCCCGCGGCCCGGTCTCCTCGACCCGGGCGAGGCACGGGAAGAGGCCGGCGTCCTCGCCGCCGTGGTGGACGGCCGTGGCGGCGCAGAAGGCGACGCAGTGCCGCCGCAGCTCCACGGTGAGGTCGGGGGCCGTGTGCGCGCCCAGGCCCTCGCTCGCGGACCGGCACGCGACGTGAGTCCCCCGTTCCAACCGCACGCCCCGGTGGGCGTCAAGCGTGTTCCCGGTCCGGCGGCAGCAGCGGTTTCCCCTCCACCGGGGACGAGAGCACGATCGAGGTCGTGGTGCGGCCGAGGATCGAGGTCTGCTCCAGGACCTCTTCGAGGTGGGCGGTGTCGGTGACGGCGACCTTGAGGATCCAGCAGTCCTCGCCCACCACGTGGTGGACCTCCAGGACCTCGGGGCGGGCGGTCAGTTCGAGGGTGCGGGGGTGTTTGAGGGTGTAGCCGCCGTGCGGGTTCACGCGGATGAAGGCCTGGAGGCCGTAGCCGAGGCGGGCCGGGGAGACCCTGGCCCCGTAGCCGGTGACCGCGCCGCCCTCCTCCAGGCGGCGGACCCGCTCGGTGACCGCCGCCGGGCTGAGCCGGACGCGGCGGCCGAGCTCGCTCAGCTTGATCCGGCCGTCGGTCTGGAGGAGGTCCAGGATCTGCCGGTCGATGGCGTCGAAGGGCGCACGAGGGCCCACCGAGGTTTCGTCGGCGACGGTCCGCGAACGCCGTGGTTCCTTCGGCGCGACGGCCTGGAGACCCATGTTTCCCCCTTCAGACGGCGAACGCCCAACGTAACACTTGTCCCCGAGGGAAAGGGAGTTGGAATTCATGGACGTTCTGGTCATCGGCGGGAGCCGTTATTTCGGCAAGCGGGTCATCGCCCTCCTGCGCGAATCCGGGCACCGCGTCACGGTGCTCAACCGGGGTTCCTCCGGAGTTCCCGGCGGGCCTTCCGGCGGGATCGGGCACCTCGTGGCCGACCGCGACGACGAGGCCGCCCTGGAATCCGTGCTCGCGGGCCGCTCCTTCGACGTCGTCCTCGACCAGGTCTGCTACACCCCGCGCCAGGCGGAGACCGCCCGGCGGGTCTTCGCGGGACGCGTCCGGCGCTACGTGATGACGTCGACGGTGGAGGTGTACGGGGACGAGGACTCGCCCGTACCGCTCCCGGAGACCGCCCTCGACCTGGCGTCGGTCGCCGTCGACACGGGCGCGGCCTGGGACGACCCGGAGTTCCGCGACGCGCACTACGGGGAGGGCAAGCGGCAGGCCGAGGCGGTGTTCGCGGCCGGGACGCCGTTCGCCTGGGCCTCGGTCCGGGTGGCGCACGTCCTCGGCGGCGACGACGACTTCACCGGTCGGCTCGACCACTACGTGCGGCGCGTCCGGGACGGCGAGCCGATCGCGGTCCCGTCGGTGAACCGTCCGGCGACCTACGTGTACGTGGAGGAGATCGCCGCGTTCCTCGCCTGGGCCGTGGAGGCGGACTTCACCGGGCCGGTGAACGCGCACTCCCACGGCCCGCTGCACACCGCCGACCTCTGCGCGGAGATCGAGCGGCAGGTGGGCGGCCGGACGGTGTTCCGGGAGGTGGGGGCCGGGGCCGCGGAAACCGGGGCCGGGAAGGCCGGGGAGGTGGAGGCCGGGGCCGGGGAGACCGGGGCCGGGGAGGTCTCGCCGTTCTCCTTCGCCCGCTCCTACCCGATGGACAACTCGCGCGCCACGGAGCTCGGTTACTCCTTCACGCACACCTCGGAGTGGCTCGCGCGGGCCGTCTCCGAAGCGGTCGGGACCGGCGGGGCCTCCGGGGCGGTGCGGTGACGTCCTTCCGGATGCTGGGGGACGTGCGGGTCGGGGCCGTCGGGCTGGGCACGATGCCGCTCTCCATCGAGGGGCGGCCCGACGGGGCGCGGGCCGTCGCCACGGTCCACGCGGCCCTGGACGCGGGCACGACCCTGCTCGACACCGCCGACTCCTACCACCCGCCGGGCGGCGAGCCCGGCGAGGGCGAGCTGCTCGTGGCCCGGGCCCTGGCCTCGTACGGAGGCCGTACGGACGGGGTGCTGGTGGCGACGAAGGGCGGGCGGGGGCGGACGGCCGACGGCGGCTGGACCGTGAACGGCCGGCCGGAGCACCTGCGACGGGCGGCGGAGGCCTCGGCCCGGCGGCTCGGGGGCGGCGCGATCGGCCTGTACCAGCTGCACAAGCCGGACCCGGCCGTCCCGTACGCCGAATCGCTCGGCGCGGTACGGGAGTTGCTGGACGCGGGCACGGTCCGGCTCGCCGGGGTCTCGAACGTGGACGCGGAGCGGATCCTGCTGGCCCGGGAGGTCCTGGGCGACCGGCTCGTCTCCGTGCAGAACCGGTACTCGCCCGCCGTCCGGGACGGCGGGGCGGAGCTGCGCCTCTGCGCGGAGCTGGGCCTCGCCTTCCTGCCGTGGAGCCCGCTGGGCGGGATCTCGCGCAGCTCCCTGGACGGGGCGTCCGCCCTGGAGGAGGACCCGGAGTTCGGGGCGTTCCACCGGGTGGCGCGGGCGCGCGGGGTCGGCCCGCAGCGGGTGGCGCTCGCCTGGCTGCTGTCGCTCTCGGAGACCGTCCTGCCGATCCCGGGGGCGAGCCGCCCGGAGACGGCCCGGGACTCGGCGGCCGCGGCCGGGCTCGTCCTGACGGAGGAGGAGCTGACGGAGCTGGCGGCGGTGCGGGGGTGAACGGGAGGTCCCCGGCCGCTCGTGGCGGCCGGGGACCTCCCGTACCCGGGGCCCGGATCCGGCTCAAGGCCCGGGACCCGGAGGTTCTTCGCGGGAGCGGGGAGAGGACGGAGGCCGGTCAGACCGCCGCGGGCGTCTTCTCGCCCTCCCCGTCCGCCCGCTGGTCCGGGACCGGGGTCGTCGGGGCGTGGTCGTCGACGAGGGTCTTCTCGTCGAAGGGGACGCGGCCGGCGAGGACCTCGGCCACCCGCGCCTTGTCGATCTCCTTGGTCCAGGTGCCGACGAGGACGGTGGCGACGGCGTTGCCGGCGAAGTTGGTGAGGGCGCGCGCCTCGCTCATGAAGCGGTCGATGCCGACGATCAGGCCCACCCCGTCGACCAGTTCGGGCCGGTGCGACTGGAGGCCGCCCGCCAGGGTGGCGAGGCCCGCGCCGGTGACGCCCGCCGCGCCCTTCGAGGCGATGATCATGAAGACGAGGAGGGAGACCTGCTCGCCGAGCGACAGCGGGTCGCCCATCGCCTCGGCGACGAAGAGCGAGGCCATCGTGAGGTAGATCGCGGTGCCGTCGAGGTTGAAGGAGTAGCCGGTCGGCACGGTGATGCCGACGACCGGCTTGGAGACGCCCAGGTGCTCCATCTTCGCGATGAGGCGCGGCAGCGCCGACTCGGAGGAGGAGGTGGAGAGGATCAGCAGGAACTCGCGGCCCAGGTATTTCAGGAGGGTCCAGATGCTGATCCCGGCGACCAGCCGCAGGATCGCGCCGAGCACGACGAAGACGAAGAGTCCGCAGGTCAGGTAGAAGCCGATCATGATGACGGCGAGGGACTTCAGGGCGTCCACGCCGGTCGCGCCGACGACGGCCGCGATCGCGCCGAACGCGCCGACGGGGGCGGCCCACATGATCATGGCGAGGATGCGGAAGACCAGCCGCTGGATGTGCCCGATGCCGCGCAGGACCGGCTCGCCGGCCGCGCCCATCGCCTGGAGCGCGAAGCCCGCGAGGAGGGCGACCAGGAGGGTCTGGAGGACCTCGCCCTCGGTGAAGGCGGAGACGAGGGTGGTGGGGATGATCCCGAGGAGGAAGTCCGGCGTGGACTCGCTCGCGCCCTCCGCCTGCTTGGCGCCGGCCTCGGCCAGCTCCTTGGTGAGGTGGAGGCCGGAGCCGGGCTCCAGGAGGTTGCCGACGAGCAGGCCGATCGCGAGCGCCACCGTCGACATGAGCAGGAAGTAGCCGAGGGCGAGGCCGCCGACGGCGCCGACCTTCGCGGCCTTCCGGACCGAGCCGACGCCGAGCACGATCGTGCAGAAGATGATCGGGGAGATCATCATCTTGATCAGGTTGACGAAGCCGGTGCCGAGCGGCTTGAGCTCGACGGCGAAGCCCGGCGCCAGGAAGCCGACCGCGATGCCGAGCAGGACGGCGCCGATGACGGCCAGATACAGATAGTGGGTACGGTCCCGGCGTGCGGCCACGGGGGTCCTCCTCGTGCTGGTGGGTGTCCCCCGGGCGTCCGCGTCCCGGTGGACCTCCGCGACTATCCACCAGCCTGTGACCCGGGTCACGGTTGCGTACGTTTCGTTCACGGCCGAAACGACACCGGTCGCGGAAGGGGGCCGGGCCGCGACGCCGCCGCGCGGTCCCGGGCGTGCACACTTACCCGCATGCGCCTCCGCCTCCCCCGTCCCCGCAGCCTGGCCGGCCAGCTCTTCGCGATGCAGGTCGTGCTCGTGGCCGTCGTGGTGGCGGGGTGCGCGGTCTTCGCTTACCTCACGGACCGGGCGCAGGCCGAGGAGACCGCGCGGCGCCAGTCCACGGCCACCGCCGCGGCCGTCGCCGACTCGCCGTCCGTGGCCACCGCCGCGCGCTCGGCCGACCCATCGGCGGCGCTCCAGCCGTACGCGGAGTCGCTGCGCCGCCACGCGGACGTCGCCTTCGTGGTGATCATGGCCCCGGACGGCACCCGCTGGACGCATCCGGAGCCGGACCAGATCGGCCGCACGTACCTCGGCCACATCGAGGAGGCCCGGCGGGGGCGGATCCACTCCGAGACGCACCTCGGGGTCCTCGGGCCCTCCGTGCGGACGATCGCGCCCGTCTTCGACGCCGACGGGCGGGTCGTCGCGCTGGTCAGCGCGGGCATCACGATCGAGCGGATCAGCGCGCAGGTACGGGAGCAGGTGACCGCCCTGCTCGGCATGGCGGGCGCGGCGCTCGCGCTCGGCGGGGCGGGGACGTACGTCGTGAACGCGCGCCTGCGCCGCCACACCCACGGCATGAACGCGACCGAGCTGAGCCGGATGCACGACTACCACGAGGCCGCGCTGCACGCCGTGCGGGAGGGGCTCGTGATGCTCGACGGGCGGCGGCGGATCGCCCTGATCAACGACGGGGCGCGGGAGCTGCTCGGCCTGGACGAGGGGGTGGTGGGCCGCCCGGCGGCGGAGCTCGGCCTGCCCGCGCCGCTGACGGGCGCGCTGCTCTCCTCGGAGCCGCGCGTGGACGAGACGCACCTGACGGACGACCGGGTCCTCGTCGTCAGCACCCGCCCGGTGGTGGGCGGGGAGCGGCGCGGGACCGTCGTCACCCTGCGGGACCGCACGGAGCTCCAGGCCCTGTCGGGCGAGCTGGACTCCGAGCGGGGCTTCACGGAGGCGCTGCGCTCGCAGGCGCACGAGGCGGCGAACCGGCTGCACACGGTCGTCTCGCTCATCGAGCTGGGCCGGGTGGCGGAGGCGGTGGAGTTCGCGACGGCGGAACTGGAGCTGGCCCAGGCGCTCACCGACCGGGTCGTGGACGCGGTCGGCGAGCCCGTCCTCGCCGCGCTGCTGCTCGGCAAGGCGGCGCAGGCCAACGAGCGGGGCGTGGAGCTGGTCCTCACCGAGGACAGCCGCATCGACGACGGGCGGGTGCCGTCGGCCCTGCCCGCCCGGGACCTGGTGACGATCCTCGGCAACCTGATCGACAACGCGGTGGAGGCGGCGGGCGGCACCCCGCACGCGCGCGTGACGGTCACGGTCGCGGCCCGCGCGGGGGACGGCGAGCTGTTGCTCCGGGTCGGGGACAGCGGCCCCGGCGTCCGCCCGGCCGACCGGGACGCGGTCCTCGGACGCGGCTGGTCCACCCGGGGCCCGGGCCGCGGCCTGGGCCTGGCCCTGGTCCGCCAGGCGGTCTCCCGCGCCTCGGGCACGCTGGCCCTCGCGGACGGGACGGAGGGCGGGGCGGAGTTCACGGTACGGCTGCCGCTGCGGGGGGCTCCGGAGGCGGAGCCGGTACGGGGGCCGGTGCCCGCGCCACGGGAGGGGGGCGCTTCGGACGCGGGCGGCGCCCCGGGGGCGGCCGGGCCCTCCCGTACGGCCGGATCCCCCCGTACGGACAAGACCGTCGGCGCCTCCGGGGCGGAGGTGGTGTCATGAGCGCCGCTCCCCTCCGGGTCCTGGTCGTCGAGGACGACCCCGTGGCCGCCGACGCGCACGCGCTCTACGCCGGGCGCGTCGAGGGGTTCGCCGTCGTCGGGGTCGCGCACTCGCGGGCCGCCGCCGTGCGGGTGCTCGACCGGACGCGGGTCGACCTGATCCTGCTCGACCTGTACCTGCCCGACGGCCACGGCCTCCAGCTGCTGCGCGCGCTGCGCGCCGCCGGGCACACCGCCGACGTCATCGCGGTGACCTCCGCCCGGGACCTGGCGGTCGTGCGGGAGGGCGTCTCCCTGGGGGTCGTCCAGTACGTGCTCAAGCCCTTCGCCTTCGCGACCCTCAGGGACCGGCTCGTGCGGTACGCCGAGTTCCGGGCCGCCGCCGGGGAGGCCTCCGGGCAGGACGAGGTGGACCGGGCCCTCGCCGCCCTGCGGGCCCCGCACCCCGCCGCGCTCCCCAAGGGCCTGAGCGCCCCCACCCTGGAGGCGGTCACCCGCACCCTCAGGGCCGCCGCGGACGGACTCACCGCCGCCGAGGCGGGGGCGGCCGTCGGGATCTCCCGGATCACCGCGCGCCGCTACCTGGAGCACCTCGTCACCGAGGGCCGGGCCGTGCGGGCGCCCCAGTACGGGCAGATCGGACGGCCCGAGCTCCAGTACCGCTGGCTGGAGGGACCGGCGCGCGGTCACTGAACAGGGGAAACGGTGTTACCGGGCGGTTCACACGTTCCTACGACCCATGGCCTTGGGTGAACGCACCGTAGCCACCCGTCACCCTCCGCACCTACGGTGGCCGCGTGCACCAGCCCTCCCCACCCTTCGACGCCCCGGCCGCCCGCCGCCTGCGCGAGGGCCTCGGCATGGCCCACGGCCACGTCGCGTACGGCCTGCGGGCGCAGTACGGCGTCTTCGCCACCCCCGAGACCGTCCTCGCCTGGGAACGCGGCCGGGCGGTCCCCACCGAGCAGGAGCTCACGGCCCTCGCGGGCGTCCTGTGGTGCTCCCCCGCCGAGCTGATCGCCACCGCCTCCACCCTGCGCGAGCACCGGGTGGCGCGCGGCCTCGCCCCCGAGGAACTGGCGCGGCAGGTGGGGCTCGCGGCCTCCGCGTACCGGCGGATGGAGGACGAGGGGCGCTGGCGCGGCACCGAACGCCAGACGGCCGCCCTCGCGGAGGTCCTCGGCCTCGGCCCGCGCGCCCTGATCACCGCGACCGGCGGCGACGAGCGCCTCGCCGAACTGCTGCGCGACGCGGTCACCACCCGCTGGCAGGCGTACGTGAAGCCGGTGGTGCGGACGGTGCCGCTGCCCAGGCGGACCGTGGAGTCCGTGCTCCAGCGGCTGCACACGGAGTACCACGCCCGGATGGCGGCGGTCAGCAGCTGGGGCGCATCGGGGACCACGGGCGACGAGGGGCGCGTGTATCTGGACGGGATCGTCGGCCACTTCTGGGAGTCCGTCGGAGCCTGACCCACCGGCCGTGCGACCACGCGCCCGGACGACAGCGCGTACCCCGCGGGGTACGGTCGACGGGCGGACACCGGTCCGGCGGCCGCCGTGTCCCCGACCTCGGTCACGGGGCGGCGGCCGGCCGGACGGCACCCTCTCCGCACGCGGTCCACGGCGATCCCGGAGGAGGCCGGATGGCGGGTCATGCCGACGGCGCCACCCGGTCCGGGGCGCGGCGACGCCCCCGGCGCGCCACGCCGTTCCGGCGCCCCTCGCGCGCCGTGCGCCGGGACCTCTCCCAACTGCTGTGCGCGGTCGCCGGTCTGGGACTGGGGCTGGTGGCACCGCTGGTCACCGGCGGACCGCAGGTGGACGCGGGCCGGGTGGTGAGCGTGCTGTTCCCCCTGGGCTTCGGCGTCATCGGCCTGGTGAGCGTCATCTACTCGGTGCTCTTCCTGGTCGTCCAGTTCTCCGCGAGCACGTTCACCCCGCGCCTCGGCCTGTTCCGCCACGAGCCGGTCGTCTGGCGGACGTTCGCCTTCGCCATCGGCCTGTTCGTCTTCTGCGTCACCTCGGGCCTGGCCATCGGCTCGCGGACGACCGTCTCCGCCTTCGTCCCGTGCGCGGCCATGGTTTTCACCCTGATCGCGCTCGGTCTGATGCGCACCCTCCAGATGAAGGCGTTCGACTCGATCCAGCTCGGCCACGCGCTCACCGCGATCACCGCCCGCGCGCACGCCCTGTACGACGGCCTGTACGTCCGCCCGTACGCGCCGCCCTCCCCCAAGGCGCGGCCGGAGCCGGAAACGGGCACGTACGCGGAAGTGCGCTGGACGGGTCCGCCCGCCGTGCTCCAGAGCGTCGACGTGCCCCTCCTCCTGGACGCCGCCCGGAAGGACGGCTCCTCGGTCGCCTTCCGCGTCGCCCCCGGTACGACCCTGTCGGAGGGCACGGTGATCGCCCGGGTGACCGGGGACGGCCCGCGGGCGGCGACGCTCCTCGGAGCCCTGTCGACGGGGGTGGAGCGCACCTTCGACCAGGATCCCGAACTCCCCCTGCGGCTCCTCGCCGACATCGCCCTGCGCGCCCTGTCCCCGGCGGTGAACGACCCGGCCACGGCGGTGGAGGCCCTGGACCGCCTGGAGGCCCTGCTGCTCCTCCTCGCCGGCCGCGACCTGGACGTCGGACGGTTCCACGACCCCGCCGGACGGACCCGGGTGAGCGTTCCGGTCCCGGGCTGGGACCGCTGCGTCCGGACCGCCGTCGACGACGTGCTCCTCGCCGCCACCGGGTCCCCGATGGCGCTGCGCAGGACGCGCGACCTGCTGCGCGGGCTGGCGGAGCGGGCCCCCGAGGACCGGCGCGCCGTCGTGCTCGACCGCCTCCGGTGGGTCGAGCGGACCGGCGGCGAGGCGTACCCGCTCGTCTGGGCGGACGGCACCGGGGCGGGCCCGGACGGGCCCTCCGGGACGCGCACGCGTGGCACGCCCGGGTGAGGGGCCCGAGAATGGGAGGGCCGGACGGGGCGCCTCCCCCGCCGCTCCCGGAGCACGGCAGAGACCCAGGTGATGACGCATGTGCCGATGGCTGGCGTACTCGGGCACGCCCGTCCTGCTCGACACCATCCTGTACAAGCCTGAGCACTCCCTGATCGACCAGAGCCTGCACTCCAAGCTCGGCGTGGAGACCACCAACGGCGACGGGTTCGGCGTCGGCTGGTACACGGAGGGCACCGACTCCCCGGCGCTCTTCCGGGAGATCGGCCCCGCCTGGAGCAACCGCAACCTGCGGGAGCTGGCGGACCACGTCCGCTCGCCGCTCTTCTTCGCCCACATCCGGGCGTCGACCGGGACGGCGGTGCAGCAGTCGAACTGCCACCCGTTCCGGCACGGCCGCTGGATGTTCATGCACAACGGCGCCGTCGCGGAGTTCCACCGCGTGCGCCGCGCCCTCACCCTGCTCGTCGACCCGGCGCTGTACGCGGACCTCGAAGGGACGACGGACTCCGAGGTGATGTTCTACCTGGCCCTCACCTTCGGCCTCGACCGGGACCCGCCCGGCGCGATCGCCCGGATGGCGGGAACGGTGGAACGCGTCGGCCGCGAGCACGGCGTGGAGTTCCCCCTCCAGATGACGCTGGCCGTCAGCGACGGCGAACGCCTCTGGGCCTTCCGCTACTCCAGCGAGCGCGCTTCCCGGTCCCTGTTCTACAGCAGCCGGGTGGAGACGCTGCGCCGGCTGCACCCCGACGTCACGTTCCTCCAGGGCGCCTCCGAGGGCACGCGCCTCATCGTCTCCGAGCCCCTGGGCGACCTGCCCGGCGCCTGGAACGAGGTGCCGGAGGGCAGTTACGGCATCGTCCAGCCGGACGGCGACGAGATGCACCCGTTCGCGCCGGTGGCGGTGTAGGGGCGGGGGCCGGATTGCGGTCCCGGCGGTCGAAGGTCCTAGTCCCGGCGGTCGAAGTCGAAGAGCTGGCCCGCGGCGTCCGGTGCGCAGGGGGCCAGGGCGAGGCGGGCCCAGGCGGCCGTGCGGTCGCCGACGACGGTGACGCAGCCGCCGGGGGGCGCGGAGCCGGCCGGGACGATCCGGTAGCCCTCGACGGGAGTGCCGTACGGCTCCAGGGAGAACTGCTCGATCCGGGTGGGGTCGCCGCACTCGGAGTCCTCGTACGGCGCGCCGGGCACGCGCCCGCCGGAGGGGATGCCGGAGCAGCCGGCGCCGTAGTCGGGGTGGTCGGAGGCGATCCGCCACCGTCCGCCGCCCGCCTCCGCGAGCGCGTACAGCGGGACGTCCGCGGCGGCGCACGGCACCTGGTGGATCTGGCCGCTCCGGGTGCCGCGCCGCTCGCCGAGGCAGAGGTCGGTGCCGGCCACCCGGATGCGCACGTCGCCGGCGGCGGGCGCGGTGGGGGTGCGGGGCGGGTGCCCGGTGTGGCCGTCCCGCAGGAAGGCGACGACGCTGACCCCGGCGAACACGAGGGCGGCGACCGCGATCGCCGGGACGAGGAGGCGGCGTATTCGCGACCGGGCCCCGCCGGTCCCCGGCCCGGAAGGCTCGACGACGGGGGCGGAGGGCCAGACGGGCGGGGCGTCGGGGGCCTGTTCGGGGGCGGGGGCTCCCTCGGAGGCAGAGGCCTCTTCACGCACCGGGTCCGTCGGCTTCGCGTCCGTCGGCCCCGGGCCCTCCGTCGCGGACTCCGAGTCCGGCCCCGGATCCGCGTCCTCATCCGGATCCGCCTCCACCGCCCCGTACCCCCTCCGCTCCGCGAGCTCCCTCCGTACCGTCCGCCACCGCTCCGGCGCGGCCGGTCCGGCCCCGCACGCGCGGACGAAGGCGGTCAGGAGGTCCTCGCGGGGCAGGGTCGCGCGGGACAGCATGTTCGCCACCGTGGAGCGGGGCAGGACGTCCCCGCGCGCCTCCGCCCGCGCCGAGAGCTCGCGGTACGTCAGGCCCGACCAGTCCTTGAGCGCCCGGAGGCGCGCGAGGAACTCGGCGGGGCTCCGGGCGCCCCGCGGGTCAGGGGCGTGCTCCCCCGGCGTCATCCGCGCCTCCCCCTCCTCCCGGACGGGCGGACAGGATCGGGACATGTCCGGGACAGGCCCCAAGCCTTGTTGATCTCGTGCTCGGGCTCAAGAGTGGAATCCGGCATTTCCGGGGGCGTGCCGCACGGGAACGGCCCCGACCGTCCACGGGGGGACGGTCGGGGCCGCTTCCGGCGTACGAGGGCCGGGGCGTGTCCGGCGGATCAGGGTCGGACGGGCCCTAGAAGACGGACTCCGCCTCGCGCATGCGGTCCGCCGGGACCCTCTTGAGCTGGGTCACGGCCTCCGCCAGCGGCACCATCTCGATGTTCGTGCCGCGCAGCGCCGTCATCCGCCCGAAGTCGCCGCGGTGCGCCGCCTCGACCGCGTGCCAGCCGAAGCGGGTCGCGAGGACGCGGTCGTACGCGGTCGGGGTGCCGCCGCGCTGGACGTGGCCGAGGATGACCGGACGGGCCTCCTTGCCGAGGCGCCGCTCCAGCTCGACGGCGAGCTGGGTCCCGATGCCCTGGAAGCGCTCGTGGCCGAACTGGTCGATCTCGCCCTTGGCGTACTCCATCGAGCCCTCGGCCGGGTGCGCGCCCTCGGCGACGCAGATGACCGCGAACTTCTTGCCGCGCGCGAAGCGTTCCTCGACCATCTTGACGAGGTCGTCGACCTCGAAGGGGCGCTCGGGGAGGCAGATGCCGTGCGCGCCGCCGGCCATGCCGGACTCCAGGGCGATCCAGCCGGCGTGGCGGCCCATCACCTCGACGACCATCACGCGCTGGTGGGACTCGGCGGTGGTCTTGAGGCGGTCCATGGCCTCGGTAGCGACGCCGACGGCGGTGTCGAAGCCGAAGGTGCGGTCCGTGGAGGAGATGTCGTTGTCGATGGTCTTCGGGACGCCGACGACGGGCATGCCGGCGTCGGAGAGCATCCGGGCGGCGGTCAGGGTGCCCTCGCCGCCGATCGGGATGAGGACGTCGATGCCGTACTGGTGGGCCAGGTCGGCGGCGGACTCGGCGGCCTCGCGCAGCCGGTTCCGCTCCAGGCGGGCCGAGCCGAGGATGGTGCCGCCGCGGGCCAGGATGCCGCTGACGGCGTTGAGGTCGAGGGGCCGGAAGTGGCCGTCGAGGAGGCCCTTGAACCCGTCCTCGAAGCCGATGACCTCGTCTCCGTGGCCGGTCATCGCCCGGTGCACGACCGACCGGATCACTGCGTTCAGGCCGGGGCAGTCGCCGCCTGCGGTGAGAACTCCGATGCGCATCGTGCTGTGTCTCCTGCTCGGTCGCGGTCCGTGTGAGCCAGGGCAATTCTCACACGCCGGGCCTGAGGGGCGCGCTCGCCGCCGTTCCGCGCGTCCCTCACGACGGTCCCCGGGCACCCTTCCGGGGGCCCTCACGGCCGCCCCCGGACGTCCCTCCCGCCGGCCTTCCCGGGCCTCCCCCGGAGGCCTTTCGGTCCGGGGTTCCGGGCCTTTCGTCCGGCGGGCGACCTAGCCACCGCCGGGGGTATTGTCAAGGGGGTAATGCCGCCCTATCGGGGCTTTCCGAGCCCTTTTGATTGACGTACGGGCCGGGAAGGCGGAGTGGGGGCACCGCCCGGGCCCTTCCGCAGGACTGGACAGGAGACCACGGCGTGACGCGCAGCGTGTACGTGACCGGGATCGACCGCGGGGACGGCCGCCAGGTCGTCGAGCTGGGAGTCATGGAGCTCCTCACCCGCCAGGTGGACCGGGTGGGGGTGTTCCGGCCGCTGGTGCACGACGGGCCCGACCGGCTCTTCGACCTGCTGCGCGCCCGCTACCGGCTCTCGCAGGACGCCTCGACGGTCTACGGCATGGACTACCACGAGGCCTCGGCCCTCCAGGCCGAACGGGGCACCGACGAGCTGGTCTCCCGGCTGGTCGACCGCTTCCACGCCGTCGCCCGGGAGTACGAGGTCGTCCTCGTCCTCGGCACCGACTTCGCCGCCACCCAGCTCCCCGACGAGCTGGCGATCAACGCCCGGCTCGCCAACGAGTTCGGCGCCTCCGTCATCCCGGTGGTCGGCGGCAAGGGCCAGTCGGCGGAGTCCGTGCGGGCCGAGGCGCGCAACGCCTTCCGGGCGTACGACGGGCTCGGCTGCGACGTGCTCGCGATGGTGGTCAACCGGGTGGCGGCCGAGGACCGGGAGGCGATCGCGGAGCGGCTCGCGGCCCGGCTGCCCGTGCCCTGCTACGTCCTGCCGGACGAGCCGGCCCTGTCGGCGCCGACCGTCGCCCAGATCACCCACGCGCTCGGCGCCACCGTCGTCCTCGGGGACGACGCCGGGCTCGCCCGGGACGCCCTGGACTTCGTCTTCGGCGGCGCGATGCTGCCGAACTTCCTGAACGCCCTGACGCCCGGCTGTCTGGTCGTCACCCCCGGGGACCGGGCCGACCTGGTCGTCGGCGCGCTCGCCGCGCACTCGGCCGGCACCCCGCCGATCGCCGGGGTGGTGCTCACCCTGAACGAGCGGCCCAGCGAGGAGATCCTGACCCTGGCGGCCCGGCTCGCGCCCGGCACCCCGGTGGTCTCGGTCGCCGGGAACAGCTTCCCGACGGCCGCCGAACTCTTCGCCCTGGAGGGCAAGCTGAACGCGGCCACCCCGCGCAAGGCGGAGACCGCGCTCGGCCTGTTCGAGCGGCACGTGGACACCGCCGACCTGCTCAAGCGGGTCTCGGTGGCCCGCAGCGGCCGGGTCACCCCGATGATGTTCGAGCACGAGCTGCTCGAACAGGCGCGGGCCCACCGGCGCCGGGTGGTGCTGCCGGAGGGCACGGAGGAGCGGGTCCTGCGCGCGGCCGACGTGCTGCTGCGCCGGGACGTGTGCGACCTGACGCTGCTCGGCGACGTGGAGACCATCCGCAAGAAGGCCGCCGACCTGAGCGTGGACCTGCGCGACACGCAGCTCATCGACCCGCACACCTCGGAGCTGCGGGACTCGTTCGCGGAGAAGTACGCGGCGCTGCGCGCCCACAAGGGCGTCACCGTGGAGCTGGCGTACGACGTGGTGTCGGACGTGAACTACTTCGGCACCCTGATGGTCCAGGAGGGCCTGGCCGACGGGATGGTGTCCGGCTCGGTGCACTCCACGGCCGCGACGATCCGCCCGGCCTTCGAGATCATCAAGACGAAGCCGGAGGCGTCGATCGTCTCGTCGGTCTTCTTCATGTGCCTGGCGGACAAGGTCCTCGTGTACGGCGACTGCGCGGTCAACCCGGACCCGGACGCCGAGCAGCTCGCGGACATCGCCGTCCAGTCGGCGGCCACCGCGGCCCGGTTCGGCGTGGAGCCGCGGATCGCGATGCTCTCGTACTCCACGGGCACCTCGGGCTCCGGCGCCGACGTCGACAAGGTGCGGGAGGCGACCAAGCTCGTCCGGGAGGCGCACCCGGAGCTGCGGATCGAGGGGCCCATCCAGTACGACGCGGCCGTGGAGCCCTCGGTGGCGGCGACGAAGCTGCCGGGTTCGGAGGTGGCGGGGCAGGCGTCGGTGCTGATCTTCCCCGACCTGAACACCGGCAACAACACGTACAAGGCCGTGCAGCGTTCGGCCGGCGCCGTGGCCGTCGGCCCGGTCCTCCAGGGCCTGCGCAAGCCCGTGAACGACCTCTCGCGCGGCGCGCTCGTCAGCGACATCGTCAACACGGTCGCCATCACGGCGATCCAGTCCCAGGGTCAGGAGCTCCCCGCATGACCGCGCCCACGCGTGTACTCGTCCTCAACTCCGGTTCCTCGTCGCTGAAGTACCAGCTCATCGACATGCGCGACGGCAGCCGCCTGGCGCAGGGGATCGTGGAGCGGATCGGCGAGGAGACCTCGCGGATCGCGCACACCCCGCTCCGGGAGGGCGGCGGCCGGCGCGAGAAGGACGGTCCGATCTCCGACCACTCGGCCGCCCTGAAGGCCGTCGCCGGGGAGCTGGCGGCGGACGGGCTCGGCCTGGACTCCCCCGAACTGGCGGCGATCGGGCACCGGGTGGTGCACGGCGGGCTGCGGTTCACCGAGCCGACGGTGGTCGACGGCGAGGTGCTCGCGGAGATCGAGCGGCTCGTGCCGGTGGCGCCGCTGCACAACCCGGCGAACCTGATCGGCATCCGCACGGCGATGGTGCTGCGGCCCGACCTGCCGCAGGTGGCGGTCTTCGACACCGCCTTCCACACCACGATGCCGGAGTCGGCGGCGCGGTACGCGATCGACGTGGAGACCGCCGACGCGCACCGGATCCGGCGGTACGGCTTCCACGGCACCTCGCACGCGTACGTCTCGCGGGAGACGGCGCGGCTGCTCGGCAAGGCGCCGGAGGAGGTGAACGTGATCGTGCTGCACCTGGGGAACGGGGCGTCCGCGTCGGCGGTGCGGGGCGGCCGGTGCGTGGACACCTCGATGGGCCTGACGCCCCTGGAGGGCCTGGTCATGGGGACCCGGTCGGGCGACATCGACCCGGCGGTCACCTTCCACCTGCGTCGGGTGGCGGGGATGTCGGCGGACGAGATCGACGTCCTGCTGAACAAGCGGTCCGGTCTGGTGGGGCTCTGCGGCGACAACGACATGCGGGAGATCCGCCGCCGGATCGACGAGGGCGACGAGCGGGCGGCGCTCGCCTTCGACGTCTACGTCCACCGGCTGAAGAAGTACATCGGGGCGTACTACGCGGTGCTCGGCCGGGTGGACGCGGTGGCGTTCACGGCGGGGGTGGGCGAGAACGCGGCGCCGGTGCGGCAGGCGGCGATCGCGGGTCTGGAGGAGCTGGGGCTCGCGGTGGACGCGGAGCTCAACGCGGTGCGCTCGGACGAGGCGCGGTTCATCTCGCCGGAGTACGCGCGGGTGGCGGTCGCCGTGGTGCCGACGGACGAGGAGCTGGAGATCGCGCGCCAGAGCTACGCGCTCGTACGGGGCCCGGTCGGGCGGGAACCGCTCGGAGAGGAATCACCCGGACAGGAATCGCTCGTGCGGGACCTGCTCGAACGGGACGCGGAGGCCTCGAACGAGTGATCGCTTGAGCGGCCGCCCGCCCATTTGTACTTTCCGCCAGTCGGAATATTCCGCAGTGAAACAAACCGATAGGATCCGCCTCATGCGCCGTTCCAAAATCGTCTGCACGCTGGGCCCCGCCGTCGACTCGTATGAGCAGCTGAAGGCTCTCATCGAGGCCGGCATGAACGTGGCCCGATTCAACTTCAGCCACGGTACCCAGGCAGAGCACCAGGAGCGGTACGACCGCGTCCGGCAGGTCTCCGCGGACACCGGGCGCGCCGTCGGGGTCCTGGCGGACCTCCAGGGCCCGAAGATCCGTCTGGAGACCTTCGCCGAGGGACCGGTCGAGCTGGTGCGCGGTGACGAGTTCACCATCACCACCGAGGACGTCCCGGGCGACAAGTCGATCTGCGGCACCACCTACAAGGGTCTGCCGGGCGACGTCTCCAAGGGCGACCAGGTCCTCATCAACGACGGCAACGTCGAGCTGCGGGTGGTCGAGGTCGAGGGCCCCCGGGTCAGGACCATCGTCATCGAGGGCGGTGTCGTCTCGGACCACAAGGGCATCAACCTGCCCGGCGCGGCCGTGAACGTCCCGGCCCTGTCCGAGAAGGACGTCGACGACCTGCGCTTCGCCCTGCGGATGGGCTGCGACATGGTCGCCCTGTCGTTCGTCCGGGACGCCGACGACGTCAAGGACGTCCACAAGGTGATGGACGAGGAGGGCCGCCGGGTCCCCGTCATCGCCAAGGTGGAGAAGCCGCAGGCCGTCGAGAACATGGCCGACGTCGTCGCCGCGTTCGACGCGGTCATGGTGGCCCGCGGCGACCTCGCTGTGGAGTACCCGCTGGAGAAGGTCCCGATGGTGCAGAAGCGCCTGGTGGAGCTCTGTCGCCGGAACGCCAAGCCGGTCATCGTCGCCACCCAGATGATGGAGTCGATGATCACCAACTCGCGTCCGACCCGCGCCGAGGCGAGCGACGTCGCCAACGCGATCCTGGACGGCGCCGACGCGGTCATGCTGTCGGCCGAGTCCTCGGTCGGCGCGTACCCGATCGAGACCGTCAAGACGATGTCGAAGATCGTCACGGCGGCCGAGGAGGAGCTGCTCTCCAAGGGCCTCCAGCCCCTGGTCCAGGGCAAGAAGCCGCGCACCCAGGGCGGTTCGGTGGCCCGCGCGGCCTGCGAGATCGCGGACTTCCTGGGCGGCAAGGCGCTGGTCGCCTTCACCCAGTCCGGCGACACCGCCCGCCGCCTCTCGCGCTACCGCGTCCAGCAGCCGATCCTCGCCTTCACGACGGACGAGAACACCCGCAACCAGCTCACCCTGAGCTGGGGCGTCGAGTCCTTCGTCGTCCCGCACGTGGACAACACCGACGCGATGGTCGACCTCGTAGACGCCGAGCTCCTCAAGCTCCAGCGCCACAACGAGGGCGACACCATGGTCATCACGGCCGGCTCGCCCCCCGGCGTTCCCGGCACCACGAACATGGTCCGGGTGCACCACCTGGGCGGCGGCGAGCGCGCCTGACGCGCCCCGCACGCACGCCGAAGCCCCCGTCCGGTGCGGACGGGGGCTTCGGCGTGCGGCTCCCGGAGCGGTACGGGGGATCAGCCGGGCTCGATCGTGTTGTGGAGACCCGGGATCTTGAGGGTGCCGCCGAACTGGCCGGCCTGCTTGATCTTCACGTCGGTGAACCAGACGAGCGGGATGTCCAGCGGGGGCGGGGACTCCGGGCTGAAGGTGACCCGGACGAAGGGGAGGCCGAAGATGTTGCCCTTCAGCTCCTCCGTGTACATCGTCACCGTGCCGCCGGTGATGGTCGACGGGCCGGCTTCCCTGGGGTTGGCGGGAAGGGAGCGGACGTGGGCCTTGCGGCCCTCGGAGTGGGCCGTGATCTGGTGCAGGTCCTTGATCACCACGCTGCTCGCGGTGAACTTCAGCACCTTCTTGATCTTGCCGCCGTAGGTCTTCACCTCGACGATGCCGTGGTACTTCAGGCCCAGCAGATCGAGCTTCGTGCTCTCCAGGACCCACGGCTCGTCCGGGAGCAGCGGGATGCCGGGCTCCAGTTCGGCCGCAGCGAGCGCCGCGTCGTCGCGCTCGGGGCACGGGAAGCGGGGCTTGGCGCCCTCGGGTATGTCCTCGTCCTTCTTGGCGTCGAGGCCCTTCGCGCTCTCGGGCAGCTCCTCGACCGCGGCACCGGCCTTCTCGGCGGCCTCGCGGATCGCGGCCTTCTTCTTCTCCGCGGCCGGGTCGGCGGCCGGCTTCGCGGCCGGATCGACGGCCGGCTTCGCAGCTCCGGTCGCCTTCGGCGCGACGGTCGCCTTCGGCACGGTGGCCGTCTTCGGCGCGGTGCTCGTCTTCGGCGCGGTGGTCGGGGCCTGGGTCGTCGGCGCCGCCGTGGTGGGCGTGGCCGTCGGCTTCGGGTCCGGGCCGTCGAAGAGGTCCTTCAGCGCGTCGCCCAGACCCAGCGGGTCCAGCGGGTTCTTCGACTTCGCCGGCGTGGGTGCGGCCGTCGTGGTCGGCGTGGCGGCGGGCTTCGGAGCCGTGGTGGTGGTCAGCTTCCGCTGCGTGGTCGTCTGTCCGGTCGCGGTCGGCGTCGGCGCGGCGGTGGCGGAGGGAGTGGCCGAGGGGGACGCGGTCGCGGTCGCCGAGGGGGTGGCCGTCGGCTTCGCCGTCTCCTTCTCCTTCTCCGTCTCCGAGGCCTCCGGCGTCGGCTCGTCCGAGCGCGTCACGCAGGGGCCGGGGGCGAAGGGGATGTCCTTGTCGTCGGCGAGGGCGATCTTGGGCGTGAGGCCCATGCCCACGAACACCGCGGTCGGCATGGCGGCCAGCGCCATCGCCTTGCCCGCGGGGCCCTGGATCCTGTTCAGCAGCGACTTGCGTGGGGCCGCGTGGCGCGGTCCGCCCTTCGCGAGCGCCGGCTGGGTCTCGTCACCCCGCACTGTTCCTCCCGCCGTTGGCATCGAACGTCTTCTGGGTCGCGTGGTGCTCCGGTCCGCGCTGCTCCGGGAGCCCGGCCGTCAGCACGGCCCCGGCTTCGGCGGAGGCCTCCGGCTCGGCGTCGTCCTCCGTGTCCACGGTCTCCTCGACCGGCGGCGCGGGAGCCCAGGCGATGGACATGCCGCCCCCGATGAGGGAGAGCAGGAATCCGACGCCGAGACCGCCGAAGTTCGACACGGGGATGGAGACCAGTCCGAGGACGATCGTCGCGACGCCCGCGAAGACGCGTACGGCGGGCTGGAACCACATCATCAGACCGAGCGTGATGAGCAGGGTGCCGATGATCAGCGCGCTGGATCCGGCGGTCGTCTTCATCGCGAGGGTGATGTTGCCGAGCCGCATGTCCCCGTAGGGGAGGTAGGCGATCGGCACGCCACCGAGGAGGGTGAACAGTCCCGCCCAGAAGGGCCGGGTCTGCCGCCAGACCTTGAACCGGTTCTCCTTGGGGACTTCGCGGGAGGCAGGGGTCTCGGCGCTCATGGAAAACAGCTCCCTGGAAGCGGTGTTGCTGATATTTGTTGTTGCGACGTGGGGCGCCCGGCGGCGGGACCGCGCCCGGCGGCCCCGCCGCTTCGGGGCGGATCGGTCCGGGGACCGGTCAGCCCTTGAAGCACTCCTTCTCCGTGCCCCGGTGCAGGGACAGGTTCAGGTCGGGAAGCCTGAAGGTGGCGGCCGTGGTGGCCCACGCCTTCTGCCTGACGTTGCTCAGGGTGGCGTTCTCGGCGCGCTGGGCGAAGCCGAACTTGTTGGCCTCGGTGTTGGGCTGGATGCCCTGGCCGTCCTTGGTCTTCGGCAGCGAGCCGGCCGCGACGCCGATGTCGATCTGCTTGAACTCGGCGTCGGCCTCCAGGTAGGAGACGTCGAGGTACAGGTCCTTCGCGTAGACCTGCTCGTCCGTGTCACCCTTCTTGGCGGCGGCGCTGTTGCCGGCCTCCAGGCGGAGGGTGATGTCACCGAGACCCGGAACCGGCGTCACGACCGACTGGCACATGTTGGTGATGTGCGCCGTGTCGAAGCCGGAGACCGCGACCGGGGCGCCGAACGGCGTGCCGTCCAGCTTGTTGCCCTTGGCGACACTGCCGTACTGGACGAACTCGGTGCCCACCAGCTTGTCGGTGGAGACCTTGAACTCCTGGCCGGAGATCGCGAACGACGCGGCGAGCGCGCCCTGCGCCAGGCCGACGCCGATCGCCGCGGTGGCGACCACGCTGGGCACCATGACGACGGCGAAACGCTTCCATCTGGTCCCGCCACGAACCTGGGACTTCATGAGAATCCTCCTTCTCGGACGTACATCTCCAGAAGGGGCGTGGGCCCGTTCTGCGATGGGAGAAGAGCTACGTCCTCGGGAAGGAGAGCGCCGGGGCGTCGAACGACGCGCTGCGCGTCCGAGTCACCGGCGATCACCCCCGAGCGACAACCATGGGCCACGCGGTGCGCGTGACCTGATCGGACAGGCCCCGTTCGGTGAGAGCGGGAACCCCCCTGTCCGCGACCGGCGCCGGAGCACCGGTCCGCCCGGTGGGGACCCTCCCCGCGATCCCGGTTGGTTGCCGGGGTCGTGCGGTTCGGACCGAGCGTGGCCGATCGTGGTCCATTCCGGGCGCCCGCACAAGGGGGTTCGTTACCGGCTAGTAACGGGTGCATAACCACGTCATGGCGGGACGGGACCGAACGGGCACACAGGGTGCGTTCGAAGGGAGGGGAATGTCAGGAGATCGGCGGATGAATCAGGGCAGAACGCCGGGTTCGATTTACTGCAAGTAACAGCGGCCGCGATTACCAAGTTTTGGTAAAGCGCGGCCGCGTTTTGTCACTCAGCTGCCAAATCGCCGGTCGATTCGGCGCGGGGAGCGGGGGTCTCGAACGCCTCAGAACAGCACGCGTGCGAGCGCCTGCCGGGCCGCCGTCACCCTCGGGTCGTCGGCGCCGATCACCTCGAACAGCTCCAGGAGCCGCAGCCGCGCCGCGTCCCGGTCCTCACCGGCCGTGCGGCGCACGGTCTCCACCAGGCGCCCGAAGGCGTCCTGCACGTGGCCGCCCGCCAGATCCAGGTCGGCGGCAGCGAGCTGCGCGGTGACGTCGGCCGGGTTGTCGGCGGCGTTCCCGCGGACGGCGCCCGGGTCCAGGTCCTGCACGCGGGCGAGGAGTTCGGCCTGCGCGAGGCCGAGCTTGGCCTCCGGGTGGGCCGGGTCGTCGGCGAGCACGTTCTTGTAGGCCTGGACGGCACCGGCCAGGTCGCCCGCGTCGAGCGCGACCATCGCCGCTTCGAGGAGGGAGTCGTACGGGCCGGCGGGCCGCTCGGCGACGGGGGCCGAGGGGTCGGCGTCCGCGTCCACGACGATGCCGGTGAGGCCGAAGCGCTCCTCGCCGACCGCGATCAGCTGGTCGAGGGTCTCGCGGATCTGGGCCTCGGGCACCGCGCCCTGGAAGAGCGGCAGCGCCTGACCGGCGACCACCGCGAAAACGGCCGGAATTCCCTGGATGCCGAACTGCTGCATCAGCATCTGGTTGGCGTCGACGTCGATCTTCGCGAGCAGGAAGCGGCCGTGGTACTCGACGGCGAGCCGCTCCAGGAGGGGGCCGAGCTGCTTGCAGGGCTCGCACCACTCGGCCCAGAAGTCGAGGACGACCGGGACCTCGGCGGAACGCTGGAGCACATCGCGCTCGAAGCCCGCCTCGTCGACGTCGATCACCAGGGCGGACGGGGGCACGGCGGCCGTTCCGCCCTGCCGGGCGGCTTCGGCGCGCGCCTGCTCCGCCTTCGCCTTGGCCTCTCCGGCCGCCTTCACCGCGGCGAGGTCGACGACGCCGCTCATGGACATGTTTCGGGGCTGCATGGCTACATCCTCCCCCCTCCGCGCGCGTAACCGTTAAGCCGTGGCCGAACCGCGCCGTCCACCCGCCTCCCGCCGGTGTGCGAGACGCGTGGACGACACGGTTGCCCGTCTTCTGTTGTCTGGATTCCGTACCGGGTCCCCACCCGGCACCATGGTTGTCGCTCGGGCCGCTCAAAGCCTTTCGCTACGAGTCGTAGCGTAACTGCCGGGGCGGAGGCGGCGGGAGGGCGGACGGCCGATCCGTACGGTGAACTGCCTCACATCGCGGGCCTCTGGCGCCCTACCTACCGGCGGGTATGGTCGTCGTTCATGTGTAGCCGCACCCACCGCAGCAGCCGTACCGGGCGCCCCCGCTCCACCGAGGCCGACGAGGCCATCCTGGAAGCGACCCGCGCGGCCCTGGTCGAGCTGGGCTGGTCCAAGCTCACGATGGGGGACGTCGCCGGCCGCGCCGGGGTCGCCAAGACGACCCTCTACCGCCGCTGGGCCAACAAGAGCGAACTGGTGGTGGACGCGGTCGCCGTCCTCTTCGACGAGCTCGAACTCCCCGACCTGGGCTCGCTCCGGGCCGACATCGAGCACGTGGTGCTCCAGTTCGCGGCACTCCTCGAACGCCCCGAGACCAAGACGGCCCTGATGGCGGTGGTCGCCGAGTCGACCCGGGACGAGCCGCTGCGCGAGCGCATCCGCGCCTCCATCGTCGACCGCCAGAAGCGCCTCGTCCTGGAGGGCCGGATGCGGGCGCAGCGACGCGGCGAACTCCCGGCCGACCGGGACCTGCCGGCCGTCGGCGCCACCGACGACCTGATCTTCGACGTGATCGCGGGCGCGGTGGTGCACCGCGCCCTGGTCAGCGCCGAGCCGGTGGACGAGCCGTGGGTGGCGCGCCTGTCGGCCCTCCTGGTGGGGGGCCTGGGCGCGGCGGCGGCCGGGAACCGGGACGCGTGAGGGGCGGTACGGGAAGTCCCGTACCGCCCCTGCCCCGCGCCGGACGGCTCAGAAGCCCGGGGGCTCCGTGTAGACGCCCCACTCGTCGCGCAGGGCGTCGCAGATCTCGCCGAGGGTGGCCTCGGCGCGGACGGCCTCCAGCATCGGCCCGATCATGTTCGAGCCGTCGCGGGCGGCGGCCAGCATGGCGTCGAGCGAGGCGCGCACCTTCGCGTCGTCCCGGTGGCCCCTGCGCTCGCCGAGGACGCGGACCTGCTCGCGCTCGACCTCGTGGCTGACCCGGAGGATCTCCAGGTCGCCGGTGACGGAGCCGTGGTGGACGTTGACGCCGACGACCCGCTTGTCGCCCTTCTCCAGGGAGCGCTGGTACTGGAAGGCGGACTCGGCGATCTCGCCGGTGAACCAGCCGTCCTCGATGCCGCGCAGGATGCCGGAGGTGATCGGGCCGATCGGGTGCCGCCCGTCCGGGTGGGCGCGGCGGCCGCGCTCCTTGATCTGGTCGAAGATCCGCTCGGCGTCGGCCTCGATGCGGTCGGTGAGCTGCTCGACGTACCAGGAACCGCCCAGCGGGTCCGCGACGTTGGCGACGCCGGTCTCCTCCATGAGCACCTGCTGGGTGCGCAGCGCGATCTCGGCGGCCTGCTCGCTGGGGAGGGCGAGGGTCTCGTCGAGGGCGTTGGTGTGCAGGGAGTTGGTGCCGCCGAGGACCGCGGAGAGGGCCTCGACCGCGGTCCGCACGACGTTGTTGTACGGCTGCTGGGCGGTGAGGGAGACGCCGGCGGTCTGGGTGTGGAAGCGGAGCCACTGCGCCTTGTCGGTCTTCGCGCCGTACACCTCCTTCATCCAGCGGGCCCAGATCCGGCGGGCGGCGCGGAACTTGGCGATCTCCTCGAAGAAGTCGAGGTGGGCGTCGAAGAAGAAGGAGAGGCCGGGGGCGAAGACGTCGACGTCCAGACCGCGGGAGAGGCCGAGTTCCACGTAGCCGAAGCCGTCGGCGAGGGTGTACGCGAGCTCCTGCGCGGCCGTCGCGCCGGCCTCGCGGATGTGGTAGCCGGAGACGGAGAGCGGCTTGTACGCGGGGATCTTCGCCGCGCAGTGCTCCATCAGGTCGCCGATGAGGCGCAGATGGGGCTCGGGCTCGAAGAGCCACTCCTTCTGCGCGATGTACTCCTTGAAGATGTCGGTCTGGAGTGTGCCGTTGAGCACGGCCGGATCGACGCCCTGGCGCTCGGCGGCGACCAGGTACATGCAGAAGGCCGGGACGGCGGGTCCGGAGATCGTCATGGACGTCGTGACGTCGCCGAGCGGGATGTCCTTGAAGAGGACCTCCATGTCGGCGGCGGAGTCGATGGCGACGCCGCAGTGGCCGACCTCGCCGAGCGAGCGGGGGTCGTCGGAGTCGCGGCCCATGAGGGTGGGCATGTCGAAGGCGACGGAGAGGCCGCCGCCGCCGGCGGCCAGGATCATCTTGTACCGCTCGTTGGTCTGCTCGGCGTTGCCGAAGCCGGCGAACTGGCGGATGGTCCAGGTCCGGCCGCGGTAGCCGGTCGGGTGCAGGCCCCGGGTGAAGGGGTACTCACCGGGCCAGCCGATGCGCTCGAACCCCTCGTAGGCGTCCCCGGGCCGGGGCCCGTAGACGGGCTCGACGGCGTCGCCGGAGAGCGTGGTGAAGTCGGCGTCCCGCTTGCGGGCCTTGTCGTAACGGGCCTGCCAGCGACGGCGGCCTTCCTCGATGGCGTCAGCGTCCATGCTTCGAATTTACTAGGACGTCCTAGTAAATGTCGATGGCAGACCCCGCGCCGGTGTGGCGCGGGGTGGGGGTTACGCCTTGGCGGGGACGGGCTGCGCGCCGCTGACCAGCGGAAGCGTCTCGCGGTGGACCCTGCGCTCGACGAAGAAGGCGGCGAAGGGGATGGTCCCCGAGACCAGCACCCAGAGCAGCTTCCCGAACGGCCAGCGCGCCTTGGAGCCCAGGTCGAAGGCGAAGACGAGGTAGATGATGTAGAGGACACCGTGGGTCTGGGAGACCGCGAAGGTGAGGTCCTCGCCCGTGTGGAAGCCGTACTTGGCGATCATGCACGCGCACAGGATGAGGAGCATGACCGCGGTCACGTACGCCATGACGCGGTAGCGGGTCAGCACGCTGGATTTCATGCCGTCGAGCGTAACCGCACGTTCCGGGCGATCTTCGGGCGGGTCAGACCTCGTCGAAGTCGTTCGCCGACACCCGGAGCGGGCGGAGCATCGCGAAGATCTCGGCGCACTCCTCGGCGTCGTACGCGCCGAGGCCGAAGTCCATCTCCATCAGGTCGCGGGTGGCCGCCTCGACCACCTCGCGGCCCTTGTCGGTGATGGTGGCGAGGGTGCCGCGGCCGTCGTTGGGGTTGGGGCGCTTGGCGACGAGGCCGGACCTCACGAGCCGGTCGACCGTGTTCGTCACCGAGGTGGGGTGGACCATCAGCCGCTCGCCGATCTTGGACATCGGCAGCTCGCCCGCCTTGGAGAAGGTGAGCAGGACCAGGGCCTCGTACCGCGCGAAGGTCAGGCCGTACGGCTTGACGACGGCGTCGACCTCCGCGAGGAGGATCTGGTGGGCGCGCATGATCGAAGTGATCGCGGCCATCGAGGGGACCGGCCCCCAGCGCTTCTGCCAGAGTTCGTCGGCGCGGGCGATGGGGTCGAAGGGGAGACTGAGCGGCTTCGGCACGCGTCGACCTTACCCATGGGGAACATGGCGGTCAGCCCCGTCTCGTCCTTCGGTCGCCCCGGCCGCCGGTCCGCCGGCGGGCCTCCTGGGGTGGACGACGAGGCCCCGCTCCGGACAGGAGCGGGGCCTCGGGAAGCGGGGCGGGGCGGGCGTCAGGCGCCGAGGTGGCGCTCCACGGTCGCGACCTTCGCGGTCAGGCCGTCCGTCACGCCGGGACGGATATCGGCCTTGAGGACGACGGAGACGCGGGGCGCGCGTGCCTCGACGGCGGCGACGGCGCGCTTGACGACGTCCATCACCTCGTCCCACTCGCCCTCGATCGAGGTGAACATGGCGTCGGTGCGGTTCGGCAGGCCGGACTCGCGGACGACCCGGACGGCGTCGGCGACGTACTCGCCGACCTCCTCGCCCACGCCGAGCGGAGTCACCGAGAAGGCGACGATCACGCGTTCACCGTGCCCTCACGGCGGGCGCGGGACGCGATGACCGCGTCCTCGGCCTCGCGCTTCAGCTTCCGCTCGGCGTAGAAGCCGCCCAGGGGCAGCACCGAGAGGACGAAGTAGAGGGCGGCGGTGCCGAAGCTCCACTTGGTGCGGTTCCAGGCGTCCAGCCAGAAGAGCACGTACAGGACGAACAGGATGCCGTGGACGGCCCCCATGACCGGCACCGCGTTGAACTCCGTCGTCCGCTTGAGCACCGAGCAGACGAGCAGGAGCAGGAACGAGACGGCCTCCGGCGCGGAGACGAGCCGGAGCCGGTGGAGGGAGGAGGCGGTCTTGATGTCCACGGAGGGGATCACCTTCGTTCGGTCTCGTGACGCGATCTTGTGAATGGATGCACAAGGGCCCGTCCATTGTGCACGGTGACTTTGCTGTCTCTTTATCCGGGTCCCCAGTACCTTCAGCGGGTGGCAACGTTCCGACTCCAAGGCAGCAAGGTGCTCGCCGTCTCCCTGACCGGCGACGCCGTGAAGGCGAAGAACGGCTCGATGGTCGCCTACGACGGCCAGATGGCGTTCAAGAAGATGAGCGGGGGCGGCGAGGGCCTGCGCGGCATGGTCACCCGCCGGCTCACGGGCGAGCAGATGGAGGTGATGGAGGTGCGCGGGCAGGGGACCTGCTGGTTCGCCGACCGGGCCTCCGAGATCAACCTCGTCTCCCTGCACGGCGACAAGCTCTGGGTGGAGGCGAGCAATCTGCTCTGCACCGACGCGGGGCTGCGCACCGGCACCACCTTCACGGGCCTGCGCGGCGGGGCCACCGGCAACGGCCTCTTCACCACGACCGTGGAGGGGACGGGCCAGGCGGCGATCATGTCGGACGGTCCGGCGGTGGTGCTGCGGGTGACCCCGCAGTACCCGCTCCAGGTCGACCCCGGCGCGTACATCGCCCACCAGGGCAACCTCCAGCAGCACTTCCAGTCGGGCGTGACCTTCCGCACCTTCATGGGCGAGGGCGGCGGCGAGGCCTTCCAGATCCGCTTCGAGGGGGACGGCCTGGTGTACGTCCAGCCCAGCGAGCGGAACACGATCGGAGGCGACGTCTGATGCCGTTCCGCGAGATCAACTCGAAGATGGTCGAGGCGACCGTCGTCCCGGGGCAGCGGATGTTCAGTCAGCGCGGCGCGATGCTGGCGTACCGGGGTGACGTCACTTTCACGCCGAACACGGCGGGCGGCCAGGGCGGCCTGATGTCGATGATCGGGCGCCGGGCGGCCGGCGAGGCGACCCCGCTGATGACGGTCGAGGGCAGCGGCACGGTGATGTTCGGGCACGGCGGCCACCACATCCAGGTGATCGCGCTGACCGGCGACACCCTGTACGTCGAGGCCGACCGGCTGCTCGCCTTCGACGGGACCCTGGAGCAGGGCACGATGTTCATGGGCTCGCAGGGCGGGGTCATGGGCATGGTCCGGGGCCAGGTGACCGGCCAGGGCCTCTTCACCACCACCCTGAAGGGCCACGGCTCGGTGGCCGTGATGGCGCACGGCGGCGTGATCGAGCTGCCGATCGTCCCGGGCCGCCCGGTGCACGTGGACCCGCAGGCGTACGTGGCCCACCACGGCGACGTGCGGAACAAGCTCTCCACCGCGCTCGGCTGGCGGGACATGGTGGGGCGCGGCTCGGGCGAGGCGTTCCAGCTGGAGCTGAGTGGCAGCGGCGCGGTGTACGTCCAGGCCTCGGAGGAGAAGCTGTGAGCACCCCTGTCATCCACGATCCGCAGACCCTGCCGTCGGACGACAACGTCAATCCGTACACCTTCTGCGTGGAGCTCAAGGGATCCCAGTGGTTCCTCCAGAAGGGCAAGATGATCGCCTACTACGGGCGGATCGAGTTCAACGGCATCGGGCACGGGCGGCTCGACCGGCTGGTGCGGACGTCCTTCCACTCGCCGCTGCACGCGAGCGACTGGGTGGTGGCCGAGGGCAGCGGGAAGATGCTGCTCGCGGACCGGGCCTTCGACGTGAACTCCTTCGACCTGGACGAGGGCAACCTGACGATCCGGTCCGGGAACCTGCTGGCCTACCAGCCGACCCTGGCGCTGAAGCAGTCGATCGTGCCGGGCTTCGTGACGCTGATCGGGACGGGCAAGTTCGTGGCGGCGTCGAACGGTCCGGTGGTCTTCATGGAGCCGCCGATGCGGGTGGACCCGCAGGCGCTCGTCGGCTGGGCGGACTGCCCCTCGCCGTGCCACCACTACGACCACGGCTATCTGACGGGCGTGATGGGCGGCCTGCGGTCCCTGACGGGCCTGGGCGGCACCTCGGGCGAGGAGCACCAGTTCGAGTTCGTGGGGGCGGGCACGGTGCTGCTCCAGTCCACGGAGCTGCTGATGGCGGAGCGGGACGCCGGTGCTCCCCCGGCCCAGGCGGGCGTTCCCGGCGGTCACGGCGGGTACGGTTCAGGCCACGGGCAGCAGGGTTCGGCACCGCGCCTTCCCGGCCAGCTGGGGGACCTCCAGCGTCGCTTCGGGCTGTGAGCGGTAGTCTGCGGACCGTGACGCCCTCGAACGCCTGCGCCCGCGGCGGAGTGGGGAAAGCGCCCGGGTGGGGCCCCGGGTGCCCGGCGTCACGCTCCCAGATTTCGTCAAGAATTCAACTTCTTAGGTAGAATCCACATATGGAGACCGAGACGGCCACCCCGTGGCTCACCGACGGCGAGCAGTGTGCCTGGCGCACCTTCCTGGACGTCCAGAGGATGCTGACGCACCAGTTGGAGAAGGACCTCCAGCCCTTCGGCCTGACGATGAACGACTACGAGATCCTGGTGAACCTCTCCGAGTCGGCCGAGCGCCGGCTGCGCATGAGCGACCTCGCCGCGGCCACCCTCCAGTCGAAGAGCCGCCTCTCCCACCAGATCACCCGGATGGAGAACGCCGGCCTGGTCCGGCGCGAGAACTGCGAGTCCGACCGGCGCGGCCTGTACGCCGTCCTCACCGACCAGGGCATGGAGACCATGCGCAAGGTCGCCCCGCACCACGTGGAGTCGGTGCGCCGGCACTTCATCGACCAGCTCACCCCCGAGGCGCTCGGCGACCTCCACGAGTCCCTGAAGCCGGTCGCGGAGCAGCTCCGCGGACGCCGCGGCAAGCCGTAGGTCCCCGCCGTGCGCGAGAGGGCCTCCCCGGTGATCCGGGGAGGCCCTCTCGCGCACGTGCCGCTCAGTTGCCCGTCAGCTCCGCCACCAGCTCGTCGGCGGCCGCGTACGGGTCGAGGTCGCCCGCCGTGATCCGCTCCGCGAGCGCGTCCAGGCGCCGGTCGCCGCGCAGGTCCCCGATCCGCTCGCGCAGGGCCGTGACCGCGATGGTCTCGACCTCGTGCGACGCCCGGGCCCTGCGGCGCTCCGCCAGGACCCCGTGCTCCTCCATCCAGGCGCGGTGCTTCTCCAGGGCCTCCACGACCTCGTCGACGCCTTCGCCGCGCGCCGCGACCGTCTTCACGATCGGCGGCCGCCAGTCGCCCGGCCCGCGCGACTCCCCGAGGCCGAGCATGTGGTTGAGCTCGCGGGCGGTGGCGTCCGCGCCGTCCCGGTCGGCCTTGTTCACCACGTACACGTCGCCGATCTCCAGGATGCCCGCCTTCGCGGCCTGGATCCCGTCGCCCATGCCCGGCGCGAGCAGGACCACCGAGGTGTCGGCCTGGGAGGCGATCTCGACCTCCGACTGCCCGACGCCGACGGTCTCCACGAGGATCACCTCGCAGCCGGCCGCGTCCAGGACGCGGATGGCCTGCGGGGCGGACCAGGCGAGGCCACCCAGGTGCCCCCGGGTGGCCATGGAGCGGATGTAGACGCCCGGGTCGGAGGCGTGGTCCGACATCCGGACCCGGTCGCCGAGCAGCGCTCCCCCGCTGAACGGGGAGGACGGGTCGACGGCCAGGACGCCGACCCGCTTCCCCGCCCGGCGGTACGCGGAGACGAGCGCGGACGTCGAGGTGGACTTGCCGACGCCGGGAGAGCCGGTCAGGCCCACCACGTACGCGCCGCCGGTGAGCGGCGCGAGCGCCGCCATCACCTCACGGAGCTGCGGGGACGCCCCCTCCACCAGCGAGATGAGCCGGGCCACGGCCCGGGGCCTGCCCTCGCGCGCCTGGGCGACGAGTGCGGGGACGTCCACCATGTGCAGAGCTCCTTGCCTGGGTGCTTACTTGCCGGCCACGCGAACGATCAGGGCGTCGCCCTGGCCGCCGCCGCCGCACAGGGCCGCCGCGCCGACGCCGCCGCCGCGCCGCTTGAGCTCCAGGGCGAGGTGGAGCACGACCCGGGCGCCGGACATGCCGATGGGGTGGCCGAGGGCGATGGCGCCGCCGTTGACGTTCACCTTGTCGGAGGTGACGCCGAGGTCCTTCATCGACTGGACGAGGACTGCGGCGAAGGCCTCGTTGATCTCGATCAGGTCGAGGTCGTTGACGCCCAGGCCCTCCTTCTTCAGGGCGTGCAGGATGGCGTTGGCCGGCTGCGACTGGAGGGAGTTGTCCGGACCGGCCACGTTGCCGTGGGCGCCGATCTCGGCGATCCACTCCAGGCCCAGCTCCTCGGCCTTGGCCTTGCTCATCACGACGACGGCGGCGGCGCCGTCGGAGATCTGCGAGGAGGTGCCGGCGGTGATCGTGCCGTCCTTGGCGAAGGCGGGACGGAGCCTGCCGAGGGTCTCGGTGGTGGTCTCCGGGCGGACGCCCTCGTCCTTGGCGAAGATCACCGGGTCGCCCTTGCGCTGCGGGATCTCGACCGGGGTGATCTCGGCCTCGAAGAGGCCGTTCTTCTGGGCGGCGGCGGCGCGCTGGTGCGACAGGGCGCCGATCTCGTCCTGGGCGGGGCGCTCGATGCCGAGGCGGGTGTTGTGCCGCTCGGTGGACTCGCCCATGGCCACGGCGTCGAAGGAGTCGGTGAGGCCGTCGTACGCCATGGAGTCGAGCATCTCGATCGCGCCGTACTTGTAGCCCTCGCGGGACTTCGGGAGCAGGTGCGGGGCGTTGGTCATCGACTCCTGGCCGCCGGCGACGACCACATCGAACTCGCCGGCGCGGATGAGCTGGTCGGCGAGGGCGATGGCGTCGAGCCCGGAGAGACACACCTTGTTGATGGTGAGGGCCGGGACGTTCATCGGGATGCCGGCCTTGACGGCGGCCTGGCGGGCGGGGATCTGACCGGCGCCCGCCTGGAGCACCTGGCCCATGATCACGTACTGCACCTGGTCTCCGCCGATGCCGGCCCGGTCGAGGGCGGCCTTGATGGCGAAGCCGCCGAGGTCGGCGCCCGAGAAGGACTTGAGCGAACCGAGCAGGCGACCCATGGGCGTACGGGCGCCCGCGACGATCACTGAGGTGGTACCGGTCGTTCCAGACATGAGGCACGGCCCCTAGGGATGAGAAGTGAACGAGGGTTTACCGCCAATGTACTGAGGGGTCCGGCACCCGGTCATCGGCGCGACGGTGTGACGGCGCGCACGTTGCGTAACCGCCCCTTCGGGGATGCACTGGACCCATGCTGACGCGAATCGACCACATCGGGATCGCCTGTTTCAACCTCGACGCGACCGTCGAGTTCTACCGCGCGACCTACGGCTTCGAGGTCTTCCACACCGAGGTCAACGAGGAGCAGGGCGTCCGCGAGGCCATGCTCAAGATCAACGGGACCTCGGACGGCGGGGCCTCCTACCTCCAGCTCCTGGAGCCGACCCGGGAGGACTCGGCGGTGGGCAAGTGGCTCGCCAAGAACGGCGAGGGCGTGCACCACATCGCCTTCGGCACCGCCGACGTCGACGGGGACGCCGAGGCCATCCGCGGCAAGGGCGTCCGGGTCCTCTACGACGAGCCGCGGACCGGCTCCATGGGCTCCCGGATCACCTTCCTGCACCCCAAGGACTGCCACGGCGTCCTCACGGAACTGGTCACCTCGGCGAAGCCGTCGGCTGACCACTCCTCAGCGGAGCACTGACCTCCGGATTCCCGGCCCGGTAGAGTGGGCGGCTCCGGGCCGGGGCCGGTCGGGGCCGCTCCGCGTGGCACCCAAGTCGGGATGTCGGGGTCGTCCGATCTGCCACGATTCCCCGGGGGCCCGTCCCCGGCCGAGGGGGCGGCGCTCGTTGAGTGTCGCGACCAGGGTTGGGTTCTTCCCCGCTCGAACGCGTTGAGAGCTCGGGGAAGGATGGGACCGCGCAGTGCGGGGCTACGAACGCCAGGAGAGCCACCGAGCTGAAGACGACCATCTCGCCCGGTTCGAAGCCGAGATGGACCGGCTGAAGACCGAGCGGGAAAAGGCCGTCCAGCACGCCGAGGACCTCGGTTACCAGGTCGAGGTCTTGCGCGCCAAGCTCCACGAGGCGCGCCGCACCATCGCGTCCCGGCCCGCGTACGACAGCGCCGACATCGGCTACCAGGCCGAGCAGATGCTGCGGAACGCGCAGGCGCAGGCCGAGCAGCTCCGCCAGGACGCCGAGCGCGAGCTGCGCGAGGCCCGCGCCCAGACCCAGCGCATCCTCCAGGAGCACGCCGAGCACCAGGCCCGGCTCCAGGCCGAGCTGCACAACGAGGCCGTCCAGCGCCGTCAGCAGCTGGACCAGGAGCTGAACGAGCGCCGCCAGACCGTCGAGGCGCACGTCAACGAGAACGTCGCCTGGGCCGAGCAGCTGCGCGCCCGTACGGAGTCCCAGGCCCGCCGGCTGCTGGAGGAGTCCCGCGCGGAGGCCGAGCAGGCGCTCGCCACCGCCCGCGCCGAGGCCACCCGGCTCGCCGAGGAGACCGGCCGCCGCGTCGGCGCCGACGCCGAGGCCGCCCGTGCCGAGGCCGAGGCGATCCTGCTGCGCGCCCGCAAGGACGCCGAGCGGCTCCTCGCCAACGCCGCGGGCCAGGCCCAGGAGGCCACCAGCCACGCCGAGCAGCTCCGCTCCTCCACCGCGGCCGAGGCCGACCAGGCCCGCCGCCAGGCCACCGAGCTGTCCCGCGCCGCCGAGCAGCGGATGCAGGAGGCCGAGGAGAGGCTGCGGACCGCCCGTACCGAGGCCGAGAGGGCGCTTACCGAGGCCAAGGAGACCGCCGCCCGGCAGCTCACCTCCGCCGAGTCGGTCAACGAGCAGCGCACCCGTACGGCCAAGGCGGAGATCGCCCGGCTCGTCGGCGAGGCCACCAAGGAGGCCGAGACCCTCAAGGCCGAGGCCGAGGAGAAGCTGCGCGAGGCGAGCGCCGAGGCGGAGAAGCTGGTCGCGGAGGCCTCCGACAAGGCCCGTACGGCCGCCGCCGAGGACTCCGCCGCCGCGCTCGCCAAGGCCGCCCGCAGCGCCGAGGAGATCCTCACCAAGGCGTCCGAGGACGCCCGGGAGACCACCCGCAAGGCCGCCGAGGAGGCCGAGCGGGTCCGCCGGGAGGCCGAGACCGAGGCCGACCGGCTGCGCGCCCAGGCCGAGGAGCAGGCGGACGAGCTGCTCGGTTCGGCGAAGGACGACACCAAGGAGTACCGCGCCAAGACCGTCGAGCTCCAGGAGGAGGCGCGGCGGCTGCGCGGCGAGGCCGAGCAGCTGCGCGGCGAGGCCATCGACGAGGGCGAGCGGATCCGCGGCGAGGCGCGCCGCGAGGCCCTCCAGCAGATCGAGGAGGCGGCCGGGACCGCCGAGGAGCTGCTGTCCAAGGCCCGTACGGACGCCGAGGAACTGCGGACGAAGGCCGGCGCGGAGAGCGAGCGGGTCAAGTCCGAGGCGATGGAGCGCGCCCAGACGCTCCGGGCCCAGGCCGAGGAGACCTTGGAGCGCACCCGCGCCGAGGCCGAGCGGCTGCGCGCCGAGGCCGAGGAGCAGGCCGAGTCGGTGCGGACCGCGGCCGAGACGGCGGCGGCGGGGCTGCGCGCGGACGCCGAGCGGGCCGCCGAGGCCCGGCGCGCGGAGGCCGCCGAGGAGCTGACCCGGCTGCACACCGAGGCCGGGGCGAAGGTCGCGGCCGCCGGGGAGGAGCTCACCGACGCGCGCGCCGAGGGCGAGCGGATCCGGCGCGAGGCCGCCGAGGAGACGGAGCGGCTGCGGACCGAGGCCGCCGAGCGCATCCGCGTCCTGCGGGAGCAGGCCGAGCAGGAGGCCGAGCGGCTGCGGATCGAGGCGGCGGCGGACGCGGGCACCGCGCGCGCCGAGGCCGAGGCCGTGGCCGTACGGCTGCGCACGGAGGCGTCCGACGAGGCCGAGCGGCTGCGGTCGGAGGCCCAGGAGACCGCCGACCGGGTGCGGGCGGAGGCCGCGGCCGCCGCCGAGCGGGTGGCCGCCGAGGCCGCCGAGGCGCTGGCCGCCGCGCAGGAGGAGGCCGTACGGCGCCGCCGGGAGGCCGAGGAGACGCTCGAATCGGCGCGTTCCGAGGCCGGCCGGGAGCGCGAGCTGGCCCGCGAGCAGTCCGAGGAGCTGCTCGCGGCGGCCCGCAAGCGGGTCGAGGACGCCCAGACCGAGGCGCAGCGCCTGGTCGAGGAGGCGGACGCGCGGGCGACCGAGATGGTCACGGCGGCCGAGCAGACCGCCCAGGAGGTGCGGGACTCGGTGGCCGGCCTGCGCGAGCAGGCCGAGGAGGAGATCGCGGGGCTGCGGTCGGCGGCCGAGCACGCCGCCGAGCGGACGCGCACCGAGGCGCAGGGGGAGGCGGACCGGGTCCGCGCCGAGGCGTACGAGGAGCGGGAGCGGGCGACCGAGGACGCGGCCGGCGTCCGGGCACGGGCCCAGGAGGAGTCCGAGGCCGCGAAGGCGCTGGCCGAGCGGACGGTCACGGACGCGCTCGCCGAGTCGGAGAAGCTGCGGGCGGACACCGCCGAGTACGCGCAGCGGGTGCGGACCGAGGTGACGGATTCGCTGGCCTCGGCCGAGCAGGACGCGGCCCGTACGCGGGCGGACGCCCGGGACGACGCGAACCGGATCCGTTCGGAGGCCGCGGAGCGGGCCGAGACGGTGGTCGGCGAGGCGCGGGCCGAGGCGGACCGGCTCACCACCGAGGCGGTCGAGCTGATGGAGACGACCGAGCAGGACGCCCGGCGCATCCGCGCCGAGGCCGAGCAGGTCAGGACGGACGGCGAGGCGCACGCGGAGGCGCTGCGGGCGGCCGCGCTCGCGGACGGCGAGCAGGTCCTCGACGAGGCCCGCAAGGCCGCCGACAAGCGCCGCGCCGACGCCGCCGAGCAGGCCGACGCGCTCATCGCCGAGGCCACGAGCCAGGCCGAGCGCCTCACCCGCGAGGCCGCCGAGCTGGCCGAGCGGGTCACGTCCGGGGCGACGGCCGAGGCCGAGCGGCTCACCGCCGAGGCGGTCGAGCTGATGGAGACGGCCGAGCAGGACGCCCGGCGCATCCGCGCCGAGGCCGAGCAGGTCAGGACCGACGGCGAGGCGCACGCCCAGGCGCTGCGGGCCGCGGCCCTCGCGGACGGCGAGCAGGTCCTCGACGAGGCCCGCAAGGCCGCCGACAAGCGCCGCAGCGACGCGGCCGAGCAGGCCGACGCGCTCATCGCCGAGGCCACGAGCCAGGCCGAGCGCCTCACCCGCGAGGCCGCCGAGCTGGCCGAGTCGGTCGTGGCGGAGGCGCGCGCCGGGGCGGAGGCCACGACGGTTTCCGCGCGGCGGGACGCCGAGGAGGTCCGCGCCGGGTCGGAGCGGCTGAAGGCGGACGCCGAGGCGGCGGCCGAGCGGATGCGCTCGGAGGCCCGCGAGGAGGCGGACCGGGTCCTCGACGAGGCGCGGGAGGCCGGGGCCAAGAAGCGTTCGGACGCGGCCGAGCAGGCGGACCAGCTCATCGACAAGGCCCGGGAGGAGGCGCTGCGCGCCACCACGGAGGCCGAGTCGCAGGCGGACCTGATGGTGGGCGCGGCCCGCAAGGAGGCAGGGCGGATCGTCGCCGAGGCGACCGTCGAGGGCAACTCGCTGGTGGAGAAGGCCCGTACGGACGCGGACGAGCTCCTGGTCGGGGCGCGCAGCGACGCGACGGCCATAAGGGAGCGGGCCGAGGAGCTGCGGGGCCGGATCGAGGGCGAGATCGAGGAGCTGCACGACCGGGCGCGGCGCGAGACGGCCGAGCAGATGAAGACGGCCGGCGAGCGGGTCGACAAGCTCGTGAAGGCGGCGACGGAGCAGCGCGCCGAGGCCGAGGAGAAGGCGAAGGAGCTGGTCTCCGAAGCGAGTTCGGAGGCGAGCAAGGTCCGGATCGCGGCGGTGCGGAAGGCCGACGGGCTGCTCAAGGAGGCCGAGCAGAAGAAGGCGTCGCTCGTCGCGGAGGCCGAGGCCATCAAGGCGGAGGCCCTGCGGATCAGGGCCGAGGCGGAGGCCGAGGCCGCGGAGACGATCGCGGAGGGCAAGCGCGAGCTGGAGGTGCTGGTGCGCCGGCGCAAGGACATCAACGCCGAGATCTCCCGTGTCCAGGACGTGCTGGAGGCGTTGGAGTCCTTCGAGGCGCCGGGGGGCGCGAAGCCGGCCGGGGGGATCGGCACCAGGGCGGGGGCTTCGGCCGGTTCCACCCGTACGAGTGGCAAGTCACAGGACGGCTAGCCACTCAAAAGGCTGGACATTCTCCAGACCAAACAGGCATACGCTCGATGACACGCCGCTTCGGCCCCTAGGATTCCCTCTAACACCTCACCGGTCTCATTCGACAGGAACCCCATGAGCGACACTTCCTCCCCCTTCGGCTTCGAGCTCGTGCGGCGCGGTTACGACCGCGGTCAGGTGGACGACCGCATTACCAAGCTCGTGGCCGACCGCGACAGTGCTCTTTCGCGCATCACCTCTTTGGAGAAGCGCATCGAGGAGCTCCACCTCGAAACGCAGAACGCCCAGGCACAGGTCACCGACGCCGAGCCGTCGTACGCGGGGCTCGGCGCCCGGGTCGAGAAGATCCTCCGGCTCGCCGAGGAGGAGGCGAAGGACCTGCGCGAGGAGGCCCGTCGCGCCGCCGAGCAGCACCGCGAGCTGGCCGAGTCGGCCGCCCAGCAGGTGCGCAACGACGCGGAGACGTTCGCCTCGGACCGCAAGGCCAAGGCCGAGGACGAGGGCGTCCGGATCGTCGAGAAGGCGCAGGGCGAGGCCAACTCGCTGCGCGCCGAGGCGCAGAAGGACGCGCAGTCGAAGCGCGAGGAGGCGGACGCCCTCTTCGAGGAGACCCGCGCCAAGGCCGCCCAGGCCGCCGCGGACTTCGAGACCAACCTGGCGAAGCGCCGCGAGCAGTCGGAGCGGGACCTGGCCTCGCGCCAGGCGAAGGCCGAGAAGCGCCTGGCCGAGATCGAGCACCGGGCCGAGCAGCTCCGCCTGGAGGCCGAGAAGCTGCGTACGGACGCGGAGCGCCGGGCCCGCCAGACGGTGGAGACCGCGCAGCGCCAGGCCGAGGACATCGTGGCCGACGCGAACGCCAAGGCCGACCGCATCCGCAGCGAATCGGAGCGCGAGCTGGCGGCCCTGACGAACCGCCGGGACTCCATCAACGCGCAGCTGACCAACGTCCGCGAGATGCTGGCGACGCTGACCGGTGCCGCGGTGGCGGCGGCCGGCTCCCCGATCGACGACGAGCGCCAGGCCGGCGTCCCGGCCCAGCAGACGCGCTGACGGCACGTCGGACAACGACTCGGCAACGGCCCGCGAACCCTCCGTCATTCCGGTGGCGGAGGGTTTTGCGCGCCCGTAGGTTGTACGCATGATCGAGCTTGAGGGCCTGACCAAGCGCTACGGGACGAAGACCGCGGTCGACCACCTCTCCTTCCAGGTACGCCCCGGCGTGGTGACCGGCTTCCTCGGGCCGAACGGGGCGGGCAAGTCGACGACGATGCGGATGATGCTGGACCTGGACAACCCGACGAGCGGGACGGTCCGGATCGACGGGAAGCACTACCGGGAGCTGCACGAGCCGCTGAAGCACATCGGGGCGCTGCTCGACGCCAAGGCGATGCACGGCGGCCGTTCCGCGTACAACAACCTGCGGTGCCTGGCGGAGTCGAACCGCATCCCGCGGGCGCGGGTGGACGAGGTGCTCGGCCTGGTGGGTCTGACGCCGGTCGCGAAGAAGAAGTCGAAGGGTTTCTCCCTCGGCATGGGGCAGCGGCTCGGCATCGCCTCGGCGCTCCTCGGTGATCCCGAGATCCTGATGTTCGACGAACCCGTCAATGGTCTGGACCCCGAGGGAATTCACTGGATCCGCAATCTCATGAAGGCGTTGGCGGCCGAAGGCCGGACGATCTTCGTTTCCAGCCATCTGATGAGTGAAATGGCGCTGACGGCCGATCACCTGATCGTGATCGGACAGGGAAAACTGCTGGCCGACACGTCGATGGCGGATTTCATCCAGCAGAATTCCCGGAGTTATGCCCGGCTGCGTTCGCCGCAGCAGGAGCGGCTGCGGGACGTGCTGCACGCCGACGGCTTCGTCGTGGTCGAGGCGGGCGGCGGCGTCCTGGAGGTGGACGGGGCGACGACCGAGAAGCTGGGCGAGCTGGCGGCCGAGAACGGCATCGTGCTGCACGAGCTGAGCGCCCAGCGCGCCTCCCTCGAAGAGGCCTTCATGCAGATGACGGCGGGCGCGGTGGAGTACCACGCGCACGGCACCGATGTACACGGCGGCGCGCCGGCGCCCGGCCCCCAGTGGGGCACGACCACCAAGGGAGCCTGAACGATGGCAGCGGCATCCGCGGTCCTCCAGTCCGAGTGGACCAAGATCCGGACGGTGTCGTCGACCGTCTGGACGCTGGCGAGCGCCTTCCTCGTCACGGTGGCGATGGGCGCGGGGGTGAGCGCCCTGGTGAGCTCCACCTTCGACGATCTGAACGAGGCGGAGCGGCTCACCTTCGACCCGACCCTGATCAGCTTCTCCGGGATGGTCCTCGGCCAGCTGGCGATGGTGGTCTTCGGCGTCCTGGTGGTGGGGACCGAGTACTCCTCGGGCATGATCCGCACCTCGCTGGCGGCCGTGCCGCAGCGCGCGACCTTCCTCTTCTCGAAGATCGCGGTGGCGGGCGGGCTCGCCTTCCTGGTGGGGCTCGCCACGAGCTTCCTGACCTTCTTCCTCGGGCAGGCGCTGCTCGGCGGGCGCGGTGCCTCGATCGGTGACGAGAACGTGCTGCGCGCGGTGGTCGGCGCCGGGCTCTACATGGGGCTGATCGCCGTGTTCTCCATGGGCGTGGCGACGATGCTGCGCTCGTCGATGCTGTCGCTCGGCATCCTGATGCCGTTCCTCCTCCTGGTCTCGAACATCCTCGCGGCGGTGCCGAAGGCCAAGGAGGTGGCGCGTTACTTCCCGGACCAGGCGGGCTCGAAGATCATGCAGGTCGTGCCGGACGCCATGAACACGGAGGAGGCGCCGTACGGCCCGTGGGGCGGGCTCGGGATCATGGTGCTCTGGGTGGCGGCGTCGCTCCTCGGCGGCTATCTGGTGCTGAAGCAGCGGGACGCCTGATCACCCTCTGTTTGGCCGGAACCGTCAACGGCTCGATAAGCTCCTAGCTCATACGGGGGGCTCCGGCCGACGGACGCCGCGCCCCGGCACGGATCCGACCGACCTGTCGATGGGGCTGCAGAATGATCGAGGCAGTCGGCCTGACGAAGCGCTACGGCGCCAAGACGGCCGTGTACGACCTTTCCTTCCGGGTGAGGCCCGGCGTGGTGACCGGCTTCCTGGGGCCCAACGGCTCCGGGAAGTCGACGACGATGCGGATGATCCTGGGGCTCGACCGGCCCTCGGCGGGCCATGTGACGATCGGCGGCCATCCCTTCCGGCAGCTGCCGAACGCGCCCCGGCAGGTGGGCGCGCTCCTCGACGCCAAGGCCGTGCACGGCGGCCGGAGCGCGCGCAGCCACCTCCTCTCGCTCGCCCAGCTCGCGGGCATCCCGGCGCAGCGGGTCGACGAGGTCCTCGGCGTGGTCGGCCTCCAGGACGTGGCCAAGCGGCGCTCGAAGGGCTTCTCGCTCGGCATGGGCCAGCGGCTCGGCATCGCGGCGGCCCTCCTCGGCGATCCGCAGGTGCTGCTCTTCGACGAGCCGGTCAACGGTCTGGACCCCGAGGGCATCCTCTGGGTGCGGAACCTGATGAAGAAGCTGGCCGCCGAGGGCCGGACGGTCTTCGTCTCCAGCCACCTCATGAGCGAGATGGCGCTGACGGCGGACCACCTGATCGTGATCGGCCGGGGGCAGCTCCTGGCGGACATGAGCGTCAAGGAGTTCATCTCGGCCAACTCCGCCGACTTCGCCCGGGTGCGGACGCCGGGGACCGAGCCGGCGCAGCGGGAGAAGCTGACGGCAGCCCTGGCGGAGGCCGGCGGCCAGGTCCTCTCCGAGCCGGACGGGGCGCTGCGGGTGACCGGCCTGCCCCTGCCGAGGATCAGCGACCTGGCGCACGGCGCGGACGTACGGCTCTGGGAGCTGTCCCCGCACCAGGCGTCCCTGGAGGAGGCGTACATGCGCCTGACGCAGGGCGCCGTGGACTACCGCTCCACCGACGACCGGCTCGCCCATCTCCAGCCGCCGCTCCAGCCCGGGCAGCCGGGGTACGGGACACCGCCGCGCCCGGTGGTCCAGGACGTGCCGCAGCAGGGCTGGTACGCCCCGCCGCCGCCCGGACAGAACCCGTACGCCACGGCGCCGCAGGCTCCCGGCCACGCTCCCGCGCCGGCCCCGTACGCCCCTCCGGCCGCTCCCCGGCCGGGCGACACCACCGAGGACGCCCGATGACCGCCCCCGTCCACCCGCAGCACGTCCCGGCGCCGCACGCCTACGTCTCCCCCATCCCGGTCCGCCGGGCGAACCTCGGGGACGCCCTCGCCTCCGAGTGGACGAAGATCCGTTCGGTGCGTTCGACCCTGTGGACGCTCGGCGTCATGATCCTGCTGATGGCGGTCATCGGCCTGGGCGTGGCGGCCATCGCCTCGGCCTCCGAGGCCCCGATGAACGAGGAGACCGCGCTCGCGTTCGGCTTCTTCGGCATGCTGCCGGCGTCGATCTGCGTGATCACGCTCGGGGTGCTCACGATCGCCTCGGAGTACGGCACGGGCATGATCCGCACGACGCTGACGGCCTGCCCGAGCCGGGCCCGGGTGCTCACCGCGAAGGCGATCGTCTTCTTCCTGCTGGTCTTCACGGTCACCACGGTGGTGGCGACGCTGATCGCGGTGGCGCAGGTCGCCATGGTGGACGGGGCGGAGCCGACGGGCGGCGAGTGGCTGCGCGCGACGGTCGGCGCGGGCGCCTACCTGGCCGCGCTCGGTCTGCTGTCGCTGGCGATCGGCACGGTCATCCGGCACTCGGCGGGTGCGATCACGGTGATGATCGGCCTGCTGCTCCTGCCGCTGGTGGCGGCCCTCTTCATGTTCTCCCAGGCGCTGAAGTCGGTGCAGGAGTGGCTGTTCACGTACGCGATCCCCTCGCAGATGATCGCGCTCTACAGCTCGCGGCCGCCGTTCGGCGAGGACGGTCCGGCCGGCTGGGAGCCGCTGCTGATCATGGGGGGCACGGCGGCGGTGGCGCTCGCCGGCGCCTACGCCCTGCTGAACAGCCGGGACGTGTAGGCGGGCCGGTACTCCCTAGTACCTCGGCGCGTTGCGGGACCGCTGCACCCGGCTGGTGCGGCGGTCCTTCGCGTTCCAGCAGGCCTTGTGCCAGTGGCGCCGGTCGTCCACTCCCCCGTACTCCGGCCAGGCGACCACGTGCGGGGCGCCGCCCGGGATCTCCTGGTCGCAGCCGGGGCAGCGGTAGCGCTTGCCGGGCGCGCTGGCCCCGGCGACGAGGCGGACGTACCACTCCTCGCCCTGCCAGCTCTCGGTGCGCTGCGCCCCGCCGTACCGGTCGCCGTGGTCGCCCTGCGGCTCGGACTGGTCGCGGCCTCGGGCGCGGTTGTGACGCGGGGACACGGGCACACACCTCACGGGATCGGGGAACACGGACGGTTCCCTCCAGCCTACGGGCCGCCACGCGGTGCCCCGGGCCCGGTGGGCGGGGGCCCTGCCGAAAATCGCAAGAACTTCATCAACGGCCGTTGCCTTTGGCACGTGTCAGGCGTTGTTGCCAGTGCGAGGGGGAGATTCGCGTCGGCCGCAAGGAGGCACAAGGCGATGCGCGTGGGTACGTTCGTTCTGGCCGCCCAGTTCCCGGGCCAGGGACAGGGAGAGGCGCTGCACCGTGCGGTGCGGACCGCCGAGGTCGCCGAGGAGGCGGGGCTCGACTCCGTCTGGCTGGCCGAGCACCACTTCGTGCCGTACGGGGTGTGTCCCTCGGCCGTGACGCTGGCGGCGCTGCTGCTCGGCCGCACCCGGCGGCTGCGGGTCGGCACGGCGGTGAGCGTGCTGCCGACCGTCCACCCGGTCGCCCTGGGCGAGCAGGCGGCGCTGCTGCACCTCACCTCGGGCGGCAGGTTCACCCTCGGGGTGGGCCGGGGCGGGCCGTGGGTCGACCTGGAGGTGTTCGGCGCGGGTCTGGAGGCGTACGAGGAGGGGTTCCCCGAATCGCTCGACCTGCTGCTCCGCTGGCTGACCGAGCCGCGCGTCGGCGCCGGAGGGGAGCGGTTCTCCTTCCGGGAGGTGCCGGTGGTGCCCCGGCCGGACGAGCTGATCGGCGGGGAGGCGGCCCCGGAGGTGGTGGTGGCCTGCACCTCGCCGAAGAGCGTGCGGCTGGCCGCCGAGCGCGGCCTTCCGATGCTGCTCGGGATGCACTGCGGCGACGAGGACAAGGCCGAGATGGTCGCGGCCTGGACGCGCTGGTCGCGGGAGGCCGGGCGGGACCCGGACGAGACCGCGCGGATCGGCTCCCACCACGTGTCGGCGGGGGTGGCCCAGCTCGCGGACCGGCGCGAGGACGCGGCCGAGGCGCTGGTGAAGGCGATGCCCGGCTGGCTGAGGCAGGGGCTCGACGCGCACGTGACCGTGGACGGCCGGCAGCGCTCGATGCGGGACCCCGTGGCGTACACGGAGCTGCTGTGCGGACTGCACCCGGTGGGCACGCCCCGGCTCGCGGCGGACCGGCTGGCGGCGACGGCGGAGCGCACGGGCATCACGCGCTTCGCCCTGCTCGCGGAGGGTTCGGGCGACCTCGCGGCGACCGAGGAGAACGTCCGGCGCCTCGGCGCGGAGGTCCTGCCGCTCCTGGTGTGAGGCGGCGGGATCCCGGCAACAAAGCGGCGGGCCTCCGGTGCGGAGCCGCGCGGTCCCGTCCTCCCGGTGACTGTGCTGCCGCTCCGGCATCCCTTCGCGCCGGTGCGCGTCGACACGCGCCGGCCCCCTTCTCCCGCGACGGGGAGCGGCAGCACCATGTCTCAGCAGTCGCGCAGTTCCGGGGACTGGTTGAGCAGCTGCCCCCTGATGGACGTGAAGCGGGCGAGCCGGTCGTCCACCGCCGGGTCCAGCGGGAAGACCGCCACCCGGTGGCAGTTCTGGAACGCGAGACGCACCCCGAAGTGCCGCTGCAGGGCGCCACGGATGGCGTCGCTCGCGAGTGCGCGCAGCAGCTGACCACGTGCCTGCTCATTCGGCGGCGGCGTCTGGTTGTCGGCGAACTCTCCGCCGTCGACCTTCAGCTGGGCCACCAGAGAACTGATCATCTCCCATGCGTAGGGCAGGGAGGTCCGGACGCAGTCGACGAAGTCGGCTTCGTCGACCTCGCCTCGCTCGGCCTGTTCCAACAGGGCCGGTGAGACGTCGAGCGACATGGGTTCTCCTCTCGCGACCCCGCGGACGGGGTCTTGCGGGCAGGGCGAAGGCCGGGCCGTCCGCCACGCAGCGTGCACGGACGACGACCTCCAGCTTCCACGGTAAGCGCGCAGTCCTGGCCGCACCAGAAGATGGAGAAGACAACCGGCCGATAACCGACGGGTGTTCGGCTCATGAAGATCCCCTCCGAAGTCCGGACACCGCCCGAATCGCGCGGAGGAGCGCCCGTCTTGTAGCGTTGCCGACCATGCGCCTCGTCATTGCCCGCTGTTCCGTCGACTACGCGGGCCGGCTCACCGCCCACCTGCCCTCCGCGCCCCGTCTGATCCTGGTCAAGGCAGACGGCAGCGTCTCCATCCACGCGGACGACCGGGCGTACAAACCGCTCAACTGGATGTCCCCGCCGTGCACTCTCAAGGAGGGTGCCGACGCCGAGGCCGGCGTCTGGACCGTGATCAACAAAGCGGGCGAGAAACTGATCATCACGATGGAGGAGATCCTCCACGACTCCTCGCATGAGCTGGGCGTGGACCCGGGCCTCATCAAGGACGGTGTGGAGGCGCACCTCCAGGAGCTGCTCGCCGACCGCATCGAGACCCTCGGCGCGGGCTACTCCCTGATCCGCCGCGAGTACCCGACCGCGATCGGTCCCGTGGACATCCTGTGCCGGGACTCGGACGGCGCGACGGTCGCGGTGGAGATCAAGCGGCGCGGCGAGATCGACGGCGTCGAGCAGCTCACCCGCTATCTGGAGCTGCTCAACCGCGACCCGCACCTGGCCCCGGTCAAGGGCGTCTTCGCGGCCCAGGAGATCAAGCCGCAGGCCAGGGTCCTCGCGACGGACCGCGGGATCGGCTGCGTGGTCCTCGACTACGACGCCCTGCGCGGCATCGAGGACGACAAGCTGCGCCTGTTCTAGGAGCGGTACGGGAACGGCCCCGGGTGTGTCCACACCCGGGGCCGTTCCTTCTTCCGTGCGTACGGGGTCAGGCGGGAGGCTCCGTGGCGGTGGGGTCGGCGGGGGCGGGCGCGCTGCCGAGGGAGGCGGAGGCGGAATTGCTGGGGCTGCCCTCTCCGGCGGGCGGGCTCGTCGTCTCCGTGGTCTCCGTCGGCTCCGGTTCGGTGGTCGGCGGGGTCACGGGCGGCGTCGTCGGAGGGGTCGTCGGCGTCGTCGGCGTCGAGGAACTCGGCTTCGGGGACGTCGGCGGGCGGGACGTGCTCGGCCCCGACGTCGGAGAGGTGGGCCGCGTCGTCTCCGTCGGGGACGTCGTCGTCGACGGGCCGTCCGAGGAGGAGGGCGAGCCGCCGGTGGCGCCGGGGCTCGTGGCGGAGGACGACGGGGCGCCGCCAGAGCCGGAGGGGCTCGGGGTGCCGGAGGCGGAGGGCTCGCCCGTCTCCCCCGGTTCGGCGTCCTCGGGCGTCTCGTCGGTCCCGGTCTCCTCGTCGGGGGCGCCCTGGGTCGCGGTGCTGTCGGAGGTGACGCGCTGCGGGGCCGGGTCCTCGCCGTTGCCGGAGGTGGCGCCGAGGGTGACGACGGTGCCGAGGACGGCGACGAGGAGCGCGCCCGCGCCGACCGCGACCAGGTTGCGGCGGGCGCCGTCGAGGATGCCGCTCCCGAGGCCGGGGCGGGCGCCGCCCTTGACGGGGACGGGGACGGGGCTCGTGGCGGGCTCCGGGCCCTTGTCCGAGGAGCCGGCGAAGCTGCCGAAGCCGGGGAAGGCGGGGGCCGGGGTCCGTACGGGTCCGCCGGGCAGCGGGGCCGTGGCCGGTTCCGGGGCCGGGCGGACCGGGCGGGCGGCCGGGGTGCCGCGCGGCGGGGAGACGGGCTCCTCGGCGCGGAGGGCGGCCGGGGCGGTGTGCTCCCGGGAGAGGTCGGCGACGAGGGCGAGCGCCCGGCGGCCGGCGACGGTGCCGGGCTTGTCGGCGAGCACGCCGCGCATGCCGATGGAGGCCTCCAGTTCGGCGCGGGCCCGCTCCAGGTTGCCCGCGCAGATCGCGAGGACGCCGAGCTCGTGGTGGAAGTAGGCCTCCTCCGCGACGTCCCCGGTCAGCCGGGCGGCCTCCTGACCGGCGCGCAGGGCCCGCTCCCAGGCGCCCCAGTGCAGTCCGGCGGCGAAGGCGGGGGCGGCGGCGCGGGCGAGGAGGACGGCGGTGGCCCGCTGCTCGGCGGCGGCTTCGGCGTCGCCGGTGTTGCCGGGGAGGAGGGCGGTGAGCGCGGCGAGCAGGGCGTCGGACTCGACGGCGGCCCGCTCGGGGGTGACGGAGGGGTGGGCGGCCCACCAGGCGTAGTGCTGGGCGGCGGTGTGGGCGCGGTCGGCGGTCCCGGGCTCGTACCCCTGGGCGAGGAGCTGGGTGAGGACCCCGGCGGCGAGCCGGTAGCGGGGGCCGGCCGGGGAGAGCAGGCCGCAGGCCATGAGCTCGCCGAGGGCGGCGTCGGCGTGGGTGTCGCCGACCAGGGCCGGCAGGTGGGCCTGGTGCGGGACCTCGCCGCCGAGGGCGACGGCGAAGCGCAGGGCGGTCTGGGCGGAGCGGCTGAGCCGGGAAGCGAGGAGGGCGGCGGGGGCGGCGCCCTCGCCGAGGCTGGGCAGCGGTATCTCGCGCAGCTCGACGTCGGGGTCGTCGACGCCGTCGAAGGCGGCGGCCGCGGCCTTCGCCGCCGCTGCGGGGTCGGTGGGTCCGAAGGCCTCTTCGAGGGCGCCGAAGGCGTCGAACTCGGCGGGGGTGACGCGCAGCCGGTCGCGCTGGCGGAGCAGGGCGCCGGCCTGGACGAAGCGGAGGGGCAGGCCCTCGGACTCGAACCACAGGTCGCCCGCCCAGTTGGCCTCGTCGTCGGTGAGGGTGCGGCCGACGGCGCTCTCCAGGAGCGTCAGGGCGGCGCCGCGGCCGAGGCCGGCGAGGAGGACCTCCTCCAGGTGGGCGGCGGCCGAGGGCGCGGGGGTGTCCGGGGACGCGGCGAGGAGGAAGGCGCACTCGGGGGCGGCGGCGAGGAGTTCGTCGAGGGCGGCGCCGCCGAACTCCAGGTCGTCGACGACGACCACGGCGCCGACGCCGCGGAGCTGGTCGAGGAGGGCGGGCCGGTCGGGCCGGTGGCCGGGGGCGTGCCGGACGGCGTCGAAGAGCTCGTGGAGGAGTTCGCCGGCGGTGCGGTGGTGGCCGGAGAGGCGGACGACGCCGTCGGGGGCGAGGTCGGCGCAGTCGGCGGCGACCGCGTCCAGGAGGGCGGTGCGGCCGGAGCCGGGGACGCCGAGCAGCCGGGCGGAGCGGCCCCGGCCGAGGATCGCGGCGAGCCGCTCGCGCTCCTCCTGGCGTTCGAGGAGCGGCAGGACGGGGGCCGCCGGGCCGGGCGGTACGGACGGGGCGGCGGCGCGGGCGGCCTCGGCGCGCTCCTCGGGGGTGCGGGGGCGGGGCGCTTGCGGCGCCTGTCCGGGCGGGCAGGGCTCGATCTCGCTGCCGTCGACGGGGTTGACGGTGAGGAGGAGCTCCCCGGAGACGAGCCGGACGACGCGGGCACGCGCGGGCGTGGGCGCGGGTGCGGGCACGCCACGGCCCTGGCGGGCCTCCTCGCCCTCGGTGTCGTGACCGTACTCCTCCGACCCAGGATTGATCGGGTCCATGGTCCTAGCCCCCAAGAAGCGGTGTGCGGGCCCGCCGGGTGGGTCGCGTCCTCGTCGGACGGCCGAATGTGCGGACGGCCGAAACCCTAGACCGTGCCGGGACGCCCGGGAACAGTCGGGGTGCTCCCGAGACCAAGACGTCACGGTCTTGTGAGGATGGGGCGTGATGCCCGGTGCGCGCCGTGGGTCCGCTTCGGGCCGGCCCCCGGGGCGGGTCTCAGACCCGGGGCAGCGACTCCAGGGCGAGGCCGCCCTCGATGGCGAGGATGCGGTGCAGCCGGGTGGCGACGAGGAGGCGCTGCATCTGGGGCGGCACCCCGCGCAGGACCAGGCGCCGGCCGCAGCGGCCGGCCCGCCGGTGGGCGCCCATGATGACGCCGAGCCCGGTGGCGTCCCAGGAGTCGAGCCCTGTCAGGTCGAGCACCAGGTCGCCGACTCCGTCGTCGACGGCCGAGTGCAGGACCGTACGGGCGTCCGCCGCGCTGCGGACGTCGAGGCGGCCCCCGACGACCAGCTCGACATGGTCGCCCCTGATGTGCATATGCGCTCCCCGAGAGTGCTCCGTCTTCGCAACAACTGACTGCCGCACCGGCAGAAGCGTTGCGCCTTGTCAGCGATCCGCTACCGAAATTCACCCCACGGAGTGAGGGCGGGGTGGTGGACCGGGTTCCGTACTCGTTCGGTGTGTGCGGAGGCCCCGGTCCGCTCAGTACGTTCCGCTCAGTACGTGTAGTAGCCCTGCCCGCTCTTGCGGCCGATGTCACCCGCGTCCACCATCCGGCGCATCACCTCCGGCGGAGCGAACTTCTCGTCCTGGGACTCGGTGTAGATGTTGTTGGCCGCGTTCACCAGGATGTCGATGCCGGTGAGGTCGGCGGTGGCGAGCGGGCCCATGGCGTGGCCGAAGCCGAGCCTGCAGGCGATATCGATGTCCTCGGCGGTGGCGACGCCCGACTCCTGGAGCTTGGCGGCCTCGACGACGAGGGCGGCGATGAGCCGGGTGGTGACGAAGCCGGCGACGTCGCGGTTGACGACGATGCAGGTCTTGCCGACGGACTCGGCGAACTCGCGGGCGGCAGCGAGGGTGGCGTCGCTGGTCTTGTAGCCGCGGACGAGCTCGCAGAGCTGCATCATCGGGACGGGCGAGAAGAAGTGGGCGCCGACGACGGCCTCGGGGCGCCCGGTCACCGCGGCGATCTTGGTGATCGGGATCGCGGAGGTGTTCGAGGCGAGGACGGCGCCGTCCTTGGCGACCTTGTCGAGCGAGCGGAAGATCTCGTGCTTGACGTCGAGGTCCTCGAAGACGGCCTCGACGATCACATCGGCGTCCGCGACGGCCTCCAGCTCGGTGGTGGTCGTGATCCGGCCGAGCGCGGCCTCCGCGTCGGCGGCGTCCAGCTTCCCCTTGGCGACGAAGCGGTCGTACGACGCCTTGATGCCGTCGGTGCCGCGGGTCAGGGCGGCGTCGGTGACGTCACGCAGGACGACGTCCCAGCCCGCCTGTGCCGAGACCTGCGCGATGCCGGACCCCATGAGTCCGGCCCCGATGACGGCGAGCTTCCTGGCCACGATGTTCCACCCCTCCACGCCTGTTCACTTCTGGCTCTCCGGCGGAGATTAGCGGTCCGGAGGCGCCATGTGACCGCTAAGTAATGCGCGTCACGCCCTCTTTGACGGACGTCACACTCACGACAGGCCGTACGGGGTTCCGGGCGGGGGCGCGCGGCGTCCGCCGTGACGGTCGGCACACGCGCGTCACGGGACGCGGGCGGCTGACTACGCTGGCGCCATGGTCAATCTGACGCGCATCTACACCCGTACCGGCGACAAGGGCACCACCGCCCTGGGGGACATGAGCCGGACCGCCAAGACGGATCTGCGGATCTCGGCCTACGCCGACGCCAACGAGGCGAACGCCGTGATCGGTACGGCGATCGCCCTCGGGCAGCTCGACGAGGAGGTCGTGAAGGTCCTCGTCCGCGTCCAGAACGACCTCTTCGACGTCGGCGCGGACCTCTCCACCCCGGTCGTGGAGAACCCGGAGTACCCGCCGCTGCGGGTCGAGCAGACGTACGTGGACAAGCTGGAGGCCGACTGCGACCGCTTCCTGGAGGAGCTGGAGAAGCTGCGCTCCTTCATCCTGCCGGGCGGCACGCCCGGGGCGGCGCTGCTGCACCAGGCGTGCACGGTGGTCCGGCGGGCGGAGCGCTCCACCTGGGCGGCCCTGGAGGTGCACGGCGAGACGATGAACGCGCTGACCGCCACGTACCTCAACCGGCTATCGGACCTGCTCTTCATCCTCGCGCGCACGGCCAACCGGGAGGTCGGGGACGTCCTGTGGGTGCCGGGCGGGGACCGCTGAGGCCTTCCCGGGTGCCTTCTCCGGAGTCTTCCCGGGGGCCTGCTCCGGGGCGTTCTCCGGCGCCTTCTTCGGCCAGATCGCGTAGCTGAGCGCGATCAGGCCGTGGATGCCGGCCGCCCGCCAGGCGACGAGGATCCAGCTCCGCAGGCCGTCGGTGTTCCCGTCGTCGCCGACGTACCGGGCCGCCAGGAGCAGCAGGCCCGAGGCGACGGCGGCGGCGGTCACCGTGCCGAGCCAGACCGCGCCCTCGTGGCGGGCGCGGGCCATGCCGTACCGCGGGGGCCTCACGGGCGGCGGGGCGCCGCCGAGGCGGTGGGCGGCGTGGCCGTCGAGCCACTTCACGGTGCGGTGGCCGTGGCCGACGGTGTAGCCGATGTAGAGCGCGGCGATGCCGTGCCGCCAGTTCGGATCGGCGCCGTTCTTGAGGTCGATCGCGGTGACGACGAGGAGCAGGACCTCCAGGAGGGGTTCGCAGAGCAGCAGGGCCAGGCCCGTCCGGGGCATCTTCAGCAGGTAGCGGGTGGCGAGGCCGGCGGCCAGCAGGACCCAGAAGCCGACCTCGCAGACGACGATCAGCGTGACGATCACGAGGGTTCCCCTTTCGGTTCCCCCTCAGCGTCCCGCCGGCCCGGGCCGGTTTCGTCGTCACCGGTGACGAATCCCGTCTACATCCTTCGACGGAGGGCCGGATCGCCCCGTACGAGGAGGTTCCCGCACGCGGGGGCGTGTTGGATGAGTACGTGACGCCCCGCCGCCCCGTGACGCTCCCCTGCCCGACGGGACTCCCCCGCCCGCACCGCTTCGACCTGCTGATGGGCTTCCTCGGGCTCTCCTGCGGACTGCTCCTGTGGTCCTTCGGGCTCTACACGACGGGCGACCGCCTCTTCGACCAGCGGTGGGCGGCGCTGGTCCCGCTCGCGGTGATGGCCTCGGCGGAGGCGGTGCGCCGGACGATGCCGCAGACGGCGATCCTCGCCGGCACGCTCGCGATCGTCGGCGACCAGTTCACCAACGGGAACCTGGTCACCGTCCTGATGTTCACGGACGTGGTCTACGCGGCCGTCGTGTACGGGAACCCCGCCACCGCCCGCCGGGTCCCCTACACGACCGGCCTTGTCACGGTCGCGGTGACGGTCGGCTTCCTCGTCTGGTGGCAGAACGCGATCGCCCTGCTCGTCGGGGTGCTCACGGGCATGATCTCCTTCATGCCCGCGATGACCGGCGCCGTCGTGCGCAACCACCGGGAGGCGGCGGACGCCGCCCGGCTGCGGGCCGAACAGACGGCGCTGCTCGCAGAGATGGACCGTACGCAGGCCGTGGTCGCCGAGCGGGCGCGGATGGCGCGCGAGCTGCACGACATGGTGGCGAACCACCTCTCGGCGATCGCGATCCACTCCACGGCGGCGCTCTCCCTCGACGACCCGGGCACCACCCGGCAGGCGCTCACCGTGATCCGGGAGAACAGCGTGGCGGGCCTGTCGGAGATGCGACGGCTCATCGGCATCCTCAGGGACGGCAGCGGGGACGCCGAACCGGCCGCCGCTCCCACCCTCGCCGGCCTGGACGCCCTGGTCGACCAGGCGCGGGCGAACGCCCGGCCGAGCGGTCTCGTCCTCGTCCTGGAGGACGTCCGGGAGGACGCGGTGGGACTGTCCGCGCCGGTGGAGCTGGCGGCGTACCGGATCGTGCAGGAGTCGCTGACGAACGCACTGAAGCACGCGGCGCCCGGCGAGGTCCGGGTGGTCCTCGCCCGGGAGCCGGGCGCGCTCACGGTCGAGGTGACCAGTCCGTTCGGGGAGCGCCCGGGGCCGACCGCGCCCGGCTCGGGGGCGGGTCTGGTGGGGATGCGGGAGCGGACGGCCCTGCTGGGCGGGGTCTTCGGGGCGGGGCCGGTGACGGACGGCGGGGGAAGGAGACTGTGGCGGGTGCGGGCGGAGCTGCCCGTGGACGCGAGCGACGAGGAGCGGGCATGACGGTGCGGGTGGTGGTCGCCGAGGACCAGAGCGCGGTGCGGGCGGGCCTGGTGCTGATCCTGGGCAGCGCGCCGGACGTCGAGGTGGTCGGGGAGGCGGCCGACGGGGAGCGGGCGGTGGAGCTGGCGCGCGAACTGCGCCCGGACCTGGTCCTGATGGACGTGCAGATGCCCCGGATGGACGGGGTGACGGCGACCGGGATCGTGGTGTCGGAGGGGCTCGCGGACGTGCTCGTGCTGACCACCTTCGACCTGGACGCGTACGTCTTCGGGGCGCTGCGGGCGGGGGCGGCGGGCTTCCTGCTGAAGAACGCGGAGGCCCGGGAGCTGATCGAGGCGGTGCGGACGGTGGCGCGCGGCGAGGGGCTGATCGCCCCGGCGGTGACGCGGAGGCTCATCGCGGAGTTCGCCGCGTCCGGGCGGTCGTCCGCGCCGGAGGGGGGAACGGACCCCGCCGTCCTGGACGCGCTGACGCCCCGGGAGCGGGAGGTCCTCTCGGCGCTCGGCCGGGGCCTGTCGAACGCGGAGATCGCGGTACGGCTCGACATGGCGGAGGCGACGGTGAAGACGCACGTCAGCAAGGTGCTGGGGAAGCTGGCGCTGCGGAGCAGGGTCCAAGCGGCGGTGCTCGCACAGGAGTTGGGGGTGTAGGGAAGCACGCCGACTTTGGTCTGGACCTCTTGACGATTGGTCCAGACCTTCCTACGCTCGCGGGGCGCGCGCATCTCCACGGACCACCCCCACCCCGTCCGCAACTTGAGGAGCACCGTTGAGCACTCAAGCACCGACGCGCAGAGCAGGGTTCAGACACCGGGCCGCTGCCGGTCTGACCGCCCTCGTCCTGCCCCTGGCCGCCATGGTCGGCCTCGCCACCCCCGCCGAAGCGGCCACCTCGGCCACGGCCACCTACACCAAGACCCAGGACTGGGGCTCCGGCTTCGGCGGCAACTGGACCGTCAAGAACACCGGAACCACCGCCCTGACCTCCTGGACCGTCGAGTGGGACTACCCCGCCGGCACCGCGGTCACCTCCGCCTGGGACGCCACCGTCACCAGCTCCGGCACCCACTGGACCGCCAAGAACGTCGGCTGGAACGGCACCCTCGCCCCCGGCGCCTCCGTCTCCTTCGGCTACAACGGCACGGGCCCCGGCGCGCCCAGCGGTTGTAAGATCAACGGCGCCCCGTGCGACGGCTCCACCCAGCCGGGCGACAACCCGCCCTCCGCCCCCGGCACCCCGGTCGCCTCGAACGTCACCAACACCTCGGCGAAGCTCACCTGGACCGCGGCCACCGACGACAAGGGCGTCAAGAACTACGACGTGCTGCGCAACGGCACGAAGGTCACCACCACCACGGCCCTCACCTACACCGACACGGGCCTGACCGCCGGCACCGACTACAGCTACACGGTCGTCGCCCGCGACACCATCGACCAGACCGGCCCCGCCGCCGGACCCGTCGCGGTGCGCACCACCGGAGGCCCGGACGTCCCGCCGCCGCCGAACGCGGTCAAGCTGGGCTACTTCACCAACTGGGGCGTCTACGGGCGCAACTACCACGTGAAGAACATCGTGACCTCGGGCTCCGCGTCCAAGATCACCCACATCAACTACGCCTTCGGCAACGTCCAGGGCGGCAAGTGCACCATCGGCGACTCCTACGCCGACTACGACAAGGCGTACACCGCCGACCAGTCGGTCGACGGCGTCGCCGACACCTGGGACCAGCCGCTGCGCGGCAACTTCAACCAGCTGCGCAAGCTGAAGAAGGCGTACCCGAACATCAAGGTCCTGTGGTCCTTCGGCGGCTGGACCTGGTCCGGCGGCTTCGGCCAGGCCGTGCAGAACCCGACCGCCTTCGCCCAGTCCTGCTACGACCTGGTCGAGGACCCGCGCTGGGCCGACGTCTTCGACGGCATCGACCTGGACTGGGAGTACCCCAACGCCTGCGGTCTCACCTGTGACACCAGCGGCCCGGCCTCCTTCAAGAACATGATGCAGGCCATGCGCGCCAAGTTCGGCGCCAACAACCTGGTGACCGCGGCCGTCACGGCCGACGGCTCCGCCGGCGGCAAGATCGACGCCGCCGACTACGCCGGCGCCGCCCCGTACTACGACTGGCTCAACGTCATGACGTACGACTTCTTCGGCGCCTGGGACGCCAAGGGCCCGACCGCCCCGCACTCCCCGCTCACCTCGTACTCCGGCATCCCGCAGGCGGGCTTCAACTCCGCCGACGCGATCGCCAAGTTCAAGGCGAAGGGCGTCCCGGCCAGCAAGCTGCTGCTCGGCATCGGCTTCTACGGCCGCGGCTGGACCGGCGTCACCCAGTCCGCCCCGGGCGGCACGGCGACGGGCGCGGCGCCCGGCACGTACGAGGCGGGCATCGAGGACTACAAGGTCCTCAAGAACACCTGCCCGGCCACCGGCACGATCGCCGGCACCGCGTACGCCCACTGCGGCACCAACTGGTGGAGCTACGACACCCCGGCCACGGTCACGTCCAAGATGGGCTGGGCCAAGACCCAGGGCCTGGGCGGTGCCTTCTTCTGGGAGTTCAGCGGTGACACCACCAACGGCGAGCTGGTCGGCGCGATCAACAGCGGCCTGAGCTAGCCCGTACGAGAACGAAGAAGCGGGGGACGGCGCAGCACGCCGTCCCCCGCTTCCGTCGTCATACAGGCCTACGCGACGTTGACCCTCTGCCCCGGAGGCGCCGCCTCCAGCCAGGCCATGAAGCCCGTCCGGGCGTCCTCGCTCATCGCGAGCTCCAGGCGGACGCCCTCGTACATACAGGGCTGGATCACCGCGTCCGAGAGCAGCGCGAGCTCCTCCTCGCCCGCCGGCGTCCGGCGCTCCAGGGCCACGATGGAGGAGCGCTCCAGGACCCGGCGCGGACGGGGCGCGTACGAGAAGACGCGGAACCAGGCGATCTCGTCACCGCTGTAGCGGGCGACGCCGTACACCCAGCCCTTGCCGGCCGGATCCGGCTCGTCGGGGACGTTCCAGCGCAGGGAACAGTCGAACGTCCCGCCGGCCTTCTGGATCAGTCTCCGGCGCAAGCCGAAGACGAAGAGCCCGATCACCACCAGTGCGACGACCAGGCCGCACACGAGCAGAGCGAGGAACATCTTCACCGACCTCCTCGCTGCGTCCCGTGGCCGAACCCGCCGGCCGAACCGAATACAACCTGCACCTGCATCGCCTCAGCCGCGGCACGGTCTGGAAAATTCCAGCCGTGCCGCGGCTGAGGGCACTACTCTGCGCGGACCGTCAGCGGACCGATACCGCGCGCAGCCGGACCTCGGCGCGCCGCTCGGCGGCGGCGTCGGAGTCCGTCTTGGCGCGCTCCAGCGCGCGTTCGGCGCGCTGGGCGTCGATCTCGTCCGCCAGCTCGCAGACCTCCGCGAGCAGCGACAGCTTGTCGTCCGCGAACGAGATGAATCCACCGTGGACGGCGGCGACGACGGTCGCGCCCTCACTCGTACGGATGGTCACCGGGCCCGACTCCAGCACACCGAGCAGCGGCTGGTGGCCGGGCATGACGCCGATGTCGCCGGAGGTGGTACGCGCGATGACCAGGGTGGCCTCGCCGGACCAGACACTCCGGTCCGCGGCGACCAGCTCGACGTGCAGCTCAGCAGCCAAGGGTGGCTCCTCGGGTCACCACCCGGCGGTCGTGCCGGGTGTTGGGGTCAATTCTAGGGGGCGTGGAGAGGGGGGCGGGACGGATCCCGCCCCCCTCAAGGCGAGCACGGGGCTCAGGAGACGCCGAGCTCCTTGGCGTTCTTCTTGAGGTCCTCAAGACCACCACACATGAAGAAGGCCTGCTCCGGGAAGTGGTCGAACTCACCGTCGCAGATCGCGTTGAACGCGGCGATCGACTCGTCGAGCGGAACGTCCGAACCGTCCACACCGGTGAACTGCTTGGCGGCGTGGGTGTTCTGCGACAGGAAGCGCTCGACGCGGCGCGCGCGGTGGACGACGAGCTTGTCCTCCTCGCTGAGCTCGTCGATACCGAGGATCGCGATGATGTCCTGGAGGTCCTTGTACTTCTGCAGGATCCCCTTGACGCGCGTGGCGGCGTCGTAGTGCTCCTGCGCGATGTAGCGCGGGTCCAGGATCCGGGACGTGGAGTCCAGCGGGTCCACGGCCGGGTAGATGCCCTTCTCGGAGATCGGACGGGAGAGAACCGTCGTCGCGTCGAGGTGGGCGAAGGTGGTCGCCGGCGCCGGGTCGGTGAGGTCGTCGGCGGGGACGTAGATCGCCTGCATCGAGGTGATCGAGTGACCACGGGTCGAGGTGATGCGCTCCTGGAGGAGACCCATCTCGTCGGCCAGGTTCGGCTGGTAGCCCACCGCGGAGGGCATGCGGCCGAGCAGGGTCGACACCTCGGAACCGGCCTGGGTGAAGCGGAAGATGTTGTCGATGAAGAACAGCACGTCCTGCTTCTGCACATCGCGGAAGTACTCCGCCATGGTCAGACCGGCGAGGGCGACGCGGAGACGGGTGCCCGGGGGCTCGTCCATCTGGCCGAAGACCAGGGCGGTCTTGTCCAGAACGCCGGACTCTTCCATTTCCGCGATGAGGTCGTTGCCCTCACGGGTGCGCTCGCCGACGCCGGCGAAGACGGAAACGCCCTCGTGCAGCTTGGCCACACGCATGATCATTTCCTGGATCAGAACGGTCTTGCCGACACCGGCGCCACCGAACAGACCGATCTTTCCACCCTTGACGTACGGGGTGAGGAGGTCGACGACCTTCAGGCCGGTCTCGAACATCTCGGTCTTCGACTCGAGGTCCGCGAACGCCGGGGCCTTGCGGTGGATGGACCAGCGCTCGCCGACCTCCGACTCCGCCTCGGGCTCGTTCAGGATCTGGCCCAGCGTGTTGAACACGCGACCCTTGGTGACGTCGCCGACGGGCACCGTGATGCCGTCGCCGGTGTCGACCACGGGGGCCTGGCGGACCAGACCGTCGGTGGGCTGCATGGAGATGGTGCGGACGATGCCGTCACCGAGGTGCTGCGCGACCTCGAGGGTCAGCGTCTTGAGCTTGCCCTCCTCGGCCGGGTCGGCGACCTCGACGTGCAGGGCGTTGTAGATCTCCGGCATCGCGTCGACGGGGAACTCCACGTCGACGACCGGGCCGATGACCCGGGCGACGCGGCCCGTGGCGGCGGCCGTCTCAACAGTGGTCGTCATTACTTGTCACTCCCCGCGGTCGCGTCGGCCAGGGCTGCGGTGCCACCGACGATCTCGCTGATTTCCTGGGTGATTTCGGCCTGGCGGGCCGCGTTGGCAAGTCGGGAGAGGTTGTTGATCAAGTCTCCCGCGTTGTCGGTGGCCGACTTCATCGCGCGGCGCGTGGCGGCGTGCTTGGAGGCAGCCGACTGGAGCAGCGCGTTGTAGATCCGGCTCTCGACGTAGCGCGGCAGCAGGGCGTCGAGGACGTCCTCCGCCGACGGCTCGAAGTCGTACAGCGGACGGAGGGTGTCCGGCTCGCCGGCCTCCTTCGCCACCTCGTCGAGGCTGAGGGGCAGCAGCCGGGCCTCGATGGCCGTCTGGGTCATCATCGAGACGAACTCGGTGTAGACGATGTGGAGCTCGTCCACACCACCCTCGGCCGTGTCCTTCTCGATCGCCTCGATCAGCGGTGCCGCGATCTTCTTGGCGTCCGCGTACGTGGGCTCGTCCGTGAAGCCGGTCCACGTGTCGCTCAGCTTCCGCTCACGGAAGTTGAAGTGCGCGACACCGCGGCGACCGACGACGTAGACGTCGACCGTACGGCCCTTGCCCTCCAGCTCCTTGATGAGCTTCTCCACCGCCTTGATGGCGTTGGAGTTGAAGGCGCCGGCCAGACCGCGGTCGCTCGACAGGAGCAGGACCGCGGCACGGCTGGGGTTCTCCGCCTCGGTGGTCAGCGGGTGCTTGTCGTTCGCACCCGTGGCCACCGCCGTGACCGCGCGGGTGAGCTCGGTCGCGTACGGGGTCGACGCCTGCACCTTGCGCTGCGCCTTGACGACACGCGAGGCGGCGATCATCTCCATCGCCTTGGTGATCTTCTTCGTCGCGGTGACGGATTTGATGCGACGCTTGTAGACCCGGAGCTGCGCTCCCATGAGTCAGGTCCCTTCCGTCGTCACTTCGAGACGTTGACGGCGGCAGGGGCGTCCGCGCCGAGCAGCTTGCCGTCGGACGTCTCGAACTGCTGCTTGAACTCCGCGATGGCGTCGGCGACGGCCGTGAGGGTGTCGTCCGACATCTTCTTGCCCTCGCGGATGGAGGTCATGAGACCGGAGTGGTTCTGGCGCAGGTACGCCAGGAGCTCGGCCTCGAAGCGGCGGATGTCGGCGACCGGGACGTCGTCCATCTTGCCGGTGGTGCCGGCCCAGACCGAGACGACCTGGTTCTCCGTGGGCATCGGCTGGTACTGAGCCTGCTTGAGCAGCTCGACCATCCGCTGACCGCGCTCCAGCTGCGCCTTCGAGGCCGCGTCCAGGTCGGAACCGAAGGCCGCGAAGGCCTCCAGCTCACGGAACTGGGCGAGGTCCACGCGGAGGCGGCCGGCGATCTGCTTCATGGCCGGGTGCTGGGCGGAGCCACCGACTCGGGAGACCGAGATGCCGACGTTCAGGGCCGGGCGCTGGCCGGCGTTGAACAGGTCGGACTCCAGGAAGCACTGGCCGTCGGTGATGGAGATGACGTTGGTCGGGATGAACGCCGAGACGTCGTTCGCCTTGGTCTCGACGATCGGCAGACCGGTCATCGAGCCGGCACCCAGCTCGTCCGAGAGCTTCGCGCAGCGCTCGAGGAGACGGGAGTGCAGGTAGAAGACGTCACCCGGGTAGGCCTCACGGCCCGGCGGGCGGCGCAGCAGCAGCGACACGGCGCGGTAGGCGTCGGCCTGCTTCGACAGGTCGTCGAAGACGATCAGGACGTGCTTGCCCTGGTACATCCAGTGCTGGCCGATGGCCGAGCCCGTGTACGGCGCCAGGTACTTGAAGCCGGCCGGGTCGGACGCCGGGGCGGCGACGATCGTCGTGTACTCGAGCGCACCGGCCTCTTCCAGGGCGCCGCGCACGGACGCGATGGTCGAGCCCTTCTGGCCGACGGCGACGTAGATGCAGCGGACCTGCTTGTTCACGTCGCCCGAGCGCCAGTTGTCGCGCTGGTTGATGATCGTGTCGACGCACAGCGCGGTCTTGCCGGTCTGGCGGTCGCCGATGATCAGCTGGCGCTGACCGCGGCCGACCGGCGTCATGGCGTCGACGGCCTTGTAACCGGTCTCCATCGGCTCGTGCACCGACTTACGGGCCATGACGCCCGGGGCCTGCAGCTCGAGGGCGCGGCGGCCCTCGGTCGCGATCTCGCCGAGACCGTCGATCGGGTTGCCGAGCGGGTCGACAACGCGGCCGAGGTATCCCTCGCCGACACCGACGGAGAGGACCTCGCCGGTGCGCTGCACCGACTGCCCCTCCTCGATGCCGCTGAACTCGCCGAGGACGATCGCACCGATCTCGCGCTCTTCGAGGTTCAGCGCGAGACCGAGGGTGCCGTCCTCGAACTTCAGCAGCTCGTTCGCCATGGCCGAGGGAAGACCCTCGACCTTCGCGATGCCGTCACCGGCCAGGCTGACCGTGCCGACCTCCTCGCGCGAGGCCGCGTCCGGCTGGTACGACTGGACAAAGGTCTCCAGTGCGTCCCGGATCTCCTCCGGCCGGATCGTGAGCTCCGCCATCTGGGTTCCCTGCTCTCCTTGTTGGGCCCGAAGTTTCTTAAGGGGTCTGGGGGCCGACCCCCAGGAATCTTCTGCAATCTCTGCACGGCCCAACCGGGCCGCTGGTGATGCTGTGATGCTTTTCTGCTGTGGTGACCGCGTCAGCCGGCCAGTCGACGGGTCGCCTCGCCGAGGCGCTCCGCGATGGAGCCGTCGATGACCTCGTCACCGATCCGCACGGTGATCCCACCGAGGACCGCGGGGTCCACGTCCAGGTTCAGGTGCATCTCCCGGCCGTACAGCTTGGCGAGGACGCCTCCGAGGCGCTGCTTCTGCCGGTCCGACAGCGGCACCGCCGAGGTGACGACGGCGACCATCCGGTCCCGGCGCGCCGCGGCGAGCTTGGACAGGGACTCGAGTCCCGCTTCCAGGCTACGTCCCCGGGGCTGGGTCACCAGACGGACGACCAGGCGCTCGGTGGTCGCGTGGGCCTTGCCGCCCAGCAGGCTGCGGAGCAGCGTGCCCTTGGCGGTGGCCGTGGCGGCCTTGTCCGTCAGCGCCGAGCGGAGCTCGGTGCTGGAGGACACGATCCGGCCGAAGCGGAACAGCTCGTCCTCGACGCCGTCCAGCGCGCCCGCCTTCTGCGCCGCGGTGAGGTCCGCGGTGTTCGCCAGCTCCTCGGTCGCGTCGACCAGGTCGCGCGAGCGCGACCAGCGGGAGCGGACCATGCCCGAGACCAGGTCGGCGGTCTCGCCGCCCACCTGACCGGTCAGGAGTCGCTGCGCGAGTGCGGCCTTGGCCTCACCCGACTGGGCGGGGTCGGTCAGGACCCGGCGCAGCGACACCTCGCGGTCGAGCAGCACGGTGACTGCGGCGAGCTCGTCCGCGAGCTTCGTCGCGTCGACCGGGGTGTTGTCGGTCAGCGCGTCGAGGGACTCGCGGGCGGCTGCCAGTGCTTCACGGCTCGCTCCGTTCATCGGACGGCCTCGGCCTTCTCCTCGAGCTCGTCGAGGAAGCGGTCGATCGTGCGGCTCTGGCGGGCGGTGTCCTCCAGGGACTCGCCGACCAGCTTGCCGGCCAGGTCCGTGGCGAGCTTGCCCACGTCCTGACGCAGCGAGGCGGACGCGGCCTTGCGGTCGGCCTCGATCTGCGTGTGGCCGGCCGCGATGATCTCCTCGCGCTGGCGCTGGCCTTCCGCCTTCATCTCCTGGATGATCGCGGTGCCCTGCTCCGTCGCCTCCTGGCGAAGACGCGCGGCCTCGTGGCGGGCCTCGGCGAGCTGGGCCTTGTACTGCTCCAGCACACTCTGAGCCTCGATCTGGGCCGACTCGGCCTTCTCGATGCCACCCTCGATGGCCTCGCGGCGCTCGTCCAGAACCTTGTTGATGTTCGGGAGGAGCTTCTTGGCGAGGAAGCCGAAGACGATGACGAAGGCGATCAGGCCGATGACGAGCTCGTCAAGATGCGGGATCAGAGGAGGCTGGGGCTCCTCCGCCGCCGCAAGAAGCAGAGCGTTCACATCAGTGCCTTCCGTAAAAAGAATCGGGCTGTCGGTCCGGGCTTACTGGTAGACGAAGCCCATGACGATGCCGATGAGGGCGAGCGCCTCACAGAAGGCGAAGCCCATGATCTGGTTGGTACGGATCAGACCGGCGGCCTCGGGCTGGCGGGCGAGGGCCTGGGTGCCGTTACCGAAGATGATGCCGACGCCGACGCCGGGGCCGATGGCCGCGAGGCCGTAGCCGATGGAGGCGACGTTGCCGACCAGGGTCGTCTTGGCGGAGTCACCGGGGGCGGCGAGGTTGATCAGTTCGAGAGCAGCGGACATGCCGTTACTTCCTTCTCTTTCAATGACCCGGTGGGGGTTGGCCACCGGACGTCTGCTGGTTTCGGGGGGAACTGCGTCCGAGGGTCGGGCTCAGTGGTGCTCGGAGAGCGCGCCCTGGACGTAGCTGCAGGCCAGGAGGACGAAGACGTACGCCTGGACGGCCTGGATGAAGAGCTCGAATGCGGTCATCACGATGACCATCACGAACGAGGCGCCGGCGTAGACGAAGCCCAGGCCGTTCATGAGGTACCAGGTGGCCAGCGAGAACATCACGATGAGCAGGTGACCGGCGAACATGTTCGCGAACAGTCGGACCGCGTGCGTGAAGGGCCGGATGAGGAGGTTCGAGAAGAACTCGAGGACGACGACCATGGGGAGGATCGCGCCGAGGGACTTGTCGTAGCCGACGATGTTCTTCCAGCCGCCCACGAAGCCGTGCTTCTTGAAGGTGAGCGAGATCCACATGACGTACACGATCAGCGCGAGACCGGCCGGGAAGGCGATCAGCGAGGTGACCGGGAACTGGGCGAGCGGAACGATCGACCAGAGGTTCATGATCCAGACGAAGAAGAACAGCGACACCATGAAGGGGACGTACTTCTCGCCGTCCTTCTTGCCGATGATCTCGTAGACGATGCCGCGGCGCACGAAGTCGTAACCGGCCTCGCCGACCATCTGCAGCTTGCCGGGGATCAGCTTGGGCTTGTTGAAGGCGGCCCAGAAGAAACCGACGACCACGATGGAGCCGAGGATGGCGAGCAGCATCGGCTTGGTGAACTCGATGCCGCCCACCGTCGCGATGGGCTCGTACATGAACGTGTGCAGGCCCGGCGCCGGGAAGCCACATCCGGTGAAGATGTGGCAATCCGGGTCGAAGGCAAGCGTCTGGTCAGCACTCACCGCGGGCTCCTTCAGCGTGGCGCATAGGTACGGCAACCTCGTTGTGTCGGCGCGGCACGCAGCCGCGGGTCGGCACTGGACTGGTCTTACGGATAAGGGGGCGGCGGTTCGGCTTCGAGCCTCGCGCTGGGACAGGCGTCTCGGATGCCCGCGCCCGCAGTGCCGCAGTTGGCACCGGACGATAGCAGGAAGCCGAACGCGGCTTTATCCCGGCCCTACCCTTCACGACTTCGGCCCCGAGTTTCCGGGGTCGATGTAAGTGATCTTGGCCTTCATGTAGGCCCGGGCCTGCGCGGCGACCCACACGATGGTGGCGGCGAGCAGCGTGAAGGCGAAGGGCTTGAAGTCGAACAGCGTGGTGTTCTTGAGCAACGCCAGGAAGATGAAGAGCACCAGGAGCTGGGCCGTGTAGAGCATCAGCCCCATCGCCTGGAACAGGTGCGGGAACGACTTCGCCGTCCGCTGGAGAACCAGTTGTCCGATCCCCATGAAGAGGAGGACCACCAGGGTGCCGACGACCGCGCCGAGCGCGCCCTTGCCACCGGCGACCACCCCGCTGACGACCGTGGCGACGACGCCGACGGCTGCGGTGGGTACAACGGTGTGCAGGAGGATGCGTGCGTCGCTGGACGGCATGGCGGTGTCTCCGCTTGATGGAGGGGGCGATGGTGTCGTCATGGACGAGCGTAAGCCCGGTCCGAGGTGGGTCTCGGGGCCAACGGACCGTCGCACTACGGTCTTTCGGCACTGTCGCCGGGTCTCGTGAACGGTATCACAAACTATTTGAATAGGTCTTTACCCATAAGGTGTGCCAGTTGTCACACATGAGGGTTACACCGCGCGTGTGTGCACGACGGCGGGGCACCTTGTCTGGTAATGCCCGCCGCCGCGGCTTTCGTCAACCTGGCGTTCCGGCCTTCCGCCGGTCGGTGAAGCGCGCGCGGTTGCCGATGGCGGTGGCGCCGTTGATGCCGGCGGGCACCGGGACGCGCTCGTCCTCGTCCGTGACGGGCTCCGGGGACGGCTCCGCGTCCGCCTCCGCGGCGGAGGCCGGCCCGCGGCGCCGGTAGCGGGGCGGCACCACGGACTCGGCCCAGCGGGGCGCACGCGGCGTGAAGCGCGGCATCAGGAGCAGCACCAGGCCGATCGCGCTGAGCGCGACGACCCCGAGGACGATCCACATCGAGGTCGAGTGGACCGAGTACGCCAGCGTCCCGAAGGCGATCAGGGCCGACCAGAAGTACATGATCAGCACCGCGCGGCTGTGCGAGTGGCCGATCTCCAGGAGCCGGTGGTGCAGGTGGCCGCGGTCGGCCGCGAACGGCGACTGGCCCTTCCAGGTGCGGCGCACGATCGCCAGGACCAGGTCCGCCATCGGGATCGCGATGATCGTCAGCGGCAGCACGAGCGGGATGAAGACCGGCAGGGCGGCGTGGGTGGCCTCACGGGTCGAGCCCTCGAAGAGCTTCAGCACGTCGGGGTCGACCTGGCCGGTGATCGAGATGGCGGAGGCCGCCAGGATCAGGCCGATCAGCATCGAGCCGGAGTCGCCCATGAAGATCCGCGCCGGGTGCATGTTGTGCGGCAGGAAGCCCAGGCACATGCCCATGAGGATGGCGGTGAAGAGCGTCGCGGGGGCGGCGGCCTCGATCGTGTAGCCGTACCAGAGGCGGTAGGCGTACAGGAAGAAGGCGGTGGCGGCGATGCAGACCATGCCGGCGGCGAGGCCGTCGAGGCCGTCGACGAAGTTCACCGCGTTGATGGTGAGGACCACCAGGGCGACCGTGAGGAGCGTGCCCTGCCCGGGGGTCAGGGAGACGACGCCGACGCCGGGGATCGGCAGCCACAGGATCGTCAGGCCCTGCGCGACCATGACGCCCGCCGAGATCATCTGCGCGCCCAGCTTGATCAGCGCGTCCAGCTCGAACTTGTCGTCCAGGACGCCGATCAGCCAGATCAGCGCGGCGCCGGAGAGCAGCGCGCGGGGCTCGTTGGACAGCTCGAAGACGCTGCCGAGGTTCTGCAGGTGGGCGGCGACGAGCAGACCCGCGCACAGCCCGAAGAACATGGCGATGCCACCGAGCCGCGGAGTCGGTTCTCGGTGTACGTCGCGGGCGCGGATCTCCGGCATCGCCCCGGTCGCGATGGCGAACTTCCGCACCGGACCGGTGAGCAGATAGGTCACCGCGGCCGTGACACAGAGCGTCAGCAGGTAATCACGCACGGGCTGCCCCACAGGAATCGCTGGCCATCTCAGCCCCACACCCTAGCCGTGCCGTCCATGTGCTGGGAGACACGCGGGGCCGCCCGGACGGTTGCACCGGGGGTCCGGTCAGTGTGCGTACGGCGGAAAACGGCCGGTCAGCGCCCGTACTTCGGCCCGTACCCAAGCCGTCTCCGCGGGGTCGTCGCGGAGCGCGGCGGTGAACAGCCCGGCGATCCTGGCCATTTCGGGGGTGCCCATGCCCTGGGTGGTGACGGCGGCCGTGCCGAGCCGGATCCCGCGCCCCTCCCCGTGCGGGAGCGCGCAGGTGTCGAGCACGATGCCGGCGGCGGCGAGCCGGGCGCGGGCGGTGCGCCCGTCGATGCCGAGGGGGGCGGGGTCGGCGGTGACGAGGTGGGTGTCGGTGCCGCCGGTGGTCGGCGCGAAGCCCTCGGCGGCGAGGGCGGCGGCGAGGACCCGGGCGTGCTCGACCACCCGGTGGGCGTACGCGGTGAACGCGGGCGCCTCGGCCTCGCCGAAGGCCACCGCCTTGGCCGCGATCGTGTGCATCTGGGCGCCGCCCTGGCTGAACGGGAACACCGCCCGGTCGATCCGTCCCGCGAGCTCCTCCCCGCACAGGACCATTCCGCCGCGCGGGCCGCGCAGCACCTTGTGGGTGGTGGCGCAGACGACGTCGGCGTACGGGACGGGGCTGGGGGCCGCTCCCCCGGCGACCAGGCCGATGGTGTGGGCCGCGTCCGCGATCAGGTAGGCGCCGGTCTCGTCGGCGATCTCGCGGAAGACCTCGTAGTCGAGGTGGCGGGGGTAGGAGATGGAGCCGCAGACGATCGCCTTGGGGCGGTGGTGGCGGGCGAGGGCGGCGACCTGCTCGTAGTCGACGAGCCCGGTCTCGGCGTCGACGCCGTACGGGACGAAGTCGAACCAGCGGCCGGAGAAGTTGGCGGGCGAACCGTGGGTGAGGTGCCCGCCGTGCTCCAGGCCCATGGCGAGGACCGTGTCACCGGGCCTGAGAAGGGCCGCGTACGCCGCCAGGACGGCCGAGGAGCCGGAGTGGGCCTGGACGTTCGCGTGGTCGGCTCCGAAGAGCGCGGTGGCCCGTTGTACGGCGATCCGCTCGACGGCGTCGGCGTACTCGCAGCCGCCGTGGTGCCGGGCGCCGGGGTAGCCCTCGGCGTACTTGTTGGCGAGCGGGGAGCCGAGGGCGGCGAGGACGGCGGGCGAGGTGAAGTTCTCCGCCGCGATCAGCTGGAGGCTGTCGGCCTGCCGCCGCTCCTCGCCGAGCAGCACGTCGGCGACCTCCGGGTCCTGCCGGCGCAGGACGTCGAGTGCGTCTTCGGGGGGCGCGGTGACCGGCATGGCTGACTCCGGGCGTGGAGGGATGTCAGCACCAATGTAGGTACGGGCCGCCGGACGCGCGCGCCGAGCACTCAGCGCCGCGCCGTCACCCCGGTCAGGGCCGTCACCACGGGGTCAAGGGCCTGGTTGATCTCGTCGCCGATCGAGCGGAAGAACGTGATGGGGGCGCCGTACGGGTCGTTGACCTCGTCCGCGTCCGGGGACGGGGCCAGGAGCCACCCGCGTAGAGCCGCGGCCGCGCGGACCAGGGCGCGGGCGCGTTCGACCATGCCCTCGTCGCGCGGGTCCGGGAGCGTGGCCGGGTCGATGGCGCGGACCAGGCGGGTGAACTCCTTCAGGGTGAAGGTGCGCAGCCCCGCCGAGTGGCCCATCGAGATGACCTGCGCCCGGTGGTCCCGGGTCGCCGTCAGGACGAGGTCCGCGCGGATGACGTGCTCGTCGAGGAGCTCGCGGCCCACGAAGCCGGTGTGGTCCGCGCCGAAGTCGGCGAGGACCAGCTCCGCGTTGGCCTCCATCGGGGCGCCCTCGTGGCCCCAGGTGCCCGCGCTCTCCACGATCAGGCCGCCGCCGAGGGGGTCCCCGAGCCGGTCGCACAGGGCGTGGCGGGTCAGCCGCTCGGTGATCGGCGAGCGGCAGACGTTGCCGGTGCTGACGTGGAGGATGCGGAAGGTGTCGCTGTCGTCGTGCCCCGCTATGCCACGCCCCTCAAGGGCGGTCAACTGGCCACCTCGAGGTCGGGTACGACCTTCCGGAGCTCCTCCGCGGAGAGCGCTCCCTGCCGCAGCAGCACCGGCACCGGGCCGGTCACGTCGACGATGGACGAGGGGACGTTGCCGGGCGTCGGGCCGCCGTCGAGGTAGACGGAGACGGAGTCGCCGAGCATGTTCTGCGCGGCGTCGCAGTCCTCCGGCGACGGGTGGCCGGTGAGGTTCGCCGAGGAGACGGCCATCGGTCCGACCTCGGTGAGCAGCTCGATCGCGACGGGGTGCAGCGGCATCCGGACGGCGACGGTGCCCCGGGTGTCGCCGAGGTCCCACTGGAGGGACGGCTGGTGCCTGGCGACCAGGGTGAGCGCGCCGGGCCAGAAGGCGTCGACGAGCTCCCAGGCCTGCTCGGAGAAGTCGGTGACCAGGCCGTGGAGGGTGTTCGGGGAGCCGATGAGCACGGGCGTGGGCATGTTGCGGCCGCGCCCCTTGGCGGCCAGCAGGTCCGCCACGGCCTCGCTGCTGAAGGCGTCCGCCCCGATCCCGTACACGGTGTCGGTGGGCAGCACGACCAGTTCGCCCCGGCGGACGGCGGACGCGGCCTCGCGCAGGCCCGTCAGTCGGTCGGTCGCCTCGTTGCAGTCGTATCGCCGTGCCATCAGTTCCCGGCCTCCTCGTACGCGTGGTTCGTCATGGCGGTGACGACGGTCGGGGCCGTCACGGTGTCGCCTTGCGGGCGGTCGCGAAGCGCGGCCGGTTGTTCAGGTCGGGGTGGTCGGCGGCGTCCGCCCAGCCGGCCTCCTCGTTGAAGATCCACGGCACCTGGCCGCCCTGGGTGTCCGCGTGCTCGATGACGACGAGGCCGCCGGGACGGAGCAGGCGGTGGGCGGTGCGCTCGATGCCGCGGATGGTGTCGAGGCCGTCCTCGCCGGAGAAGAGGGCCATCTCCGGGTCGTGGTCGCGGGCCTCGGGCGCCACGTACTCCCACTCGGTGAGCGGGATGTACGGCGGGTTGGAGATGACCAGGTCGACCTGGCCGTCGAGGTCGGGCAGGGCGGTCAGCGCGTCGCCCTGGTGGACGGTGACGCGGGAACCCTCGGCGTTCTTCCGGGTCCAGACGAGGGCGTCGTCGGAGAGCTCGACGGCGTGCACGCGCGAGCGCGGCACCTCCTGGGCCATGGCGAGGGCGATGGCCCCGGAGCCGGTGCACAGGTCGACGATGAGCGGCTCGACGACGTCCATGGCGCGCACGGCGTCTATGGCCCAGCCGACGACCGACTCGGTCTCCGGGCGCGGCACGAAGACGCCGGGCCCCACCTGGAGCTCCAGGTAGCGGAAGAACGCCCGCCCGGTGATGTGCTGGAGGGGTTCGCGGGCCTCGCGGCGGGCGACCGTCTCCCAGTAGCGGGCGTCGAAGTCCGCGTCCTTGACGTTGTGCAGCTCCCCCCGCTTGACGCCGTGCACGAACGCGGCGAGCTCCTCGGCGTCGAAGCGCGGGGAGGGGACGCCGGCGTCGGCCAGCCGCCGGGTGGCCTGGGCCACCTCGGCGAGCAGCAGACTGCGGGGGCCTGGGGGTCGCCCCCCAGAAAGTGACTGCACGCTGGTCCTCCGTGGTGCGGGGTGGGGCTCGGTGGTGGCCGGACGGCCTTACGCCGCGGCGAGCTTCGCCGCCGAGTCGGCGTCGACGCACGCCTGGATCATCGTGTCGAGGTCGCCGTCGAGCACCTGGTCCAGGTTGTACGCCTTGAAGCCGACGCGGTGGTCCGAGATGCGGTTCTCCGGGAAGTTGTACGTCCGGATCTTCTCGGAGCGGTCGACGGTGCGGACCTGGCTGCGGCGGGCGTCGGCGGCCTCGGCCTCGGCCTTCTCCTGGGCGGCGGCGAGGAGCCGGGAGCGCAGGATGCGCATGGCCTGCTCCTTGTTCTGGAGCTGGCTCTTCTCGTTCTGGCAGGAGGCGACGATGCCGGTCGGCAGGTGGGTGATGCGGACGGCGGAGTCGGTGGTGTTGACCGACTGGCCGCCGGGGCCGGACGAGCGGTAGACGTCGATGCGCAGGTCGTTGGCGTGGACCTCGACCTCGACCTCCTCGGCCTCGGGCGTGACGAGCACGCCGGCGGCGGAGGTGTGGATGCGGCCGGCGGACTCGGTGGCGGGCACGCGCTGGACGCGGTGCACCCCGCCCTCGTACTTGAGCCGCGCCCAGACGCCCTGGCCGGGCTCGGTGGCGCCGTTGCCGCCCTTGGTCTTCACGGCGACCTGGACGTCCTTGTAGCCGCCGAGCTCGGACTCGGTGGCGTCGATGATCTCGGTCTTCCAGCCGACGCGCTCGGCGTACCGGAGGTACATGCGGAGCAGGTCGCCGGCGAAGAGCGCGGACTCGTCGCCGCCGGCGCCGGCCTTGATCTCCAGGATGACGTCCTTGTCGTCGCTGGGGTCGCGCGGGACGAGGAGCAGGCGGAGCCGTTCGGTCAGCTCCTCCCGGTCCTTCTCCAGCTGCTTGACCTCGGCGGCGAAGTCGGGGTCGTCGTGCGCCAGCTCGCGGGCGGTCTCGATGTCGTCACCGGTCTGCTTCCAGGAGCGGTAGGTGCCGACGATCGGGGTCAGCTCGGCGTAGCGCTTGTTCAGCTTGCGCGCGTTCGCCTGGTCGGCGTGGACCGAGGGGTCCGCCAGCTTCTTCTCGAGGTCGGCGTGCTCGCCGACCAGTTCCTCGACCGCCTCGAACATGCGGGGGCTCCTGGTTTTCGTCAGTTGCTACGGGGACGCCAAAGCGCCGGTCCCGGCCACCCGCGCGGGGCGACCGTGGACCGGCGCAGGGGCTCGCTACTTGTTGGCGGAGCCGGCGGCCTTGCCGAAGCGGGCCTCGAAGCGGGCGACGCGGCCGCCGGTGTCGAGGATCTTCTGCTTGCCCGTGTAGAACGGGTGGCACTCGGAGCAGACCTCGGCACGGATGGTGCCGTCGGTGAGGGTGCTGCGGGTGGTGAACGACGCGCCACAGGTGCAGCTGACCTGGGTCTCGACGTACTCGGGGTGGATCTCGCGCTTCAAGGTGTCTCCTATGTTCCGGGAGGGCACCGGGTCGCTGCTGCGGGTTGCGGCATGCGTGAACCGGGGCCGACGTACCAGTCTGCCAGGACCGGCCGCATCTCCCCAAACCGGGGTCGGGCCGGAGGTATTCCCGGCCTACCTCACGACGCCCCCGGCCGCCCCGGCGGCGGTGTCCTTCGTGACGGAGGCGGGGATGGGCAGATCGTCCTTGAGCGCCTTCCAGACCTGCGCGGACTGCTGCTCCAGGGGCACGACCCGGTTGGGGTCGATCCGGTCGTACACGACGGGCAGGGTGACCATCTGGACGTTCTGGGCGTCGATGCCGGAGAGGCCCCGGGCGAAGCCGGTCAGCTCCTGGACGGAGTCGAGTTCGGAGTCGGGGGTGATGGCCCTGGTGGCGGCGTCGGCGAGGCCGAGGAGCTTCGTCGGGTCGGTGAGGACGCCGAGGTCCTTGACCTGTGTGACGAGGGCCTTGACGAAGGCCTGCTGGAGCTGGATGCGGCCGAGGTCGCTGCCGTCGCCGACGCCCTTGCGGGTGCGGACGAGGCCGAGGGACTGCTCGCCGTTCAGGGTGTGGGGGCCCGGGGCGAGGTCGAGGTGGCTGTCGTCGTCCTCGATGCGCTCGGTGGTGGTGATCTCGACGCCGCCGAGCTCGTCGATGATCTCCTTGAAGCCGGTGAAGTCGACCTCGACGTAGTGGTCCATGCGGATGCCGGACATCGACTCGACGGTCTTCACGGCGCAGGCCGGGCCGCCGACCTCGTACGCCGTGTTGAACATGGCACGGCGCCGGCCGGGGACGCTGGCGCCCCGGGCGTCGGTGCAGTCCGGCCTCGTTATCAGGGTGTCGCGGGGTATGGAGACGACGCTCGCCCTCTTGTGGCCCTCGTGGACGTGGACGACCATCGCGGTGTCGGAGCGGGCGCCGCCCTCGTCCCTGCCGTAGGCGTCGTTGTCGCCGGAGCGCGAGTCGGAGCCGAGGACGAGGATGTCCATGGAGCCGTCGTCGACGTCGACGGGGCGCTGGGGACCGAGCTGGGCGTTGATGTCGACGCCCTGGATGTTGTGGTCGAGCTTCTTGTAGTAGGCGTAGCCGAAGCCGGCGCCGCCGAGGACGAGGACCACGAGGGCCCCCGTGATGAGGATCGGCACCTTGCGGCGTCGGCCGCTGTTCGTCTGCTCGGTCATCGCCCGTCCTTCGGCCCTGGATTCACCTTCTGTGACGGAGAGACACCCCAAAGGGTTGCACGCGGATCGGCGGCGTTTCGGACGGGAAAACGCCGCGCCCACCGTGCGGACACGGTGGGCGCGGCGTTCGGCGCAGTTCACGACGGGGGCGCGGGCCGGGCCCGGCCCCGTCGTGTGACGTGGATCTCGTGGACCGCGTCAGTCGTTGTTGCTCGCTCCGGGGGTGGTCTTCTGGATCTGGAGGAGGAACTCGCCGTTCGACTTCGTCTGCTTCATCTTGTCGAGCAGCAGCTCGATCGCCTGCTGCTGGTCGAGCGCGTGCAGCACGCGGCGCAGCTTCCAGGTGATCGCGAGCTCGTCGCTGCCGAGGAGGATCTCCTCCTTGCGCGTGCCCGAGGCGTCGACGTCGACGGCCGGGAAGATGCGCTTGTCGGCGAGCTTCCGGTCGAGCTTGAGCTCCATGTTGCCGGTGCCCTTGAACTCCTCGAAGATCACCTCGTCCATGCGTGAACCCGTGTCCACCAGAGCAGTCGCGAGGATGGTCAAAGAGCCGCCGTCCTCGATGTTGCGCGCGGCACCGAAGAAGCGCTTCGGCGGGTAGAGCGCGGTCGAGTCGACACCACCGGACAGGATGCGGCCGGAGGCCGGGGCGGCGAGGTTGTACGCGCGGCCCAGGCGGGTGATCGAGTCGAGCAGGACGACCACGTCGTGACCCAGCTCCACGAGGCGCTTGGCGCGCTCGATGGCCAGCTCGGCGACGGTGGTGTGGTCCTCGGCCGGACGGTCGAAGGTCGAGGAGATGACCTCGCCCTTGACCGACCGCTGCATGTCGGTGACTTCTTCCGGACGCTCGTCGACCAGGACGACCATCAGGTGGCACTCGGGGTTGTTGACCGTGATCGCGTTGGCGATGGCCTGCATGATCATGGTCTTGCCGGTCTTCGGCGGGGCCACGATCAGACCGCGCTGGCCCTTGCCGATCGGTGCGACGAGATCGATGATCCGCGTGGTCAGCACGCCCGGGTCGGTCTCCAGGCGGAGCCGGTCCTGCGGGTAGAGCGGGGTCAGCTTGTTGAACTCCGGGCGGCCGCGGCCGGAGTCGGCGGCCATGCCGTTCGCGGAGTCCAGGCGGACGAGCGCGTTGAACTTCTCGCGGCGCTCGCCCTCCTTCGGCTGGCGCACGGCACCGGTGACGTGGTCGCCCTTGCGCAGGCCGTTCTTGCGGACCTGGGCGAGGGAGACGTACACGTCGTTCGGGCCGGGCAGGTAGCCGGAGGTCCGGATGAACGCGTAGTTGTCGAGGATGTCGAGGATGCCCGCGACGGGGATCAGGACGTCGTCGTCGGCGACCTGCGGCTCGCCGGCCTGGAAGTCGTCGCGGCCACGGCGCCCGCGGCGGTCGCGGTAGCGGCCGCGACGGCCCCGGCGGCCGCCCTCGTCGTCGTAGTCGTCCTGCGGACCGGCCTGCTGGCCGCCCTGCTGACCCTGGCCGCCGCCCTGGCCCTGGCCCTGGCGCTCCTGACGGTCCTTGCGCTGGCCGCCCTGGCCGCCCTGGCCGCCGCCCTGCTGGTCGTCGCCCTTGCGGTCGCGCTGGCGGTCCCGGCGGTCGCGGCGGTCACCGCGCTCGCCGCGGTCCCGGCGGCCGCGGCCCTCGGCGCCGTCGACGGCGCCGTCGGTCCGGGTGTCGGTCTGCGCCTCGGCCTTGACCTCGCGGGTCTCGGTACGGGCTTCCGCGCGGGCCTCGGTCCTGACCGCCTGGGCGGTCTCGGCCGCGCCGTCCGGCGAACCGGCGGGGGCGGTGGCGCGACGGCGGCGGCGCTCGCCGGCCGGCTGCTCGTCGCCCTGCTCCGACGGGGTCTTGGGCGAGGGCTGGCCCGGGATGTCGATCTGCTGCTGGCCGACGGCCTTCTCGGCCTTCTCCGCCTTGGGGGCGGGGGCCTCGGCGGCGGGCTCCGCGGCGGTCTCGCCCGTACGGGCCTTGGAGGTGGCGCGGCGCTTCGGCTTGGTCTCGGCGGCGGTGTCGGCGGCCTTGGCCGGGGCGGCGGAGCCCCCGCCGGCCTGCGCCTCCTTGATGACCTCGATCAGCTGGCTCTTGCGCATCCGCGCGGTGCCCCTGATGCCGAGGCCGGACGCGACCTGCTGCAGCTCGGCCAGGACCATGCCCTCGAGGCCGGTGCCGGAGCGGCGGCGCCGTGCGGTGCCGCCGGTGGCAGCACCTGCGGCGGGCGCGGCGTTGTCGACACTGCTGTCGGCAGTCACGCCCATCAGATCGGTGGTGTCGCTCACGAAGGGTCCTTCCCTGGAGCGGACGTCGGCCATCTGGCTCGGCGACCGGTTGTGCTGTCCGGCAGGGTCCTGGTGTGTGGACCGAGTCCGGGGCGGTGGTCCCGCCGGGTGCGGCGGAAGAGAGGAAACGTGCTGTGGGTCCGGCCCGAGGCCCCCTGCTCGGCCCTCACGAGAGAAGAGCGAGGGGTGTCGTGCCGGTTCCGGAGCGTGCTCGAAACTGCTCAGGCGGGCTGCTCAGGCAGTTGGGGAGGCTCCCGGAAGAATGGGTGGTCCCTGAGGGGACACTCCGCACCGCTCCACAAAGAGGTCGGGTGCAGACTTGAGGTTAACACTACCGGCTCCAACAAACATTCCCCCTCTCACTCACCGGCAATCCGCCGACCGGGGCGCTGCCCGGCGCCCCGGCCCGTCACCTAGGGCGCCAGCGGCAGGACGCTCGCGCCGGACGCGTCGAGGTCGAGCCGGTTCGCGGCCCATCCCCCGCCCGCGAGCAGGGCGACCTTGTCGGCGGTCCCCCGCTCGGCGAGGGCGAGGACCGTGGGGCCCGCGCCGGAGATGACCGCGGGGACGCCGTCCGCCCGCAGCCGGTTGACCAGGGCGACGCTCTCGGGCATCGCGGGAGCGCGGTACTCCTGGTGCAGCCGGTCCTCGGTGGCCGCGAGCAGCAGCTCGGGGCGGCGGGTCAGGGCCTCGACGAGGAGGGCGGCGCGGCCGGCGTTGGCGGCGGCGTCCACGTGCGGGACGGTGCGCGGCAGGAGTCCGCGGGCGGTCTCGGTCAGTACGGGCTTCCCGGGGACGAAAACCACCGGAACGATGGAATCGGAGGGGTCCATCCTGATGGCCCGCGCGGCGCCGGACTCGGTCCAGGCGAGCGTGAATCCGCCGAGGAGACAGGCGGCGACGTTGTCGGGGTGGCCCTCGATCTCGGTGGCCAGCTCCAGGAGGGCGGCCTCGTCGAGCTTCGCGTCGCCGCCTATGGTCACGGCGCGGGCGGCGACGATGCCGGCGCAGATGGCGGCGGAGGAGGAACCGAGGCCGCGGCCGTGCGGGATGCGGTTGGCGCAGACGACCTCAAGACCGCGCGGCTGCCCGCCGAGCAGGTCGAAGGCCGTGCGCAGGGAGCGTACGAGCAGGTGGCTCTCGTCGCGCGGGAGCGTCTCGGCGCCCTCACCGGCGATGTCGACGTGCAGCCCGGAGTCGGCGACTCGGACGACCACGTCGTCGTAGAGCCCCAGCGACAGGCCGAAGGCGTCGAAGCCCGGGCCGAGGTTGGCGCTGGTGGCGGGGACGCGCACCCGTACGGCGGCGGCGCGGAACGCTGGACCGGCCATCGCTCGTTGATTCTCCTTGGATTGCGACAACGGGTATTTCAACGGGTATTTCAAGAGAAGTACACCGGGACCCGGCAGGCCGTTTCGGCCACGGGGGCGACAACGGCAACGACACCGCGCATATGCGTCGGGGCGGGTCGGTACAGCCTATCGAAGGAAGGTTCTGCGGCGACATAGGGCGCACAGGAGGCGCACGATGCGTGTCGCGGGCCGCCCTGTGCCCCTCTGTGGGTTCCTGATCGGGTTTCGCCGGGCGGCACTTCCCGTACGGGGGACGGCCCGGAGCGGGACGCGTCCCCCGTACGGGGGAACGGGATCAGGCCAGACCGAGGCGCTCGGCGGCGGCCACGGCGTCGACCGGTACGGTGACGGGCTGCGGCGCGCCGGCGACGGCCCAGTCGGGGTCCTTGAGGCCGTTGCCGGTGACGGTGCAGACGATCCGCTGGCCGGGGTCGACCTTGCCCTGCTCGGCGGCCTTCAGCAGACCGGCGACCGAGGCGGCCGAGGCGGGCTCGACGAAGACGCCCTCCTGCGCGGCCAACAGGCGGTAGGCGCGCAGGATCTCACGGTCCGTCACCTCGTCGATGAAGCCGCCCGACTCGTCGCGCGCGGCGATCGCGTAGTCCCACGAGGCCGGGTTGCCGATGCGGATCGCGGTGGCGATCGTCGACGGGTCCTTGACGACCTCGCCGCGCACGAGCGGGGCGGAACCGGAGGCCTGGAAGCCCCACATGCGCGGACGGCGGGTGGCCAGGCCGTCCTCCGCGTACTCGCGATATCCCTTCCAGTACGCGGTGATGTTGCCCGCGTTGCCGACTGGCAGGACGTGGATGTCGGGGGCGTCGCCCAGCATGTCCACGATCTCGAACGCGGCGGTCTTCTGGCCCTCGATGCGGACCGGGTTGACCGAATTGACCAGTGCCACCGGGTAGTTGTCGGAGAGGCGGCGGGCCAGGGTGAGGCAGTCGTCGAAGTTGCCGTCGACCTGGAGGATCTTCGCGCCGTGCACGAGGGCCTGGCCCATCTTGCCGAGCGCGATCTTGCCCTGGGGCACGAGCACGGCGGACACCATGCCGGCGCGCACCGCGTAGGCGGCGGCGGAGGCCGAGGTGTTGCCGGTGGAGGCGCAGATGACGGCCTGCGCGCCCTCCTCCTTGGCCCGGGTGATGGCCATGGTCATGCCCCGGTCCTTGAAGGAGCCGGTGGGGTTGGCGCCCTCGACCTTGAGGTGCACCTCGCAGCCCGTGCGCTCGGAGAGGACCTGAGCCGGAACGAGCGGCGTACCGCCCTCACGGAGCGTGACGACCGGCGTCGCGTCCGTGACCGGAAGGCGGTCCCGGTACTCCTCGATGATGCCGCGCCACTGATGGGTGCCCTTGCTGGTCATGGGTCCTTACTCCCCTTCAACACGCATGATGCTGGCGACACCGCGCACGGTGTCGAGCTTGCGCAGCGCCTCGACGGTCCCGGAGAGGGCGGCGTCGGGCGCGCGGTGGGTGACGACGACGAGGGAGGCCTCGCCGTCTCCGTCCTGTCGACCGTGCTGGCGCACGGTGTCGATCGACACGCCGTGCTCGGCGAAGACCGTCGCGACCTGGGCGAGGACGCCCGGCTTGTCGGCCACGTCGAGGCTGATGTGGTACCGCGTGACGACCTCGCCCATGGAGCTGACGGGCAGCTGGGTGTACGCGGACTCCCCGGGGCCGTTGGCCCCGTCGAGCTTGTTGCGGCACACGGCGACGAGGTCGCCGAGCACGGCCGAGGCGGTCGGCGAGCCGCCGGCGCCGGGGCCGTAGAACATGAGCCGCCCGGCGGCCTCCGCCTCGACGAAGACCGCGTTGTACGCCTCGCGGACGGAGGCCAGCGGGTGGCTGAGCGGGATCATCGCGGGGTGCACGCGCGCGGTGACGGACCCGCCGTCGGCGGCCCGCTCGCAGATGGCGAGCAGCTTGATGGTGCAGCCCATCTGCTTGGCGGAGGCGAAGTCGGCGGCGGTGACCTCGGTCATGCCCTCGCGGTAGACGTCGTCGAGGCGCACGCGCGTGTGGAAGGCGATCCCGGCGAGGATGGCGGCCTTGGCGGCGGCGTCGAAGCCCTCGACGTCGGCGGTCGGGTCGGCCTCGGCGTACCCGAGGGCGGTGGCCTCGTCGAGCGCCTCGGAGTAGCCCGCGCCGGAGGTGTCCATCTTGTCGAGGATGAAGTTCGTCGTGCCGTTGACGATGCCCATCACCCGGTTGATCTTGTCGCCGGCGAGGGACTCGCGCAGCGGCCGGATCAGCGGGATGGCGCCGGCGACGGCGGCCTCGTAGTACAGGTCCTGTCCGTGCCGCGCGGCGGCCTCGTAGAGGGTCGCGCCGTCCTGGGCGAGCAGCGCCTTGTTGGCGGAGACGACGGAGGCGCCGTGCTCGAAGGCGGCGGTGATGAGGGTGCGGGCCGGCTCGACGCCGCCGATGACCTCGACGACCACGTCGATGTCCCCCCGTTTGACCAGGGCGGTGGCGTCGGTGGTGACCAGTTCCGGGGCGATGCCCTCGCGGACCTTGTCGGGCCGGCGGACGGCCACGCCGGCGAGCTCGACCGGGGCGCCGATGCGCGCGGCGAGGTCGTCGGCGTGCGTCGTCATGATGCGCGCCACCTCTGAGCCGACCACTCCACAGCCCAGCAGCGCCACCTTCAGCGGACGCGTACGCATCATCCGACCTCGTTTCTCGTACTACTTCGTATTTCTACGTTCGTATCTCTACGGTCCTACGGTGTGGACCAGTCTCACTCACCGGACGGGGGTTTCCGCCCTTTGTCCGAATCGTGAGACATGGATTCCATCACCCGACTATTTCATCACCCGACGTCGAGACGCAGGAGATCTTCCTCCGTCTCGCGGCGGACGATGACGCGCGCCTCGCCGTCGCGGACGGCGACGACGGGCGGGCGGAGCGCGTGGTTGTAGTTGCTGGCCATCGAGCGGCAGTACGCGCCGGTGGCCGGCACGGCGAGGAGGTCGCCGGGCGCCAGGTCGGAGGGCAGGAAGGCGTCCCGTACGACGATGTCGCCGCTCTCGCAGTGCTTGCCGACGACGCGGGAGAGCATCGGCTCGGCGTCGCTGGTCCGCGAGACGAGGGCGACGCTGTACTCGGCGTCGTACAGGGCGGTGCGGATGTTGTCCGACATGCCGCCGTCGACGCTCACGTACGTCCGCAGCCCGTCGAGCGGCTTGATCGTGCCGACCCGGTAGAGGGTGAAGGCGGTGGGCCCGACGATGGCCCGCCCGGGCTCGACGGAGATGCGGGGCGTCCGCAGCCCGGCGGCCTCGCACTCCCTGCTCACGATCTCGTTGAGCGCCTTGGCGATCTCGTGCGGCTCGCGCGGGTCGTCCTCGGAGGTGTACGCGATGCCGAGGCCGCCGCCGAGGTCGATCTCGGGCAGCTCGACGCCGTGCTCGTCGCGCACCTCGGTGAGGAGCTGGACGACGCGGCGGGCGGAGACCTCGAAGCCGGCCATGTCGAAGATCTGCGAGCCGATGTGCGAGTGGATGCCGACGAGTTCGAGCCCGTCGAGCTTGAGCGCCCGGCGCACGGCCTCGGCGGCCTGCCCGCCGGCGAGCGCGATGCCGAACTTCTGGTCCTCGTGGGCGGTGGCGATGAACTCGTGCGTGTGGGCCTCGACGCCGACGGTCACCCGGATCTGCACGCGCTGGCGCTTGCCGAGGGACTGGGCGATGTGGGCGACGCGGACGATCTCCTGGAAGGAGTCGAGCACGATCCGCCCGACGCCGGCGCCCACCGCCTTCTCGATCTCCTCCTCGCTCTTGTTGTTGCCGTGGAAGGCGATGCGCTCGGCGGGCATGCCGGCGGAGAGGGCGGTGGTGAGCTCGCCGCCGGAACACACGTCGAGGTTCAGCCCCTCTTCCGCGAGCCACCGCACGACGGCCCGGGAGAGGAAGGCCTTCCCGGCGTAGAAGACGTCGGCGTCCGGACCGAAGGCCTCGGCCCAGGCGCGGCAGCGGGCGCGGAAGTCGGCCTCGTCGAGGAAGTAGGCGGGGGTGCCGAACTCCTCGGCGAGGGCGTTCACGTCGATCCCCCCGACGGTGGCGGCCCCGTGCTCGTCCCTCCCGACGGTCCGGGACCACACCTTGGGGTCGAGGGCGTTGAGGTCGGCGGGCGGGGCGGAGTAGTGGCCCTCGGGGAGGACGTCGGCGTGGCGGGGCCCTGCGGGGTGGGCGGAACGGCTCATGTCTGCGTCTGCTCTTTCAGATCCGATCGGGTGCGCTGATGCCGAGCGCGGAGAGGCCACCGGCGAGCACCGTCCCGGCGGCTTCGGCGAGCGCGAGCCGGGAACGGTGGGCGGCCGAGGGTTTCTCGTCGCCGAGCGGCAGCACGGTGTGCTGGAACGCGAGCAAGGCGTCGGCGACGGCTTCGAGGTGCCGGGCGACCCGGTCGGGGGCGCGGTGGCGGGCGGCGGCCAGGAGCGCGGAGGGGTGGTCGCGGAGGAGGCCGAGGAGTTCAGCGCCGCCGCAGTCCCCCGGTTCGGGGGAGAACCCGAGCTGCCGGGCGTTGACGAGCAGCCGGCGGGTGCGGGAGTACGCGTATTGAACGCGGAAGAGGGGGTTGCGCTCGTGCGGGACGAGGAGGGGGGCGGGGTCGAGGGCCCGGTCGTGGGGGGCGGCCCGGAGAAAGGCCCAGCGCGTGATGTCGTCCCCGTACGCGCCCGGCTCGCCGGGCCGCACGTGGATCCGCTCGCCGTCGTGCGCCCCGACCTCGACGTCGGCCCCCTGGGAGCGCAGCAGCCGGGCGAGGGTCTCGACCACGACGACGGCGCGGGGACCGTCGCCCCCGGCGAGACGGACGGTGGTCCCGGCGAGGGCGGCACCGTGCCCGTACGAGGTCCCGGCAGCCAGGATCCCCCGTACGAGATCGGCGTCGGCGTCCCCGCGCAGGGTGAAGTTCAGGAATCCGGGCCCGGTGACCTCGACGGACCGCAGCCCCGGAACGTCCCGGAGCCGCTCTTCGAGGATCCCGGCGACGTCGAGGGCGCTGCGCCCGGCGGGCCGGGCGAGGGCGAGGGCGATGCTGCTGGCGTACTCCCCCACTCCCCCGGGCCGGGCCCGCTCGACCTTGACGCGCGGAGGAACGTCGACCCGCAGAGCACCGTCGTCGACCGCACGGCGCACGGCGCGCAGCACGGTGAGGGAGAGATCCGCGGGGGTCACGGGACAAGCCTAGGGGAGGAGGGGGGGCCTGACGCGAACCGGTTTCGCCATGCGGGCAGCGGGGAAAGGACGGCCCCCTCGGCCCACGGAGGAAATCAGTCGGGGAGGGAGTCGCCGCGGCCCTCGACGGCGCCGTCGAGGAGACCGTCGCGGAGGCGGTCGGGGAGCCCGTCGCGTTCGACCCCGAGGCCGTCCGGGAGCACGTCCCGGAGTCCTTCCTGGGGGGCGTCGGCCAGGGCCGGTTCCTCTCCGCCGTCCTGACCGGCCGCGTCGGGACGCTCCCGCCGCTCGCGGTGCATCAGCTGCCGCACGACACGGACGAGCTCGGTGGGCTCGAAGGGCTTGGAGAGAAAGGCGTCGACCCCGGAGGCGGCTTCGCCGGCGGCATCGCCGCAGGCGCTGATGATGGCCACCGGAAGATGCCGGGTCCGCGGATCGGCCCGCAGCCGCTCGGCCGTCCTGATCCCGTCGAGACGGGGCATGACGACATCGAGGGTGACGACATCGGGCCGAACCCGATGCACGACATCCAGACACTCGGCACCATCGGCCGCGGTCACGACCTCGAACCCCTCGAGTTCGAGATTGACCCTGATCAACTGCCGGATCACCTTGTTGTCGTCGACAACGAGCACCCGGCCGGACGCGCCTGACACACGAACGAGAGTAGGACGCCCCCGACGACCGCGTCCGGCTTTTACCCACTTCTGACCCGTGCGGGGGACACGCCCCTCCGTGACACCCCGGAAATACCTGTTCACAGGCACTCCCCCGAAGCTGGTAGGGTTCTACCCGTCGCCGCCGAACGCGGCGGACGCCCCCGTAGCTCAGGGGATAGAGCAACGGCCTCCGGAGCCGTGTGCGCAGGTTCGAATCCTGCCGGGGGCACTTCGCAGAAGTGCCACACAGACCCCGTGATCAGCGGAAACGCTGGGCGCGGGGTCTTGTTGTATGTGCAGGCGTGTGCCGCCCTGAGCCGCCGTATGTCGAGGTCCGTGGACGAGGCGTGGACGGGATCTTGGGTCATCGCCGCAGGTGAGGTCCGGGAGGGGACAGCATCGGCGGGCCCGCTGAAGGGCACGGATCACGCCTGGCTCCATGCCTGACGATGGCGAGCCACGCTGTACACCTGCTCGACCTGCTCAGCCGTCAGTGCCCCTGAGAGCGGCGCCAGAGCCGCTACTTGGCGCTCCTGGTACACCCGGACATCGAGCTGCGTGGCCACCACCTTGAGATCCGTGACGCCAACGAAGACGAGGACTGGCTCGACCGGTACGGGAAAGCCGCAGTAGTGCTCAAGCACCCTGACTACGCGCTTGGCCTCAGCCCGGCTCTTGCGGACATAAGGCGCCGGCTTTCCGTGATTGACCTTCACGGCATCGTCGCCGACCCACACGGTCTTGTTGTGGTGGTGCTTCGTATTGATGCTGAACACCCCTCCAGGCCCGATCAGTAAGTGATCGACGTCCACGCGGTTGGCCAAGGGGATGGCATGTAGAACTCGCCATCCGTGACGCGCCAAGCGGTTCAGCTCGGCTCCCACCCGCTTCTCCCCCGCCAGTCCCTTCCGCCACGAGTCCCACTCTGTGGGGCGCCGCAAGAGCTGTGAGACGACTCGCTCAATGAACCCCGGGCCGGATCTGTCGAGCAGGTCACGGATAGCTTCTCCGGGACGGTTCGTGGACAGGGCGTCGGCCGGCTTCAGAGGCGGCAGCGTCGGGCGATCGTCGGCCGCGGATGCTTCCTGCGATGACACCGACTCGCGGACGTCCTGTAAGTGGTGCGTCAGCACGGCGATCACGTCGTCGCGATACTCAGCGGCCAGGACGGTGATGTCCCCCGTCCTTACGTCCGCCCAACCGACCGCGGTGCCATCAGGCAGATTCGCGTACAGGCGATCATGTCCGTACCGCTTCCAGCGCGTGACCTTCAGCTCCATGAGCCCCCCTCGTCCGCTTCCAGCCCGAAGCATCGCAGCGGAAAGGGCTCGAAACGAGAGAGGCCCCGGACAAGATGCCCGGAGCCTCAAGGGGGTGCAGGGTGCTCACTCGTATTCGCGCAGGAGGTCCTCGATACGCCGGTTGGCGACGTCCTGTCGCCCGTCGAGACACTTCGCGTAGCGGGTCAGCAGGACCTCCACGCTGTTGCCGGCGCGCTCGGCCACCTCGGTCGGGTCGACACCGGCATTGAGCCAGGTCGACAGCGCTGAATGCCGAAGGTCGTACGGCCGACTTGCGAGCGGCGAGGCGGCGACGGCCGGCGGAAGCGCGAGGAGCCGGGCTTCCTGCCAGACGCGGTAGTAGGTCGAGGAGGGAACTACCGAGCCCTTCTCGCTGAAGAACAGGCGCCCGTCGTCGGCTGTGCCGAAAGTGCCCAGATGATCACGGAGAACGGCAACCAGATGAGGCGGGATGGGCACACGTCGAACGTCCTCGGTCGGTCGGTTCTTCAGTCCGCGGTTGTCGTGGGTCTCCCCCGAATCCGTCCATTGCTTGCCGACTGACGGCCGGGTCCGATGCAGGAGTGCCGAGCCCCAGCCCTGCTCGGGAAGGACGAGGTCCGTCTCGACCAGGCCCACGGCTTCTGCCGGGCGAAGACCGCCGAAGTACATCGCGGCGAAGAGGCCGACCAGCCGACGCCCGCGAGCCCGCCGGTACCCACCAACGTAGGAAACGGCCGTCAGGAGATTGCGAGCCTGCTCGGGGTTGGCGACGACGCGGGGATCGACCTGGTTGGACACCTTCGGCTTCTGCCAGCGGACAGCCGTGATCGGGTTCTCTCGCAGCTCCCCCAGGTCCACGGCGTAGTTCGCCGCATTCACGAGGGTCCGCCGCTTACGCCGCACGGTTTCCGCAGCAGCTGCGGTCCCGTCGAGCTTGATTTTCAAGGCATCCAGCACCGCACGAGCCGTAGCAGGCTCAGCAAGATCAGCGAGCGGCCGGGACGCCTTGGACACCCAGTGAAGGACATTCATCACCTCGTCCGGCACTTCTCGCTCGGCAGGTCCCGGAAGCACGAAAGCCCAGTTACGCAGCGCTCTACGGATCAACTCATCTGCTGGCCGTCCAGGGCGGTCACCAAGGAGCTCCACAGTGACGCTGGTAAGCGACTCATTTATGCCGTCTCGTGTATTGGGGGCGGCATGAGGCCACTTCATCGCCAGGTACCTGAGGGCGAATTCGTACCACGACACGGCGGACTTCTTCTGCTCCATCGAGGCAGGGAGGCCGGACTCCGTATCGAACTCTTCACCGTCCCGCATCGCCCGCATGAGCTTCGTGCGATAGTGATCTGCGAGCGCCTTGGTACGGAACGACTCGGACGAGACGTTGCCCGCCACAGACCAGCGGACCCCGTACGAGGGCGTCTTGGTGTCCCGCTTACGGACGCTCCAGACCTTCACATCAAGCGACTTCACGCGGCCCTCTCCAGTCCACGGAGCCAGGTGTCGAAGTCACTCCGCCACACTCGAAGCTCGCCGTTGGGGAGCTTGAACGCGGCCGGCGCATGCCCCAACTCCCGCCAGCGGTAGAAGGTGCGTCGCGAGACCCCGCCCAGGACAGCGAGGATCTGCGGCACGGTCATCAGTTCGTCCTTCACAGCAGTTCATCCCCCTGGGCTTCGAGTTCGGCGCGAAGTTCGCGGGCATGTTCGCGGTTGTGTTGGATGTCGCGGCGGATGTTGGCGGCGAGCCAGGATTCGCCGGGGGTGTGGCCGTGTCCGGCGTAGGTCCAGTGGGCGATGGTGAGGACGGTGGCTTCGGGGTGTTCGTCGGGGTCGGGGAGGCCGAGGGCGGTGCGTTGCTGTTGGGCGCGGTAGTCGGCGCGGACCTGGCGGAGGGCGCTGAGGGTGGTGGAGTAGCTGCGGGATTTGGTGGAGAAGTGGCCGCGGAAGCCGAGCATGTGGGCCCAGTCGCGTAAGCGGCGGTCGGGGTAGGCGGCGTGGAGGTCGAGGCAGGCCTCCATCAGGCGCCGGGGGTGGTCGGGGATGTCGAGGAGGATGAGGGCTTCTTTGTTGCCGACGGGGTGGTCGGTGGTGCCGGTGGTTTCGGCGGCTTTGGTGGCGTACTTGGCGACGTAGGCGGCGACGGCCTGTTCGGTGAGGTCTTCGCCCTGGCCGAAGGCTTTGATGGGCTGGATGTCGAGCTGGGTGCCCCAGGTGAGGGCGAGGTCCTGGCCGACGCCGTGCGCGGGGGCGGCGGGGATGACGACGCGGACGCGGGTGGCGGCGGCGCGGATGGCGTCGGTGAGCAGGTCGAGGGTGGCCCAGGCCGGGGGCGGGGTGTCCGGTCCGTCGGGGCCGTCGAAGCGGATGACGGCGTGGAAGTGGACGGCGCCGCGTTTCTGGTACTCGGCGACCTTGCCGAAGGAGACGCGGGACTGTTCGCGGGCGGCTTTCTGCGTGAGGCCGGCGCGGGCGGCGATCTCGCGTCGCAGGTAGATGGTGAAGTAGCGCCACAGGTCGGAGGCGTGGTTGTTCCACAGCACCGCCCCCGCGTAGTCGTACGTGGCCGGGTCGAGCGGGGTGCCCAGCTCGGGTGCGTCCTCGGGGTGGCGGGTGCCGCAGCGGCAGGGCCGGGTGCCGGGCCGGTTGTGCACGGGGCCGAAGGACGGGGCGGTCAGGGTCGCGAAGACCCGGGGGTGGTCCCGGATCGTCTCCGGGGTGCCCTTGTCGGGGGCGCCGGTGAGTCCGGCGCGGATCAGGTGGTAGGTGTCCCCGGCGTAGGTCCAGGCACAGGCCGGGCAGCGGGACGCCCGCCGGTTGCCACAAGCCACCCGCAGCACACCACCAGGCTCGGCATCGGTGGTGTAGGCGTGCAGGACGGTCTTGGTGGCGGGGTCGAGGAGCTTGGTACCGCCGGTCAGGCGGATGGGGCTGGTGCAGCCTCCGGTACGGCGGAGTTGTTCGGTGAGACGGTCGAAGCCGGGAGACCCGGCCACCCGGAGCAGATCGCTCAGGGTGGCCGGGTCCAGGCCCGCCGCGAGGGCGGTGTCAGTCACCAGCGCCGCCCCTTCTTCGGGGTGCTGGCGGAGGCGGCGACGGGGCCCGTGAGGTCCTTGGAGGGTCGGCCCCATGAGCCCTTGCGGGGCTGCTTGTCCTCGGGGCGACGGGCGTCGTGTTCGTTGTGCGCGGCGGTCAGCTGTCCGACCGGGTCCCAGTCGTCGAGGGGGGTACGACGGAAGGGGATCCTCATGCCGACACCTCCACCGAGGAAACGGGGGACGTGACGCGGGTGCCGGTGCCCTTGCAGGCCGGGCAGGTGGCGGCCAGGGTGCGGCGCTGTCCGTCGGGGGTGAGCGTGCCGGTGGTGATGTGGACGACGGGGAAGCCGTCGCAGTGGGAGCAGACGCGCGGGGGCAGGCTGGTCTGGGACATGATGGGTTTTCCCTTTCGGGTCCGGTGGATCTGGAGGGTGTTGAAGGCGCCCGGGGCGGCGGTTCTTTGGCGAGAGAGCCGTCCCGGGGGCCGCTCAGTGTGTGTTGCGCCTGCCATGCCCCTTGGCCGCGTACATCGCCTTGTCGGCGGCGGACAGGGCGTCGGTGAGGGTGGGGACCGGCAGGTGTCCGGGGTAGGCGCAGCCGACCGAGGCGGAGACCGGCAGGACGTGCCCGTGGTGGGTGACCGGACTGTCCAGCGCGGACCAGAGGGCGAGAAGGCCGGCGGTGCGGTCGGGGTGAGCGACGATGGCGGCGAACTCATCCCCGCCGAGCCGGGCCGCGACCCCGGACCGTCCGCACCAGTCGTCCAGCCGCTGCGCAGTGGTGGTGAGGACGGTGTCTCCGGCGGCGTGGCCGTGGGTGTCGTTGACGGCCTTGAAGTCGTCCAGGTCGACCAGGAGCACCAGGGCGCCGGGGTGTTTGGCGATGAGTCGTTCGGCGCGGGCGGTCCATCCGGCCCGGGTGTGCAGGCCGGTCAGCGGGTCGCGGCGGGCGGTGGCCAGACGGCGCGTAAGCAGACCACCGTGCAGGGCCCAGCCCAGGGCCGGTAAGCCCGCGGCCGCCATGGTGTAGCTGTCCATCGGGGTCACCGGCCCTTCTGCATGTCGCGGACCAGGAGGCGCAGCACGACCGCGATCAGTGCGACGGAGACGCCGGTGATGGCGACCGCGAGGAGCATCGAGACCAGGACCGTGCCGACGACCAGGATCACCGCGCCGCCGCCGGCCGCGAGGGCGAGCGCGCTGCCGGGGGTGAGCTGCACCGTCGTGCGAGCCGGAACGACCGGCATCGAGGCCGGGGCCGGGGTCGAGGCGGGAGAGGTCGGTTCGACGCTGGCGGCCGGGGTGGGGGTCGGGTGGTTGAGGGGGATGGGTTTGCCGGTCGGGAGCGGGTTGACCGGGATGCGGGGCTGGAGCATGAGGCGGGTCTCCCTACTTGATGGTGGTGTCGATGACGGGGGCGAGGAGGCTGTCGGCCAGGAGGTAGCCGCCGAGGAGGAGGACGGCGACGAGCCACCAGGGCGGGCGGATGAGCTTGATGCCGAGTCCGCCGACGACGAGCAGGGCGAGCCAGAGCGGGACGTTCATGGCGCGGGTCTCCTTTTCAGCGGGGGTTGCAGCGGTGGGTGCGGGCGGCGAGTTCGGCGGCGGCGCGGGTGTTGTAGTCGGCGGAGAAGTCGCAGCGCGGGGCGGTGCACACAGCGGTGTGCTTGGTGCGGCCCCGGCCGTCGCGGTGGGTGCCGACCTGGACCGGGCCGATGCGGGTGACGTCGTAGAAGCGGTTCGGACGCACAGGTCTTGCCTCCTTTCTGGTCAGGCGAGCTGGAGGGCGATGGAGTCCGCGAGAGCGGCCGGGAGGCCATGGCGAGTGCGGAGGGTTTCCGCGTCGATCGGCTCACCGGTCTGAGCCCGGTGAGCGTCCGCGATCTTCTGCGCGTGAGCCAGCAGCGCGGGCGGCACCGGGACGGCGGGTGCCGAGCGGACAGGCTCCGGCGGGACTTCGACGGCGACGGGTTCGGCCGGCGGGAGCTCCGGTGCCGGGTGCGGAGCAGGTTCCGGAGCGCGTTCCACGACCAGCTCGGTCATGGGTTCTTCCGCCGCGGCGGGTTCGGGCTCCGGGACGGGAGCGGGTTCGGGTTCTGGTTCGGGGTGGGGTGCGTGGGCGAGGAGGGTGCCGCCGAGGAAGGCCAGGGCGGGCCATCCGGCGACGAGGATGCGCAGCCACGGCGGGACGTCGTTCATGTCGAGAAGTCCGGCGGTGGCGACGTTGGCGCCGAGGGACGCGATCAGGGCGATGGCGAACCACAGCCAGGCGTCACGGTTGCCGCCGTCCTTGCGCATCCGGCGCCACGCGGCGACCAGCAGCAGGTCGACGGAGACCGGATAGGCCCAGGCCTTCCATCCGTCCTGACCGGCCGCCGCCGCCAGGTCGTGCAGGTGGGCGAAGGACAGGGCCCCGGCGATGACGGCCTGGACCAGCACGGCGTCGAAGCGGAGGGTGCGGAACATCAGGGGTTCACCTCCTTTCGGGCATGGGTCGGGTAGGGACCTGGCGTGAGACGGTCACGCCACCGAGGTGGGGAGGAGGCCCGCTAGGGGGTCGCCGGGGACGGCTTGACCAGCGGAACCGGCGTCGGGGCGCCGACGTGGACCGGGACGGCGGGCCGGTAGGGGGTGAGGGCGGGCAGGTCCGGGGTGAGGTGGGCGTGCGCGGCGCAGATCTCGGCCGCTTCGGCGGCGGTGAGCTGGGGGGTGCGGATGCGGGACCAGCCGCCGGAGGTGTCCCCCGCGACCGCGATGCCGGGCCGGTCCGGGGGGATGGTCAGTACGGTGACGACGGCGTCGGGGGCGATGTCGCCGACGCCCATTTCGGCGGTCTGCTTGTCGTTGACCCGGTGCACGGTCCGGCCGGTGAGCTGGGCCCGGAGCGCGGTGGCGCCCTTGCCGAGGTCGGAGCCGAAGCGCTGCCCGCACACCTCCAGGAAGATGCCGGCCGCACGGGCCATCTGACCCAGGCGGATGAGCTGCGTGACCATGCGGTCCCGGCGTTCCTCGTCCTTCTTCGTCGCCACCAGGAACAGTTCCGCGACCTCGTCCACCAGGACCACCACCGGGGCGGGACGGACGTCATCGGGCAGGGCCCAGATGTCACCGGCCCCGTAGGCGCTGAGGAGGTCGAAGCGCTCTTCCATCTCGCCCACCAGCACCTCCAGGAGGCCGTCGGCGTCCTCGGGGGTGGTGGCCAGGGCGGAGAGGCGGGGTGCGTAGGTGCGGTGCTCGACTCCGCGCTTGCAGTCGATGCCGACCAGGGCGACCGGGAGCGGGGCGAGTCCGGCGACGAGGTTGCGCTGATACATCGACTTGCCCGACTGATTCGCGCCCAGGGTCAGCGCGTGGGGGATCTTGAGGTAGTCGCGGACGAAGGCGGTGCCGTCCTCGCGCAGTGCGACCGGAACCGACATCGGCCCCGACAGGATGCGGCGCGGCATCCGCACCCGGCGAAGAACGTCGTAGCCGGTCATCCGCAGCTCCACGAAGCCGGGCTTGACCGTCACCACGGTGACCGAGTGGACGCCCCAGGCGTGCCGCAGCCGCTCGGAGGCCGCCATCACATCAGCGGGCTCCAGACCCGCCGGGAGGCGCAGGGTGACCCGCAGGCCGGTCAGGCTGCCCCGGATCCGGCGGACCTTCGGGGGAACCGGCTGGACGTCGGCGCGGCGGGCGACGTTGCGGACGAGGAAGGCACGGAAGCGGGACGGCTGGACCGTCAGCCCGCACACGTCCATCGTGGACCGGTAGGTCACCGCGAACCGCGTGGTCGCCACCGGCAGACCTACCAGCGACCAGAACACGCGCGGTGTCCGGGCCTTGGCGTAGCCGAGAGTGCCGGCGGTTCCGGCGAGGGGGAGACCGACCTCCCATAACGTCGACAGGTCCGTCATGACCAGGCCCCGGCCGTGAGGGCGACGGCGCGGAACGAGATGCCGTGACGGGTCTGGCCGTTGAACGTGTTCTCCCAGTCCCGGGCCTTGAGCCCGATAACCGATACCGGCATGCCCGGCGTCAGGTTCTCCGGGAGACCGGTCTCCGGCACGGTCACCTGGTAGAGGTTGCCCTCCCCCTCGTCCGAGATCAGCAGCCCGACCGTCGACAGCCCCGCACCGGTCTCCCGGTCCACGGCGCGCTCACCGGTCTGCTTGCTCACGAGCTTCGGGACGGGGGCCGTGGCGACGAACACCACGGCGGTCGACGTGTCCACCTTGAACGACGGCATAGCGGTACTCCTTGAGTCGGGCTCAGCGATGTTCGCCAAGTCGCAGCTTCACTATGAAAGTAGGCGCAGAAAAACTGCGAGTCAAGAAGTTCTGCGAGTAGCAGCGCAGCTGCATCTCTGCGACTCTGAGGGCGACACCTAAGGAGGACCACATGACCAGCGGTTTCGGCCTAGTCGTCCGGTTCAACCTGCGCGACGCAGAGGCAGCGAAAGCCTTCGACGTTCTCGTCGAGGAGACCTTGAAGGGCATCCAGGCCCATGAGCCCGGAACCCTCTCGTATGTCGTGCACACCGTGGCTGACGAGCCCAACACCCGGTTGTTCTATGAGCTGTACGCCGACCGTGAGGCGTTCGACCAGCACGAGCAGCAGCCGCACACCCGCCACTTCCTGGCTGAGCGGGAGAAGTACGTGGCGGACTTCGACGTCACCTTCGTGCAGAGCCAGGGTGCCGCCGGGGCGTGGAGGTGACCTCAGAAGAACGCCGTGTCTTCGGTGCGCGGGTTGCAGACCTTCGCGAGCAGCGCGGCCTCACGCAGAAGCAGCTGGCCGCCGAGATCGGTCGTACTGCGAGTTGGCTGTCCCAGGTAGAACGGGGCATCCAGCCGGTCAACCGCCTTGACGTGCTGCGCCTACTGGCGGACGGCTTGGGAGTCTCCGTACAGGAGCTGCGGGCAGACGCGCCGACGCAGGCCCCGGCAGAAGAACCGGCCATCGAGCTTCCCAACGATCTCGACCAAGCGCGCTTGGTCATCTCGGGCCACCCCGTCCCGGAGGTCGTTCTCGATCCGGCCGGCCCTGGCCCCGCCAATGTGGAGGAGCTGCAACGCGCGGTGGACCGAGTGTGGGAGCTGACCCACGCCAATGAGTTCGCGGAGCTGAGTTCCACCTTGGGGCCGTTGGTACCCCGGATCGAGCGCGCGGCGAGGACGGCTCCGCCGGAGGATCGGGGAAGGCTATGGGGTCTGCTCAGCCGCACGTACCAGGCTCTCGCCGCCGCATTCGTACGGCAAGATGAGGCGGACGCCGCATGGGTAGCAGCGGACCGTGCCATCCGCGCAGCGGAGGAGTCGGGCAAAACCCTTGAGGTGTTCGCCAGCGTCTTTCGTCTGTCCCAGGCCTTCGTACGGCTCAAGCACCTCGACCAGGCCGAGCACTCAGCGACCACCGCCTTGAACGCGCTGGAACGGCACTATCGAGAAGCCGCGGGTGAACCCGAGGCACTGTCAGTCATCGGAGCCCTGCACCTGGCGCTGGCCCTCATCCACGCACGAGCGGGTGACCGTACCCGGGCGCGGCAGGAGATGAAACGAGCCCGCGAGGTCGCGGCACGACTGGGCGAAGACCGCAACGACTTCAACCTGGAGTTTGGGCCGACCAACGTGGAGATCCAGGCCGTCTCGATCGCGGTCGAGCTGGGAGACGCCGGCGAAGCCATCGAGGTCGGCACCGAGCTGGACACGTCCTCGCTGTCGCTGGAGCGTCGAGCCCGCCTGAAGATGGACCTTGGCCGGGCCTACGCGCAACGGCGCCAGGTCGGCGAAGCACTGGGAGCCCTGCTGGACGCCGAGGACCTGTCCCCAGACTTGATCCACACACACGTCGTCGCTAGGGAAACGATCCGGGACCTTCTCCTCTTGGCCGGACGTGCGACGCCCCCGGAGCTGAAGGAGCTTGCCGACCGGGCAGACGCGCGGCCTTGAGCTGTTACAAGTTTCTCTACCTCATCAAGCACCCGGCTGCGCTCCGCTCCGCCGGGCGGGCTTCCCGGCTCCGCTGGGGCGCCGCTCCTGCCTCCGGCCCGCTCCGCCCCCGCTGCGCCGACGCCCGCCCCTGTAAGCGGGACAGGCCCAAGGGCTTGAGTCCGAGTACCCGACGCCCGTGGTTCTTTTCCCGTCACCGACATGCCTCCGGCGGGGGCGCAACAAGCACCAGGATGGGCGGGGGCTCCGTGAGCGGGTGCCGGCCGTGGGGTGTTGCGGTGAGGGAACTCCCATCCCGTCTGCCGTCGACCCAGGCAGAGCCGAGCAGACACGGCACCGGGCGTCCAGGTCGTTCGTACAGTGGCGCGCTCCACCTGGACGCCCGGCACCGCGCCTGCTCCACGGTGTGTGGGTCGACGGCAGACGGGATGGGAGTTGGGGGGCTTGCGGTGGGCGAGCCCAAGCTGGTTCCGCCCCAGATCTTCAACAGCTAGGGGCAGGCACTCCTGACCTCTGCCAAAATCCACCCATGAGGCGTTGCGTTGGAGTGACACGACGTGGGCAGGCGTGCCGAAACTCGGCAGGGCGAGGCGGCCTTTGCCATCTTCACGGAGGAGGCCGACGTAGCCAGACGCCCAGGGTTCGGACACCACCTATAAGGCCTCTAGGCTTGCATCAGTCGCCCAATCCAGGGCAATCACCTCGCCGAAGAGGTTGGCTTTGGAAGCTGTCATGGATGCTTACGAGTTGGTTTGAATGGTTCTGGGGCAAGGTCGGTCGACGCTGACCACGAGCCTTCAAGGCGGTACGCTCCTGCCAACACGTCACTCTTATGAAGTCCGCTGCTAACGCTACGTGCGACTGGGAGGGAGCCACCTATGCAGTGTCCTTCCTGCTTGGCCCCCACCAGTGTGATTGAAGCTAGAGAAACCAACGACGGCTGTTCGATCAGGCGACGCCGCCGATGCTCAGCCTGTGACCGGGTGTTCACGACAGTAGAAATGTGCACACTCCAGTTCCCGCCCCTGCAAGGCCTGCTTACTCCCTTCTCGCGCCACTCCGTGATCACCAAGGTCCGCACTGCGGCGCAGAAGCAGCCTGAAGTAGAAGATGCAACCGCTCGCAGGTCCAGGTCGAGGCAACCCTCCCTAGGATCCGTGCGCCCACTTCGTCTCCCCGTGCACCAGAGCTCAGGGCCTGACGTGAACGGCTATGCGCCGTTTCCGCTGCTCTCTGCTTCGGGCCGGGGTTGAGCCAGCGCTATAGACCTAACCCACTAACATCATCGAGACCAAGGAGCGCGATGCGCGGTCCGGCCCTTTAGCGCATCCACGTCTTCATGTGGCCGTTGATCCGTGATCTGTCTGTCAACCTCTTGAGCGGCGTGCTGGTCAGCCTGGCCGGCCTCTCAGTACGGCGTCTTCGTCGCCGACACATCCAGCGCCGCGCGAGGGCAGCGACTGACAACGCTGCTTCTGAGTGACCGCACCCGCTGAGTGTCTAACTGCGTGACAACCGTGGCGTACGTTCCCGAACAACAGCGAACGCCTACGTTCAATCTCTCCAAGTCATCGGGGCTCTAGCCTCTATACAGCCCGCTGCCTAAGTTGCTTCGGGACGAAGAAGTCCTCGTGCCACATCCGTACCAGGTCGCGTGGGGACTCACGGGGAACGAGGGGCATTTAGAGGGCCTGCATGGCGAAGCGGATAGCGCCGCAGCCGTGCAGGTCAAGGCGAGGATCACCCTCTCGCTCTCCTAGAGCGGTGGTACACGATGGCTGGTGAGACGTGGGGGCCGTAGCCCCCGACAGGAGATGTGCGATCTGTGCGACAGCACGCCGAGCCGCATCCTGCCGTCGCCAACGTACCGGGGTATGATCCCCTCCGCCCCAACTAAGGGGCCACGGAAGGAACTTCCTCTCCGCCGGCGCGAGTCGGAAATCGGACCAGAAGAGCCAACCGCCACTGAACCCTCCCAGCCGGGAGGCCGAGTGCAGGAGCAGCATGCCGAAGACCGCGTATATCTACGTCCCCGCGCCCTCGAAGGCGAACCTTGAGATCGGCCTCAACCGCGGACTGTGGGGCTGGAAGAGCCCCACCCTTGACCGTGCAACCGGCCGCTCTGACGTCCAGAGCCTTGAAGTAGGCGACTACCTCGTCCTCGCACACATTGGCCCACAGGCCCGCGTCCCCGCCGGCGGATGGGCCAACGCTGCTCTCAAGCGCGTCATCGTCACCCAGATCACCCGGCCCTACTTCGAGGACACCACACCAGTCTGGCCTGACGACACCTACCCCGAGCGAGTCGGTATCGACCTCCTTGCCGACGAAACCAACGTCACTGGACAGACCCTGGGCGACCAGGCCGCCGAAGCGCTCCGGCTTTCCGCCAACAAGCAGGGCTCAGCGCTCGTCTACCCCGGCACCGCCGCTCTCGCCCAGTTCGTCACCGAGTTGTCAACCGCAGACGAGCAGCAGCCCCAAACCTCCAATGAACCGGGCGCTGTGACACATACCGGTGCCGACAGCGCACTCGCCGAAGTCCTGGTCCGCCGTGAGCAGAGCAAGCTTCGCAAGAAGATGCTCAACGGCGCCGAGACCTTCACCTGCGCCCTGTGCGGACGCCACCTCCCGGTCCGCTTCATCCGGGCCGCTCACATCAAGCGCCGTAGCCAGGCCACCCGCGAAGAGCGCCTCCAGATGGCGAACATCATGCCTGCCTGCCTCCTGGGCTGCGACGAACTCTTCGAGCACGGCTACATCCATGTCACCGAGACCGGCCACGTAGCTGTGAGCGGCAAGGCCGGCGAGCACCCCGCCCTTAAGGAAGCCGCCGACCAGCTCAACGGCAACCCCGTCGGCGGGTACAGCCAACACCGGGCCCCTTACTTCGCCTGGCACCGAAACAACATCGTTCAGTAAGGGCCTGGCTCGGGGCGCTCTCGGGCCAGATCCCACCAGAGTTTCGACGCCGGGATCCAGGCGCACGGCCTATACGTGGACGGGGCCGCGTGATCACATCCGAGATAGCTCTCTGACCTGGCAGAACTCCCGAGACACACAGGGCCTCCGGAGCCGTGTGCGCAGGTTCGAATCCTGCCGGGGGCACTTCGCAGAAGTGCCACACAGACCCCGTGATCAGCGGAAACGCTGAACGCGGGGTCTTGTTGTATGTGCCGGCGAGCGTACGACCGCTGGGGCGGGAGCCCCTTGGTGGGGCGCGGGTACCGATCGGGGCGTGGTGTTTCGGGGGTGTCCCGGAAATGCGGCGGGCCTCGACGTCGGTGGTCCGTCATGTTTCACGGCCAACGCCCCGGCCTTCCGTTCGAGTTCGATGACGAGCACGTCGAAGCACGAGTCGTCGGCGGGGACGTACACGAGCGGTTCCGTCGGAACGCCTTCCCTGCCGGTCGTCCTCCGACCGGTCTCCGCCGGGCGCCCGGAGCCGGCCTCCTCACGGACGGGGCCGGTCCTTTCGCCGCATCGTCTTCGGGGCTCTCGGACGCCGAGGCGGCTTACGCGGAGGCCCGGTAGAGGCTCAGGTTGCCGTTGGCGAACAGGTGGACGTAGCCGCACGACCAACAGATCAGCCCGGTGGCCGACTCGTTCGCCCAGGCCAGGTTGAAGAACTCCATCCCGGTGCTGTTCAGCTTCACCTCGCGCTCCCGGAAGGTGTCGCCCTCGCAGATCAGGCAGTGGATCTTCTTCTCGCCCACCTGCGCGTGCACGGGCTTGGCCATGGCTCCCCCTCGTTCTCGTTCCGGTCTCGGGGCGGCACACCCGCGCGCCGCCCCGCCGCCTCACTCTGGCACGACGACGGACGCCGGGACATTGCCCGTGATCGGCAGTCCTGGCGAGTACCCCGTGCCGGGTCGCGCAGGGTTTCACCTGCGGCAGCGGTCTCCGGCGTCCGGTCGTGCCGCTCCTTCGGGGCCTTCGGGGCCTTCGGTCGGCCCTCGTTCCCGACGGTGGTCGTGAGCGATCGGCCGGTGCTTCTACGATGCCTGGCAGCGGCCCGGTGGCCGGGACGCTCGGAGTCGGGTGAGGTGGGGTCTGTATGGGGCGGTCGCGTGATGCCTGGCTGCGGCGGTTTCCCGGGGTGGGGGCCGCGGGCGGGAGCGGGGCGGGGTGGGAGTTGGTGTGCTTTCCCCACGCCGGTGGTTCCGCCTCCTACTGGCGGCCCCTCGCCCTGGCGCTCTCCCCCGCCGTCGACGTGTCGGCCGTGCAGTACCCGGGGCGCCTCGACCGGCTGCGCGAGGCGCCCGTGGAGGACCTCCACCGGCTCGCCGATCTGATCGCGAAGGCGCTGGGGCCGTCGGGCGGGCGTCCCCGGGCGCTGCTCGGGCACAGCATGGGGGCCTCGCTGGCGTACGAGGTCGCCGTGCGGCTCGCCCTGGTGCACGGCGGCGGGCCGGACCTGCTCGTCGTGTCGGGGCGGCGCGCGCCCGCCGCCGCCCGGTGGCGGGACCGGTACGTTCCGCTCGGTGACGACGAACTCGTCGCGCGCGTCAGGCGGTTGGGAGGGACGGACGCCGCCGTGTTCGACGAGCCCGACCTGCTGGAGCTGATCCTGCCCGCGCTGCGCGGGGACTACCGCGCCCTCGCCTCGTACGAGGACACCCCGGGCCGGCCGCTGGCCTGCCCCGTCGTCGCCCTGACCGGCGACCGGGACACCGAGGCGACCGTCGAGGAGGTCGGGGCCTGGGGCGAGCACACCTCGGGTGCCTTCCGGACGCACGTCTTCGAGGGCGGCCACTTCTTCCTCAACGACCACGCCGACGAGGTGGCCGGGCTGGTCCGGGGCCTGCTGTCGGCCCGTACCGGCTGAGCGCGGACGGGCCGGTCTTCCGGCGGGGCCCCGGAATCGTTCGGTCGGGGGCGCGCGATCGGCGGGCTGGAAGGGTTCGGCGGGCCCGGCCCACCGCCGTCGTGGCCCGTCAGTGGATGTCGGCCCCGTACACGTGCTCGACGGTCAGGGTGATGAGGACCCGGCGGTCGGAGACCATCACCGCCCGGTACTCGTCCCAGTCCGGGTGCTCGCCGGCGGCGGCCCGGTAGTAGTCGACCAGGGCCTCGACCTCCGGTCCGTGCGGGTCGGTGCCCGGCCCGGTGAGCGTGACGGTCCCCTCGGCGGTGGCCCAGGACATGCCGTCGGGGCCGGTGACCTCGAGCGCGGCCCGGGGGTCCCGTCGCAGGTTCGCCGCCTTGGCGGTTCCGGCGGTGGTCGACACGCGGACGACGCCCGCCGACTCGTCGTAGGACGGCTGGACGGGGGAGAGCTGCGGACGTCCGTCCGCCTTGATGGTCGCGAGGATCCCGAGCCGGCTCTCGGCGAGCAGCGCCCTGGGATCGAAGGATGCGGCAGTCATGGACCGATCATCGACCGCCCGGTGGTGGGGAAGTCAAGTGAACCGCCCCTCCAACGGCGGTACTCGGCCGGGCGGCCCCGCCTCTTCGGCACCTGGCGGCCGGTCCGCCCGCGCCCCGTTCCCCCTCCGCCCGACCCCGCTCACCGGCCCCTGCCAAGAGCCCGTTCTCCTCATGGACGACATCACGCCACGTATGGAGCGGTACGGGGAGTTCCCGGCACCGCTCTTCGCGCCGGAGCGTACGGAGGCGTGACGCGGGGCGCGGACACCGACCGGTCGCGCGGGTGACGAGTGGTCCGGTCGGGGCGGTGGGGAGGAAGCGGCGCGCGGGCGGGCGGGAGCGGGTCTGCAAGGGCGGGTACGCAGGGCAACTGCCTTGCTCCGCAGCGTACATGGCGCAAAGAGAACGGAAGGCGGACCTCCCGCGGGGTGGGTATCGGCGGTACGGCCTTGTTGTCCCTCCTGTGGTGCACACTTGCTGCCTGGTACAGCGCTCACGGGGAAGGCGGCCTGGCACATGCTGACGGGGATCGAGGAGGTCGACTGGGCCTCGCTGGGGCATGCGTACGGCCCCGCGGACGACGTGCCGGAGCTGCTCCGCGGACTCGCCTCCGCCGATCCCGCCGAGCGGGAGACCGCCCTCGACGGCATGTACGGGGCGGTGCACCACCAGGGCGACGTCTACGACTCGACGCTCGCCTGCATCCCCTTCCTCCTCGAACTCGTCGCCGACCCCGGCGTCCAGGACCGCGGCTGCATCGTCGAACTCCTCACCAGCATCGGGGGGATCGAGCTGGACGACGAGGAGGAGATGGGCGAACACCCGGGCGACGACGGGGAGTTCATCCCCGCCGCCAACTACGCCATGGCCGCCGCCGCCATCGCCGCCGGGGCCGACGTCTTCCTCGGCCTCGTCCCGGACCCCGACCCCGAGGTGCGGCTCGCCGCGCCGTGCGCGCTCGCCTCGCTGCACCCCGAGCCCGCCCGGGTGCTGACCCTGCTGCGGGAGCGGCTCACCGTCGAGCGGGACACCGAGGTGCGGCTCGCGCTGGTGGCCGCCGTCGGGCAGCTCGCCCTGCGGCACGCTTCCCTGCGCGCCGAGACCGTCGACTGGCTCGGCTGGCTCGCCCGTGCCGCCCAGGACCCGGGGCTCCGGCTCGCGGCCCTCGCCCAGCGGGCGCGCTGCGCGCCGTGCGAGATCCCCGAGGACGTCGTGCCGTGGGTGACGGAGCTGCTGGAGGAGATCAGGACCGCGTCCGTCCCCGGCGCCGGGTCCGACACGCTCCGGGGCGCCGCCCCGACGCTCATCGGGCAGGTGCGGGAGCTCCTGGAGGAGCACGCGGCCGGGCGGCCCGCCCCCTGGACCGAGGAGCTGCTGCGGACGCTGCACGCCGCGCTCGACGACCGCGTCGACGACCGGATCGCGCTGGTCCTCGCCCAGCTCCGCAGCCCCGACTGGGGGCAGCGCTCGGACGCGATCTGGCTGTGCGGAGGGCTGATACGGGTCTGGCGCGGGCGGTACGAGGAGGTCGTCCGGCTCGTCGGCGACCAGCTCCACGACCCCGAGCCCCGGCTCCGGGAGGCGGCCACCTCCTTCCTGGAGCGGCTCTTCGAGCTGGGCGCGCCCGCCGCCGACGCGCTCGCGGCGCGCCTGGCCTCGGCGCCCCCGGGGCCGGCCGGCGGGTACGGCGCCGTCGGGCGGTCCGGGCGGGACGGGGCGCTGATCGCCCTCGCCCGCGCCGGGGACGTCCGCGCGGTGCCGCTGATCGCCCGCGCCCTGGAGGAGGGCGAGGTGCGGCGGGAGCTGCTGTACGCCACGGACGGCCTCGGGCCCTCCGCGGCGATGCTCGCCCCCGCGCTCCGGCGCGAGCTCGCACGGGTCGAGCTGGACGAGCGGCTGTACGACCGGGCGGCCCCGCTGCTCCACGCCCTGGCCGCCGTGCGGGGCGCCCAGGCCCTCCCCGAGGTGCTGCGGGTGCTGCGCGGCGCGCCCGCGAACCGGCGCGACCGGGTGCGGGAGGCCGCCCTGCGCACCCTCGCGGCCTTCGGGCCCGCCGCCCGGGAGGCCGTACCGGAGCTGCGGGGGCTCCTGGCCGACGAGTCGGCCGCCGTCTCCACGGCGGCGGCGCGCGCCCTGTGGGCGGCCGAGGAGGGTGTGGCGGCGGTGCTGCCGGTCCTGGAGCGGTGGCTGCGGCCGGACCTGCCGGGCGCGGACCGGTGCGCCGCCGCGCGGGTCCTGGGCGAGATCGGTCCGGCGGCGGTCGCGGCGGCCCCCGCCCTGCGGCCCGCCCTCGTCTCGCGGGACCCCTGGGTGCGGGTCCGCGCCGCCGGTGCCCTGTGGCGGGTGACCGGGGAGACGGAGGAGGCCCTTCCGGTGCTGCTCGCCGCCTGGGAGGAGCACCGGCACGCGCGCGTGGACATCGCGGAGTGCCTGGCGGAGATGGGCCCCGCCGCCTCGGCCGCCCAGCCGGCCGTCCTCACCGAGCTGACCCGCAGACGCCGGCACAACGCCCGCGAGGGCGCCTCGGGCACGCACGACCTCCACCTCGACGAGAAGCTCCTCACCCTGTGCCGGGCCGCGCTCGCGCGGATGGAGCGGGGGGTGTACTGAGCGGGGGCGTACTGGGCGGGGACATACTTGCCTGGCGGAGCGCGTACCCGGGCGGAACGATCGAGGTGGAAGCCCGGGCGGAAGACAAAAAGGACTTCGGTCCGCATAAGGTCTACGGGGAGCAGGACAGCCCGTAGACCGACCGGGGAGCAGGTGGCCACGTGGCAGCGCGCGGAGTGCACGTCGCCCTCGGCGTCCTGTGCGCGCTGTGCGTCTCCGCGCTCGCCGGCTGCGGAAGCGCCGGTACGGGCGGGCTGGAGAGCGCCGGGCCCACGCGCCCCGCCGTGGGGCCCGTACGGCTCTGGCCCGATCTGCCGCCCGCCACGAACCCGCCGATCGACTACGGCGAGTCCGACATCCAGCGCGTTCCCGGGATCCGGGTCGCCGGCGGCGACGTGCGCTCCGTCGACGCGGTGGAGGTCGTCCGGGCCGAGGTGCGCGCCCGTCCCGACGCGCGCAGCGGCGCGGACGGGCTGTACGAGGAGACCGCCCGGGCGATCGGGGCGTGCGTGAGCGAGCCGGCCTCCTGCCCGGTCATGCGGCCGTACTACCGCGACCTCACCGGCGACGGCCGGGACGAGCTGATCGTCGGGATCCGGATGCCCGAGCAGCAGGTCGCCGTACGGGTCTACCGCGCCGAGGAGGGCGGTCTCACCCGGATCATGTCCACCGTCGACCAGGTCATCAGCGTGGAGCTGGCCGGCCGCGACCTGATCATGCGGGTCGGGTCGGCCGGCATCCCCGGGTACGAGTACCGCACCGCCTGGGCCTGGGACGAGCGGCAGGGCAGCATGCTGCCCACCCGGGACGAGATCGTCCGGACGGGCCCTTCCGGCGGCAGGTCCCCGGCCGGGCGGGGTCCCGGGCCGGGGCCCGAGGTCGGGGTCGGTTCCGGGTCCGGTTCCGAGGCCGGGACCGCCTCCCGCCCCGACCCCGGTCCCTCCGGAACGGCCCCCGCCCCCACCCCCGTACCCCCTCCGGAGGAGAGTCCGTGAAGGCGCTCCGGCGGCCCGCCTGGACCGCGACCCTCACCTGGAAGGCCGCCGTGTTCATCGCGGTGATGTGCTGCGCCCTCGCCGCGCTGCTCGGCGCCCTCGTCCACGTGTCCGTGACCCGGCAGACCGTGGACGACGCCCGGCAGAAGGCGCTGGTCCGGCTCGGCGAGGTCACCGACCTCTACGAGGCGGGCGAGCCGCTCCCCCGGTTCGCGGGCGTCGACCCGCCGGACCTCCCCGCGCCCCTGCGGGTGCTCGCCCTGCGCGGCGAGCGCGGCACGGTGGTGGCCGACCGCGGGGGCCGGCCCGCGATGTGGGCGGCGGGCCCCGCCGACGGCCGGGCCCTCGCCGTGCGCCTCGACTACACCCAGAGCGCCGGGACGATCGACGCGCTCGGGCGTTCGCTGCTCGGCTCCTCCGCCCTGGCGATCGGCGCGACCCTGCTCGTGGGCGTCTTCGCCGTCACCCGGGTCACGCGCCGGCTGCACCTCACCGCCCGGGTGGCCCGCCGGATCAGCGCCGGCGACCTCGACGCGCGCGTGGACGACCCGAGGACGAAGGACCCCTCCCGGCCCCAGGACGAGGTGGCGACCGTCTCCGGCGCGCTCGACACCATGGCCTCCTCCCTCCAGCGGAAGCTCCAGAGCGAGCAGCGGTTCACCGCCGACGTGGCGCACGAGCTGCGCACCCCGCTGACCGGTCTCACCGCCGCGGCCGAACTGCTGCCCGAGGGGCGCCCCTCGGAGCTCGTACGGGACCGGGTGCGGGCGATGCGCGGGCTCACCGAGGACCTCCTGGAGATCTCGCGGCTCGACGCCCGCAACGAGACCGTGGACCTGGCCGTGCACGAACTCGGTCCGCTGGCCGAACGGGTGGTCCGCGCCTCGGGCACGGAGACGGAGGTGCGGGTCCTCCGGGACGCCGACGTGGAGACGGACCGGCGGCGCCTGGAGCGGGTCCTCGGCAACCTGGTGTCCAACGCCCACCGGCACGGCGCGCCCCCGGTGGTGGTCACGGTGGACGGGCCCGTGGTCTCCGTGCGGGACCACGGGCCGGGGTATCCCGCGTATCTGCTGGAGTCCGGGCCGCAGCGCTTCCGCACCGAGAGCGGGGGCAAGGGGCACGGCCTGGGGCTGACCATCGCGGTGGGGCAGGCCGAGGTGATCGGCGCCGAACTGGTCTTCGCCGAGGCGCCCGGCGGGGGCGCCGAGGCCCGGCTGCGGCTCCCCGAGTACGTACGCCTGGACGATCCCCCGCCGGAGGGGAACGCCTGAGGACGCCCGATGCCCTCGGGCCCGAGGCCGCCGGGGACACCCGAGGCCGCACGGAGGGCCGCGGCAGGAGCACGGCGGCACACCGTCCCGCAAAAGGGACATAGCGCATGCCGCTTGCTACGTTGCGGCCATGACCGCACCGCGAACGGACGCGCCCCCGCCCGGGGTCCCCGTCCCGAAGCGCCGCGGCGTGGAACTCTCCCTCCTCGTCTGCGCCGTCCTCATCTCCGTCTACGGCTACGCCGCGGTCGGTCTCGCCCGCGCCGGCGCCGTGCCGCCGGACGCGGCCCGCTACGGGGCCGGGCTCGGCCTGCTCGCGCTCGTCGCCCACCTCGCGGTCCGCTTCGGCGCCCCGTACGCCGATCCGCTGCTGCTGCCGATCGCGGTCCTGCTCAACGGCCTCGGCCTGACCCTGATCCACCGGCTCGACCTGGAGACGCCGTACGACCGGGCGGCGACGACCCAGCTGGTCTGGTCGGCCCTCGGGGTGACGCTCTTCATCCTGGTGGTGCTGCTGCTGCGCGACCACCGCACCCTCCAGGGGTACGCGTACGTCTCCGTCGCCGCCGCCCTCGCCCTGATGCTCCTGCCGGTCTTCTTCCCCGCCGTGAACGGCGCCAGGATCTGGATCCGGATCGGCGGGCTCTCCTTCCAGCCGGGCGAGTTCGCCAAGATCCTGCTCGCGGTCTTCTTCGCCGCGTACCTCTCCGCCAATCTCCACGCGCTCGCGTACACCGGCCGCCGGATCTGGAAGTTCCAGTTCCCCCCGGGGCGGGTCCTCGGGCCCGTCGTGGCGATCTGGCTGCTGAGCGTCGGCGTCCTCGTCCTGGAGCGGGACCTCGGCACCTCGCTGCTCTTCTTCGGCCTCTTCGTGATCATGCTGTACGTGGCGACCGGCCGGACCGGCTGGATCGCGGTCGGCCTGGTGCTCGCCTCCGCCGGCGCCTTCCTGGTCGGCTCGCTCGAACCGCACGTCCACAGCCGGGTGCAGGACTGGCTCGACCCCTTCGCCTCGATCCGGGCGGGCGAGGGGCCGGGGCAGCTCGCCCAGTCCCTGTTCGCCTTCGCGGCCGGCGGGATGCTCGGCACGGGGCTCGGCCTCGGCCACTCCGTGCTCATCGGCTTCGCCGCCAAGTCCGACTTCATCCTGGCGACGGCCGGCGAGGAGCTGGGGCTCGTCGGCCTGACCGCGCTCTTCCTGCTGTACGCGCTGTTCGTCGGCCGCGGCTACCGTGCCGGGCTCCTGCTGCGCGACCCCTTCGGGCGGCTCCTCGCGATCGGGCTCGCCTCGATCGTGGCGCTCCAGGTCTTCGTGATCGCGGGCGGGGTGATGGGGCTCATCCCGCTGACCGGCATGGCGATGCCGTTCCTGGCGCAGGGAGGTTCCTCGGTGGTGACCAACTGGGTGATCGTCGCCCTCCTCGTCCGGGTCAGCGACTCGGCACGCGCGCCGCGACCGGAGTCGGCCGACACCGGGGAACTCGCGCGGGTCAAGGAGGGCGCCGCGTGACCGGGCGGGTACCGGCGCACGCGCTCCGAACCGCCCCCGGAGCCCCCCGGTGATCCGGTACATCCGGCGCGCCGCCGCGCTCTGTCTCCTCCTCCTGGCCGCGCTGCTCGTGAACGCGGGCCGCGTCATGGTCGTCGAGGCCGGGTCGCTCGACGACAACCCGGCCAACCGGCGGATCGCGATCAGCCGGTACGAGCAGCCGCGCGGCGCGATCGTCGTCGACGGGAAGCCGGTGACGGGCTCCCGCGACAGCCGGCAGCAGCTCCGCTGGGAACGGACCTACCGCCAGGGGCCGTTGTACGCGCCGCTGACCGGTCACGCCTCCCAGACGTACGGCACGACGCTCGTCGAGAACGCCGAGGACGCCGTCCTGGCGGGCACGGAGCCGATGCTGGCCCCGCTGCCGCTCCTGAACGGCCTCACCCGGGGCCGGGAGCCCGGCGGCGACGTGGTCACCACGATCCGGGCGCCGATGCAGGAGACCGCCTTCCGGGGGCTCGACGGGAAGCGGGGCGCGGTGGTGGCGGTCGAACCGGCCACCGGCCGGATCCTGGCGCTCGTCAGCTCGCCCTCGTACGACCCGGGGGTGCTCTCCGGGACGGGCCCGGGGGTGGAGGAGGCCTGGAAGCGGCTGGGCTCCGCGCCGGACCGGCCGATGCTGAACCGGGCGCTGCGGCAGACGTACCCGCCGGGCTCCACGTTCAAGATCGTGACGGCAGCGGCGGCCCTGGACGCGGGCGCGGTGCGGGACGTGGACGCGCCGACGGACACCCCGGAGCCGTTCGTGCTGCCGGGCACCCGGCAGGTGCTGCCGAACGAGGCGAAGGGCTGCGGCGACGCCTCCCTCGCGTACGCCCTCCAGTGGTCGTGCAACACGGTGATGGCCGGGCTCGGGGTGGAGGTGGGTCTGACGGGGATGGTCGACGCGGTGGAGCGGTTCGGCTTCAATGACACGGCGCTCCGGGTGCCGTCCTGGGTGGCGAAGTCCAACTTCGACCGGGAGATGGGCCCGGACCAGCTCGCGCTGTCGTCGATCGGGCAGTTCGACACGACGGCGACCCCGTTGCAGATGGCGATGGTGGCGGCGGCGGTCGCCAACAACGGCGAGATCGCCCGTCCGCACCTCGTCGACCGCACGACGACCTCCGGCGGCGCGACCGTGGAGCGGACCGCGCGCCGCGCCTACCGGCAGGCGATGAACCCCTCGACGGCGCTCCGGCTCCAGGAGCTGATGGTGCGGGCCGTGGAGGACGGGACGGGGGCGAACGCGGCGATCCCGGGGGCCCGGGTCGGCGGCAAGACCGGCACCGCCCAGCACGGCTTCGGCAACACCGGCACCCCCTACGCCTGGTTCATCGCCTGGGCGCAGGGCGAGGACTCGGCCCGGCCGGCGGTGGCGGTGGCGGTGGTCGTCGAGGACGCGGAGGCCTCCCGTACGGACATCAGCGGGGGCGGCAGCGCGGCGCCGGTCGCGAAGGCGGTGATGGAGGAGGCGCTGCGGCTGGAGGCGGAGGGGAGGAGGTAGGGCGGGGCCTCCGCGCGGGGGCCTCCGCGCAGGAGCCTCCGTACCACGGTCGCCCCGTCCCACGGTCACTCCGCGCCCGCCTCGCCGCTCCCCGCCTCGATCGCCGCCGTCACCTCCGCCGCCCGGTCCCGCTCCTCCGCCGCGAAGCGCTCCGCGTCGAGGCGTTCCGCGACCTCCTCGTCCTGGGCCATCAGCAGGTCCAGGTTGGAGTCGCCGAGGTCGAAGACGCCCATGTCCAGGTAGGCCTTCTGGAGGCGCGGGCCCCACAGGCCGATGTCCTTGACGCAGGGGACGATCCGGCTGAAGAGCAGCTTGCGGAAGAGCCGGAGGAACTCGCTGCGCTCGGTCAGCTCCTCGGCCTCCCTGCGCGCGACGCCGAAGTTCACCAGGACGTCGGTGGCGCGCAGCCGGTCGCGCATCAGGTGGCAGCCCTCGATGACGAACTCCTCGCGCTCGCGGAGCTCGGCGTCCGAGAGCTGCCGGTAGTGGTCGCGCAGGGCCATCCGGCCGAAGGCCACGTGCCGGGCCTCGTCCTGCATCACGTACGCGAGGATCTGCTTCGGCAGCGGCTTGTCGGTGGTGTCGCGGATCATGCCGAAGGCGGCGAGGGCGAGGCCCTCGATGAGGACCTGCATGCCGAGGTAGGGCATGTCCCAGCGGGAGTCGCGCAGGGTGTCGTCGAGGAGGCCCTTGAGGTTGTCGTCGATCGGGTAGAGCATCCCGACCTTCTCGTGGAGGAAGCGGCCGTAGATCTCGGCGTGCCGGGCCTCGTCCATGGTCTGGGTGGCCGAGTAGAACTTGGCGTCGAGGTCGGGGACGGACTCGACGATCCGGGCGGCGCAGATCATGGCGCCCTGTTCGCCGTGGAGGAACTGGCTGAACTGCCAGGAGGAGTAGTGGCGGCGCAGCTCGCCCCGGTCCTTCTCGGTCAGCTTGGCCCAGTGGCGGGTGCCGTGGAGGTCCAGGGCCTCGTCCGGGGTGCCGAGCGGGTCGTACGGGTCGACCTCCAGGTCCCAGTCGATGCGGGTGGCGCCGTCCCACTGCTTGTCCTTGCCCTTCCGGTAGAGGGCGAGGAGCCGGTCGCGGCCGTCGTCGTAGTCCCAGGAGAAGCGGGCGGCGCCGGCGGCCGGCACGCCCCAGACGGCTTCGCCGGGGGCGTTCGTGTAGAGGTCGTGCGTCGACATGGACGACTCCTTCTTCCGGGCGGCGCCGGTACGGCCCCAGCAGGCTCACACGCTGTTGACGGCCCGTCAATAACTCCTACGAGAAGGCGCGCGAAGGATTGACGACTCTGCTGACGAGCAGTCCAATAACGGGTGACCCACGGCAACGCGACGGCGAGCAGCGCGAGGTGTCCCCGCCATGACCCCCTTCACCGAGCCCGACTTCACCCGCTTCCGGGACGCGCTGGGACCGCTGCGCGACCGCGAGCAGGTCGCCGAACGCCTCCTGGAGTCGTCGCGCAAGCACTCCTACGACCCCGACACCGAGCTGGACTGGGACGCGCCCTTCGAGGAGGGCAGGTGGTTCTGGCCGCCCGAGCTGGTCTCCCTCTACGGCACCCCGCTGTGGCGCCGGATGTCCGAGGAGCAGCGGCTCGACCTCTCGCGCCACGAGGCGGCCTCGCTGGCCTCGCTCGGGATCTGGTTCGAGATCATCCTCATGCAGCTGCTCGTCCGGCACGTCTACGACAAACCGCTGACCAGCCAACACGTGCGGTACGCGCTGACCGAGATCGCCGACGAGTGCCGGCACTCGATGATGTTCGCCCGGCTGATCCGGCGCGGCGGGACGCCCGAGTACCCGGTGCCGAGGGTCCACCACAACCTCGCGAGGGTCCTGAAGAGCGTCTCCACCACCCCGGGCTCCTTCGCCGCCACGCTGCTCGGCGAGGAGATCCTGGACTGGATGCAGCGCCTGACGTTCCCGGACGAGCGGGTGCAGCCCCTCGTGCGCGGGGTGACGCGGATCCACGTGATCGAGGAGGCCCGCCACGTGCGGTACGCCCGCGAGGAGCTGCGCCGCCAGATGGTGACCGCCCCGCGCTGGGAGCGCGAGTTCACCCGGCTGAGCTGCGGCGAGGCGGCCCGGGTCTTCTCGGTCTGCTTCGTCAACCCGGGAGTGTACGAGGCGGTGGGCCTGGACCGGCGCGAGGCCGTCGCCCAGGTGCGGGCGAGCGGGCACCGGCGGGAGGTCATGCAGGCGGGCGCCAAGCGGCTGACGGACTTCCTCGACGACGTGGGACTGCTGCGGGGGCCGGGACGGCGGCTGTGGAGGTCGTCGGGGCTGCTGGCGTGAGGGGGTGCCGCAGGCCCTGCGGGTGCTACCGGCCCTACGGGCCCTGCCCGCCCTACGGGCCCTACGGGTCCTGCCGGTCGTGCGAGCCCCGCCGGCCGTGCGGGTCCCACCGGTCACGCCGACCCCGGGAACCGGACCGCGCTCCCCGCCGGGAAGGCGCGCGGTTACGCTGCGGAGCATGACGAGTCCCCCCACGCCCGCCTACCGCAGGCTCAGCGTCGAGGAGCGGCGCGGCCAGCTCCTCGAAGCGGCCCTGGGGCTCTTCGCCCACCGGACGCCCGAGGACGTCTCGCTCGACGACGTCGCCGAGGCGGCCGGCGTCTCGCGGCCCCTCGTCTACCGGTACTTCCCCGGCGGCAAGCAGCAGCTGTACGAGGCCGCCCTGCGCTCCTCCGCCGACGCCCTGAACCACTGCTTCGCCGAGCCGCTCGCCGGACCGCCCACGGAGCGGCTCGGCCGGGTGCTCGACCGCTACCTGGCCTTCGTCGACGAGTACGACGCCGGGTTCAGCGCGCTGCTGCGCGGCGGCAGCGTCGTCGAGACCCCGCAGACCACCGCGATCGTGGACGAGGTGCGGCGGGCCGGCGCCGAGCAGATCCTCCTCCACCTCGGGGTGGAGCGGCCGGGCCTCCGGCTCGGGATGCTGGTCCGGACGTGGATCGCCGCCGTGGAGGCCGCCTCGCTGATCTGGCTGGGCGAGGAGAAGCAGCCCCCGGCGGCGGAGCTGCGCGACTGGATGGTGGACCACCTGGTCGCCCTGCTGACCGCGACGGCGGCGGGCGACGAGGAGACGATGGCGGTCGTCCGGCGGCTGCTCGCCCAGGAGAAGGCCGAGGGGCCGGTGGCGGACCTGGCCCGCCGGGTGATCCCGGTGGTGAACGAGGCCGCCCACCTGCTGTGAGCCGTGGGCGGGGACGGCGAGCCCGTCGCGGGGACGGACGGTGACCCGTCCCGGGCGCGGCGGGAGAGACTGGAGGGGTGAGAAGCGAGAACACCCCCTTCCGCGGCGGGCCCCTGGACGGCCGGGTCCTGCCGATCCTGGTCGGCCCGACCGGCCACCCGCCGAAGTGGTACGAGGTCCCGGTCCCGGCGCACGACGGGAACCCGCCGACGGTGTACGCCTACCGGCGCGAGCCCGCCGGCTACACGAAGCGGCTCGGGCTCCAGCGCGGCTGGGTGTACGCGTACGCCCCCGGGGGCCGGGAGCGGCGCGAGCTGAAGTGGCCGTGGTCGAAGCCGGGCGGGGGCTCCGGGGGCTCTGGTCCGACCGGGTGAGGGCGCCGGACGCGCCCCTGTTCATACGGTAATCAGATGAAGTGAACCGTCATCATCCCCGTGGAGGTGGTGACGTGTCACGAAGGCTGCTGCGCACGGTCTGCACGGGAGCGCTCGCCGCGCTGACGGCGCTCACGGGGGCGGTCCCGGCGGGCGCCGACCCGGCGGACCCGCCCACGGAGCCTCCGGCCCGGGCCCCGGTCGCCCGGCCGGACCCGGAGCTGGAACCGGTGGGCCCGGTGGACCCGAAGGCCCCCGAGGCTCCCGTACCGACCGCCCCCACCGATCCGGAGGGCACGGAACCCGACGACGCCGCCGCCCTCGCGCCCCCCGGCGGAACCTCCGTGGCCGGCCTGCTCACGCGCCTGCGCACGCTCTACCGGCAGGCCGAGGAGGCCACCGAGCGCCACAACGCCGCCGAGGAGGCGCTGAAGCTCCAGACCGCCGACACGCAGAGGCTCGCGGCCGGGCTCACCGGCGCGCGGGCGGCCCTCGACCGGGAGCGCGCCGAGGCCGGACGGATCGCCCGGGAGCAGTACCAGGGGAGGTCGGAGCTCTCCTCGTACCTGGACGTGCTCTTCGCCCCGGACGCGCGGGCGGCCATGGACCGGGAGCGGCTGGCGGCCCGGGCGGGGCGGGACCGGGCGGGCGCCGTCGCCCGGCTCGAAGGGGCGGCCCGGCGGGCGGACGCACTCACGAGCACCTCCCGCAAGGCCCTGGACCGGCAGCGGCGGCTCGCCGCCGAGCAGCGCACGCGGCGCGACGAGGTCCGGAAGAAGCTGCGGGAGGTGGAGAGACTCCTCGCCGGCCTCTCCCCGACCCAGCTCACCCGGCTCACGCAACTGGAGCGGACGCAGACCGCGGGCGCCCAGCGCGAACTGCTGGGCTCCGGGGTCCTGGACGGCCCGCGCACCCCGTCCCGGGCGGGCGGGGAGGCCCTGAGGTTCGCGGTGGGGCAGATCGGCAAGCCGTACGAGTGGGGGGCAGAGGGCCCGGAGGCGTACGACTGCTCGGGGCTGACGCAGCGGGCGTGGGCGGCGGCGGGCCGGAGGATCCCCCGGACCAGCCAGGAACAGTGGAGGACGCTGCCCCGGGTCCCCCTCACGGAGCTGCGGCCCGGTGACCTGGTGGTCTACTTCCCGGGCGCGACGCACGTGGCGGTCTACCTGGGCGAGGGGCTGGTGGTCCAGGCCCCGCGCCCCGGCGCGAAGGTGAAGGTCTCCCCGGTCGCGGCGAATCCGCTGCTCGGAGCGGTACGCCCGGACCCGGACGGAACGGCCCTGGCCTCGTACACTCCACCGGACCTGCCGGAGGGCGCGAGGGCGGGCGAGGACGAGGGCTTCGACCACACCTGAACGCACGGCCGGACGCCCGGTCCGGGATCGTGACGACCCAACGCACGGCCAAACGCCCGGTCCGGGATCGTGACGACCGAACGCACGGCCGGTCGCTCACTCCAGGATCGTGACGACCCCGACCACCCAGATCGCCAGGTGCAGCAGGACCCCCACCGCGCACCCGCCGCCCATCAGCACGCCCTTGAACGTCCAGCCACCGGTCTCCGGCGGGGGGTGTCCGTACGCCCGCTCCTCGTACGAGGCGGGATCGTCCCAGTCGACCGGCCGCCCCAGCTCCCCGGCGCGGGCGGCCCGCACCGCCGCCAGCCGCCCCTGGGCGAACGCGGTGGCGGCGAGCGCCTCGGGCCCGCGCCAGGCGAGGGCCTTCATCCGCCGCGCGGGAGACCCGTACCGCTCCTCGAACGCGACCGTCTCGTCCTCCCGCCGGTCCTCTTCGAGGTACATCCACCGCCCGGCCTCCGCCGCGTCCCCGTACAGCCGGTACACCTCGGCGAGCCGGCGGCGCAGGGGCAGGTCGCACGGGAAGGACGAGACGAGTCCACGCAGCCGCTGCCGCGCCACGGGCACCCGCCCGGCGGCGAGGTCCGCGTCCACGCGGGCGAGGGTGTTCGAGAGAGACATGCCCGCATGATCGAACGGAACGGGCCGCCGCCACGACCGGTTTTCGACGGTCGTGGCGGCGGCCCGTTCTTGTCAGTTCTGGGTCAGCGACGCCAGGTACGCGCCCGTCTTCTCCGGTTCGTAGAAGAAGTTCTCGAAGTCGGACGGGTCGTTGAAGCCGTTGGCGAAGCGGTCGGCGGCGGGCTGGAGCCGGCCGGCGGCGCCGAGGAGGTTCAGGACGTGCTCCGGCGGCGGGGCGAGCATCGCGTTCGTCCACTTGGTGACGTGTCGGGCCGTCTGCCAGTGGCGGTCGAAGGTGGCGCGCATCCAGTCCTCGTCGAAGGGCGCCTCGCCGTGTTCGACGATCGAGGAGAGGTAGGCCGCCGCGCACTTGGAGGCCGAGTTGGAGCCCTGGCCCGTGATCGGGTCGTTGGCGACGACGACGTCCGCGACGCCGAGGACCAGGCCGCCGCCGGGGAGGCGGCCGACCGGGTTGCGGACGGTCGGGGCGTAGCGGCCGGCGAGGGTGCCGCCCGCGTCGGTCAGTTCGACCTTGGTGGCCCGCGCGTACTCCCACGGCGTGAACCGCTCCATCAGCTCCAGCGTCAGCGCCAGGTGCTCGGAGGGGTCCTTGACGCCCTTGAAGACGTCGAGCGGGCCGCCGGGGATCCCCTCCCAGAAGAGGATGTCGGCGCGGCCGCCGGTGGTGAGGGTCGGCATGACGAACAGCTCGCCGACGCCGGGGACGACGTTGCAGCGGACCGCGTCGAAGTCGGGGTGCTCGGGGCGCGGGCCGAGGCCGTGGACGTACGCGACGGCCAGCGCCCGCTGCGGCGCGTCGTACGGGGAGCGCGAGGCGTCCCGTTCGAACATGGAGACCAGCTCGCCCTTGCCGGCCGCGACGAGCACCAGGTCGTAGTTGCGGGAGAAGTAGTCGAGGTCCCCGACCGCCGCGCCGTGGATGACGAGCTGGCCGCCGCGCTGGGCGAAGGTCTCCATCCAGCCGGCCATCTTCACCCGCTGGTCGACGGACTGCGCGTACCCGTCCAGCCTGCCCACCCAGTCGATCGGGCGGGAGGAGTCGGGGCCGGCCACCGAGACGCCGAGGCCCTCGATGCGGGGGGCCTGGGACTCCCAGAAGTTGAGCCCGAGGTCCCGCTCGTGCTGGAGGGCGGTGTCGAACATGCACTGGGTGGACATGACCCGGCCGGCGCGGATCTCGTCCGCCGTCCGGTTCGACATGAGGGTGACCTCGTACCCCCGCGACTGCAGTCCGAGGGCGAGCTGGAGGCCGGACTGCCCGGCTCCGACTATGAGTATCTTCCGCATGGGTGGTGCTCCTGGCGTGGCGTGGCGTGACGGGGGCGGGGCTATTCGGGGGTGGCGTCCAGGGCGTGCGCGACCATGGCGAGCAGGGTCTCCACGACGCTGTAGCGCTTGCGCGCGTCCATGATCACCACGGGGACGTGCGCCGGCACGGTCAGCGCCTCCCGCACGTCCTCCGTCTCGAACAGCTCGCTGCCCTCGAAGTGGTTGACCGCCACGATGTACGGGAGTCCGCAGCTCTCGAAGTAGTCGAGGGCCGGGAAGCAGTCGGTGAGGCGCCGGGTGTCGGCGAGCACGATCGCCCCGATCGCGCCGCGCACCAGGTCGTCCCACATGAACCAGAAGCGCTGCTGGCCCGGCGTGCCGAAGACGTAGAGCACCAGGTCGTTGTCGAGCGTGATCCGGCCGAAGTCCATCGCCACGGTGGTGGTGAGCTTGTCCGGCGTGGCGGTGAGGTCGTCGGTGTCCTCGCTCGCCCGGGTCATCAGGGCCTCGGTCTGGAGCGGGGTGATCTCCGAGACCGCGCGGACGAAGGTGGTCTTGCCGACGCCGAAGCCGCCCGCGACGACGATCTTCGTCGCCGTGGGGGCCTTGCTGTGGTCGAGCTGCCAGTCCTGCGCGCCGTCCTCGGTGTCCGGGCCGGACGGTTCGGACGGTTCGGACGCGCCGGGGCGGGGCTGTGCGGGGATGCCGACGGCCACCGGTGTGTCGGAGACCGCTTCGGAGACCGCTTCGGAAGCGGCCGCGGAGACGGTTCCGGAGGCGTCTCCGGAGACGGAGACGGCGGTGGCGTCAGAGACGACGGAGTCCACTCAGCACCCTTTCGAGGAGCGCGCGGTCGGGCTGGCCGGTGCCGTGACCGGTCCCGTACACACGGATCTTTCCCTGGTCGGCCAGGTCGCTGAGGAGCACCCGGACGACCCCCAACGGCATCTTCAGAAGCGCCGAGATCTCGGCCACCGTCCGCATCCGGCGGCAGATCTCGACGATGGCCCGCATCTCCGGCATCAGGCCGCGGGCGCCGGTCCCGCCGTCCGTCAGGACCTTGCGCGCGGCGGGCGCTTCGAGCGCCGCCACGAAGGTCTCGACGAGCAGGACGTGGCCGAAGCGGGTCCGGCCGCCGGTCAGCGAGTACGGGCGCACGCGCGCGGGGCGGCGGCCCTCTCCCCGTACCGGCAGCTTGAACGCGTGCGGGACCGGGGCCGCCGAGGACATGGCCGTCACCGGGGGCCCTCCAGGGACTTGCGCAGCTCGCTGCGGACCTCGGGGGTGAGGACGTGGCCGGCGCGGCCCACGAAGAGCGCCATGTGGTACGCCACGACGCTCATGTCGCAGTCGGGCGTGGCGTGCACGCCGAGCAGCGAGCCGTCGCTGATCGACATGACGAAGACGCTGCCCTCGTCCATCGCCACCATGGTCTGTTTGACCCCGCCGCCGTCCATCAGGCGCGCGGCGCCGATGGTGAGGCTGCCGATGCCGGAGACGATGGTGGCCAGGTCGGCGCTGGAGCCGCGCGGGCCCCGGGGGGCGGCGGCCTCCTCGGCGGGCGCGGCGTCCTGCGGGGGCTCAGGGTCCGAGGACAGCAGCATCAGGCCGTCCGAGGACACGACGGCCACCGAGCGGACCCCCGGCACCTCCTCGACCAGGTTTCCCAGCAGCCATTGCAGGTTGCGGGCTTCCGTACTCAGTCCGAACGTTCCCGTCGCGGTCAACTGCGTGCCTCCTCGACTGTGTCCCCCGTCTTCTCCCCTGTACGTGCAGTCCTTGCGTTCCCTATCCCCGCCGCGCCCGATCCGGGCGTGCCCGTTCCCGGTGCGCCCGCGCCCGCCGTCTCCGTGCCCGGCGTGCTCATCTCCGTCTCCACGTCCCGGCGCCCGGCCTCGGCGCCCCGGTGGAAGCCGCCGAGCCTGCGGCGCAGGGCCTCGGCGTCCACGCCGCCCTGGCGGGGGGCGGCGGCGGGGCCGGCCTGGCGCACCACCTGGGGGGTGCGCTTGGGCAGGCCCTTGTCGGTGACCCGCCCCCACTGCCCGGGGCGCGGCCCGGGAACCGGCGGCTGGTCGACGGCCGGTTCGGGGGCGGCGGGCTGGACGGCCTCGGTGACGGCCCGGGCGCCGGTGTCCCCGTCGGCGGCCCGCTCGTGGACGTCCGGCTCCCGCGGCGGGGCGGGCAGCCGGACCTGGAGCGTGGTCTCGGAGACGGACTCCGGGGCGTGGGAGCCTTCACTCTCGTACGACTCCGAGGGCGCGGGCTCCGGTTCGGGCGCGTACGGCTCCTCCACCGTCCGGCGAGGTTCCGGGACGTACGGCTCCCCGGAGACGACCGGCGGCTCGGGCGCGTACGGCTCCCCGGAGAAGGCTTCCGACTCGGGCGCGTACGGCTCCTCGGAGACGGCCGGCGACTCGGAGACGGCCGCCGGCTCGGGCTCGTGGGGCTCCTCCCGCGCGAACGCGCGTTCCGCCGCCTCCACCAGGGGGTCGCGGGTGCGGGACGGCAGGGTGTTGGAGTTGGCCTCCGCGACCGAGCCGGGGAGCTGGATCACGGGGGCCGCGCCCGCGCCCGCGACCCGTACGGGCTCCGTGACGGAGGCCGGCGGGGTGGTGGGCAGCAGGGGCAGCGGCAGGACCACGACGGCCGCCGTGCCGCCCGGCTGCTGCTCGCGCAGCTCGACGCGGACGCCGTGGCGGGCGGCGAGCAGGGCGACGACCCGCATGCCGAGGCCCTCGCCCTCGAAGGCGTCCGGGTCGGCCTCGGCCAGGCGGGCGTTCAGCTCGGCGGAGCGGGCGGGGGTCATGCCGATGCCGGAGTCCTGGACGGAGAGCATCACCTCGCCGGTCTCCAGGAGCCAGCCGGAGAGCTGGACCTCGGCGTCGGGCGGCGAGAAGGAGGTGGCGTTCTCCAGGAGTTCCGCGACCAGGTGGCTCAGGTCGTCCGCGGCGAAGCCGGCGATCTGGGCGTGCGGCGGGAGGGACTGGATGGTGACCCGCTCGTACCGCTCGATCTCGCTGACGGCGGCGCGCAGCACGTCGACGAGCGGGACGGCCCCGGCGTGGCCGTGGACGTGCTCGTGGCCGGCGAGGACGAGGAGGTTCTCGCTGTGGCGGCGCATGACGGTCGCCATGTGGTCGAGCTTGAAGAGGGTGCCGAGGCGGTCGGGGTCCTGCTCGCGCTCCTCCAGCTTCTCGATGACGCCGAGCTGGCGCTCGACGAGCCCGAGGTTGCGCAGGGAGAGGTTGACGAAGGTGTGCCGGACGGTGCCGCGGAGCTTTTCGAGCTCGGCGGTGAGGAGGGCGACCTGCCCCTGGAGCTCGGCGCGCTGGGTGGCCAGCTCGGCGGCGAGGGCCTCCTTGTCGGCGGCCAGGTCGGCCCGCTCGGCGGTGAGGTGCCCGGTGCGCGCGGAGAGACCGGCGAGCTTGCCGTGCAGGGTGTTGAGGGAGCGGACGGCCTGCGCGAACTCGTCGTTGCGGCCGGTGAAGCGGACCGGCTCCTCGGTGGCCGGGTCGGGGGCGGCGGCGAGCCGGGCGGCCCCGATGCGGAGCACGGCGAGCGGCCGGGTGAGGCTGCGGGCGACGTAGGTGGAGACGCCGACGGCGAAGAGGAAGCAGCCGCCGAGGAGGGCGAGGCGCAGTTCGAGGGCGGTGACGTCGTCGTCGCGGAGCGCGGAGAGGCGCTCGACGCGCTGGGCGGCGAGGGTGGACTCGACGCCGCGCATCTGCTCGATGCGGGCGGAGAGCGCGGCCTCCAGGGCGGCCGGGTCGGTCTTGCGCTCGGCGGTGGTCAGCCGGGGCTGGTCGGTGAGGGAGGCGAGAAAGCGTTCGGCGTTCTTGACGTCGGGCCCGGTGACGGTGCCGGCGAGCGAGTCGCGGGCGGCGGCGCCGGCGGCCTGGTCGAAGTCGCCGAGGGCGGCGAGCTCGCGGACGCGGGCCTGCTGGGCGGCGGCGGCGAGGCGGTCGCGGGTCCGGTCGGCCTCCGCGGCGCCCTTCGGCTCCTCGGGGACGTAGGTGCCGGTCGTGTCGTCGTAGCGGAAGTCGCCGGTGGGCTCGGGCTGCGGCACGGAGAGCGCGCCGAGGAGCAGTCCGCGGGTGGCGGAGGCCTGTTCGACGGCGCGGCCGAGGGCGGCGGGGGCGCGGGTGGCCCCGATGAGCGAGGCGTCGGCCGCGCGGGCCGGGGTCCGGTCGGCCAGCTCGTCGGCGAGGGCCTGGAGCTTGTCGATGACGTCCGAGTACGCCTTGTGGGCCTCCAGGGCCGTGCCCTTGCCGGTGAGGGCGGCGCGGCGGACGGAGGGGACGCCGGCGAGGTCGCGGCGGAGCTCCGTGGAGGCGGCGGGGCGGATCTCGTCGATCTGCCGGTCGACGCGGGTGGAGCGCACGGTGGTGACCTGGCGCTTCTTCTTGGCGTCGCCGCTCTGGGCGTCGCGGCCCGCGGCGATGTACGCGACGACCTCGTCGCGCTCGTCGGCCAGGGAGTGCGCGAGGGTGACGGCCTGCCGGTCGAGCTCGGCGAGGGTGACCAGGCGCTGGGAGTCGGTGAGCTCGGCGGAGGTGGCGAGGATCCCGGGGGCGCCGGCGGCCAGGACGGTGACGCCCACGAGGGCGACGCCGACGACGAGCCGGTTGCGGACGCGCTTGGCACGGCCGGCGGGGGCGGCGGGCTGTGCCGGGGGCTGCGGCGCCGGGGCGGACGACGGGACCTGGGCAGGGGCGGGCGTGCCTCCGGCGGGGGCCGCGGCGGTGCCGGCCGGGGCCGGTGGGACACCGGGGCCCTGGCTCCGCGTGCCGTTCTTGCTCCGAGGCCGCTTCATCTGCACCGGTGCTCGCATTCTTGACTCGTCCAGCCACAAAGCAGAGGTGACGGCCGATCACTATGGAGCGCCCCCACCCCCGATACGGCTTCCGACCATTCCAGCGCTTCCGGGAAGGGGACGGGCATCGGCCGCTCCGCCACCCGAACGAGTGAACAACACTCCCGAGTTGGCGAACAACTTCCCCAAGCCGGGTCCCGGGGCCCGGAAGGGGCCCCGGTTGGATCTTCCGCGCGGGCTTTGGCAGGATGCCCGCCCGCAGCTCCGCGGCGGCGCCCGTTCCGCCCCTTCCGCCGCCGCCGCGCGTTGGTACAGGCCTTTTCCCGCCATTCGCGGGTCCGGTGGAGGCGGACCCGGGGCCGGGCACACTGGGCCGCATGCGCAGCGACGTCGCCTCCCTCCCCGGCAGCCCCGAACGCCCCAACGAGGACTGGGCGGCCAGCGCCCTGTTCGCGGCGGAGGGCGGGGGGACGCTGGTCGTCCTCGACGGTGTCACGCCACCCGCCGGTGACGACGGCTGTGTGCACGGAGTGCCGTGGTTCGCCGCCCGCCTCGGCGGGGCTTTGACCGAACTGTCCGCTTCCCGGCCCGATCTCCCCTTGTCCGGGATCCTCTCCCTGGCAATCCGGCGCACCGCGGACGCCCATCGGGCGACCTGTGACCTTTCTCACGCACGGACGCCTCAGGCAACCGTGGCCCTCGCCCGTTGGAACGGGGCGGTGGTCGAGCACCTCGTCCTCTCCGACGCGGTCCTCCTCCTGGAGGGGCCGGACGGGACGGTGCGGGCGGTCCTCGACGACCGGCTCGACCGGGTGCCGGCCGAGGTGCTGCGGTCCGTGGCGGCGACGGACCGGCTGCGGAACCGGGAGGGCGGCTTCTTCACGGCGGCGGCCGACCCGGCGGTCGCGGAGCTCGCGGTGACCGGGACGACCCCGCGCGCGGAGGTGCGGGCGCTGGCGGCGCTCACGGACGGGGCGAGCCGCTGGGTGGACCTGTTCGGCGAGGGCGACTGGGCGGACTGCCTCGGCGTCCTGCGCGCGGAGGGCGCGTCCGGCCTGCTCCGCCGGGTGCGGGCGCGGGAGGCCGCGGACGCGGAAGCGGGGGGCGTACGGCGCCGGAAGCTGCACGACGACGCGACGGCGGCGCACGTGGAGCTGGGGGCGGGGCTTTTGCGGGCGCCGGGGCCCGGGGGGCCGGGGCTTCCGTAGGCGCCGGGGCCTGGGGGCGGGGCTTCCGTGGCGCCCTGGGCTTGCCTGGTGCCCGGGTCTTGCCTTGGCGCCCGGGGCCCCTGGCCCTCGGGGCTCTTGAGGAGGCCGGGGCCTCAGCCCTCCGCCCGTACGTTGAAGTGGTTCAGGAGCCGGGCCAGCTCGGCGACCTCCGCGCGGTCCCAGTCGGCGAGCTTGCGGACGTAGCGCTCGCGCCGGGCGTCGCGGACGCGGCGGAAGCGGTTCCGGCCCTCCTCGGTGAGGCGGACGAGGGAGGCGCGCCCGTCGGCGGGGTCGGGGTCGCGGGCGACGAGCCCGAGGTCTTCGAGGGCCCGGAGCTGGCGGCTCATGGTCGCCTTGCCGACGCCGAAGTACCCGGCGAGTTCGGTGGCCCGCTGGGACCCGGCGTCGTCGAGGCGCACGAAGAGGCCGTAGGCGGCGGGCTCCAGCTCCGGGTGGACCTCGCGGGCCATCTCGCCGGACTGGGCGCGGGCGCGGCGCAGGAAGACCGCCAGCTCGCGTTCGAGGGCGAGGAACTCCCGGTCCACGCCGGCCGGGGGGACGGACCCGCCCTCGGCGGGAGCCGGCGGGACGGCCCCGCTCCCCCCGGGAGCCGGCGGGGCGCCCTCGTCCTCGCCACGGACCGGCGGAACGGCTCCGGTCCCGTCGGGCACCGGCCGGGCGACCCCGCCCTCACTTCCCGTACCGCTTCCGTGCACGTCAGCGCCTCCCACGCGTTCCCCGGTGACGCGACTCCGTCACACCGGCGGCCTCCGCCGCTGAAAGTTTCTTCCCGTCGCGGCCGTTTCCGCAGCTCTTCCAGTATTTCGCAGGCGTAGGCCGACGGCGGCGACCGGGCCCCCTTCCACGGGCGGGTCCACGGGCGGAATGCCGCCCTCTCTCCCCACGAGCCTCCCGGCGGCCCCCGGAGCGCACGGCGCGCCCCGGGGGGTCGCACCCGCTTTTTCCCTCCACCCCCTTGCCCATTGGTATGGACCAATGCGAGGCTCTACGGCGGTCGCCCGGAATTCAACTTCCTTGCGCCCCGCGCGCGTTGCTCGTCCCGTACTCCCCCACGCACGAGAGAGAGCCCCCGCATGCCCTCCCTGCCTTCCGCCCGCCGTGCCACCGCCGCCGGCGCCGCGGCCCTGTCCGCCGCCGCGCTCGTCGGTCTCACCCCCACGGCGGCCAGTGCCCACGGGGCCGTCTTCAACCCCGTGAGCCGGGTGGCCGCCTGTTACGCCGAGGGCCCCGAGACGCCCAGGTCGCAGGTGTGCAAGGACCTCGTCGCCGACTCCGGCACCCAGCCGCTCTACGACTGGAACGAGGTCAACATCGCCAACGCGGACGGACAGCACCGGACCCTCATCCCGGACGGCAAGCTCTGCTCGGCGAACCGCGCGAAGTACCGGGCCCTGGACTGGGCGCGCACCGACTGGCCGGCGACGGCGGTCGCCGCGGGCTCCTTCGACTTCAAGGTGCGGGCGACGGCGGCCCACTCGGGCACCATGACGGTCTACATCACCAAGGCCGGCTTCGACCCGACCCAGCCCCTGAAGTGGTCGGACCTGGACGCGACCCCGGTCGCGGTGTACAACACCACCCGCGCCGCCACCGACGGCTACTACAACTTCACCGGCACCCTGCCGGCCCGCACCGGCCGTCACATCGTCTACAAGGTGTGGCAGCGCAACGACAGCCCCGAGGCCTTCTACAGCTGCTCGGACGTCACCTTCGGCGGCACGGCGGCGAAGGCCGGGGCCCCGGCGCAGTCCGGCACGGCGACGAACGGCGCGAAGGCGCAGGCCCCGACCGAGGCGAAGATCGCGGCGGGCGCCGCCCTGTCCACCGTGAGCCACGCGGGCCACGGCGGCGACGAGCAGCCCCCGGCGCTCTCCGCCGAGGCCGCCGGAACCTCCTCCCCCCTGATGCCGGCCCTCGCGGGCGCGGGCGCCCTCGCCGCCTTCGCGGCGGGCAGCCTGCTCCTGGGCCGCCGCCGGAACACGTCCGCCTCCTGACGCGCCCCCCACGCGTCACCGGTGGTCCCGCCCGTCCCGACGGGGGCCGGGCGGGACCCGGGGCGTGCGCCGAGGATCTCGCCGTGCGGCGCCCGGCACGCCCCAGGGCGTGTGTCGAAAGTCCCGCCTGCCCTTCGGGCAGACGACGCCACTTTCGACACACGCCCTAGGAGCCGGACGGCCCGGGCGGGAAGAGGGCGGTGAGCCGGGGCAGGGCCGACCCCTCCGGCCCGGCCGCCCCGCGCTCCTCGTCCTCTTCCCCCTCGTCCTCCTCCGCGGCCTCCACCGCTTCGAGGAACTCCTCCCCGTCGTCGTCCTCCTGGCCGGTCAGCTCGTCGTACGCGTCCTGGGCGACGTAGTCGAGCTCCTCCCACTCGGGCCACTCGTCGTCGTCCCAGTCGTCGTGGTGCCGCCCCACGAGCGCCCGTACGTCGGACACGTCGGCCAGCGCGTCCGGGTCGGCGAGCACCGACGCGTACACCTTCCGCCCCTGGCCCACCAGCCAGAGCGTGAAGTAGTGGAAGCCGTCGTCCGTGCAGCCGCCGCCCTCGATCCGGTTCGCCGCCCTCCACAGCGCGTGCGTGTCGGCCGCCCCGCACGCCTTCTCCAGGCGCACCTGGAACGCCACGCTCTCCTCGGCCGGACGTCGCAGCAGCTCCCCCTCCAGCCACTCCAGCCGCTCGTCCCGGGTGCCGGGACGGCCGCTCAACTCGTCGATGAGAGCCCAGAAGGCGTCTTCGTTCATGCGTACGATCATGACAGCCGGGGCTGACATCGCGGACCCGCCCCCGGACCCGCGTCCGGACGTGCCGGAGCGGGGCGCCCCCGAGGGAACGCCCCGCTCCTGACGAGGGGTTACGCGGCCACGCCCACCGGCACCTCCGCCGGGGCGAGGGCGATCTCCAGGACCTGCCGGACGTCCGTCACGGGGTGGACCTCCAGCTTCTCCAGGATCTCGGCCGGGACGTCGTCCAGGTCGGCCTCGTTCCGCTTGGGGATCACGACAGTCGTGATGCCCGCCCGGTGCGCGGCGAGCAGCTTCTGCTTCACGCCGCCGATCGGCAGCACCCGGCCGGTGAGGGAGACCTCGCCGGTCATGGCCACGTCCGTGCGGACGAGCCGGCCGCTCAGCAGGGAGGCCAGGGCGGTCGTCATGGTGACGCCCGCGCTCGGCCCGTCCTTGGGGACCGCGCCCGCCGGGAAGTGGATGTGCACGCCCCGGTCCTTGAGGCCGGTGACGGGCAGCTCCAGCTCCGCGCCGTGCGAGCGGAGGAAGGAGAGCGCGATCTGCGCCGACTCCTTCATCACGTCGCCCAGCTGTCCGGTGAGGGTGAGGCCTGCGGCGCCGGTCTCCGGGTCGGCCAGGGAGGCCTCCACGAAGAGGACGTCGCCGCCCGCGCCGGTCACCGCGAGTCCGGTGGCGACGCCCGGCACGGACGTCCGGCGCTCGGCCGGGTCCTGCGCCGACTCGGGCACGTGGTGCGGGCGCCCGATCAGCTCCCGCAGGTCCTCCGGGCGGACCGTGAACGGCAGCTCGCGGTCGCCCAGTTCGTGCTGGGCCGCGACCTTCCGCAGCAGCCGGGAGACCGTCCGCTCCAGGGTGCGGACGCCCGCCTCGCGGGTGTACTCGCCGGCCAGCTTCCGCAGCGACGCCTCCTCCAGGACGACCTCGCCGGGCTCCAGACCGGCCCGCTCCAGCTGCCGGGGCAGCAGGTGGTCGCGGGCGATGACGACCTTCTCGTCCTCGGTGTAGCCGTCGAGCCGCACCAGTTCCATGCGGTCGAGGAGGGCCTCCGGGATGGACTCCAGGACGTTCGCCGTGGCCAGGAAGACCACGTCGGAGAGGTCGAGCTCGACCTCCAGGTAGTGGTCGCGGAAGGTGTGGTTCTGCGCCGGGTCGAGGACTTCGAGGAGCGCCGCCGCGGGGTCGCCGCGGAAGTCGGAGCCGACCTTGTCGATCTCGTCGAGCAGGACCACCGGGTTCATGGACCCGGCCTCCTTGATCGCGCGGACGATCCGGCCCGGCAGGGCGCCCACGTACGTGCGCCGGTGGCCGCGGATCTCCGCCTCGTCCCGGACGCCGCCGAGGGCGACCCGGACGAACTCGCGGCCCATCGCGTGGGCGACGGACTCGCCGAGGGAGGTCTTGCCGACGCCGGGCGGGCCGACGAGGGCGAGGACGGCGCCGCCCCGGCGCCCGCCGACCACGCCGAGACCGCGGTCGGCGCGCCGCTTGCGCACCGCCAGGTACTCGGTGATCCGCTCCTTCACGTCGTCCAGGCCCGCGTGCTCGGCGTCGAGCACCGCGCGGGCGCCCCGGATGTCGTACCGGTCCTCGGTCCGCTCGTTCCAGGGCAGTTCGAGGATCGTGTCGAGCCAGGTGCGGATCCAGGAGCCCTCGGGGGACTGGTCGCTGGACCGCTCCAGCTTCTCGACCTCCTTGAGGGCGGCCTCCCGCACCTTCTCGGGCAGGTCGGCGGCCTCCACGCGGGCGCGGTAGTCGTCGGACTCGTCGCCCTCGGCCTCGCCGTTGAGGTCGCGGAGCTCCTTGCGGACGGCTTCGAGCTGGCGGCGGAGCAGGAACTCGCGCTGCTGCTTGTCGACGCCCTCCTGGACGTCCTTGGCGATGGTCTCGGCGACGTCCTGCTCGGCGAGGTGCTCGCGGAGCTGGGCGGTGGCGAGGCGCAGCCGGGCGACCGGGTCGGCGGTCTCCAGGAGTTCGATCCGCTGGGTGACGGTCAGGAAGGGCGAGTAGCCGGAGTTGTCGGCGAGGGCGCCGACGCCGTCGATCTGCTGGACGCGGTCGACGACCTGCCAGGCACCGCGCTTCTTGAGCCAGGTGGTGGCCAGCGCCTTGTACTCCTTGACCAGCTCGGTCACGGAGCCGGGCAGCGGGTCGGGCAGGGTCTCCTCGACGGCGGTGCCCTCGACCCACAGGGCGGCGCCGGGGCCGGTCGTGCCGGCACCGATGCGGACGCGGTCGCGGCCGCGCACGAGCGCGCCCGGGTCGCCGTCGGACAGGCGTCCCACCTGCTCGACGGTCCCGAGGACGCCGGTTCCGGCGTAGGTGCCGTCGACGCGGGGCACGAGCAGCACCCGCGGCTTTCCTCCTCCCGGCCGTGCGGCGGCCTGGGCGGCCTCGACGGCGGCCCGTACCTCGTTGTCGGACAGGTCCAGCGGCACCACCATTCCGGGCAGCACGACCTCGTCGTCGAGCGGCAGCACAGGCAGAGTGAGCGGCGCGGACGCCATGGACTCAGAAGCCATGATCTCCCCTTCGGCAGTCAAGTTGAGCTGTACGGACTCAATGCATGTGAGCCCGTGAATGTTCCCGGACGTCCGTTCGCTCTGAGCGATCACTCTCGCGCGCCTCACCGAACAGCCGATGTAATCCCTCCATGGATATGCGAGCCATTACATCGGCCTGGGTGGAGGGCTGGACCGTCTCCCGGGGCACCCCGGCCGCCGTCGACCAGCCGTGGGGGTACCGGATCGACGTCGGGCTCCCCCGGCACGTCCTGCGGCACGTGCTGCCCGCCCCCGACGCGGCCACCGTCGGCGCGCTCTGCGAGCGGCTCACCGAGCCGTACAGCTGGCTCAAGGTGATGGCGGACGCCGGGGATGTGGCGCCGTGGATCACCGAGGGGTGGACGATCCCCGACGACCCCGGCTTCATGATGGTCAAGCCGCTGGACCCCGGCGTCCGCCCCGCGCCGCCCGAGGGGTACGCCCGGACCGTCGAGGTCCGGGACGGCGTCGTCCGGGTCCGGATCCTCGCCCCGGACGGCACCCTCGCCGCCCGGGGGCAGATCGCCCCGACCGGCGCCACCGCCGTGGCCGACCAGATCGAGACGGACGCGGCGCACCGGCGCCGGGGCCTCGGCGCGAACGTCATGCTCACCCTGGAGGCCGCCGCCGCGCAGGCGGGCGCCGCGACCGGAGTGCTCTCCGCCACCACGGACGGCCGACAGCTCTACGCCGCGCTGGGCTGGGAGTACCGGGGGCCGCTGACCGGGATCGTACGGGGGGAGGACTGAGCCCGGGACCCTCCGGACGGCGGCGGAATCCGGTCGTCCGGCTGCGGGGAGGCGCCCCGCCGGGCATGCTCCTCCCATGAGTCCCACGAGGCGAGGCGGACGGGGAAGGCGATGCGGGGCCGTGCTGCTCGCGGCGGTCCTGGCGGGCGGCGCGACCGGCTGCGGCGTGGACACCGGGGCTCCCCCGGCGCCCGGCGCACCGGGGAGCGCGTCCGGGCCGGGCACCCCCGGACCGAGCGCGTCCGGCCCGGCGCCCGGACCGAGTACGTCCGGAACCGCGCCCGGGCCGAGCACTCCCGGCGCCACGACCGGGCCGAGCGCCCCGCGGGACGACCCCCGGCCGGGTCAGGTCCTCGTCCGGGTGACCGTCACCGGCGGCTTCGCCGGGGTCCGGAACCGGCTCGTCGTCCACCGGGACGGGGGATGGACGATCCGCTCCGGCGACAAGCCGCCCCGGACCGGCCGGCAGACCCCCGCCGAGGCCGCCGAACTGCGCGCGGCCCTGGAGGACCCCGCGTTCGCCCTCGTCCCGGCGCGGCCGACCGGACGGCCGATCGCCGACGGCTTCCAGTACGAGGTGGCCTACCGCCACCGCGTGGTCGTCGCGGGCGACGGCGACCGGCCGCCCGCGCTCCAGCGCGTCTTCGACGCCCTCCCGGAGGGCGGGCCGCCGACGAGCCCCTGAGGCCGGGGCGCCCCTCCGACCGGCTTCCGGCCGTCGTCCTCGGCCCGCTGCCCGCGGCGGCGGGCGCTCAAGGGGCGGGACGCCGGACGGACCCGTGGGCGGTGCGCTCCGGGCGTCCGGCCCGAGACCTCCCGGGGTCGGGGCGGGGCCGAGCCGAAGCTGGTCGGAGGGTGGGAGGAGGGCCTCCCGGGAGAGGGGGCGGGCCACGAGCGGCCGGTCCCGTAACACGTTTGTGATCGTCACCACCGCGCGGCCAGGATGACGGGAACCATCCGGCGGGACGACGAGAGCGGAGTGACGATGTCGGGAACCGTGACCCTCGAACGGCGCGAAGGACCCCACGGAGAGGTCGTCCTGCGGCGCCGCGACGAGCACTACGAGATCATCGCCAACGGCACCTTCCTGATGGACACCTCCGACGGGCGCTCCGAGCGGCTCCTGGTCGACGCGGCCCTCGCCTCGCTCCCCGAGGAGCGCCGGGCCGGCGCCTCCGTCCTCGTCGGCGGCCTCGGCGTCGGCTTCTCCCTCGCCCACGCCGCCGCCGACCCCCGCTGGGGCCGGATCGTGGTCGCCGAGCGCGAGGAGGCGATCATCGACTGGCACCGGCGGGGCCCGCTCGCCGCGATCTCCGGGGCCGCGCTCGCCGATCCCCGGACCGTGATCCTGCACACGGACCTGGTGGAGCACGTCCGCACCTCCGCCGACACCTACGACGCCCTCTGCCTCGACATCGACAACGGCCCCGACTGGACCGTCACCGAGGACAACGAATCCCTTTACTCCGCCCAGGGGTTGGCGGCCTGCGCGGACCGGCTGAACCCCGGCGGGATCCTCGCCGTGTGGTCCGCGCGGCCCTCCGGGGATTTCGAAGCAACCTTGCGGAATGCCGGATTCAGCGGGGTACGGACGGAAGAGATCCCCGTTGCCCGGGGCGTCCCGGACGCGGTCCACCTCGCCGTGCGTCCCGGCTGACTCCTGGATAGCCGGGACACCGCCGGTACCTCTAGGCTGCTGCACCGACATCGGCGACGCGAGGCGGGGCAATGGAGCAGACACACACCACTCACCACGGTGCGGCGGCCACTCCGGGGGCCCAGCGGCGCGTCCTGGTGGTCGAGGACGACACCACGATCGTCGAGGCGATCTCCGCCCGGCTGCGCGCCGAGGGCTTCCTCGTGCAGACCGCGACCGACGGCCCCGCCGCCGTCGACGCCGCCGAGGCCTGGCAGCCCGACCTGATGGTCCTGGACATCATGCTGCCCGGTTTCGACGGCCTGGAGGTGTGCCGCAGGGTCCAGGCCCAGCGGCCCGTCCCGGTCCTCATGCTGACCGCCCGCGACGACGAGACCGACATGCTGGTCGGCCTCGGCGTCGGCGCGGACGACTACATGACGAAGCCGTTCTCGATGCGCGAGCTGGCCGCCCGGGTGCACGTGCTGCTCCGCCGGGTCGAGCGGGCCGCGCTCGCGGCGGTCACCCCGCGCAGCGGCATCCTGCGCCTGGGCGAGCTGGAGATCGACCACGCGCAGCGGCGGGTCCGTGTCCGGACGGAGGACGTGCACCTGACCCCGACCGAGTTCGACCTCCTCGTCTGCCTGGCGAGCACGCCCCGCGCGGTCCTCTCCCGCGAGCAGCTCCTCGCCGAGGTGTGGGACTGGGCGGACGCCTCGGGCACCCGGACCGTGGACAGCCACATCAAGGCGCTGCGCCGGAAGATCGGGGCCGAGCGGATCCGCACGGTCCACGGCGTCGGCTACGCGCTGGAGACCCCGGCGCCATGAGCCCCCGGAGGCCCGGAGGGCCGGAGGAGCCGAAGGGGACCGAGGAGCCGGGCGGGCTCGGGGAGCCGGGCGGGCTCGGGGATCCCGGGGCCGGTGAGTCCGGCGGGCCCGGCGGCCCCCGTGGCGGGCGGCGGCGCCGCCGGATCGTGATCTCCATCAAGACCAAGCTCGGCGCGCTCGTCGTCGGGGCGGTCCTGCTGACCTCCTGCCTCGCCCTGGTGGCGATCCGTACCTCCACCGAGTTCCGGTACATCACGATCTTCGCGATGATCGCGACCCTGCTCATCACCCAGTTCGTGGCCCAGTCCCTGACGGCCCCGCTGGACGAGATGACCACGGTGGCCGGGACGATCTCGCGCGGCGACTTCAGCCGCCGGGTGCGGGGCGCGGACCGGCGGGACGAGCTGGGCGACCTCGCGTCGACGATCAACCGCATGGCGGACGACCTGGAGGCCGTGGACCGGCACCGCAAGGAGCTGGTGGCCAACGTCTCGCACGAGCTGCGGACCCCGATCGCCGCGCTGCGGGCCGTCCTGGAGAACGTCGTGGACGGGGTCTCCGAGGCCGATCCCGAGACGATGCGGTCGGCGCTCAAGCAGACCGAGCGGCTGGGCCGGCTCGTGGAGACGCTCCTCGACCTGTCACGCCTTGACAACGGTGTCGTCGCCCTGCGGGGACGCCGCTTCGAGGTGTGGCCCTATCTGTCCGGGGTCCTGCGGGAGGCGAACCTCGCCGCGTCCCAGCGCGGCCTGTCGTCCACCTCGGGCCTGCACAACCGCACGGACGTGCACCTGCACCTGGACGTGTCGCCGCCCGAACTGGTCGCCCACGCGGACGCGGAGCGGCTGCACCAGGTGATGGCGAACCTGATCGACAACGCGGTGAAGCACTCCCCGCCGCACGGCCGGGTCACCGTGCGGGCCCGCCGCGGCCGGTATCCGGACTCCCTGGAGCTGGAGGTCGAGGACGAGGGTCCCGGCATCCCGGAGTCGGAGCGGCACAAGGTCTTCCAGCGGTTCAACCGGGGTTCGGCCTCGCGCCGGCAGGGTCCGGCCAGCGACGGCGGGACGGGTCTGGGGCTCGCGATCGCCCGCTGGGCGGTCGATCTGCACGGCGGCGAGATCGGTGTGGCCGAATCATCACGCGGGTGCCGCATCAGAGTCACTCTTCCGGGCAGTCGTCCACCGACGGATTGACGTAGGGTTCGAACCGGAAGAACACGTTCTGCGTATACGGGGGCGAGACCTCCGCGCACGTGAACGGGGTGCGATCAGGGGTGCGGCCGAAGGGGGCCGTGCCGATGCTTTTCCGTACCCTCACACCAGCGGAACCACGCTTGTTTCCCGCCATTCACGGCTCCGAAACACCCCGTCAAGTGTGACTTGCGCGACGTTGGAGTGCCCGGCCTGCACCTCCCGGCCGGACAGGCGTAGCCTTTATTTCCGCTGTCCATCACCTTGTGAAGCGGAAGAGGGCGGTTGCCGCCGTGTCGTCTCAGTCCCCCAGTACCCCGAGCTCCCCGACCGACCAAGACGGGCAGGGCCAGAACCCTGCGACCGCCTTCGGTGCCAATGAGTGGCTCGTCGACGAGATCTACCAGCAGTACCTCCAGGACCCGAATTCGGTCGATCGTGCCTGGTGGGACTTCTTCGCCGACTACAAGCCCGGAGCGTCGGAGACCCCGGCCGCCCCGGCGCCCGCCCAGAGCACGCCGAGCGCTCCGGCCGTGACGCAGACGGGCCCCGCACAGGCCGCGCCTGCCGCTCCGGCCTCCGTGCCCGCCCCTGCTCCGGCTCCGGCCCCCGCCGCGCAGAAGCCGGCCGCGGCTCCCGCCGCCCCGGCCGCGGTGAAGGCGGCCCCCGCGGCCGCCAAGCCGGCCGCCGCCCAGGCCGCGCCCGCCGCCGCGAAGCCCGCCGCCAAGGCCGCTCCGGCCGCCGAGGCCCCGGCCGGTCCCGAGCTGATCACGCTGCGCGGTCCCGCCGCCGCGGTCGCGAAGAACATGAACGCCTCCCTGGAGGTGCCGACGGCCACGTCCGTCCGCGCCGTCCCGGTGAAGCTGCTCTTCGACAACCGGATCGTGATCAACAACCACCTGAAGCGCGCCCGGGGCGGGAAGATCTCCTTCACCCACCTCATCGGCTACGCCATGGTGCAGGCCATCAAGGCCATGCCGTCCATGAACCACTCCTTCGCGGAGAAGGACGGCAAGCCGACCCTGGTCAAGCCGGAGCACGTGAACTTCGGCCTCGCGATCGACCTGGTGAAGCCCAACGGCGACCGCCAGCTCGTCGTCGCGGGCATCAAGAAGGCCGAGACGCTCAACTTCTTCGAGTTCTGGCAGGCGTACGAGGACATCGTCAAGCGCGCCCGCGTGGGCAAGCTGACGATGGAGGACTTCTCCGGCGTCACCGTCTCCCTGACCAACCCCGGCGGCCTCGGCACGGTCCACTCCGTGCCGCGTCTGATGCCCGGTCAGTCGGTCATCATGGGCGTCGGCTCGATGGACTACCCGGCCGAGTTCCAGGGCACCTCCCAGGACACCCTGAACAAGCTGGGCATCTCGAAGGTCATGACCCTGACCTCGACGTACGACCACCGGGTCATCCAGGGCGCCGCCTCCGGCGAGTTCCTGCGGATCGTCTCGAACCTGCTCCTCGGCGAGGACGGCTTCTACGACGAGATCTTCAAGGCCCTGCGCATCCCGTACGAGCCGGTCCGCTGGCTCCGGGACATCGACGCCTCGCACGACGACGACGTCACCAAGGCCGCGCGGGTCTTCGAGCTGATCCACTCCTACCGGGTCCGCGGCCACGTCATGGCCGACACCGACCCGCTGGAGTACAAGCAGCGCAAGCACCCCGACCTGGACATCACCGAGCACGGCCTCACCCTGTGGGACCTGGAGCGCGAGTTCGCGGTCGGCGGCTTCGCCGGCAAGTCGATGATGAAGCTCCGCGACATCCTCGGCGTGCTGCGCGACTCGTACTGCCGCACCACCGGCGTCGAGTTCATGCACATCCAGGACCCGAAGCAGCGCAAGTGGATCCAGGACCGCGTCGAGCGCCCGCACTCCCGCGTGGAGCGCGAGGAGCAGCTGCGGATCCTGCGCCGCCTGAACGCCGCCGAGGCCTTCGAGACCTTCCTGCAGACGAAGTACGTCGGCCAGAAGCGCTTCTCCCTGGAGGGCGGCGAGTCCGTCATCCCGCTGCTCGACGCGGTCATCGACTCGGCCGCCGAGTCGCGCCTCGACGAGGTCGTCATCGGCATGGCCCACCGCGGCCGGCTGAACGTCCTGGCGAACATCGTGGGCAAGTCGTACGCGCAGATCTTCCGCGAGTTCGAGGGCAACCTCGACCCGAAGTCGATGCACGGCTCCGGCGACGTCAAGTACCACCTGGGCGCCGAGGGCACCTTCACGGGCCTGGACGGCGAGCAGATCAAGGTCTCGCTCACCGCCAACCCCTCGCACCTGGAGGCGGTCGACCCGGTCCTGGAGGGCGTCGTCCGCGCCAAGCAGGACGTCATCAACAAGGGCGGCACGGACTTCACCGTCCTGCCCGTCGCCCTCCACGGCGACGCGGCCTTCGCCGGCCAGGGCGTCGTCGCCGAGACGCTGAACATGTCGCAGCTGCGGGGCTACCGCACCGGCGGCACGGTCCACATCGTCATCAACAACCAGGTCGGCTTCACCGCCGCCCCGGAGTCCTCGCGTTCCTCGATGTACGCGACCGACGTGGCCCGCATGATCGAGGCGCCGATCTTCCACGTGAACGGCGACGACCCGGAGGCCGTGGTCCGCGTCGCGCGGCTCGCCTTCGAGTTCCGCCAGACGTTCAACAAGGACGTCGTGATCGACCTCATCTGCTACCGCCGCCGCGGTCACAACGAGGGCGACAACCCCTCGTTCACCAACCCGCAGATGTACAACCTGATCGACAAGAAGCGTTCGGTGCGCAAGCTGTACACCGAGTCGCTCATCGGTCGCGGCGACATCACCCTGGAGGAGGCGGAGCAGTCGCTCCAGGACTTCCAGGGCCAGCTGGAGAAGGTGTTCGCGGAGGTCCGCGAGGCCACCACCACCGCCTCGTCCTCGGTGCACGTCCCGGACGCCCAGGCCGAGTTCCCGGTCTCCGTCACCACCGCGGTCTCCCAGGAGGTCGTGAAGCGGATCGCCGAGTCGCAGGTCAACGTGCCGGAGCGGATCACGGTCCACCCGCGTCTGCTCCCGCAGATGCAGCGCCGCGCCGCGTCCCTCGACGACGGCACCATCGACTGGGGCTTCGGCGAGACGCTCGCCATCGGCTCCCTGCTGATGGAGGGCACCCCGGTCCGGCTCTCCGGCCAGGACTCCCGCCGCGGCACCTTCGGCCAGCGCCACGCGGTCCTGGTGGACCAGGAGACCGGCGAGGACTACACCCCGCTGCTCTACCTGGCCGAGGACCAGGCCCACTACAACGTCTACGACTCGCTGCTCAGCGAGTACGCGGCGATGGGCTTCGAGTACGGCTACTCGCTGGCCCGCCCGGACGCCCTGGTCGTCTGGGAGGCCCAGTTCGGCGACTTCGTCAACGGCGCGCAGACCGTCGTCGACGAGTTCATCTCCTCCGCCGAGCAGAAGTGGGGCCAGACCTCAGGCGTCACGCTGCTCCTGCCGCACGGCTACGAGGGCCAGGGCCCGGACCACTCGTCCGCGCGCCCGGAGCGCTTCCTCCAGATGTGCGCCCAGGACAACATGACGGTCGCCATGCCGACGCTGCCGTCGAACTACTTCCACCTCCTGCGCTGGCAGGTGCACAACCCGCACCACAAGCCGCTCATCGTCTTCACCCCGAAGTCGATGCTGCGCCTGAAGGCCGCGGCGTCCACGGTGGAGGAGTTCACCACCGGCGGCTTCCGCCCGGTGATCGGCGACACGACGGCGAACCCGGCCGACGTCCGCAAGGTCGTCTTCTGCGCCGGCAAGGTCTACTACGACCTGGAGGCCGAGCGCCAGAAGCGCGGTGACACGGAGACCGCGATCATCCGCGTGGAGCGCCTGTACCCGCTGCCGGGTGCCGAGCTCCAGGCCGAGATCGCCAAGTACCCGAACGCCGCGAAGTACATCTGGGCGCAGGAGGAGCCGGCGAACCAGGGTGCCTGGCCGTTCATCGCGCTCAACCTGATCGACCACCTCGACCTGGCGGTCGGCGCGGACATCCCGGCGGGCGAGCGCCTGCGCCGGATCTCGCGTCCGCACTCCTCCTCCCCGGCGGTCGGCTCGGCCAAGCGCCACCAGGCGGAGCAGCAGCAGCTCGTCGACGAGGTCTTCGACGCCTGATCCGTACCGCTCGCGCGTGACGGGCGGAGGCCCGGCATCCCCCACGGGGTGCCGGGCCTCCGGCGTTCCCGGACCCGGGCGGGCGGCGGGGGCGTGCGGGACACGGCCTATCCTGATCGCATGTACTTCACCGACCGTGGCATCGAGGAACTGGAGAAGCGGCGCGGCGAGGAGGAGGTCACCTTCGAGTGGCTCGCCGAGCAGCTGCGGACGTTCGTCGACCTCAACCCCGACTTCGAGGTGCCGGTCGAGCGCCTCGCGACCTGGCTGGCCCGTCTGGACGACGAGGACGAGGACGACGAGTAGGGGGCTGCCGCGCCCCCGGACGCCGTACGGTCAGTGCTCCCTGAGCCGGTCGTAGGCGAGTCCGAGGGCGCCGTGCGCGACGAGCAGGGCGCCGGCCGTCGCCCAGCCGCCGCTGCGCCGTCCGGCGCCCCAGAGCAGCAGCGGGACCCCCGCCAAGAGCTGCGCCCCGCCCAGCACGCGCGCCCGTGGGCCGCGCAGGTACGGGCCGAGGGGGCCTTGTTCCACCACGTCCAGTTCGGCGCGCACCGCGTCGCGCCGACCGGACCGTTCGAGCGGTTCGGCGCCCTGCGCGAGGGCGACGGAGCGGAGCCGGTCGGCGTGGTCGCCGGGGACGAGGCCGGTGGGCAGCGCGAGGCCGGCGCGGGCGAGGACCGCGGCGATCCCGACGAGCCGGCTGTGGGCGTCGGCCTCCGGGTCGGGGGCGGTGAGCGGTTCGAGGGCCTGCACGTCGAGGACGGGGTCGAGGGCGAGCCGGGCGGCGAAGGTGCGCATGGCCTCGTCCTCGCCGACGGGGGTGCCGTCCGCGAGCCAGGTGTAGCCGACCGTGCGGCGGAAGCCGGCGGCCAGGGTGAGTCCGGCCCGGTCGCGGTCCCACCACAGCGCGACGACGGGCCAGGTGGCGGCCGGGACGGCGAGGGCGGTGGCCCAGCCGGTGACGACCCGTTCGACGGGCTCCCCGCCGTGCAGCCAGGGCTTCCCCTCCGGTACGAGGACGCTCCAGCCGGGGCCGGCGGGGGCGAGGAGCAGGTGTTCCCCGAGCAGCCGGGCCGGCGGCCGGACCGCCGGGGGATCGGCGCGGCAGAGCAGCAGCGCCCCGACGGGCTTCGGTCCGGATGTCGCGTTCATGCCCCTACGCTAGGTCAATTTGTCCCGCTAAAGCAGTGATTGCACCTCGCGTCTCAGGGAAGAGTCGGGGTTGACTTCACTCGACCGCGATATATCGTGTTCATCGAGAGACGCGATATGTTGCGTTGCCGATGCGGGAGGTCAGCACCATGACAGAGTGGTCCGTCACCGAGCCGACGAAACTGGCGCCGGCCGACCCCGTGACGCGCCTGCGGATCCGCGTCGTCAACGGCACGGTGAACGTGGTGGGGACGGACGAGGACTCCGCCCGCGTGGAGGTGTCCGAGGTCGAGGGCCCGCCCCTGCTCGTGTCGCAGGACGGCTCCACCCTGACCGTGGGCTACGAGGACCTCCAGTGGAAGCACGTCCTCAAGCTGTTCGACCGCCAGGAGTACCGGCGCCGGGCCGTCGTCTCCGTCGCCGTCCCCGCGGGCGCCGACGTCGAGGTGGGCGTGGTCGGCGCCGAGGTCGTCGTCTCCGGCGTCCGGGGGCGTACGGAGGTGCGCGGCGTCAGCGGCGACACCACCCTCCTGGGCCTCTCCGGCCCGGTCCGCGCCGAGAGCGTCTCGGGGAGCCTGGAGGCCCAGTCGGTCACGGGCGCCCTGCGGGCCAACTCCATGACCGGGGACGTGACGGTGATCGAGGGCGCCGGCGGCTCCGTGCGGGCCGAGACGGTCAGCGGCGACATGGTCGTCGACCTCGACCCGGCCGGGCTCGACGGCCCGCCCGCCGACATCCGGCTCACCAGCGTCTCCGGCGAGGTCGCCATCCGGCTGCCGCACCCGGCCGACGCCCGGGTCGAGGCCAGCACCACCAGCGGCTCCGTGTCGAACGCCTTCGAGGACCTCCGGGTGGGGGGCCAGTGGGGCGCCAAGACCGTCAGCGGCACCCTCGGCGCGGGCCGGGGCACCCTCAAGGCCACCACCGTCTCCGGCTCCATCGCCCTGCTCCGCCGCCCCGAGGCGGACGAGGACACCGGCGCCGGCCCCTCCTCCGCCCCCTCCGCGACCGGAAAGGTGCTCTGACATGCCGCCCGTCTTCGCCCACGGCCGTCTGCGCCTCTATCTGCTCAAGCTGCTCGACGAGGCCCCGCGCCACGGCTACGAGGTGATCAGGCTCCTGGAGGAGCGCTTCCAGGGCCTCTACGCCCCCTCGGCCGGCACGGTCTACCCGCGCCTGGCCAAGCTGGAGGCCGAGGGGCTCGTCACCCACGCCAGCGAGGGGGGCCGGAAGGTCTACTCGATCACCGAGGCGGGCCGCGCCGAACTGGCCGGGCGCGGCACCGAACTGGACGACCTGGAGCGGGAGATCCGCGAGTCGGTGTCGGAGCTGGCGGCGGAGATACGCGACGACGTGCGCGGCGCGGCCGGCCGGGTCCGCAGCGAGATGCGCGCGGCGGCGGGCCGGACCCGGACGGCGGAGCCCTCCTCGTTCGCCGACGCCAAGGAGGAGCTGCGCCGGGTCGGGCAGGAGTGGAAGCAGCAGGCCCGCGAGGCCCGCGCGGAGGCCCGTTCGGCGCGCCGCCAGGCGAAGGAGTTCCAGCGGATCGCCCAGCAGGTCCAGGAGGAGGTCCAGGACCGCTTCTCGCGCGGTGACTGGCCCAAGGGGGTCTGGGAGGGGATCTCGGGCATCACGGCCCAGCTCGGGGACCTGGTGACGGGCACGACCCATCCGAAGGCCGCCGGCGCCGCCGACCGGGAGCCGCCGTTCGCGGCGGCCCCGGCCGACGAGGCGCCGGAGTGGGCCCGGGACGTGGAGGGTTCGGGCGACCCGGCCCGCGACCTCGACCGGCTCCTCGACCGCTTCCGCGACGAGATCCGGGACGCGGCCCGCGACCACGGGGTGACCCCGGAGCAGCTGGCCGAGACCCGCCGCCACCTCTCGACGGCGGCCCACCGCGTCACGGACCTGCTGCATCCCGAGCGGAAGGCCTGAGCGGAGGACGTAGGCGGGAGACGTGAGCGGAGGGCGCGGGCGGGAGGCGTGAGCGGAGGGACGGCGGGGGCCGGGGGCGTCAGCGGCGGGTGACCGTGACCGTCACCCGGGCGTCCGGGGCCCCGAGGACCCAGGCCCTGCCCCGGTCCTTGCGGAGCACGAGGGCCGCGCCCCGGGCCGTCACCCGCCAGTCGCCGGGCGGCAGGGAGAGCTCGGTGACCCGGGGGCCCCGGCGCCCGGCGGCGTCGTACGCGAGGCGGTAGACCCCGGTCCCGGAGTCGTAGGCGGCGGAGCGGACCCGGCCCGCGACCGCCTCCGCGTACGGCTCGGCGGTCAGCTCCTTGTTGGTGCGGAAGGCGCCCGCACCGTCGACCGCGCAGTAGCCGCCGCCGTAGCACCACACGTAGCCCGCCCAGCCGGAGCCGTAGCGGCCGAGGGAGGACATCGCGTCGCGGTAGAAGCGGTTCATCCGCGGCAGGGAGTTGTTGAGCGGCCCCCACTCCCCCACGACCACCGGCACCTTGTACTGCTCGGGGTAGAGGGTGACGGCCCGCTCGTAGCTCTCGATCCAGCCGGCGGCGGGGTCGTAGTCGGCGCCCGCCTCCATGCCGGTGTTGTAGAAGTGCGGGGCGTAGACGACCTTCGGGTCGTGGATCCGGCCGAGCCCGGTGGGCACGCCCTCGCCGACGATGGGAGTCGGCTCCACGAAGATCCAGGCGTCCCGGTCGACCGAGCGGACGGCGTCGGCGAGCCGGTTGTAGAGCGGGGTGAGCTGGTCCCGTTCGATGCGCCGGGCCGCCGTCGCCAGGTCCTCGCCCTCCCGGACCTCTCCCATCGGCTCGTTGATCAGGTCGTAGCCGAGGACGGCCGGGTGGTCGTCGAAGCGGTCGGCGAGCACCCGCCACATGCGGGCCTGGGCGCGCCGCAGGTCCTCGTCCTCGTACAGATGGGTGAAGGCCCGCTGGACGGCGGGCTCGAAGTACTCGGAGAACCAGTCGTCGGGGCGCGGGGTGAAGGGCAGCCCGTCGGTCCTGGTCGCCCACTCGGGGATGCCCCGGTGGCCGAACGCGGGCCCGAAGACGTCCTGGTGGGCGTCGAGGAGGACCTTGACGTCGTGCTTCTCCGCCCAGTCCAGGATCCGTTCGATCTTGCGCAGGTAGTCCTGGCTGTACCGGCCGGGCCGGGGCTCCAGGTCGTCCCAGAAGACCAGGAGGCGGGCGAAGTTGAAGCCCTTGGCCCGCATGTCGCGGAAGTGCTTCTCGGTGACGGCGGAGAGGGCGGCGTCGCCGCGGTTCGCCTTGTCCTCGACGTTCCAGCCGCGCAGGGTGAGGGCGCGGCCGTACTCGTCGGTGAGGACGGGGATGCCGTCGCCGGCCGTGCGTCCGGCCCCGCCCCCGGCCCCTCCCCCCGTCTCGGCGCGGGCGGCTGTCGGGGCGAGCAGCGCGGCGACGACGGCGCTCGCGAGAAGGGTGGTTCGCCAGGTGGTTCGCGGCATGGAGGACCTCCGGCACGACGGTGTGTTCGGGGTGCGCGTGCCGGAGATCCCATCAGTACTACTGACGAGTCATCAAGAGGTCGTCGGAAGATCTTCGGGTGGTCGTCAGGAGGTCGTCAGGACGACCTTTCCGAAGAGGTCGCCCGCGGCCATCTTCTCGAAGCCCTCCCGCGCCCGGTCGAGCGGCAGGACGTCGTCGATGACCGGGCGGAGGCCGGTGGCCGCGCAGAAGGACAGCAGGTCCTCCAGCTCGTCCTTGGAGCCCATGGTGGAGCCGACGACCTTCAGCTCCAGGAAGAAGATCCGGGTCAGCTCGGCGTGCGAGGGGCGGTCGCCGCTGGTGGCGCCGGAGATGACGAGCGTGCCGCCCGGCCGCAGCGACTTGACCGAGTGGGACCAGGTCGCCGCGCCGACGGTCTCGATGACGGCGTCCACCCGCTGCGGGAGCCGCGCCCCCGCCTCGTACGCCTCGACGGCGCCGAGCTCGACGGCCCTCTTGCGCTTCTCCTCGTCGCGGCTGGTGGCGAAGACCCGCAGGCCGGCCGCCTTGCCGAGGGCGATCGCGGCGGTGGCCACGCCGCCGCCCGCGCCCTGCACGAGGACCGAGTCGCCGGGCCGTACGCCGGCGTTGGTGAAGAGCATGCGGTAGGCGGTCAGCCAGGCGGTGGGCAGGCAGGCGGCCTCCTCGAAGGAGAGCTCCTTCGGCTTGGGCAGCACGTTCCAGCGGGGCACGGTGACCCGCTCGGCGAAGGTGCCCTGGTAGCGCTCGGTGAGGATGGACCGGGGCTCGTCCGGGCCGACGCCGTGACCCGTCTGGCCGATCACGGAGTGCAGGACGACCTCGTTGCCGTCCTCGTCGATCCCGGCGGCGTCGCAGCCGAGGATCATCGGCAGCTTCTCCTCGGGCAGGCCCACTCCGCGCAGCGACCACAGGTCGTGGTGGTTGAGGGAGGCGGCCTTGACGGTGACGGTGGTCCACCCGGCCCGTGCCTCGGGTTCGGGGCGTTCGCCCAACTCAAGGCCGTTCAGCGGCTGGTCACGGTCGATTCGGGCGGCGTAGGCAGCGAACATGGCCCCGACCCTAGGGCGCGCGGGCGGGCGGGGGAACCACACCCCGGTGTGACCCGTGTCGCCCGGCGGCCGCGGGGGGCCGTGGCCCACCCCCGTACGAGCCGCCGGGATGCCGTGGCCCCCCGTACGGGCCCCCCGGACAGCCGTGCCCCCCCCCCGCGCGTACGGGCCCGTCAGGAGGCCGGGACCCGGCCCCGTACAAGCGCCCGGAGCGCCCGTACGCCGAAGGGCCCCGTCCCGGCGTACAGGACAGGGCCCTTCGGGCGTACCGGAGGCGCGTCAGCGGCGGGCGACGCCCTCGGCGCGGGCGGCGGCGGCGACCGCGGCCGTGACGGCCGGAGCGACCCGCTCGTCGAACGGCGACGGGATCACGTAGTCGGCGGCGAGCTGGTCGCCGACCACGTCCGCGAGCGCGTTCGCCGCGGCGATCTTCATGCCCTCGGTGATCCGGGAGGCCCGGACCTGGAGCGCGCCGGCGAAGATGCCGGGGAACGCGAGGACGTTGTTGATCTGGTTCGGGTAGTCCGAACGGCCGGTCGCCACGACGGCCGCGTACTTGTGCGCGACGTCGGGGTGGACCTCGGGGTTCGGGTTGGCCATGGCGAACACGAAGGCGTTCGGGGCCATGGAGGCGACGGCCGCCTCGGGGACGGTGCCGCCGGAGACGCCGATGAAGACGTCGGCGCCGGCGAGGGCGTCCTCCAGGGAGCCGGTCAGGCCCGCCTTGTTGGTGATCTCCGCGAGCTCGCGCTTGACGTCCGTGAGGTCGCCGCGGTCGCGGCTGACGATGCCCTTGCGGTCGGCGACGGCGACGTCGCCGAGGCCGGCCTCCAGGAGGAACTTCGCGATGGCGACACCGGCCGCGCCGGCGCCGGAGATGACCGCGCGCAGGTTGCCGAGGTTCCGGTCGGTCAGCTTCGCCGCGTTGCGCAGGGCCGCGAGGGTGACGATGGCGGTGCCGTGCTGGTCGTCGTGGAAGACCGGGATGTCGAGGCGCTCCTGGAGCCTGCGCTCGATCTCGAAGCACCGCGGGGCCGAGATGTCCTCCAGGTTCACGCCGCCGAAGGAGGGGGCGAGCCGGACGACGGTCTCGATGATCTCGTCGGTGTCGGTGGTGGCGAGGGCGATCGGGACCGCGTCCACGCCGCCGAACTGCTTGAAGAGGATGGCCTTCCCCTCCATGACCGGGAGGGAGGCCTCCGGGCCGATGTCGCCGAGGCCGAGCACCGCGGTGCCGTCGGTCACGACCGCGACGACCTGGGACTTCCAGGTGTAGTCGTTGACCAGCTCGGGCTGCTCGGCGATCGCGGTGCACACCTTGGCGACGCCGGGGGTGTACGCGAGGGACAGGTCGTCCTTGTCCCGGAGGGGAACGGTGGCCTGCACGGCCATCTTGCCGCCCCGGTGGAGGGCGAAGACAGGATCGAAGGGCTCCTCGGGAGCCTCCGTACCGCTGTCGTTGCGAGGGTTGACGATCTCCGCTGCCATTGGGTTGACCCCTTGAGTCTGTTTCATTTGAGGGTGGCCGCTCCCGGTTGAGGAGGGGTGGGGAGGCACCGCGGCCGCCTTGTCGGGCAGCCGCTCGGGCACGCCGCACAACGCGCCCTGAGCCCCGGATGAGGGGTGTAAGGATCCTTCTTACCGGACGGACGGCACCGCAGACGAGTCCATAACCGTTCGGTGACACGACTCATACCGAGAGCATCCGGGCACGTACGGGTGATGACACGTCACACGATGTCCATATAGATACCCAGGGCACCCGATTGGTGGCCTTAGTGTCGTCCGAATGGCGAGATCAACCGGAGATTTTTCGGTGTCGTGGAAGGTATTCCGCAGAAGGTCCGGCCTTGATGGAGCGGTCTGTCGTGATTCGGGGGTCACCCGTTACCCGATTTTGACATCCGTGGCCGTCGGTTTGAGGCAGTCCGAATGGCAAGATGCCGTAATCACACGAGGCCGCGACACTCGAAGATGCGTACGTGGCCACCTGGCATCTCCCTGATACGCCGGAGGAACCCGACCATGACCGCACGCTCCACGCGTTGTACGACCGCCAAGACCCGCACCTCCCGTCTTGCCGCGGTCGCCGCCATCGCGGTCGCCGGCTCCATGCTGCTGACCGCCTGTGGCGACCAGACCGAGGGCGGCACGTCCGGGGGCACCTCGCCCTCGGGGAAGCCCGCCTCCAACGCCCCGCTCTTCTCGAAGCTCCCGGCCGACATCCAGAAGTCCGGCGTCATCAAGGTCGGCACGGACGCCTCGTACGCCCCGATGGAGTTCACCGAGGGCGGCAAGATCGTCGGCGTCGACCCCGACATCGCGCAGGCCCTGAGCAAGCAGCTCGGCGTGAAGCTGGAGTTCGTCTCGGGCACCTTCGACGGCCTGATCACCTCGATCTACAGCGGTCGCCAGGACCTGATCATGTCCTCGATGACGGACAACAAGAAGCGCCAGGAGGGCCTGGACGACAACGGGAAGAAGATCGGCAAGGGCATCGACTTCGTCGACTACTTCAGCTCCGGCGTCTCCCTCCTGGTCAAGAAGGGCAACCCGCAGGGCATCAACTCGCTCGACGACCTCTGCGGCAAGACCGTGGCCGTCCAGCGCGGCACGATCTACGAGGACACCTTCAAGGCGCAGGCCACCAAGTGCGGCGACAAGAAGCTGACCATCCAGGCCTTCGACACCGACGCCGAGGCCCAGACCCGCGTCAAGGCCGGCGGCGCGGTCGCCGACCTGAACGACTACCCGGTGGCCGCGTACATCGCGAAGACCTCGGGCGGCGGCAACGACTTCGAGGTCGTCGGCAGCCAGAGCGACGTCGGCCTCTTCGGCATCGGCGTCTCCAAGGACAAGCCCCAGCTGCGCGACGCCGTCAAGGAAGCGCTCGACGCCATCATCAAGGACGGCACCTACGCCGAGGCCCTGAAGAAGTGGGACGTCGAGGACAGCGCGGTCAAGTCGGCCACCGTCAACGCCGGCAAGTGACCTCGTCGCACCACTGAAGGGCAGTCGTCATGACTGACAAGATCCACAAGGACCCGGCCGCCGCTCCGGCCGGGTCCGGCCCCTCGGGCCCCTCCCCGTACGAGGCGATCAAGGCCGTCCCCGTGCGGCACTACGGCCGCTGGGTCAGCGCCGTGGTGGTCGTGGTCCTCCTCGGCTGGCTGGTCTACGCCTTCTCCCAGGGCAACGTCATCTGGGACACGGTGTGGGACAAGGTGTTCGACCCGTCGATCATCAGCGGCCTGTGGAACACCATCATCATCAGCGTCGCCTCGATGGCGCTCGGCCTCGTCCTCGGCATCCTCTTCGCCGTGATGCGGCTCTCCAAGAACCCGGTCACCGGCGCGGTGGCCTGGCTCTACATCTGGTTCTTCCGCGGCACGCCGGTCTACGTGCAGCTGCTCGTCTGGTTCAACCTGTCGCTGATCTTCCAGTACATCGACCTCGGGCCGATCTACAAGAACGAGACCGTGGACGTCATGACGCCGTTCATGGTGGCCCTGCTCGGCCTCGGCCTGAACGAGGGCGCCTACATGGCGGAGATCGTCCGGGCCGGCATCCAGTCGGTCGACGAGGGCCAGACCGAGGCGGCGCACGCGCTCGGCATGTCCCAGACGAAGACCATGGGCCGGATCGTCCTGCCGCAGGCCATGCGGGTGATTGTGCCGCCGACGGGCAACGAGTTCATCAACATGCTGAAGACCTCGTCGCTGGTCTCGGCCGTGCAGTACACCGAACTCCTGCGGGCCTCGTCGAACATCGGCAGCACGGCCGGCGCCGTGATGGAGATGCTCTTCGTCGCCTCCATCTGGTACCTGGCGCTGACCAGCGTGTTCAGCGTGGGGCAGTACTACCTGGAGCGTCGCTTCTCCCGCGGTTCGACCCGCAACCTGCCGCCCACCCCCTGGCAGCGGATCAAGGCGAACCTGAGCACGTTCAAGCGCCCGGAGGTGTCCCGATGACCGGCGAGCCCATGGTCAAGGCAGAAGGCGTCCACAAGTCCTACGGCGCCGCCCACATCCTCCGGGGCATCGACCTGGAGGTCCGCAACGGCGAGGTCTTCTGCCTGGTCGGCCCGTCCGGCTCCGGCAAGTCGACCTTCCTGCGGTGCATCAACCACCTGGAGCGCATCGACGCCGGCCGGCTCTCGGTCGACGGGCACCTGGTGGGCTACCGCCAGAAGGGCGACAAGCTCTACGAGCTGAAGGACAGCGAGGTCGCGCTCCAGCGCCGCGACATCGGCATGGTCTTCCAGCGCTTCAACCTCTTCCCGCACATGACGGCCCTGGCCAACGTCATGGAGGCGCCCATCCAGGTGAAGGGCGAGTCGAAGGCGGTGGCGCGCGAGCGCGCCGAGCGCCTGCTCGACCGGGTCGGCCTGCGGGACAAGATGGGGAACTACCCCTCGCAGCTCTCCGGCGGCCAGCAGCAGCGCGTGGCCATCGCCCGCGCGCTGGCGATGGAGCCGAAGCTGATGCTCTTCGACGAGCCCACCTCGGCGCTCGACCCGGAGCTGGTGGGCGACGTCCTCGACGTCATGCGGGACCTGGCCGAGTCGGGCATGACGATGGTCGTCGTCACGCACGAGATGGGCTTCGCCCGCGAGGTCGGCGACTCGCTGGTCTTCATGGACGGCGGCGTGGTGGTCGAGTCGGGCAACCCGCGCGACGTCCTGGGCAACCCGCAGCACGACCGGACGAAGGCGTTCCTGTCCAAGGTGCTGTAGGACGTACGGGAAGGGGCGGTACGGGATCTCCCGTACCGCCCCTTCCCGCGTGCCCGGCCGCTACTTCACGGCGAGGAGCAGGGTGTCGGAGGGCGAGGCCCAGACGGCCCGGGCCTCGCCGAAGCCGGCGGCGCGGAGGGTGTCGGCGTGCCAGCGCGGGGAGGGCATGTCGCCGTCGGCGTGCTCGCCGTAGATCTCGAAGCGGCGGGCGGTGGGGCCGGCGAGGACGGGGTCCTTGGCGGCGAGGGCCCACCAGTCGGCCCAGTCGAGGACGCCGGCGGCCTTCTCGCGGTCCATGCGCGCGTGCCGCTGAGCGCGCTCGGCGGCGTTGATGCGGGGCGTGGTCCCGTCGATCATGTGGTCGGCGTTCATGAAGACGCCGCCGTCCCGGACGAGCCCGGCGAGCTGCCCGTAGAGGGCGGCGAGGGGCTCGGCGTGGAGCCAGTGCAGGGCGGTGGCGGTGAGGACGGCGTCGTACGCGTCGTACGGCAGGTCCGCGGTCCACGCGGGGTCCTTGAGGTCGGCGGTCACGAAGGCGACGCGCTCGTCCCCGGCGAAGTACCCCTCGGCGATGGCGAGCAGCGCGGGATCCAGGTCGACACCGGTACTGGTCGCCTCCGGGAACCTCTTGAGGAGCCGATCCGTGATACTTCCCGTACCGCACGCGAGGTCGAGGACGCGGGGCTTCGGCCCCACCAGCGCCTCGACCATGTCGAGCATCACGCGGAACCGCTCCTCGCGGTCCGGCATGTACCACTCCTGCTGACGGTCCCAGCTCTGCTGCCAGCCCGCCCAGTCGGTTCCGGTCATCGCCGTGCCCTCCCCACTTCGTAATACCCTCGAAGGGGAAACAGCCGTTACCCCCTTCGACCGAGACACTAGCCCGCCGAAGTAAGGACTACAAGTGGAACTGGCCCATTACTCGGATTTCGCCGTGCGTCTGGTCAACACCGAGGAGCCGGCCCGCGGCAAGGACTCCCTCACCTCCGTCGAGGTGGTGCGGGACCTCTTCGGCTCGGCCTCCCAGATGGCCCGGCGGGTCACCGAGGCGGACGTGCCGCGCTTCCGCGCGATCCGGACCCGGCTGCGGGCGGTCTTCACGGCGGCCGACGAGGGCGACCACACGGGGGCCGTGGACCTCCTGAACTCCCTGCTCCTGGAGTTCCCGGTCAGCCCCCAGATCTCGGGCCACGACTTCCTCGACGAGGCGGGGCGGCCCCGCTGGCACATGCACCTCGCGGACCACTCCTCGAACGCGACGACGGGGTACGCGGCCATCTGCGCGATGGGGCTGGCCTTCCACCTGACCGAGTTCGGCGCGGACCGGCTGGGCCTGTGCCAGGCGCCGCCGTGCCGCAACGCCTACCTGGACACCTCCACCAACCGCTCCCGGCGCTACTGCTCGGACCGCTGCGCGACCCGCGCGAACGTGGCCGCCTACCGGGCCCGCAAGCGCCTGGAGGCGGAGCGCACGGGCCTGACGCACGAGAACAGCCAGGAGAGCACCACCCCGGCCGACCGCTGACGCCCCGGCGTCACCGGCCGGTACCGCGCCCGTACGCGCCCGAGCACGAGTTCGGGCGGTACGGCCCCGAAGACCCGGCTGTCCCCCTCGGCGTCCCGGTTGTCGCCGAGCACCCACCAGCCGCCGTCGCGTCGCTCGATCAGACGCTTCACGACGAGCAGGTCCTGCTGGAGCGGATGGCGCAGCACGGCCACGTTCCCGGGCCGCAGCCGGCCGCCGTAGTGCACGAGCAGCCGGTCGCCGTGCAGCAGCGTGGGCACCATCGACACGCCCGTCACCTCGGCGATCCCGAACGGAGGACCGGCCTCCCCCGCCCGTTCCCGCCCCGACCCGCTCATCCGGCACCTCCCGATCCGCCCGCGCGCGGGCCCTGTGACCCGCTCGTCCACTCGTACACGAGTCGCATGCCGACCCTGGACTTTTGACCTAAGCCCCAGGGGGCGCCCGCGAAAACGCCCTTCTCACCGAGTAATGTCCCACCTGAGAAGACGATCACGAGGAAGGACGGCTCAATGCTCTCCCGCCTGTTTGCCCCCAAGGTGAAGGTCAGCGCCCACTGCGACCTCCCGTGCGGCGTGTACGACCCGGCCCAGGCCCGTATCGAGGCCGAGTCCGTCAAGGCTGTCCAGGAGAAGTACCAGGCCAACGAGGACCCGCACTTCCGGGCCCGCGCCACGGTCATCAAGGAGCAGCGCGCGGAGCTCGCCAAGCACCACGTCTCGGTGCTCTGGAGCGACTACTTCAAGGCCCCGCACTTCGAGAAGTACCCGCAGCTCAACCAGCTGGTCAACGACACCCTGAAGGCCCTCTCGGCCGCCAAGGCGTCGACGGACCCGAAGACGGGCGAGGCGGCGCTGGAGCTCATCGCCGAGATCGACCGGATCTTCTGGGAGACGAAGAAGGCCTGATCTCCCTCCGGGCGTTCCGACCCTCGTCCTCGCGGGTCGTACCGCCCGGCCTGTCCGCACCCGGTCCGCGGGTCGCCGAACACGGCGTCCCCCGACGGCCCGGGTGCGGTCTTCGTTTCTCCCCTGCGAATGCGCGCGGAGAGGCGGCCCGCTCCCCGGGGCGGCCACGGGCGCTCGGGCGCCGGTCCGGGCGGAGCCGTGAGCGCGGTCCGGCCCCTACGCCGACGGCCGAACCGTTCCGGGGCCGCAGTGTCCTCGGACCGCTCCGCCAGCCACTGGATCGCCTCCCCCTGCCCCTCCGCGAACGGGTCGTCCGCCAGGTCGCGTGCCCGGCCCAGGGGCCGCGCGGCGCTCCTCCTCCGCGGCGACGAGACCGGTGACGTCCTCGCCCCAGGTCGCCAGCCGCTCCCGGGCGATCCACCGGTGGTACGAGTCCGCGCTCACGGCGAGCGCGTACCGGGATACGGACGGGGCGAGGGCGGGGTCCGCCACAGGTCGAAGCCGTCGGCGGGTTGGACCTCCAGGACGGGGTGCAGGGCGATCATCCGGAGAGTGTGCGTCGGCGCGTGACGGGCGCGCCAGGGGGTTTCGGGGCGACTCTCCGTCGCGCACACCGGGGTCGGGCAACAGGCCCGCCGACGCCCCTGTCGCTCACACCGGTGTCGGGCACGGGCCCACCGACACCTCCGCCGCCGCCCCCTGCCCCCGTAACCACTCGCGGTACGGGGCCGCGCGCAGGGCCGCCTCGCGGTAGGCGGCGGCGAGTTCCGCGTACAGGGTGTCCAGCGGCGCGCCCGGGCGCGCGTACAGGAGGAGGCGGACGGCCAGGGGGTCGCCGCGCAGGGGCCGGATGGCCATGTCCTCGCGCGGGCCCGAGGTCGGCTGGCAGGGCGCGACGGCCTCGCCGAGGGCGATGAGCGAGGCGGCCGTGTGGTAGTCGCCGTGCAGCAGCGGCGGATCGATCCCGGCGGCGTGCAGGACCCTGCGCAGGCCGTCCCATTCGCCGTCGACGGTCGGGTCGACCATCCAGTGGTCGTCGGCGAGGTCGGCGAGGTCCACGACGGGCCGGGCGGCGGCCGGGTGGTCGCGGGCCATGGAGACGAACTGCGGTTCGCGGGCGACCAGGACACGTCCCGTGAGCCCCTCGGGGACCTGTAACGGACAGCCCTCCACCTCGTGCACGAAGGCCACGTCGAGCTGGCCGGCGGCGACCATGCGGAGCAGCGCGTGGGCGGAGACGTCCACCCGCAGGCCGACCTCGGTGCCGGGCAGCCGCTGGCGGAGGCGGCGGAGCCAGCCGGGGAGCGCCCGGCTGGCGGTGGAGCCGACGCGGAGGCCGGACCCTTCGGCGCGGGAGGCCGCGGCCCGGGTCTCGGTGACGAGCGCGGCCATGTCGGCGACCAGGGGGCGGGCCCGGCTGAGCAGCGAGCGGCCGAGCGGGGTGGGGCGGCAGCCGGTGCGGCCGCGCGAGAAGAGTTCGGCGCCCAGGGAGTTCTCGATCCGGCGCAGCTGGGTGGTCAACGAGGGCTGACTCATGCCCAGTTGGCGCGCCGCCTTGTGCAGGCTGCCCGCGTCCGCGATGGCGCAGAGCGCGCGCAGATGTCTCACCTCCAGCTCCATGCCCCGAGGGTAGGGCGGCTCCCTGAGTCGCACCAGATACCCGGAACCCCTCAATCACCTTTCATTCCAAGGTCGTTGATGGGCTAAGGAGGGGTGATGCGGTGGGGCTATCGGGGGTTGGCATCATCCCCACGCGCCCCGGCTCCCTCCAGACTCTCCCCAACCCCACACAGGAGGAGCCCCCCATGCTTCGTTCCAAGGTCCTCACCTCCGCGCTGACCGCCGCCCTCGGCGTCGGTCTCGCCGCCTCCCTCGGCGCGTCGCCGGCCGTCGCCACGTCCGACGACCGGGCCGTGTCCCCCGTCAACGCCACGGTGGCGTACGCAGGTTCGGCCGCGGAGGCCAAGGCCAACCAGGCCTTCTTCGACGCCGTCGTGAAGTCGGTGGCGAAGAAGCGTGCCGCCGCCCCCGGCGCGGCCGCCGTCACCGTCGTCTACAGCGCCTCCAACGCGCCGAGCTTCCGCACCCAGATCGCCCGCTCGACCCAGATATGGAACAGCTCGGTGGTGAACGTCCGGCTCGTCGAGGGCAGCAACCCCGACTTCCGCTACTACGAGGGCAACGACTCCCGCGGCTCGTACGCCAGCACCGACGGCCACGGCGGCGGCTACATCTTCCTCGACTACCGGCAGAACCAGCAGTACGACTCGACCCGGGTCACCGCCCACGAGACCGGGCACGTCCTCGGCCTCCCGGACCGCTACAGCGGCCCGTGCAGCGAGCTGATGTCGGGCGGCGGCCCCGGCACGTCCTGCCGGAACGCCCAGCCGAACGCACAGGAGCGTGCGCGCGTCGACCAGCTGTGGCGCTACGGCCTCGCCTCGGCCTTCAAGAACTGACGCGTCAGGAACAGTACGAGTACGACGGCGGCGTCCCTCCCCGGGCGCCGCCGTCCTCGTTGCCGTTCCCGGGCCTTTCGGCCCGTCAGGCGGGCTGGAGGAGGCCGCGGCCGAAGTCCGCGCCGGGCGGCAGCTGGCGGCGGACCCGGTCGAGGGCCCCCTCGAAGTCGCCCCCCGCGACGCATGCCTCGAAGGCGGCGCCGCCGTAGTGCAGCGTGAGGCTGAGGTCGGGCCGCTCGCCGAGCGTCAGCAGACAGCTCAGCGCGGCCTGCTGGGAGGCGCCGTCCACGACGACGGGGAGCGGCAGGTCCCACTCCAGGACGCAGCCGGTGAGGGTCTGCCCGTTGGCGTCAGCGAGCGCGGCGAAGCTCTCGCCCGCGTACTCGGTGCCCCTGATCCGGACGGCGACGTGCCGCCCGTCGGCCGTGATGGCGATCGCTTCCGCGCCGCTGCGGTCCCGGTACCAGCCGGTCCAGACTTCCGTCGACTCCGATGACATGCGCGGACTGTAGCGGTACGAGCGGCTCCGCCGCGCGTCCGGCCACCCCGTGGCCGGACTTCTCCCGATCTCATCGTTCTTGCCGGTCACGTGCGGTGTCGCGGCTTCCGCACCCTCGCGCTCCTCGTGACCGCCGCTCACGTGCGCCGTCGTACGCCCGCGCTACCGCTTCCTGGAGTACCGGCGGACGAGCACGCCGTTGTCGAAGGCGCGGACGTCGTCGAGTTCGAAGTCCCGGGGCTCGAAGCCGGTGCCGAACATCGGCATGCCGCTGCCGTACACCTGCGGATAGGTCTTGATGATCAGTTCGTCGATCTCCTCGACGAGTTCGCCGGCGACGGTGGATCCGCCGCAGAGCCAGATGTCGAACGGGCTCTCCTCGGCCTTGAGTTCGCGGACGCGGCCGACGAGGTCGCCGGAGATCAGCTCGACGTTCGGGTGGGGCGACTCGGCCAGGGAGCGGGTCGCGACGAGTTCGCGCAGGTGGTTGTAGGGGCTGGTGACGCCGATGTCCAGGGCGAGCCGGTACGACCCCATCCCCTGGATCACGGTGTCGAAGCGCTCGTTGGGGTTGTCGATGCCGAGTGCTTCGCGGCCCTGGGTGGGGACCGTCTCGGGGTACTCGGCGTTCATCCACCCGAGGTACGCCTCGTCCACGTACTTGTACATGGACGAGGCGTCGCCCTCGGGGTCGCCTATGAAGCCGTCGATGGTGCAGGCGATGTAGTAGGTGAGCTTGCGCAAACCGGTCCTCTTTCGCTGGGGGAAGTTCCGGGAAGCGGACCACGTCCGCAACCACGTCAGCCATAGTGCTCTGCTTGTAGTGGTTACGCAAGCCTTTTCGTCGACGCCCATGGGATCGGCCGCGCTCGGCCACGTGTCGGGTACGGACGGAGCCCCGCGCGGCGGGGGATCCGGACCGTCCCCGGGCGTGACCGCCCCCGGCCCGGGGCGGGGCTCAGCGCGTGCGTCGGGTGACGAACTCCGCCAGGGCCAGCAGGTCCCCCGCGGCCGCCAGGTCCGGCACCGCCCGCGCCAGGTGCTCGACGGCGCGGCCCATCCGCTCGGCCGCCTGGGCCTGCGCCCAGTCGCGTCCCCCGGCCCGCTCCACCGCGTCCGCCGCCGCCCGCACCCCCGCCGCGTCGAGCACCGGCCGGGAGTACAGCTCGGCCAGCTCCTCCCCCGCCGGGGTCCCGGAGGTGAGCGCCGCCACCACGGGCAGCGACTTCTTGCGGGCGGCCAGGTCGGCACCGGCCGGCTTCCCCGTGCGCTCCGGATCCCCCCAGATACCGATGAGGTCGTCGATGAGCTGGAAGGCGAGCCCCGCCTCCCGGCCGAAGGCGTCCATCGCCGCGACCTCCTCCTCGCCCGCTCCGGCGTAGAGCGCGCCGAGGGCGCAAGCGCAGCCGAGCAGCGCGCCGGTCTTGGCGGTGGCCATGGCCGCGCACTCGTCGAGGGAGACCTCGCGCGGGCCGCGCCGCTCGAAGGCGCAGTCCGCCTGCTGCCCCGCGCAGAGCTCGATGACGCAGGCGGCGAGGCGCGCGGAGGCGGCCGCCGAGGCGGGGTGCGGGTCCTCGGCGAGCAGCCGCAGGGCGAGCGCGCTCATCGCGTCGCCCGCCATCAGCGCGTCCGGGATGCCGAAGACCGTCCAGGCGGTGGGCCGGTGGCGCCGGGTCGGGTCCCCGTCGACGATGTCGTCGTGGAGCAGGGTGAAGTTGTGCGCGAGCTCCACCGCGGCGGCGGCCTTCACGGCCCGGGCCTCCTCGGCGCCGAGCGCGCGGGCCGCGGCGAGGACGAGGGCGGGCCGGATGGCCTTGCCCGCCTGCTCGGCGGCTGGGGAGCCGTCGGCGTGCTCCCAGCCGAAGTGGTACATCGCCACCCGGCGTATGGACCTGGGCAGGGTCTCGACGGTCGAGCGGAGCTGGGGCTGGACGGCCGTCCGCGTCCGGTCCAGGAGCACCATGGCTCCCTGCCCGTCGGTGGCGGCATCCGCGCTGGTCATGGTCACGGTCACTTCCTTCGCGTCCTTCACGGCGGTCGTCCGCCGCAGCGGGCCGGGAACGCCCGGGGGCGGGAGGGTCCACTCCCCCGCCCCCGGGCGCCGCCGGTTCAGCGCCAGCGGCTGACCTCGACGTTCTCCAGGACGCCGAGCGCGTCCGGGACGAGGACCGCGGCCGAGTAGTAGGCGGTGACCAGGTAGGAGATGATCGCCTGCTCGTCGATGCCCATGAAGCGGACGGAGAGACTGGGCTCGATCTCGTCGGGGATACCGGTCTGGTGCAGACCGATCACGCCCTGGTCGGCCTCGCCGGTGCGCATGCAGATGATCGAGGTGGTGCGGGCGTCCGAGACCGGGATCTTGTTGCACGGGTAGATCGGGACGCCGCGCCAGGTCGGGATGCGGTTGCCGTTGACGTCGATGGTCTCGGGCACCAGACCGCGCTTGTTGAGCTCGCGGCCGAAGGCGGCGATGGCGCGCGGGTGGGCGAGGAACAGCTTGGAGCCCCGGCGGCGGGAGAGCAGCTCGTCCATGTCGTCCGGGCCGGGCGCGCCGTCGTGGGGCTGGATCCGCTGCTCGTAGTCGCAGTTGGAGAGGAGGCCGAACTCCTTGTTGTTGACGAGCTCGTACTCCTGGCGCTCGCGGAGCGCCTCGACCGTGAGCCGCAACTGCTGCTCGGTCTGGTTCATCGGCTGGTTGTAGAGGTCGGCGACGCGGCTGTGGACCTTCAGCACGGTCTGGGCGACGCTCAGCTCGTACTCGCGGGGCGAGGCGTCGTAGTCGACGTACGTGTGCGGGACGACGGCCTCGCCGACGTGGCCGGCGGAGAGGTCGATGGCGGCCTCGCCGTACTTGTTGGTGCGCTGCTCGGGCAGGGCGGCGACGGCCGCGAGGTGGGTGGCGAGCGAGCCGGCCCGGTCCGCGAGGTTCCGCACGTCGGCCCGGGTGAGCTCCAGGACCGTGCAGGCGGTGGCGGCCCGGGCGGTCCACTCCCAGGTGGCGTCCTCGCGGATCAGGGAGGACTCGCCGAGGTAGGCGCCGTCGGCGAGGACGCCGAGGACGGCCTCGTCGCCGTACGGCCCCTCGCCGATCTGCTCGATCCGGCCGTGGGCGAGGAGGTACACCCGGTCGGTGGGGGTGCCCGAGACCGCGATGGTCTCGCCCGCCGCGTACTCCCGCTGGGTGCAGCGGGACGCGAGCTCGGAGAGCGCCTCCTCGTCCTCGTAGCCGCGCAGGGCGGGGAGTTCGCCGAGTTCGGCGGGGATCACCGCGACGTGCTCGCCCGTCTGGACGAAGGTGACGCGCCCGTCCCCCACGGAGTAGCTGAGCCTCCGGTTTACCCGGTACGTGCCGCCCTGCACCTGGACCCACGGCAACGCCCGCAGCAGCCACCGGGAGGTGATCTCCTGCATCTGCGGGGCCGACTTGGTGGTCGTGGCGAGGTTCCGCGCGGCGGCGGTGCCGAGACTCTGCTGCGGCGCCTGCTGCTCCGCGAGGACCTCGTCGCCAACCGAACCTACGGACATGGAACTCCCTCTCGTATGACTGAGTTGCGGGAGAAGCCTTTCAGTACGCACCGTGTCCGCGCCATTACACAATCGAGTGGGACTGTTCGAAGATCTTCGGGGCATGTCACCGGTTTTTCCATCCTGACGATGGAGCCCCGGCAACCCCTTCGGCCGCCCTGTCCGGATCGGCTCGCACACGGTCCGAACGGATGGCGGCGGAGCGGTGGACTCCGGTACTCCGGAGGTCCACCCGTCCCCCGGAAGGAGTCGGCCATGGCTGCACCCATGTCCGCGAACAGGTTCCTCACCGCGCTGCGCAACGAAGGCCTCACGGTCGTCCAGGTCGGCGACTGGTCCACCCACAACCGCAACCACAAGGGCCCCTGGGGTCCGGTGCACGGCGTGATGATCCACCACACCGTGACCCGGGGCACCGCCGGCACCGTCCGGATCTGCCGGGACGGCTACGCGGGCCTGCCGGGGCCGCTCTGCCACGGCGTGATCGCCAAGGACGGCACGGTCCACCTCGTCGGCTACGGGCGCGCCAACCACGCCGGGCTCGGCGACGACGAGGTGCTCCGGGCGGTCATCGCCGAGCGGCGCCTGCCGCCCGACGACGAGACCACCACGGACGGCAACCGGCACTTCTACGGCTTCGAGTGCGAGAACCTCGGGGACGGCGTGGACCCGTGGCCGAAGGTCCAGCTCGACGCCATCGCGAAGGCTGCCGCGGCCGTGTGCCGGGTGCACGGCTGGACCCACCGGTCGGTCATCGGCCACCTGGAGTGGCAACCGGGGAAGTCGGACCCCAGAGGCTTCACGATGGGCTCCATGCGGGAGCGGATCGCCGAGCGGATGCGGTAGCCGGAGCCGGGCACCGGGGCTTCCGGGCTTCCGGGCTTCCGGGCGACACAATGGTCCCGTGAACGCGTTCGACCCCTCCCGGCTGCGGCCCCGGCTCCCCTCACCTCTGGAACCGCTGGAGGACAAACGTTTCGCCCGGCGGGGCCTCACGCTGCTCCTGAAGCGCGAGGACCTCATCCACCCCGACCTGCCGGGCAACAAGTGGCGCAAGCTCGCGCTCAACCTGGAGGCGGCGGCCGGGCGGCCCGTGCTCACCTTCGGCGGGGCGTACTCCAACCACCTGCGGGCGACGGCGGCCGCCGGCCGACTGCTCGGCTTCCCCACGGTCGGGGTGGTCCGGGGCGACGAACTGGCCGGCCGGCCGCTCAACCCGTCCCTCGCGCGGTGCGCGGCGGACGGGATGCGCCTGGAGTTCGTGGACCGGGCCACGTACCGCGCGAAGAACGACCCCGCCGTCCTCGCCGCGCTCCTGGAGCGCGCCCCCGCGGGCGCGTACGTGGTCCCGGAGGGCGGCAGCAACGCGCTCGCCGTGCGCGGCTGCGCGGAGCTGGGCCGGGAGCTCGCGGGGGCGGCGGACGCGGTCGCCGTCGCCTGCGGCACGGGCGGCACCCTGGCGGGCCTCGCGGCCGGTCTCGCCCCCGGGCAGCGGGCCCTCGGCTTCCCGGTCCTCAAGGGGGGCTTCCTGGGCGGGGAGGTCCGGGCCCTCCAGGAGGCGGCGTACGGCGGTCCGCGCGGCGACTGGTCCCTGGACGAGCGCTTCCACGGCGGCGGCTACGCGCGCGTGTCCCCGGCTCTGGAGGCGTTCACACGGGATTTCGAGGAACGGCATGAACTCGCCATCGAGCGACTATATGTGGCCAAAATGCTGCACGGCCTCGTGACCCTGGCGGAGGAGGACGCCTTTCCGCCGGACACCCGGATCGCGGCGGTGGTCACGGGCGCCCCGGACGGGGTTCAGCCGTCCGTCTCCTCCCGGTAGGCGGCCGCCTCCTCCAGGTCGAGGCGGCGGAGCAGGGTGCGCATCATCTCGTCGTCGATCCGGCGCTCGTCGCGCAGCCGCACGAAGACCTCGCGCTCGGCGTCGATCATCTCGCCCGAGAGGCGCCGGTAGGTGTCGTCGGCGGTCTCCCCGGTGGCCTCGTTGACCGCTCCGAGCCGCTCCCAGACCGCGTTGCGGCGCCGGTCGAGGACGGTGCGCAGCCGGTCGGCGAGGGGCTGCGGCAGGGCGTTGCGCTCGTCCGCGAGGAGGGCGTCGAGGCGCTCCTCGGCGGCCCGCGAGGCCTCGCTCTGGGCCTGTGCCTCGGCCAGCGTCTCGGCGTACCGGTCGCGGCCGGGCAGCTTCAGGAGCCGGATGAGGGGCGGCAGGGTCAGGCCCTGCACCACCAGGGTGCCGATCACGGTGGTGAAGGTGAGGAAGAGGACGAGGTTGCGGGCCGGGAACTCCTCCCCGTCGGCGACCACGGGGATGGAGAAGGCGATGGCGAGGGAGACCACTCCGCGCATGCCGGCCCAGCCGACGACGAGCGGCGCCCGCCAGTCCACCCCCGGCTCCCGCTCCCGGACGCGGGCGGAGAGCCACCGGGGCAGGAAGGTCGCCGGGTAGACCCAGACGAAGCGGACGAGGACGACGGCGACGAAGACGCCGACCGCGTACCCGGCGGCCTCTCCGACGCCGTACCGGCCGAGCCCCTGGACGACGTACGGGAGTTGGAGGCCGATCAGGGCGAAGACGGCGGATTCCAGGATGAAGGCCACCATCTTCCACACGGCCTCGTCCTGGAGCCGCGTCGCGAAGTCGACCTGCCAGGCGCGGTGGCCGAGGAAGAGGCCGACCACGACGACGGCGAGGACCCCGGAGGCGCCGACCTCCTCGGCGGCCGCGTAGGCGACGAAGGGGATGAGGAGCGAGAGGATGCTCCGGAGCAGGGAGTCCGTCAGGTGGACGCGGAGCCAGTGGATGGGAACCATCAGGACCAGGCCGACGCCGACGCCGCCGACGGCCGCGAGCGCGAACTCCCCGATCCCGCCGGCCCAGCTGACGCCCTCGCCGACGGCCGCCGCGAGGGCGACCTTGTAGGCGGTGATCGCGGTGGCGTCGTTCACCAGGGACTCGCCCTGGAGGATCGTGGTGATCCGGTTCGGCAGGCCCAGCTTGCGGGCGATGGCGGTGGCGGCGACCGCGTCCGGCGGGGCGATCACCGCGCCGAGCACGAGGGCGGCGGTGAGCGGCAGGTCGGGCACCAGGACGTACGCGAGCCAGCCGACGGCCACGGTGGCGAAGAGGACGTACCCGACGGAGAGCAGGGCGACCGGCCGGACGTTGGCCCGCAGGTCGAGGTAGGAGGACTCGACGGCGGCCGTGTAGAGGAGCGGGGGCAGGATCAGCGGCAGCACCACGTGCGGGTCGAGCGTGTAGTCGGGGACGCCCGGGACGTACGAGGCGGCGAGGCCGGCCGCGACCAGGAGCAGCGGGGCGGGCACCGGGGTCCGGCGGGCCGCCCCCGCGATCGCGGCGCTCGCCGCCACCAGTCCCACCAGTTGCAGTGCGTCCATGCCCGTCCCCGCCCGTCCTCTCGTCCCGTACCCCGTGCCGCAACGTAACCTGGCCATCATGAGCGAGTGCCCGCACCTTGCCGAACTGCCGCGCCCCGAGCCGGCCCCGCTGTCCGACACCTGCCCCGAGTGCCTGGCGGACGGCACGCATCCGGTCCAGCTCCGCCTCTGCCTGACCTGCGGGCACGTGGGGTGCTGCGACTCCTCGGCGGGGCGGCACGCGACGGCGCACTTCTCCTCGACCGGACACCCGGTGATGCGGACCTTCGAGCCGGGCGAGCGGTGGCGCTGGTGCTTCGCGGACGGGGCGATCGTCTGACGGTTGGGCGTCTAGCGGTTCGACGGGCTCCCGCTTGGGTACGTCACCCATCCGCCGGTCGCTCGGTTCCGTCGTCCACAGGCCTCCGCACACCGTCCGCACCCATGGGCCTACCATGGGTGACGGGCCGTGACGGGGGCGGGGAACGCACGGCGACACGGCGGGACGGATCGCGATAGCGTCACGGCGGACTGCGCAGCCCCCTGCGTACCGCCCGGTTCGGGGGCCTCTCCCCCGGGCCCCGAATGAGTTTGTGCCACCTTGGAGGTGAGGGTGTCCCAGATCGCAGGCGAGCCCGGGACCCAGGACTTCGTGGAAGTCCGGCTGCCCGCTGCGGGTGCCTATCTGTCCGTGCTGCGTACGGCCACGGCCGGCCTCGCGGCGCGCTTGGACTTCACCCTCGACGAGATCGAGGACTTGCGGATCGCGGTCGACGAGGCCTGCGCCATCCTGCTCCAGCAGGCCGTGCCGGGATCCGTCCTCAGCTGCGTCTTCCGGCTGGTCGACGACTCGCTGGACGTGACGGTCTCCGCCCCGACTACGGACGGCCGCGCTCCCGAGCGGGACACCTTCGCCTGGACGGTGCTGTCGGCGCTGGCCGGGAAGGTGGAGTCGTCGGTGGCCGACGACCGCACGGTCTCGATCAGCCTGTACAAACAGCGCGGCGCGGGGCCAGGCCCGGCGTGAGGAGCGGGGACGCGACGGCCGGCCTCCCCGGGCAGAAGGCGCGGCCGCATGAGGGCGCTACGGAGCGGGCGGACCAGATGAGCGAGCACGAGCAGCAGCACGAGGGTGCCGGGGCACCGGGCGGCCCCGAGGCCCCTGCCGTCCCCGCGGCCCTCGCGGGCCCCGAGGGTCCCGCGGAGGCTTCCGGGGCCCCGAAGTCCGAGGATGAGGGTGCGGCCGGGGCGCGGGAGGACGACGGGGCCGACGAGGCGCCGGAGGTCCCCGCCGTCCCCGCCCCGCACGACCGGAGCGGCGCCCGCGCCCTCTTCGTCGAGCTGCGCGAGCTGCCGGAGGGCTCCCCCGAGAAGGCGGAGCTGCGCAACCGGCTGGTGCGGATGCACCTGCCGCTGGTGGAGCACCTGGCCCGGCGCTTCCGCAACCGCGGCGAGCCGCTGGACGACCTGACGCAGGTGGCGACGATCGGCCTGATCAAGTCGGTGGACCGGTTCGACCCGGAGCGCGGGGTCGAGTTCTCGACGTACGCGACCCCGACGGTCGTCGGCGAGATCAAGCGCCACTTCCGGGACAAGGGCTGGGCGGTACGGGTGCCCCGCCGGCTCCAGGAGCTGCGGCTCTCGCTGACCACGGCGACGGCGGAGCTCTCCCAGCAGCACGGCCGCTCCCCGACGGTGCACGAGCTGGCCGAGCGGCTGGGGATCTCGGAGGAGGAGGTCCTGGAGGGTCTGGAGTCGGCGAACGCCTACTCGACGCTCTCCCTGGACGTCCCCGACACCGACGACGAGTCGCCGGCGGTGGCGGACACGCTGGGCGCGGAGGACGAGGCCCTGGAGGGGGTCGAGTACCGCGAGTCCCTCAAACCGCTCCTGGAGGACCTGCCGCCCCGGGAGAAGCGGATCCTGCTGCTGCGCTTCTTCGGGAACATGACCCAGTCGCAGATCGCGCAGGAGGTCGGCATCTCGCAGATGCACGTCTCCCGGCTGCTCGCCCGGACGCTCGCGCAGCTGCGGGAGAAGCTGCTGGTGGAGGAGTAGAAGCTCCTGGCGGAGAAGTAGGGCTCCTGGTGGAGGAGCGGGACTCCTGGTGGAGGAGCAGGGCTCCTGGCCGAGGAGCGGAACTCCTGGCCGAGGAGTAGGACCCGCCGCTATCCAGTCACAGCGTTCACAGAGCGCCGCTGTTCACAGGGGGCCACGCACGGGGTGCCGCTCACGGGGTGTCCTGGCCGGGACGCCGGATGCCGAGCGCCTCGGTCGTGGCCGGGCTCACCAGGAGGACGAGCCCGGTGACGGCCAGGACGCCGAGGACGGCGCCCGCCGGGATCATCGCGCTGTTCGCCTGGAGCATCTGCCAGGCGACCGGCAGGGCCAGGATCTGGGTGATGACGGCCGGGCCGCGGCTCCAGGAGCGGCGCAGCCACAGGCCGCGGGCGGCGGCGAGCGGGATCAGACCGAGTGCGACGAGCGTCACGGCGCCCGTCACCGCGCCGGTGAGGTCGCCGGACGTCCCGGTCAGGGCCCTCACCAGCATGTACAGGCCCCCGGCGACGAGGCCGAGCGCCTCGACACCGGCCACGGCCGCCGCGGCGGCGAGACGGGCGGGACGGGAGGTGTGCTCCGGGTCGCCGACGGGGGTCTCCGTACCGCCGGCGGGGGTCTGCTCCGTACTGCTCATGGAAGGCAGGGTAGCGGGGGCACCGCCGGGACCGCCGGGGCCGGGTGCCGCCGGACGGGCCGGGGCTGGGCCGGGTACCGCCGGGTAGGTACGCTGGCGACCATGCGCGCACTTCTCGTGGTCAACCCGGCAGCCACCACCACCAGTGCCCGCACCCGTGACGTCCTCATCCACGCCCTTGCCAGCGAGATGAAGCTGGAGGCGATCACCACCGAGTACCGCGGACACGCGCGTGACCTGGGCCGACAGGCCGCCGACTCCGGGAACGTCGATCTGGTCGTGGCCCTCGGCGGGGACGGCACAGTCAACGAGGTGGTCAACGGACTGCTGCACGGCGGACCCGATCCGGACCGGCTGCCGGGCCTCGCGGTCGTCCCCGGCGGGTCGACCAACGTCTTCGCCCGCGCGCTCGGACTGCCGAACGACGCCGTGGAGGCGACCGGCGCCCTGCTCGACGCGCTGCGTGAGGAGCGGACACGCACGGTGAGCCTCGGGCTCGCCTCCGGGGCGCCGGGCACGGAGGACGAGTCCGTGCCGTCCCGCTGGTTCACCTTCTGCGCCGGCCTGGGTTTCGACGCGAGCGTCATCGGCCGGGTCGAACAGCAGCGGGAGCGCGGGAAGAGATCCACGCACGCCCTCTATCTGCGCCAGGTGGTGCGCCAGTTCCTGGGGGAGACGAACCGCCGGCACGGCACGATCACCTTGGAGCGCCCCGGCGAGGAGCCGGTCGAGGACCTGGTCCTCTCCATAATCTGCAACACCTCTCCCTGGACCTACCTGGGCAATCGCCCGGTGTACGCGTCTCCGGAGGCCTCCTTCGAAACCGCGCTCGACGTACTCGGGCTGAGGCGTCTCTCTACCCCCGCCGTCGCCCGGTATGCCACCCAGTTGCTCACTTCGTCCCCGGAGCGCGGGCCCCGCGGCAAGCACGCGGTCTCCCTGCACGACCTGACCGACTTCACCTTGCATTCGAAGGTCCCCCTCCCCCTCCAGATGGACGGAGACCACCTCGGACTGCGTACGAGCGTGGCGTTCACAGGCGTTCGCCGTGCACTGCGTGTGATTGTGTGAGTCGAAGGGCCCAAAGTCCTTTCACTCGAACGTTTAGACGCGCATCCACCCCTAAGAAGTACGGCTGTGACCTAGCCGACACCGAGGAATCAAAAAAAACTTTCCGGAAGGGGTTGTATCCGCTGCCGAGGTTTGCGAGTCTCTTCTTGGCGATCGGGACGGCCCGCAAGACCGGCCTCCACTGAGAGCCAGAACCCCTCCTCAGTCCAAGGACCACACCAGTTCATCTGGCAGTCGGCCCTTCCCTTGCGGGGGGATTCGTGAAAGCGTTCACATTCACAAGCAACCTGCACGTAATACCAAGAGAGGTAGCAGCCATGGACTGGCGTCACAACGCCGTTTGTCGTGAGGAAGACCCCGAGCTGTTCTTCCCCATCGGCAACACCGGTCCTGCGCTGCTGCAGATCGAGGAAGCCAAGGCCGTCTGCCGTCGCTGCCCCGTCATGGAGCAGTGCCTGCAGTGGGCGCTCGAGTCCGGCCAGGACTCCGGCGTCTGGGGTGGCCTCAGCGAGGACGAGCGCCGCGCGATGAAGCGTCGTGCCGCTCGCAACCGGGCGCGCAACGCCAGCGCCTGACGCCCCACTTACAGCCTCAGGCGAGCGGCGCACACATCGCGTGTGCAATCACCGCCCTTGAGTCGCAGCGCGCAGCAGTAACCCACAGCATTCGAGCCCCGGACCGAATTCCCTTCGGTCCGGGGCTCGCTGCTGTGCTCTCCGGCGATTCCGGTTTCTGGCGGTTCCGGGCTCCAGCCGTTCCGGTCTCCGCCGGGATTCCGGCGGAGACCGTTTCCGCGGGGCCTACTTCTGGGACCGGACGGGAATGTCGAGGACCACCTTCGTGCCGCGCTCGGTGCCCGGCAGCATGTCGAAGGTTCCGCCCAACTCCCCTTCCACCAGGGTCCGTACGATCTGGAGGCCGAGGTTCCCGGCGCGCTGCGGGTCGAAGCCCTCGGGCAGGCCGCAGCCGTCGTCCTTGACCGTGATGAGGAGGCGGGCGTCTGCCCGGGCCTCGCCGCGGACGGCGGAGACCTCGACCGTGCCCCGTTCCCCCTGCGCGAAGGCGTGTTCGAGCGCGTTCTGCAGGACCTCGGTCAGGACCATGGAGAGCGGGGTGGCGACCTCGGCGTCGAGGATGCCGAAGCGGCCGTTGCGCCGGCAGGTCACCTTGCCCGGGGAGATCTCCGCGACCATCGCGATGACACGGTCGGCGATCTCGTCGAACTCCACGCGCTCGTCCAGGTTCTGGGACAGCGTCTCGTGGACGATGGCGATCGAACCGACGCGCCGCACGGCCTCGTCGAGGGCCTCGCGGCCCCGGTCGGAGTCCATCCGGCGGGCCTGGAGGCGGAGCAGGGCGGCCACGGTCTGGAGGTTGTTCTTCACCCGGTGGTGGATCTCCCGGATGGTGGCGTCCTTGGTGATCAACTCGCGCTCGCGGCGGCGCAGTTCGGTGACGTCCCGGAGCAGGACGAGCGAACCGATGCGGGTGCCCTTGGGCTTGAGCGGGATCGCCCGGAGCTGGATCACCCCGCCGTTGCCCTCGACCTCGAACTCGCGCGGCGCGTAGCCGGAGGCGAGGGTGACCAGGGCCTCGTCCACCGGGCCGCGCGAGGGCGCGAGTTCCGCGGTGATCTGGCCGAGGTGCTGGCCGACGAGGTCGGCGGCGAGGCCGAGTCGGTGGTACGCGGAGAGGGCGTTGGGCGAGGCGTACTGGACGATTCCCTCCGCGTCCAGGCGGACGAGACCGTCGCCGGCGCGGGGCGAGGAGTCCATGTCGACCTGCTCGCCGGAGAAGGGAAACGTTCCGGCGGCGATCATCTGGGCGAGGTCGGAGGCCGACTGGAGGTAGGTGAGCTCCAGGCGGGAGGGGGTGCGGACGGTCAGCAGGTTGGTGTTGCGGGCGATGACGCCGAGGACCCGGCCCTCGCGCCGCACGGGGATCGACTCGACCCGCACCGGGACCTCCTCGCGCCACTCCGGGTCGCCCTCGCGGACGATCCGGCCCTCGTCGAGGGCGGCGTCGAGCAGCGGCCGGCGGCCGCGCGGGACCAGGTGGCCGACCATGTCGTCCTGGTAGGAGGTGGGGCCGGTGTTCGGCCGCATCTGGGCGACGGAGACGTACCGCGTGCCGTCGAGGGTCGGGACCCAGAGGACGAGGTCGGCGAAGGAGAGGTCGGAGAGCAGCTGCCACTCCGACACCAGCAGGTGGAGCCACTCGAGGTCGGAGTCGCTCAGGGCGGTGTGCTGGCGCACGAGGTCGTTCATGGAGGGCACGATGCGAGCGTACCCGCGGAATTCAGGGGCGGTGAACCTGGATCTCCGGGGCCGCGTGTTGGAGTATGGGCCAGGAAACACCGCGTTCCCGTGGATGGACAGACAAGAATGGTCTAGTCCACAATGAACCGAACAGAGCCTCCATCCTCCCCGCACAGGAGGATGGAACGAGGTACCCGACGCTCTCTGCCCTGACTGCGTCGAGACCTCCCACACGGCCGAGGGACCGCACACCCCCGGCCGAGCAACTCCGGGCTGCGGTGCCGGGCGGGCCGAGGGTCCCGCCGGGCGCCGCGGCCCGCGGGTGTTTCCGGGGCCGCGATCCCCCCCCGGACCCGGGCCTACTCCCCCGCCTCCGCCGGCCAGGCGCGCATCGCCGCCTCGGCCACGGCCGTGAGCTCCTCCGCCGTCGCCCCGTCGCGGGCCTGCTGCGACATGCCCTGGAGGACGGCGCCGCTGAAGCGGGCGAGGGCTCGCGGGTCGGTGCCGGCCGGGAGCTCGCCGGACTCCACGCCCCGGCGGATCCGCTCCTCGAAGAAAGCCAGGCTGGCGTTCCTGCGGTCGCGCAGGGCCTCCTCGACCTCGGGGGTCGAGCAGTTGGTCGCGGCGGAGATCATCAGGCAGCCGCGGGGGTGGCCGGGCTCGGTGAAGAGCTCGGCGGCCTCGCCCAGCATGCGCCCGACGGCGCCCCGGGCGGTCGGCTCCTCGGCGAAGGCGCGGCCGCCGTAGGCGCCGTACGAGAGCGCGTACGCCTCGACGACCTCCTCGAAGAGGGTCTTCTTGTCCCCGAAGGCGGCGTAGAGGCTGGGCGCGCTGATGCCCATGGCGCGGGTGAGGTCGGAGACGGAGGTCGTCTCGTAGCCGTGCTCCCAGAAGGCCATCGTGGCCCGTTCCAGGGCCGTGGGCCGGTCGAAGGAGCGGGGGCGGCCGCGCTGTCTCGTCACCATGGAGTGAATTCTATAGCGCACGCTACGGAAGTGGGGTACGGTCTTTACGTAACGACCGCTACAGATATAAGGGGGGCGTCGCCATGGGCGTGCTCACGGGGAAGACGGCACTGGTCACGGGCGCGAGCCGGGGCATCGGGCGGGGGATCGCCGAGCGGCTGGGGCGCGACGGGGCGCGGGTCGCGGTGCACTACGGGACGAACGAGGCGGCGGCGAAGGAGACGGTCGCGGCGATCGAAGCGGTCGGCGGCGAGGCGTTCGCGCTCGGCCAGGAGCTGGGGGTGCCGGGGGACGCGGCGGCGCTCTGGGCGGCCTTCGACGCGCGGGCGGACGGGCTGGACATCCTGGTGAACAACGCGGGGATCGGTGCGTCGAACCCCTTCGCGACGATCGCCGAGGAGGAGTTCGAGCGGGTCTTCGCGGTGAACACGAAGGCCCCGTTCTTCCTGGCGCGGCTCGGCGCGGAGCGACTGCGGGACGGGGGCCGGATCGTCAACGTGTCGACGGGGCTGACGAGGACGGCGCTGATGCCGGACCTGATCGCCTACTCGATGTCGAAGGGGGCGCTGGACGTCCTCACGCGGGACCTGTCGAAGCTGCTGGGCCCGCGCGGGATCACGGTCAACTCGGTGGCGCCCGGGATCGTGGCGACGGACAACACGGCGTGGCTGGAGAACGACGAGGAGACCAGGACGCGGGCGGCGGGGTACTCGGCGCTGGGCGGGATCGGAAGCACGGCCGAGATAGCCGACGTGGTGGCCTTCCTGGCCTCGGACGACGCGCGATGGGTGACGGGCGCCTGGATCGACGCCACGGGGGGCTCGCTGACCTGAGCCACCGGGGCCTGGATCGACACCACGGGGGGGCACTGACCTGAGCCGCCGGAGGGCCGCGCGTCCGGAGCCCGACTGGCTGGCGGGGCGGGTGCGGCAGACGATGGGAGCGGGGCCGTCCGGGGGGCGGAACGGCATGGGAGGGAGGGCTCTCCTCTGCTAGATTTGACCTTAGATTGGTCTATACCACCGGACCCCTTCCCAGCCCCTCACCAGATCGGCAGGCACAGCGTGGAAGTTGTCATCGTCAAGGACGCCGAGGCGGGCGGAGAGCTCATCGCGGACGGCATCGCCGACCTCCTGCGCCGCAAGCCCGACGCGCTGCTCGGCGTGGCCACCGGCTCGACTCCGCTGCCCATCTACAAGGCCCTGATCGCCAAGGTCGGGGACGGCGCGGTGGACGCCTCGCGGGCCCGGATCGCCCAGCTGGACGAGTACGTCGGCCTCCCCGCCGGGCACCCGGAGTCGTACCGCTCCACCGTGCTCCGGCAGGTCGTCGAGCCGCTCGGGCTCTCCCCGGAGGCCTTCATGGGCCCCGACGGCTCCGCCGAGGACGTCCAGGCGGCCTGCGAGGAGTACGACCGGGCCCTGCGCGAGGCCGGCGGCGTGGACCTCCAGATCCTCGGCATCGGCACCGACGGGCACATCGGCTTCAACGAGCCGTGCTCCTCGCTCGCCTCCCGGACCCGGATCAAGACGCTCACCGAGCAGACCCGGGTGGACAACGCGCGCTTCTTCGACGACGACATCGAGCAGGTGCCGCACCACGTCATCACCCAGGGCATCGGCACCATCCTGGAGGCCCGCCACCTGGTGCTGCTCGCCACCGGCGAGGGCAAGGCCGAGGCCGTGGCGCAGACCGTCGAGGGCCCGGTGGCGGCGCTCGTGCCGGCCTCCGCGCTCCAGCTCCACCCGCACGCCACGGTCGTCGTGGACGAGGCCGCCGCCTCCAAGCTGAAGCTCGCGGACTACTTCCGCCACACCTTCGCGAACAAGCCCGCCTGGCAGGGCATCTGAGAACTGCCGGAACCCCGGTGACAGCACGAAGGGGCCCGGCACCTGAGAGCAGGTGCCGGGCCCCTTCGCGTACGGAGTCGGCGGGAAGCCGTCGGGCTCCGGTGCCGGGTCGCTTCGCCGTACGGCGTCGGCGGGAAGCCGTCAGGCCCCGGTACCGGACCCCTTCGCCGTGCGGCGCGCGCCGGGAGCCGTCAGGCTCCGGTGCCGACCACGGCCTCGGCGGCGGCGCGGCCGCAGACCCGGGCCGCGCCGTGCGTGGCGATGTGCAGGGCCCCGCGGGGCTCCGCCTCGTTGAGGCCCATCTCGACCACGACGGTGTCGGGGCGGGCCGCGAGGAGGCCGTCGAGGGCCCGGATCATCCACGGGTGCCGGTGGAGGTCGCGTACGACCGCCACCACGCGCCGCTCCCCCGCGTCGGCGAGGACGGACTCGGCGGAGGTCTCGTCGTACGAGCCGGTCTCCGTGCCGGGCAGCAGCCGCTCCAGCTCCGCCGCGATGCCCCAGGGCGTCTCGTCGCCGACGGCGAAGTTCGCGACCGGGGTGAAGGACGCCACGTAGGGGGCGCCGGTGATCGGGGTGTACGGACGCTCCCCGCGGGTCACCCTCAGGGCCCGGCGGGCGGCGACGAGTCCGATGCCGGCGCCGGGCGCGGTCCCCTCCTGCACTGCCGCGCCCGGCACCGATCCAGCCCCCCTGACCCGGTGCGCCTGGGTCCAGGCCGCCAGGGCGCGCACGCGCGCCGCGGCGTCGGCCAGCCGCTCCTCGGGCAGTTCACCGGTCCGTACCGCGTCGACGAGCGCGTCGCGCAGCCGCAGTACGGTGTCCTCGTCGCACAGCCCGCCGCCGACGCAGATGGCGTCGGCGCCCGCGGCGATGGCGAGGACGGATCCGCGCTCGATGCCGTACGTCGCCGAGACGGCCTGCATCTCCATGCCGTCGGTGACGATCAGCCCCTCGAAGCCCAGCTCCTGGCGCAGCAGACCGGTGAGGATCTGCGGGCTCAGGGTGGCCGGACGGTGCGGGTCGAGCGCGGAGAGAAGAATATGCGCGCTCATGACCGCTTTGGTACCCGCGGCGACGGCCGCGCGGAAAGGTACCAGCTCACGGGCGTGCAGTGTGGCGAGGTCCACATCGATCCGGGGCAGCGCGTCGTGGGAGTCGACGTTGGTGTCGCCGTGTCCGGGGAAGTGCTTCGTGCAGGCCGCGACCCCGACGCCCTGGAGGCCGTCGACGTACGCCACGGTGTGCCGGGCGACCAGGTCCGGGTCCGGCCCGAAGGACCGGACGCCGATGACCGGGTTCTCGGCGTTGGAGTTGACGTCGGCGGAGGGGGCCCAGTTGAGGTCCACCCCGCACTGCGCGAGCCGGCGGCCGAGCTCGCGGGCCACGGCCCGGGTGAGCTCGACGTCGTCGACGCTGCCGAGGGCGTAGTTGCCGGGGAAGGACGAGCCCTGCTTGACCTCCAGGCGGGTGACGTCGCCGCCCTCCTCGTCGATGGCGACGAGGACGTCGTCCCGCTCGGCCCTCAGCTGCGCGGTGAGCGCGGTGAGCTGCTCGGGGGTGACGATGTTCCGGCCGAAGAGGCCCACCGACGACAGGCCCTCGCCGATGCGGCGGAGCAGCCAGTCGGGGGCGGTGGTGCCGACGAAGCCGGGCTGGAGGACGGTGAGCGCGTCGCGGGTGAGCGTGTCCGAGGCGTGTACGAGAGTGGTCATGAGACCCGTTATCCCTTCACCGCGCCGGCGGTCATGCCGCCGACGGCCTTGCGCTGGAGGAAGATGAACACGACGAGCACGGGGAGCGCGAAGAGGGTCGAGGCGGCCATGGTGGCGCCCCAGTCGTTGCCGAAGGCGGTCTGGAACTGCGTCAGCCAGAGCGTGAGGGTCTGGTTCGTCTTGTCCTTGTTCAGGACGAGGACCATCGCGAACTCGTTCCAGGCGGTGATGAAGCCGAAGAGCGAGGTCGACATCAGACCGGGGGCGAGCAGCGGGAAGATCACCTTGCGGAAGGCCTGGCCGCGGGTGCAGCCGTCGATCTGCGCGGCCTCCTCCAGCTCGACCGGGACGGCGGCGATGAAGCCGCGCAGGGTCCAGATGGTGAAGGGCAGGACCATCACGAAGTAGATCGCCGTGAGCAGCGGGATGCTGTTCAGCATGTCGTTGTCGCGGGCGATCATGTACATCGCGATGACCATGACCTCCCAGGGGGCCATCTGCGCCATCATCACGATCAGGACGATGCCCTTGCGGCCCTTGAACTTCATGCGGGCGATCGCGAAGCTCGCGGCCAGGGCGACGAGCAGGGCCAGGAGGACGGCTCCGGCGGTGACGATCAGGCTGTTCGTGGCGTAGGTCCAGAACAGGTCGACGCCGGTGGCCGTGGAGTAGTTCTCGAAGGTCGGCTCGAAGAAGAAGACGGGATCCTTTGTCAGGATCTCGCTCTGCGGCTTCAGCGAGGACGAGAACATCCAGTAGACGGGGAAGACGAAGACCACGGCGACCACGAGGGCGGTGAGGTTCTTCGCCACCGTCGCCGGCCGGAGCGGGCTGCGGGTCCGCAGCTTCTGGGGGGTCGGGGTGGTGGTGCTCACTGCTCGTCCTCCTGCTTCAGGATCAGGCGGAAGTAGAAGGACATGGCCACGAGCAGCATCACGATGGTGAGGATCGAGATGGCGGCCGCGAGGCCGTAGTGCTGCTGGCCCATGCCCTCGATGTAGGCGAAGACCGGCAGGGTCTCGGAGGTCCGGTCGGGGCCGCCCTGGTTCATGGCGTAGACCTGGGTGAAGGCCTTGAAGATCCAGATGATCTCCAGGAACGTGGTGATCATGAAGAACGGCTTCAGGTTCGGGAAGACCACGGACCAGAAGGTGCGCCAGCCGCTCGCGCCGTCCATCCTGGCCGCCTCGTACAGCTCGGACCCGACCGTGGTCAGGGCGGCGTACATGTTGAGGGCCACGAAGGGGATCGATCCCCAGACGAGCAGGATCGTCACGATGACGAAGGTGGAGAAGCCGGTCTCGAACCAGTTGTGCTGCTCGTAGCCGGCGAAGCCGATCGACCGCATCAGCCAGTTGGCGACGCCGAACTGCTCGTCGAAGAGCCACTTGAAGACGGTGACCGAGGCGACGATCGGCATGGCCCAGGCGAACATCAGCGCCAGGGAGAGCACGAACCGCATCTTCTTGCCGAGGCGGTTGAGGAGCATGCCGATCAGCGTGCCGAACAGCATGACCAGGGCGACGTTGACGGCGGTGACGACGAGCGACCGGACGACGACGTTCCAGAAGTCGGGGTCGCTCAGCAGCTTGGTGTAGTTCTCGAAGCCGACCCAGGGCGTCTCGCGCCGGATCATCTCCCGCTTGTTGACCCCCTGGAAGGAGAGGATCACATTGCGGATCAGCGGGTAGAGGAGCAGCACCGCCATGGAGAGCAGGGCGGGCGTGACGAGCAGGTACGGCAGCAGCCCGCTGGGCAGGGAGCGCCTGCCACGCGGAGGCCGAAGGGATTCCTTCGCGCCGGAAGGGGGTGGCGGAGTCTGCGACTTCCCTGCCGCCCTCCCGGGCGCGTCCTGAGGAGCGGCGCTGGCCGTCCCCTGGGAGTCCACGGTCATGGTCTTCTTCCTCGCGGTTCTGGGGCTCCCGCGCCCACCGGGGCGCGGCCCGGGGGAGCGGGCCGCTGTTCACTGCAATGGCCGAATGGCGCGGCCGGTACGATCCGGCCGCGCCACCGGGGTGGTTACCGCTACTGGTTGAGACGCTCGGCGATGACCTTGTCGGCCTCGTCGCCGGCCTTCTTCGGGTCCTCGCCCTTCAGGACCTTGGTCATGTAGCCCTTGATCGGGTTGGGCTCGGTCTCGACGTTGGCCCAGCCCTCGGTGATCGGGGTGATGCGGCCGCTGTTCGCGGACTTCACCATCGCCTCGGCGAAGGAACCGGCCTCGGGCTGGATCTGCGCGGACGGGTCGTTCGGGACGATGCCGCCCTTGACGGCGGTGCCGTAGGACTGCATGCCCTTCTTGTTGGTGGCGAGGGTCAGCCACTCCTTCGCGAGGTCCTTGTTCTGCGAACGCTCGGCGACGGCGAGGTTCGAGCCGCCGAAGAACACGGAGCCCGGCTTGTCGGCCGTCTTGCCCGGGATCGGGAAGTAGCCGAAGTCGGCCGTCTTGCCGGCCTTCTTGATGGCGTCGATCGCGCCGCCGGCCTCCCAGCCGAGACCGATCCAGGACGCCACGCCGCCCTTGGGGACGATGTCGGTGGACTGCTGCGGGGTCGCCTCGTCCTTGTCCTTCGGAGCGGACGAGTAGGACTGCAGCTCCTTGTAGAAGTTGATGGCCGAGGCGGCCTCCGCGGTGCCGAGACCGCCCTTCCACTTGTCGCCGTCCTTGGTGGCGAGGTCGCCGCCCTCGTCCCACAGGAAGCCGGCGAAGACGTACCAGCTCTGGCCGGGCAGGTAGAGCGGCTGCGACTTCGGGTCGGAGGCCTTGAGCTTCTTCAGGCCGTCGATCCACTCGGCGCGGGTCTTCGGCGGCGTGACGCCCGCCTTCTTGAAGGCGGCCTTGTCGTAGATCACGGCGCGGTTGGCGGCCCACCACGGAGCGGCGTAGAGCTTGCCCTCCAGCTCGGCCGAGGGCTTGATGCCCTCGCTCCAGTTGGCGTAGCCGAGCTTGTCCTTGTCACCGGTGAGGTCGGCGAGACCGCCGGAGGCGGCGTAGCCCGTGGTCTGGGTGTTGCCGATCTCCAGGACGTCCGGCGGGGTGTTCTCGGAGAGCGCCGTGGTGACCTTGGTCTGGATGTCGGTCCACTGCTGCGTCTCGACCTTGACCTTGACGCCGGGGTGCGAGGCCTCGAACTCCTTGTTGACCCCGTCGATCCACTCCTTGGGAGCGGAACCGTCCATGACCCAGACGGTCAGGGTCTTGTCGCCCCCGGCCGTGCCCTTGTCGCCGTCCTTGGCCTTGTCGCTGTCGGAACCACATGCAGCGATGGAGACCATCATGCCCGCGACGCCGATCGCCGCGATGAGCTTGCGCTTCACGCCACCCTCCTCAGGGATGCCTGCAACCCCCCTGCCCACCGCGCGAAGACATACGTCGGGTATTGCTCGTGGGGCTGGGACCTGGTCTTTAATGGTTTAGACCAGTACCCGGAGCTTGGCCTAGACCTTTTTGGGTGTCAAGGGTGCGCAAGACGGGTATGGGCGTCCGTTATCGGACCGACACCTGGTCCAGACCGGCCACGACCGCAGGAATCGCGCCAGCCGGCGCCCTCCCGGGGAGGCCGCGCGCACCCCGGCGGCCCGGAGGACCCTTCCCGTCCCGCCGGAGGAAGCCTCTCACCTCTCGGCCGGAATGGCCTAGACCAACGGGGGATATCACGGTGTATAAGAAGCAGGGAACGACTCCTCCTCGCCGAACCCGCACATATCGGCAGGAGAAACCGTGGAGGCACATGAAGCGTGCCACCATGTGAGCCGCGACAGACGGAGGAGCCGGTGACGGCAACAGCACAGGAGTCGGGAAGGCAGGCCATGGCCACGGACGCGGGCAGCACGGAGACAGAGAGCGGGACGCCCACCCGTACCGCGCGCGTGCCCAAGTACTACCGGCTGAAGCGGCACTTGCTCGACATGACCGAGACCCTGCCGCCCGGCACCCCCGTACCGCCGGAGCGGACGCTCGCCGCCGAGTTCGACACCTCCCGCACCACCGTGCGCCAGGCGCTCCAGGAGCTGGTCGTCGAGGGGCGCCTGGAGCGCATCCAGGGCAAGGGCACCTTCGTGGCCAAGCCCAAGGTCTCCCAGGCGCTGCAACTCACCTCGTACACCGAGGACATGCGCGCCCAGGGCCTGGAGCCCACCTCGCAGCTCCTCGACATCGGCTACGTCACCGCCGACGACACCCTCGCCGGGCTGCTCGACATCTCGGCCGGTGGCCGGGTGCTCCGCATCGAGCGACTGCGGCTCGCCAGCGGGGAGCCGATGGCGATCGAGACCACCCATCTGTCCGCGAAGCGCTTCCCGGCCCTGCGCCGCTCGCTCGTGAAGTACACCTCGCTCTACACCGCGCTCGCCGAGGTCTACGACGTGCACCTCGCCGAGGCCGAGGAGACCATCGAGACCTCCCTCGCCACCCCGCGCGAGGCCGGGCTGCTCGGCACGGACGTGGGCCTGCCGATGCTGATGCTCTCCCGCCACTCGCTGGACGCGCAGGGCGAGCCGGTGGAGTGGGTGCGGTCCGTCTACCGGGGCGACCGGTACAAGTTCGTGGCCCGCCTCAAGCGCCCCAACGGCTGAGCAGACGGCACCCCCTCTCGCAGGACGGTCGCACCCCCCGACGGGTGCGGCCGTTTCGCGTTTCCGGGAATGTCGTATTCCCTCCGCACGGCACCGCCGGTGATCGAAGAGGGCCTCTTCCGACAAAACAGATCCGTTATGCGGACGGGGGTTCCATGGAACGGACGCGTCCCCTAGATTTCCCCAGCATTACCGAGGTGATCAGCGAGGGGACGAAATCTCGATGTCAGAAGCGGCACAAGGGAAACAACCGACCGTCACCCCCCTGCGGGTGGTGATCGCGCTCTGTCTCGTCGCCCCGTTCGTGGCGATGCTCTGGGTGGGCTCCTACGCGAAGGCCGAACCCCTCTTCGCGGGCATCCCCTTCTTCTACTGGTACCAGATGCTCTGGGTGCTGGTCTCCACCCTGCTCACCATGATCGCCTACAAGCTGTGGCAGCGGGACCAGCGGTCCCGCGAGGGAGGTGACGCGCGATGAAGGACGGCGTGAACGGCGTGGCACTCGCCGTCTTCATCTTCTTCTTCCTGGCCGTCACGGTCATGGGCTTCCTGGCCTCGCGCTGGCGCAGGGCCGAGACCGACAGCCTCGACGAGTGGGGCCTGGGCGGCCGGTCCTTCGGCACCTGGGTGACCTGGTTCCTGCTCGGCGGCGACCTCTACACCGCGTACACCTTCGTCGCCGTCCCGGCGGCCATCTACGCGGCGGGCGCGGCCGGCTTCTTCGCGGTGCCGTACACGATCCTGGTGTACCCGCTGATCTTCACCTTCCTGCCGCGCCTGTGGTCGGTCTCGCACAAGCACGGGTACGTGACCACCTCCGACTTCGTCCGGGGCCGCTTCGGCTCCAAGGGCCTGTCGCTGGCGGTGGCGGTCACCGGCATCCTGGCCACCATGCCGTACATCGCGCTCCAGCTCGTCGGCATCCAGGCCGTCCTGGACGTGATGGGCGTCGGCGGCGGCGAGAACACCCACTGGTTCGTCAAGGACCTGCCGCTGCTCATCGCCTTCGGCGTCCTCGCGGCCTACACCTACTCCTCCGGCCTGCGCGCCCCCGCGCTCATCGCCTTCGTCAAGGACACCCTGATCTACGTCGTCATCGCGGTGGCGATCATCTACATCCCGATCAAGCTGGGCGGCTTCGACGAGATCTTCGCCCAGGCGGGCGAGAAGTTCACCACCAACAAGGTCGGTGGACTCGTGCCCGGCGAGGCCGGCCAGTGGACGTACGCGACGCTCGCGCTCGGCTCCGCGCTCGCGCTCTTCATGTACCCGCACTCCATCACGGCGACGCTGTCGTCCCGGAGTCGCGAGGTCATCCGCCGCAACACCACGATCCTGCCGCTGTACTCGCTGATGCTGGGCCTGCTCGCGCTGCTGGGCTTCATGGCGATCGCCGCCGGCATCAAGGTCGAGAACGGCCAGCTCGCCATCCCGCAGCTCTTCGAGACGATGTTCCCCGACTGGTTCGCGGGCGTCGCGTTCGCCGCGATCGGCATCGGCGCGCTCGTCCCGGCCGCGATCATGTCGATCGCCGCCGCCAACCTCTTCACCAGGAACATCTACAAGGACTTCATCAAGCCGGACGCCACCCCGGCACAGGAGACCAAGGTCTCCAAGATCGTCTCGCTCCTGGTCAAGGTCGGCGCCCTCGTGTTCGTTCTGACCATGGACAAGACGGTCGCCATCAACTTCCAGCTCCTCGGCGGCATCTGGATCCTCCAGACCTTCCCCGCCCTGGTCGGGGGGCTCTTCACCCGCTGGTTCCACCGCTGGGCACTGCTCGCCGGCTGGGCCGTCGGCATGCTGTACGGCACGATCGCGGCCTACAACGTGTCGACGCCGAAGCAGGCGCACTTCGGCGGCTCCTCCGCCGAGATCCCCGGCATCGGCGAGATCGGCTACATCGGCCTCACCGCCTTCGTCCTCAACGTCGTGGTCACCGTGGTCCTCACCCTCGTCCTCAAGGCCCTCAAGGCCCCCGAGGGCGTCGACGAGACCTCCCCGTCGGACTACACGGCCGACGCCGGCGACCCCGGCGTGAAGACCGAGATGGAGAAGGCCACCGCGCCCACCCACTGACACCGGCAGCACCGAAAGGGCCCGGGACCTCCACCAGGAGGCCCCGGGCCCCGCCGCTTCCCCGGCGTGCACACTTCCCCCATGGACTTCACGATCAGGGCGGTACGGCCCGAGGAGTACGAGGTGCTCGGCGAACTGACCGGGCGCACCTATCTGGACGACGGACTGCTGAAGTACGGGGCCGAGGACTCCTACCTGGCCGTGCTGCGGGACACGGAGCGGCGGGCCCGCGAGAGCGAGGTCCTCGTCGCGGAGGACACCGGGGACGCGGCGGGGCGGATCGTCGGCGGGGTGACCTTCGCCCGGGGCGGCACCCCGTGGGCCGACATCGCGGTGGCCGGCGAGGCCGAGTTCCGGATGCTCGCGGTCGCCCGGGAAGCCCGCGGCCGGGGCGTCGGGGAGGCGCTCGTACGGGCCTGTGTCGACCGGGCGCGGGCCCTCCCGGGGTGCGCCAGGATCGTGCTCTCCACGGGCGCCGAGATGGCCTCCGCGCACCGGATCTACGAGCGGATGGGCTTCGTCCGCACCCCGCACCGGGACTGGGAGCCGGTCCCCGATCACTCTCTGCGCACCTACTCCCTGGAGTTCTGAGCCCACGTCACGCCCAGGGGGCGACACAACATGTGGGGGGTGCCACGAGCGGCGCCCCCCACATGTATGCTCGTCCTCGCTGTCGACGCAGGGGAATCCGGCGCGAATCCGGAACTGTCCCGCAACGGTGTACTTCGTGCGGTTTCGTCCGGGGTGAGTCCGGACACCTGCCGACAGCGCGCCCGGTCCTTCCGTTCCGGGTGCCACAGACGTCCGGGCCTCGCGGAGTGGGCCGGTGGACGCGGCGCGTCATGCCTGGACGCCCGCCCGTCCGCCCTTTCCCCCGCCGAGGCCCCGAGCCGAGCGAGGGAGAGCCCCCACGTGACCATCGCGCCCGCCGATCCGGCTTCGGCCGAGGCTTCCGCGGTCGAGAGCGACGGCCCCGGGACCGTACTGCTGCGGACCCTGACCGACCTCACCGCCGATCTCCCCGACACCGACCCCGGCAAGGTCGCCGCCGCCGCACTCCGCGGCCGCAGCGCCGCCGCGGACGAGGCGGAGCTGCGCGAGCTGGCCACCGAGGCGGCCGCCGGCCTGATCGCCGAGGACCCGGCGTACTCCCGGCTCGCCGCCCGGCTCCTCACCATCACCATCGCGGACGAGGCGGCCTCCCAGGGCTCGGTCAACTTCTCCTCCTCGGTCGCCGTCGGGCACCACGAGGGCCTGATCGCCGACCGCACCGCCGAGTTCGTCGCGCTACACGCCGACCGCCTCGACGCCACGATCGACCGCGCCGGCGACGACCGCTTCGGCTACTTCGGCCTGCGCACCCTCTACTCGCGCTACCTGCTGCGCCACCCGATCACCCGCAAGGTGATCGAGACCCCGCAGCACTTCATGCTGCGCGTCGCCTGCGGTCTGGCCGAGGACGAGGGCGTCCGCGCGCTCGACGAAGTGGCCGCGCTGTACGGCCTGATGAGCCGGCTGGACTACCTGCCGTCCTCCCCCACGCTCTTCAACTCCGGCACCCGCCACCCGCAGATGTCCTCCTGCTACCTCCTGGACTCCCCGCAGGACGAGCTGGACTCCATCTACGACCGCTACCACCAGGTCGCGCGCCTCTCGAAGCACGCGGGCGGCATCGGCCTCTCGTACTCCCGCATCCGCGCCCGCGGTTCGCTGATCCGCGGCACCAACGGGCACTCCAACGGCATCGTGCCGTTCCTGAAGACCCTCGACGCCTCCGTCGCCGCCGTGAACCAGGGCGGCCGCCGCAAGGGCGCCGCCGCCGTCTACCTGGAGACCTGGCACGCGGACATCGAGGAGTTCCTGGAGCTCCGCGACAACACGGGCGAGGACCAGCGCCGCACGCACAACCTGAACCTGGCGCACTGGATCCCGGACGAGTTCATGCGCCGCGTGAACGCCGACGCCGAGTGGTCGCTGTTCTCCCCCTCGGACGTGCCCGAGCTCGTGGACCTGTGGGGCGCGGAGTTCGACGCCGCCTACCGCAAGGCCGAGGCCGACGGTCTGGCCCGCAAGACGATGCCGGCCCGCGACCTGTACGGCCGGATGATGCGGACCCTGGCCCAGACCGGCAACGGCTGGATGACCTTCAAGGACGCCTCGAACCGGACGGCCAACCAGACCGCCGAGCCCGGCCACACCGTCCACTCCTCCAACCTCTGCACGGAGATCCTGGAGGTCACGGACGACGGCGAGACCGCGGTCTGCAACCTGGGCTCGGTCAACCTCGGCGCGTTCGTGGTCGGTTCGGACATCGACTGGGAGCGCCTGGACGCGACCGTCCGCACGGCCGTCACCTTCCTCGACCGGGTCGTCGACATCAACTTCTACCCGACCGAGCAGGCGGGCCGCTCCAACTCCCGCTGGCGTCCGGTCGGCCTGGGCGCCATGGGCCTCCAGGACGTCTTCTTCCAGCTGAAGCTGCCCTTCGACTCCCCCGAGGCGCGGGCGCTCTCCACCCGGATCGCCGAGCGGATCATGCTGGCCGCGTACGAGGCCTCCACCGACCTGGCCGAGCGCAACGGCCCGCTCCCCGCCTGGGAGAAGACCCGCGCGGCCCGCGGCGTGCTGCACCCCGACCACTACGACGTCGAGCTGAACTGGCCGGAGCGCTGGACCGCGCTGCGCGAGCGGATCGCCGCCGTCGGCATGCGCAACAGCCTCCTCCTCGCCATCGCGCCGACCGCGACGATCGCCTCGATCGCCGGCGTGTACGAGTGCATCGAGCCGCAGGTCTCCAACCTGTTCAAGCGCGAGACGCTGTCGGGCGAGTTCCTCCAGGTCAACTCGTACCTGGTCGACGAGCTGAAGAGGCTCGGCGTCTGGGACGCGCAGACCCGCGAGGCGCTGCGCGACTCCAACGGCTCGGTGCAGGGCTTCACCTGGGTCCCGGCCGAGGTGCGCGAGCTGTACCGCACGGCCTGGGAGATCCCGCAGCGCGGCCTGATCGACATGGCCGCCGCCCGCACCCCGTTCCTGGACCAGTCGCAGTCGCTGAACCTGTTCCTGGAGACGCCCACCATCGGCAAGCTGTCGTCGATGTACGCGTACGCCTGGAAGCAGGGCCTGAAGACGACGTACTACCTGCGCTCCCGTCCGGCCACCCGGATCGCCCGCGCCGCCCAGGCGTCGACGGCCGCCGCCGCGCCGATCCCCGTCCAGCAGGCCTCCGACCCCGACGCGGTCGCCTGCTCCCTGGAAAACCCCGAGTCCTGCGAGGCCTGCCAGTAATGAGCTCCACCGAACAGAAGAACCTGCTCGACCCGGGCTTCGAACTCACCCTCCGTCCCATGCGCTACCCGGACTTCTACGAGCGCTACCGGGACGCGATCAAGAACACCTGGACCGTCGAGGAGGTCGACCTCCACTCGGACGTCGCCGACCTCGCCAAGCTGACCCCGGCCGAGCAGCACATGATCGGCCGTCTGGTCGCGTTCTTCGCGACGGGCGACTCGATCGTCTCGAACAACCTGGTCCTGACCCTCTACAAGCACATCAACTCCCCCGAGGCGCGGCTGTACCTGAGCCGGCAGCTCTTCGAGGAGGCCGTGCACGTCCAGTTCTATCTGACGCTGCTCGACACCTACCTGCCCGACCCGGACGACCGCGCCGCAGCGTTCGACGCGGTCGAGGAGATCCCCTCCATCCGCGAGAAGGCGCAGTTCTGCTTCAAGTGGATGGACTCGGTCGAGAAGATCGAGCGCCTGGAGACGGCCGCCGACCGCCGCCGCTTCCTGCTGAACCTGATCTGCTTCGCGGCGTGCATCGAGGGCCTGTTCTTCTACGGCGCCTTCGCCTACGTGTACTGGTTCCGGTCCCGGGGCCTGCTGCACGGCCTGGCGACCGGCACCAACTGGGTCTTCCGCGACGAGACGATGCACATGAACTTCGCCTTCGAGGTCGTGGACACCGTCCGCAAGGAGGAGCCGGAGCTCTTCGACGACGCGCTCCAGCAGCAGGTCACGGACATGCTGAGGGAGGCCGTGGAGGCGGAGCTCCAGTTCGGCCGCGACCTGTGCGGCGACGGCCTGCCGGGCATGAACACCGAGTCGATGCGCGAGTACCTCCAGTGCGTCGCCGACCAGCGCCTCCAGCGCCTCGGCTTCGCCCCGGTGTACGGCTCGGAGAACCCGTTCTCCTTCATGGAGCTCCAGGGCGTCCAGGAGCTGACCAACTTCTTCGAGCGCCGCCCGTCCGCCTACCAGGTGGCGGTCGAGGGCTCGGTGGACCTGGACGAGGATTTCTAGGACCCGGCGTACGAGAGGGGCCCCGCACTCGGTCGAGTGCGGGGCCTTCGCCGTACCCCGGCGGGGTCGTGCCGTCAGCGCAGCACCCGGAGGACTCGGTCCCGCAGGTCTTCGTCCTCGATCGTGTCGGCGTGGCGCCATGCCGCCGCCGTGACCTCGTCGCTCTGGAGGGCGACGACGTCGGCCGACGTACGGAAGAGAAACCGGAAGTCGAAGTGCCGGTGATCGGGCTCGTCCTTGGCCGGGTTGTCCGGGATGGGGTGGGCGTCGATGTGCACGGGCCGACTTCCGGCCGGGACGACGTCCGAGGCCGCGATCCCGGTTTCCTCGGTCAGCTCGCGCTGTGCGGCGGCGAGGAGAGTGGTGTCGTGGTCCTCGACGTGCCCTCCGGGCAGGAGCCAGCGGTTCAGCGCGAGGTGCTTGATGTGCAGCACGCGGCCGGCGGGGTCGACCAAGAGCGCCCCGGCGGTGACATGGCCCCGGAACTCCTTACGGCTCGTGAGCTCGGCCCCGGCGTCGAGGAGTTCCGTGAGGACGGAGAGCCGCCGCTTCTCGTCGGGGTGGACATCCAGATAGGCGTCCAATGTCTCGCGGATGTGATCGGACGTGATGGACATCGGGTGTCTCCTCAGCGGTTGAAGTAGTCCAGCCAGGTCGTGGCGATGGCGGCGCGATCGGCCGGGCGGGTCTCGTGCATTCCGGGACCGAGATCGCCGCGGGCGATCGCGGCGGAGGCGGCGAGCAGTTCGGCCTGGACGAGGAAGATGAACGGCCCTACACCGGCGCCGTGCAGGAAGTTGACGGCGTTTCCTCCGTTGAGCAGGTAGAAGTAGTGGCCGGTCGTCACATAGCGCGTGACGTGCTCGCCGATGTGAGCACGCTCGTACACGTTCGGCAGCCCGGTGAGTTCCAGCTCGTCCTCACTGCTGGTAACGGTCGCGACGTACGCTCCGTTGCGCAGTCTGGGGAAGTCTTCTCCGCGCAGCGCGAGCGCCCCGGTCGCGCACAGTACGAGCCCGGCCTCGCCGAGCCCCGCCTCGCGGTCACGCGCGACCGTGAAGCCCTGTGCGAGTGCCTGCGTACGGCGTACGGGATCGATGTCGTACACCGTGACCCTGACACCTTGGGCGTGCAGCAGCCGGGCGATGCTCGACCCGAGCTTGCCGAAACCGATCACGAAAGCCGTACGGCCGTGCAGGATGTCGCCTCGGCCGCGCATGAGCGCCTCGGTGGAGAACACGATCGACTGACCCACGAGGAAGTCCTCGGGGTCCTTGAGGGGCGAGCGTGCCACCGAGATGATCGGGCACGGCGGGTCGACGAGGTCGGAGTAGCGCCGGTGCCCGTTCTCCGTGTCCTCGACGACGCCCAGGATCCGGCCCGAGAAACGGGCGCACAACGCCTCGATCGACGGAGCGAAGTAACCACCGACGTCGAACAGCACGATCGGGCGCCCGGCGGCGCGCGTGTCGAGGTACCGCACGGCGCGCTCGGGATCGGCGAACAGCTCCCGCGACAGCTTGTCGCACACGTGCCCGTCGCCCTCGACCCGGCGCAGCGCTTCGGTGTGCACGGACTTCGGCTTGGGCAGTACCGCGCGGACCTCGGTCATGGCGGCCACGCCCCGGACGAAGGCCGGGCGCTCCGGCAGCAGGTGGGTGATCAGTAAGGAGGCGGGGCGCTCGGTGGGCGCGAAGAGGAAGGCGATCCGGTCGAAGTAGGCGTCCAGCCGAGCGCGCTCGAAGGTCTCCATCACCGATCGCCTCCCCGGACGGACGCGACCTTGAAGCTGCTCCAGACGGTCTTGCCGACGACGTGCTCGTCGACACCGAAGGCGTCGGCCAGAGCCGAGACCAGCCGAAGCCCCCGGCCACCGCAATCGTCCGTTCCCCCTTGTACGACCCTCGGATGCCCTCCGCCGCTGTCACGCAGCTCGATGCGAACCGTCAGGTCGTCCGCCGTCATCCGCAGACAGAACTCACGCCCTGTCGGGACCCCGTGCAACAGGGCGTTGGTGGCGAGTTCGGAGACGCAGAGACGGATCTCCTCCCGACGGTCCGTGATCCCCCACTCCGCCAGAGCTTCGAGCGCGAAGGCCCGCGCCGCCGGAACCGAGCTGCGCGCACGAGGGAACCGTCGCTGCCACGACAAAGCCATGGTGACCACCACCTTGATCTGGGCTGTACGAACATCGAAACCGTATCGCTATTCGCGAAAAGCAGTAAGACTGCCCTTCCGGGGCCCTGGGGAGTGCGTCGCTTAACGTGTAAAGCAGCAAGGTCGAACAAGGCGGTCGCACGGGAGGACGTCGTGAGCGAGAAGGCCTGGATCAGTACGTCTGTGCCGTACCTGACGCCACAGAGCGGCGAGGGGCAGTCAGACGCCTGGGCTGTCGAAGCCGCAGCCCGGGGCGGCACGGGAAGTCAGCGCATCGTGCACGCCGGCGAGGTGCCGGCCCCGGGCGCCGTCGCGGCCCTGCTGGGCCTGACCGACGGGGTACCTGTCGTCGTACGGCGTCGTGTCATCGAATTCGACGGTAAACCATGCGAGTTGACCGACACCTACTACCCCGTGGACATCGCACGGGGCACCCGGCTGGCCGAGACACTCAAGATCCGAGGGGGTGCCGTCGCACTGCTCGCCGAACTTGGCCACGTCGGTGTCCGCGTCCGCGAGGACGTGACCGCGCGGATGCCCGACACCGACGAACGGGAAACGCTGCGAATCGGACGTGACGAGCCGGTACTCCGAGTCGCGAGGGTGACTCTCGACAGCCGGGACCGGCCCATCCAGGTCGACATGATGACCATGCCCGCGCATCGGCAGCGACTCCACTACGAGATCACGATCGGATGACCGTGCCCGACAACGAAGACCGGCGCTCACTGCACGAGCGGATCGCCGCCGACCTGCGCGACGAGATCATGAGCGGAGATCTCGCGCCCGGCGCCAAGCTGCCGTCCACGGTGCACCTCAAAGCCCGGTTCGACTCATCAAGCGCCACCGTGCAGAAGGCACTGCAACTCCTCAAGGAGGAGGGACTGGTCATCGGTCGCGCGGGCGCCTCGGTCACCGTCCGGGAGCATCGCCAGCAGACCGTACACCCCTCCGCCTTCATGGCCCCGGCGGCTCCCGGGGAACCGTACCGGTGGCTCACCGAAGCCGCGCGGCTCGGTACGAGACCGCACAGCACCCTGCTGGAAGTCGCCGAGACCAGGCCCCCGGCCGACGTCTCCGCCGCCTTGCGCCTGGAAGACGGCGAAACCGCACTCCTGCGCCGTCAGGTGCTCTCGCTCGACGGGGAGCCGGCCGAACTCGTCATGTCCTACTACCCCTTGGGCATCGCCCGTGCCACCCCTCTCATGGAGAGCCGCAAGATCAAGGGCGGTACCCCGACACTCCTCGCCGCCCTGGGCTTCCCGCCCCGGCTCAGCGTCGATCGGGTCTCCGCGCGCGTCCCCACCCAGGACCAGTACCGGGCCCTGAAGCTGCCGAGCGACCTCCCCGTGCTTCGTACGCTTCGTGTCGTCCACAGCGACGACGAGCTCCCCGTCGAAGCCACCGTCATGGTCAAGGCCGGACACCTCTACGAGGTGCAGTACGCATTCACACCGGAGTGACATCCCAGTACGAGAAGGGGCCCCGCACTCGGTCGAGTGCGGGCCCCTCTCGTACGCGTGGCGGCGATCAGGCGTTCGGGACCGTCTCGTACCGCGGGGTGCCCTCCTCCATCTGGCGCAGGGCGTCCTTGCGGTCGCGCTTGGAGAGGCGGTCGATGTAGAGGCGGCCGTAGAGGTGGTCCGTCTCGTGCTGGAGGCAGCGGGCGAAGTAGCCGGTGCCGCGCACCTTGATCGGGTTGCCCTGCGGGTCCCGGCCGTGGACCTCGGCGTAGTCCGGGCGGGCCAGCTCGGCGTAGGCGGTCGGCACGGAGAGGCAGCCCTCGTTGGACTCGTCCAGGACGCGGCGGTCCGCCGGCAGCTCCTGGAGCACCGGGTTGATCACGACGCCGGTGTGGCGGACGCCCTCGTCGTCCGGGCAGTCGTAGACGAAGACCTTGAGGTCCACGCCGATCTGGTTCGCGGCCAGGCCCACGCCCTCGGCCGCCTTCTGGCTGGCGAACATGTCGTCGATCAGCGTCGCGAGCTCGTCGTCGAACGCGGTGACGTCCTTGCACTCCTTGTGCAGCACCGGGTTGCCGACGACCGTGATCGGGCGGGCCTTGCCGCGCTCGCGGTGGGCGAGCTCGCGCGCCTCGCAGTCCTCCGTGTCCACGACGAAGCCGTCGTTGATCTGCGTCTGCTCGTCCGTCTCCTGCTGCGCCATGTCCGGCCGCGCCTTCCTGAAAACCCGATTCCGTCGGAGGACAGCCTACGGGGAAGGGACGGACCGCTCAGCAGACCTCTTCGAGATCCCGCCACTCGCGGCTGTCCGGGCTGTCCGCCACCCAGCCGTCGAGGAGTCCGCGCACGAGCCCGGCCGGGGCCGCGATGCCGCACTCCCGCTCCGGCACCCACAGCTCGCCGGGCGAGCGGTGGCCGAGCGGCCCGGGATGCCCCGGCTCGCTGTGGTCGTGGGGATCGGAGTGCTCGCCCTCGCCCTCGGCGCTCGGCATGGTCGACTCCGAGCAGGCGCGGCAGAGCAGCCGCACGGAGGACGACCAGTCCTCGGCGGCGAAGCCCGCCTCGGCGGCGAGCTGCTCCAGGGCGTCCCGGTCGGCCTCGGTGGCGGCCTCCAGGAGGACCACCCAGGTGGGGACGGGCGAGGGGGCCCACAGCTCGATCTCGTCGAAGACCGGGTAGGAGGGCCCGGCGGTGGTGGTCCGCTCGCCGTTCGGCACGCCGTCGTGGAGGACGACCTCGCCCCAGCGGCGCCCGGAGGACGGCAGCGGGATGGAGAGCACCTCTATCCGGGCCGGGTCGAGCCGGCGGCCCCACACGACCTCGGCCTCGCCCTCGGGCGAGAGCCGGACGGCGGCGCTGCCCAGCTCCATGCCGGCGGGCTCGCCCGTGCCGGAGGCGGCCCCGGGCACCCGCAGTCCGTACGCCTGCCAGGCGCGGCGGGCCAGCGGCCAGTCCTGGAGGGCGGTGGCGGCGATGCCGACGTTCCACCAGTCGGGGGCGCCGGTCTCCTTGTCGAGCAGGGCGACCGCGCGCAGTCCGGCGGCCCGGGCCTGCTCCCAGTCGTGGCGGAACTTGTGCAGCAGCGCCAGGTTGAACCAGGACTCGGAGAGCCAGGGCTCCAGGTCCGCCGCACGCGTGAGGAGCGCGCCCGCGTCCTCGTACCGGCCGTCGCCGATCAGCGTGAACGCGCGGTCGGTGGCCTGCCGCCACGAGGCGGAGGGCCGATGCCGTACCTTCCCGAAGATCTTCACGATTCCCGCCTGCCGGTCGCTTCACCCTCTTGTTCGCATCCAACCATGCCCGGTCGGACGCGCGCTCATTACCCATGGGTTACCCAGGGACGACCGGGGTCATCCCGGCGGCTCCGCCCCGGGCCAGGACCCTGGCCAGGCACTCGACGACGTCCGGGTGGTGGTCGCGGGCGGTGCCGAGCCGGAGCCTCTCCAGGGCGTCGAGCGCCGCGCCCGCACCCCCTCCTGCCCCGGTTCCCGGCCCCGTACTCGTCAGATCGTCGTAGGCGTTCACGGTCCGGACGATCCGGGCGGGCAGCGGCTGCTCGCGGTACGGGTCGGCCTGCCGCTCGACGATCACGGCGACGGCCGGCGGGACCCCGGTCCTGCGGACCACCGCGCCGCCCAGGAGGGCGATCCGGCGCTGCTCCTCGGCCGGCAGGAGGGCGGTGGCGCCGCCCTCCACCGGGTCGACCAGGGAGAGTTGGCCGATGTCGTGCATGAGCGCCGCGTGTTCGAGGACGGTCAGCTCGGTTCCGGAGAGGCCCAGCTCGCGTCCGACGGCCGTGCTGAGGGCGGCGACCCGGCGGGCGTGGCCGGGCGGGGTGCAGCCGGCGACCTCGGTCGCCCGGGCGAGGGAGGCGATGGTCTGCCGGTTGACGGTCCGCACGGCCTCGTAGCGCCGGTGGGAGACCTGGGTGAGCAGGAGCGGGACGGCGAGCACGGGCAGGGCCCACGGTCCGGCGGCGGCGACCCCGAGGGCCATGACGGCGCCGGTGGCGCAGACGGCGGAGCCGATGCCGAGGAGGGCGCGCAGCTCGTCGCGGAGGAGGGGGCCGTAGGGGAATCCCGTACGGGCGCGGAGCAGGAGGGCGGCGAGCACGGCGTCGCACAGGGCGGTGAGCAGGAGCAGGAGTCCGAGGGAGAGGACGTACGGCGGGCCCTCGCCGAGGTGGCGGACGACGGCGCCGGAGGGGTGGAGGGGCTGGAAGCAGAGCGCGGCGAAGCCGATGGTGAGGACGCGGCGGGCGAGGTGGTCGGGGCCCGGGCCCCGGCCCCGGGCGAGGTGGGGGGCGGTCCCGGCGAGGCCCGCGGCGGTGACGACGGCGACGGTCTGGAGGACGCCGTGGCCGGCGGGGTTCCCGGCGCTCTCCCCGAGCAGGGCGTAGGCCAGGGCCCCGGCGGCGGCGAGCGGCGCGGGCTCGCGCTCGCCGGGGGCGGCGCCCCGGCGGGCCAGTGCGCCGAGGGCGACGAGGGCGACGAAGGCGAGGGCGGTGCCGGGCCGGTCGATCCCGTGCCGGAGGGTGGAGCCGAGGGCGGCGAGGGCGAGCAGCAGGGCGGCCGTGCGGACGGCGCCGACGGTGAGGACGCCGGGCCTCACGTGCGCTCCCCGGACGGGGCGGAGGAGGGGGCGGACGTCTCCCGGGCCTTGGGCACGTTCCCGCCGGGCGGGGTCTCGTCGGCGGTGACGGCGGGCCGCCAGCCGTGCCGGTCCAGGGCCCGGACGAGGGCGCCGACCATCCGGGGGTCGAAGTGGGTGCCGGCGCACCGCTCCAGTTCGGCGACGGCGGCCGGGACCGGCCGGGCGCGGCTGTAGGAGCGGTTGGAGGTCATGGCGTCGAAGGCGTCGGCGACGGCGACCATCCGGGCGAACTCGGGGATCTGCTCGCCGCGCAGCCCGTAGGGGTAGCCGCTGCCGTCCATGCGCTCGTGGTGGTGGAGGATCGCGGCCCGTGCCTCGCCGAGGAAGCCGATGCCCCGGACGATCTCGTGCCCGTACTCGGGGTGCAGCTCGATGACCCGGCGCTCCTCGGGGGTGAGGGGCCCGTCCTTGCGGAGCACCCGGGTGGGCACGCCCAGCTTGCCGACGTCGTGCAGGATGCCGGCGAAGCGGACGGCGTCGAGCCGGTCCTCGGGCATGCCGAGTTCGCGGGCGATGAGGACGGAGGCGTGGCCGACGCGCTCGCTGTGGCCGCGGGTGTAGCGGTCCTTGATGTCGACGGCCTGGACGAGGGCGCGGATGGTGGCCTGGTGGGCGGCGCGCTCGCGGTGGTACTGGGCGAAGACCCAGCAGGAGACGTACATGGGCAGGAGCACGAAGAGGCCCGCGGCCAGCCCGTGGCTGCCGCGCCACAGGACGCCCATCATCAGCCCGGCGAGGCCGTGCACGAGGTGCGGGGCGAGTGCCCGGCCGAGGAGTCCGCGCCAGGCGGCCCGCGGGGAGACCCCGTCGGCGGTGGCGCGGACGCCGCCGTCGAGGGCGGTGAGGACCAGGCAGAGGGCGAGGGCGGCGGCGCCGGCGGGCAGCAGCGCGTACGGGAGGTCGGGGGCGGTGCCGTCGTGTCCGAGGGCGGCCGGGCCGCCCAGGGCGCCGGCGGCGTGGGCGGCGGCCCAGACGGCGAGGGCCGTGGCGGCGGCCCGCCAGGCGCGGCGCGGTCCGGCCGGGGGTTCCTCGACGCGGGCGAGGAGGCTGCCGGGCACGGCGGTGAGCGCGGCGGCGGCGGGCGGCAGGAGCAGCGCGGCGGCGAGGAGCACGGGGAAGAAGGAGCCGTTGCCCACGGGGGCGGAGCCGCCGAGCGCGCGGCCCAGGAGGGGGCAGCGGGCGGGCAGCTCGCAGAGCGCGTACAGGGCGGCGAGGAGCGCGATCGTCCCCCAGGGCGCGCCGGGGCGCGACAGCGCGGGCAGGACGCACGCGCCGGCGGCGAGCAGGGCGCAGCCGATGTACACGCGGGCCGCCGGGGGGACGACCTTCACACCCGTCATCCCCGTCACGCTAGCGAGTCGGGCGGCCCGCGGAGGCGCGCCGGGACCGATTAGCACCTTCGAGTGATACAACCCGACTTACGCCGGAGGCCGCCGCGATCGCGATCGCGGCGGCCTCCGTTTCCGTCGGTGCGGGAGGGGTGTGTCACTCCCGTGGGTGCTCCTACTCCTGCGGGGCGGGCGCGGGCGCGCTCGCCGTGACGTCCTGCTCGGGCGCCGGCTGGCCGGACCGGATCAGCTCGATCCGGCCCATGACCTTGGCCCGCAGGTCGGTGGGGACGTCGTCACTGCCGCAGCAGCGCTTGACCAGCTTCTTCACGGCCTGCTCCAGGCCGTACTTCTCCAGGCACGGGGAGCACTCCTCGAAGTGCACCTCGAACTTGGTGCAGTCGCTGTCGGGCATCTCGTTGTCGAGGAACTCGTAGAGGTGGTCCAGGACCTCCGAGCAATCCGTCTCGTGCGGCTCTCCGCAGCTCATGAGCCCGAGCCTTTCAGATCGTTCGACGACTCTCCGGCGCCCGCGGGAACGAGCCCGCGGTCGCGGGCGTAGTCCTCGAGCATGCCGCGCAGCTGGCGGCGGCCCCGGTGCAGCCGGGACATCACCGTACCGATGGGTGTCCCCATGATGTCCGCGATCTCCTTGTACGCAAAGCCCTCGACGTCGGCGAGGTAGACGGCGATGCGGAACTCCTCGGGGATCGCCTGCAGCGCTTCCTTCACGTCGGAGTCGGGAAGGTGGTCGAGGGCCTGGGACTCGGCGGAGCGCAGGCCGGTCGACATGTGCGACTCGGCGCGGGCGAGCTGCCAGTCCTCGATCTCCTCGGCGGCGCTGCGCTGGGGTTCGCGCTGCTTCTTGCGGTACGAGTTGATGAAGGTGTTCGTGAGGATGCGGTACAGCCACGCCTTGAGGTTCGTGCCCTCGCGGAACTGGTGGAAGGACCCGTACGCCTTGGCGTAGGTCTCCTGCACCAGGTCCTCCGCGTCCGCGGGGTTGCGCGTCATGCGGAGCGCGGCCGAGTACATCTGGTCGAGGTAGCCGAGGGCGTCCCGCTCGAAGCGCGCGTTGCGCTCCTCGGTCGTCTCCTCGGGGCCGTCGTCGGTCCCTGTGTCGGTCCCAGTGACCGGACCCACCTCCTCCAGCGCGGCGGCGAGCCCGAGGGCGGACCCGCTCGTTTCGGAGGATAGACGAGGAACCGCTCCGCCCGCCGCCCGAATCGAGGCGCCCTTGGGCGCGGGCAGCACCGTCCAGTCGAGGTCAGCGCCCTGCGCGCGCTCCGGGCAGATGGTCGAACCCATGCGACGGACTTCCTCTCCCTGCTCTTCCCTGGCTGTCGTACGACGTACCGAACAACAGCGGCCCCCCGCTCGGCATTCCCGGGGCGGGAACGGGCCGGGGCGGGGGCGGACGGGGCGTCAGCGCAGGGCGTCGAGCCACCCGGAGACGCCGTCCACGAGGAGGCCGAGGGCCTCGTCCTGGCCGAGGGGCGCGCGCTTGGGCAGGGCGAAGCCGTGGTCCCCGTACGGGATCTCGACGAGGGCGTACGGGCCGGCCGGGTACTCCTCGGGGCGGCCGAAGGGGTCGTTGCCGCCCTGGACCACGAGGGTGGGCAGGCCGGTGCCGAGGAGTTCGTCGGCGCGGGTCTTCTCCGGCTTCCCCGGCGGGTGCAGCGGGAAGCACAGGGCGAGGACGGCCGTCGCGCCGAGTGCGCGGCCGGTGCGGCAGGCGACCCGGGCGCCGGCGCTGCGGCCGCCCGCGACCACGGGGAGGCCGGGCGCCGCGAGGGCGGGCCAGAGGCCGCGCCAGGCGGTGTCGAGGGTCTTCGGGGCGGGCGCGAGCTTCTTGCCCGCGACCCGCCAGGGCTGTTCGACGAGGGCGACGGTCACGCCCCGGGCGGGCAGCGCCCCGGCCAGGGCCCGCAGGTCGCGGGCCTCGATCCCGCCGCCGGCGCCGTGGCCGAGGGCGAGGACGGTCCACGGCTCCGTCCCGGCGTCCGGCTCATACCAGGTGACGCGGGCGTCCCCGGCGTCGGTGGGGACGGTCTCGCGGCGCGTCGCTCCGTTGGTCACGTCGTCGGTCGTCTCATCGGTCACGCCCTCATCCTGCCGCGCGGGCGGAGGTTCAGAAGAGCGTGCCCTCCTCCGGGCCCTCCAGCTCCGTCAGGAGTTCGGGGCCGTTGTTGCGGACGTTGCTGACGGCCGTCGGCACCGGGTAGGCCCGCATCAGGCCCTCCGGCGGCGGGGCGAGCAGTCCGCGCAGCCCTTCGAGTTCGCCGTTCTCCGGGGAGAGCCAGGCGTCCCAGCGGTCCTCCGTCAGCATCAGCGGCATCCGGGGGTGGATCTCGGCGAGCGAGCGGGGGCCCTCGGCCGGGGCCACGCCCAGCGGCCCGGTCTCCGCCTCCGTGGTGATCACCGAGCAGGTCACCCACCAGGAGGAGGGGTGGTCGTCGGGGAGGGTCCGGTCGCGCCAGAACTCGTAGAGCCCGGCCATCGCGAAGACCGAGCCGTCCGCCGGGGTCACGAAGTACGGCTGCTTCCGCGGCCGCTTCTTCTTCCCCTCGACCTCCAGGTCCCGCTCCGCCGTCCCGGTCACCCATTCGTAGTAGCCGTCGGCGGGAATGATGCAGCGGCGCGACGCGAAGGCGCGCTTGAAGGAGGGCTTCTCGTGGAGGGTCTCGGCCCGGGCGTTGATCATCCGGGCGGCGCCGTCGGGGTTCTTCGACCAGGAGGGGACGAGTCCCCACTTCAGGGCGCGCAGCTGGCGAACCGGCTCCTTGGATTCCGCGTCCTTCACAGGACGCTCCAGAACGGCCCAGACCCGTTTGGTGGGGGCCACGTTCCAGTCGGGGGCCAGGGTCTCCTCGGGCTCCCACTGCTCCACCCCGAAGACCTCCACCAGGTCCTCGGGCCGTCGACTCGATGCAAACCGTCCGCACATACGTGCCACACTGCCACGATCCCGCCCGAGACCGAGGAGCCTTCCGCCGAATGAACGACATCCTCGGCACCCAGCCCGCCCCGGACGAGTGGATCGTCTGGGCCACCGCCGGCTGCGCGCTGGTCCTCGTCGTGTTCCGCGGGCTCTGGCTGCCGGCCCGCAACGCGATCACCATCGCCCACGAGGGCGGCCACGGCATCGTCGCCCTGGCCACCGGCCGCCGCCTCGAAGCGATCCGGCTGCACTCGGACACCAGCGGCCTGACCGTGTCCCGGGGCCGCCCGACCGGGCTCGGGATAGTCCTCACCCTGGCCGCCGGCTACCCGGCGGCCCCGCTGCTCGGCCTCGGCGGCGCGGCGCTGATCGGCACCCACCGGACCACGCTGCTGCTGTGGGCCGCGACCGCGCTGCTCCTCGCGCTGCTCGTGATGGTCCGCAACGCGTACGGGGTCCTCACCGTCCTGGTGACGGGCGCCGCCTTCCTCCTCGTCGCCCTGTTCACCGGGCCCGACGTGCAGGGCGCCTTCGCCTGCGCGGCCGTCTGGTTCCTGCTCCTGGGCGGCGTCCGGCCGGCCTTCGAGCTCCAGGCGAAGCGCCGCCGGGGCGGCACCCAGGACTCGGACGCGGACCAGCTCGCGCGGCTCACCCACGTGCCCGCCGGGGTGTGGCTGATCTTCTTCCACACGGTCTCGATCTGCTGCCTGATCGGCGGCGGGCGCTGGCTCCTGCGCTTCTGACACCCCCGTACAGTGAGGACATGACCGCAGCCGCTTCCCCGCACACCGACCCGTCCACCGACCTCTGGCCCGCTCCGTACGCGCGTGGCGCCGTCGACGCGACCGTCACCGTGCCCGGGTCGAAGTCGGTCACCAACCGCGCCCTGGTCCTCGCCGCGCTCGCCGCCGAGCCCGGCTGGCTGCGCCGCCCGCTGCGCTCCCGGGACACCCTCCTGATGGCCGAGGCGCTGCGCACCCTCGGCGTGCGGATCGAGGAGGGGGTGGGCCCGGACGGGACCGGCGAGGCCTGGCGGATCATCCCCGCGCCGCTGCGCGGCCCGGCGGCCGTCGACGTCGGCAACGCGGGCACGGTCATGCGCTTCCTGCCGCCGGTCGCGGCGCTGGCCGAGGGCCCGGTGCGCTTCGACGGCGACCCCCGCTCCCACGAGCGTCCGCTGCACGGCGTGATCGACGCGCTGCGCGCGCTCGGCGCCCGGATCGACGACGAGGGCCGGGGCGCGCTGCCGATGACCGTGCACGGCGTCGGGGGCCTGGACGGCGGCACGGTCGAGATCGACGCCTCCTCGTCCTCCCAGTTCGTCAGCGCCCTGCTGCTCTCCGCGCCCCGCTTCAACCAGGGCGTCGAGGTGCGGCACGTGGGGTCGCGGCTGCCCTCGATGCCGCACATCCGGATGACGGTCGACATGCTGCGCGCGGTCGGCGCCCGGGTCGACGAGCCGGAGCACGGCGGCGAGCCGGACGTGTGGCGGGTGGCGCCGTCCGCGCTGCGCGGCCGGGACCTGGTGATCGAGCCGGACCTGTCGAACGCCCAGCCGTTCCTGGCCGCCGCCCTGGTGACCGGCGGCCGGGTGACGGTCCGGGACTGGCCCGCGCGAACCACCCAGCCCGGTGACGCGCTGCGGGAGATCTTCACCGGGATGGGTGGTTCCTGCGAGCTGACGGACGAGGGCCTGACCTTCACCGGCACGGGCCGGATCCACGGCATCGACGTGGACCTCGGCGAGGTCGGCGAGCTGACCCCGGGCATCGCGGCGGTCGCGGCCCTCGCCGACTCCCCCTCCACCCTGCGCGGCGTCGCCCATCTGCGGCTGCACGAGACGGACCGGCTCGCGGCGCTCACCAAGGAGATCAACGAGCTGGGCGGGGACGTGACGGAGACCGAGGACGGTCTGCGCATCCGCCCGCGCCCGCTGCACGGCGGCGTCTTCCGCACGTACCACGACCACCGGATGGCGACGGCGGGCGCGGTCATCGGCCTGGCGGTCCCGGGCGTGGAGATCGAGGATGTGGCGACGACGGCCAAGACCTTGCCCGACTTCCCGACGATGTGGACCGAAATGCTCGGGGCCTGAGCGATGCGGCGTTACGGCAAGCACACCGACGAGGACGACATCCGCCAGCGGCCCAACCGCAAGGGGACCCGCCCCCGGACCAGCATCCGGCCGAAGCACGAGGACGCCGTCGAGGGCATGGTCCTCACCGTCGACCGGGGCCGGCTGACCTGTCTGGTCGGCGAGCGGACCGTGACGGCGATGAAGGCGCGCGAGCTGGGCCGCAAGGCCGCCGTGGTCGGCGACCGGGTCTCGATCGTCGGCGACCTCTCCGGCGAGAAGGACACGCTGGCCCGGATCGTGCGGATCGGGGAGCGCTCCTCGGTGCTCCGGCGCACGGCCGACGACGACGACCCGTACGAGCGGGTGGTCGTCGCCAACGCGGACCAGCTGGCGATCGTCACCGCGCTCGCCGACCCCGAGCCGCGGCCCCGGCTGATCGACCGCTGTCTGGTCGCCGCGTACGACGGCGGCCTCTCCCCGCTGCTCGTGCTCACCAAGTCGGACCTGGCGTCGCCGGACGCGCTCCTGGAGATGTACGGGGCGCTCGGCGTGCCCCATGTGGTGACCACCCGGGACGAGTTCGTCGACGGGGCCGCCGCCGAGCGGGTGCGCGAGCACCTCAAGGGCCGGACCACCGCGTTCGTGGGGCACTCCGGCGTCGGCAAGACGACCCTCGTCAACGCCCTGGTGCCGCCGGAGCGGAGGCGCACCACCGGTGTGGTGAACGCGGTCACGGGCCGGGGCCGGCACACCACGACCTCGGCGCTCGCCCTGCCGCTCGACGACGCGGAGGGCGGCTGGGTGATCGACACCCCGGGCGTGCGCTCCTTCGGCCTGAACCACGTCGACCCGTCCCGGGTGATCCTCGCCTTCCCCGACCTCGTCCCGGGCACGGAGAACTGCCCGCGCGCGTGCAGCCACGACGAGCCGGACTGCGCCCTCGACGCGTACGTGGCGGAGGGGCACGCCGATCCGGCGCGCCTGGTCTCGCTGCGGCGGCTCCTGGCGACCCGGGAGCGACGCGAGGGCGACTGAGCCGTCCGCGTTTACGTCCGTTCGGTACCGGTAAGTGCATAATCGCACCAAGTGCGACGAAGCAGTCACCGACGGCGTGGGAGGCACTGACGATGGCGTGGCTGCTGGTGGTGGTGGCAGGGTTCCTGGAAACGGGCTTCGCGGTCTGCCTCAAGCTCTCGCACGGGTTCACGCGCCTGTGGCCGACGATCGCCTTCGCCTCCTTCGCCCTGGGCAGCTTCGGTCTCCTCACGCTGGCGCTGCGGAAGCTCGACGTGGGTCCGGCGTACGCGGTGTGGACGGGGATCGGCGCGGCCGGGACCGCGATCTACGGCATGGTCTTCCTGGGGGACGTGGTCTCCACGCTCAAGATCGTCTCGATCACCCTGGTGATCGTGGGCGTCATCGGGCTCCAGCTCTCCGGCTCCGCGCACTGACCCTCCGCCCTCCGGGTCCCCGCGGCCGCCCCGCACGGCACCGGGGGCGCGACGACGTGACTGAGGGCGATCCTGACGGCGAGTTCGCAGCCCGCCGCCCACCGCTCGTCCGCGCAGTCCACGGTCGCCGCCACCAGCTCCCCCGGCGCGGGCGGCCCGGCGTCGGCGCGGCGCTGGGCGGGGACGGCGGCGGGCCGGGCGCCCGGTCTGGCCGGCCGGGGCGCCGGCAGCCGCGCGTCCCAGGCTCCGGTGAGCAGGGCCCGCAGGACCGGCCGGGCGGCGACCCGGGCCACGATCCACTCGGCGAGCGCGGCGAGGGTCCGGGCGGGCGGCCCCGGGGCGGCGAGCAGCTTCCGGACGCCCTGGAGGTAGGTGTCGGCCTCCCTGCGCACGAGCGCGCGGGCGAGCCCGTCCTTGCTGCCGAACTCGTTGTAGAGGGTCTGCCGGGAGACCCGGGCGACGGTGGCGAGGTCGGCCATCCGCACGGCGGACCAGGGCCGGTGCGCGAGCGCGGCGAGCGCCGCGTCGAGCAGGGCCTCGCGGGCAGTCGGCATCGGCGCCTCCCGGGCCGTACGTGTCGGTGCGGGGCCCGGCACGCTCCGTGCGCGGCCCCGTACACAGCGTCGACAGGCTCCCCCGCCCTGTCAAGGAGCCCGGGGCCGCGGTGGACGGTTCGTCCGGCCGGGAGTGCCCGGGGATAGAGTGCCGACCATGGCCGATTACCACGATGACCTGCGCCTCGCCCACGTCCTCGCCGACGCCGCCGACGCGGCCACCATGGACCGCTTCCAGGCGCTCGACCTCAAGGTCGAGACGAAGCCGGACATGACTCCGGTGAGCGAGGCCGACAAGGCGGCGGAGGAGCTGATCCGCGGTCAGCTCCAGCGGGCCAGGCCGCGCGACGCGATCCTGGGCGAGGAGTACGGCGTGGAGGGTTCGGGCCCGCGCCGCTGGGTGATCGACCCGATCGACGGGACGAAGAACTACGTGCGCGGGGTGCCGGTCTGGGCGACCCTGATCGCGCTGATGGAGGCCGGGGAGACCGGGTTCCAGCCGGTGGTGGGCGTGGTGTCGGCCCCGGCGCTCGGCCGCCGCTGGTGGGCGGCGAAGGGCCTCGGGGCGTACACGGGCCGCAGCCTGGCCTCGGCGACCCGGATCGGGGTCTCGAAGGTCTCCTCCCTGGCGGACGCCTCGTTCGCGTACTCCTCGCTGAGCGGCTGGGAGGAGCGGGGCCGCCTCGACGGCTTCCTCGACCTCACGCGCGCGTGCTGGCGGACGCGGGCGTACGGCGACTTCTGGCCGTACATGATGGTCGCGGAGGGCTCCGTGGACCTCTGCGCGGAGCCGGAGCTGTCGCTGTGGGACATGGCGGCGGTGTCGATCGTGGTCCAGGAGGCCGGCGGCACGTACACGGGCCTGGACGGGCGGCACGGGCCGCACAGCGGGAACGCGGCGGCGTCCAACGGGCTGCTCCACGGCGAGCTGCTCTCATACCTGAACCAGCGGGCGCCCGAGGAGAGCTGACCGGCCCTCAGGCCCGGAGGAGGGTCGCCCGGCCCTTCAGGCCCGGAGGGGCGGCTCACCGCTCCTCCGGCGCCCCGGGCGCCGCCCGCGCTCCCGGAGACGCCTCGCGCGCCCCCTTGTCGGCCCCCTCCCCCGGTGCCACTCTGAGACTCCCCCCACTTGTGAACTTGTGAAAAAGTTCTCGAACAGGAGGTGGTCCCTTCCATGCTCGTCCGCGACGCCATGAGTCCCGTGATCCTGACCATCGGCCCGGCCCACACCCTCCGCCAGGCGGCGAGGCTGATGTCGGCGCGCCGCGTCGGCGCCGCCGTCGTCCAGGACAGCGATGCCGGCGGCTTCGGCATCCTCACCGAGCGCGACATCCTCGACGCCGTCGGCGCCGACCGGAACCCCGACCACGAGACCGCCGACGCCCACACCACCCGGGACGTCGTCTTCGCCGCGCCCACCTGGACCCTGGCGGAGGCGGCCGAGGCGATGACCCGCGGCGGCTTCCGCCATCTGGTCGTCCTCGACGACAACGGGCCGGTCGGCATCGTCTCCGTACGCGACATCGTCCGCTGCTGGATCCCGGTGCACAGCGCCGCCGCCTGAACACGTGCGGGAGGGCCGGCCCCGCCCGTACGAATACGGGCGGGGCCGGCCCTCCCCTCCTCGGCGGGCGGCCGTCGGCCGCGCAGGGCCTGGACCGCGGCCTCCAGCCGCCCGCCGAAGTCTCCGTCCGCCTCGCGGAGGTCGCCGCCCCCGACCAGCGTCGTACGCAATCCTACCTTGGACAACATCCAAGTCGATTAAGGCTCCAAAGTCACACTTTGTTCGGGATCATGTTCCCGACTGTTAGGCTGACCCTCATGAGCGACCTGTTGGAACGCCTGCGCGGACGCGGCTGGCGCATGACCGCGCAGCGGCGCGTCGTGGCCGAAGTGCTCGACGGGGACCACGTGCACCTGACCGCCGACGAGGTCCACGCGCGCGCCGTGACGCGGCTGCCCGAGATCTCGCGCGCGACCGTCTACAACACGCTGGGCGAGATGGTCGTCCTCGGCGAGGTCATCGAGGTGGCCACCGACGGACGCGCCAAGCGGTACGACCCGAACGCCCACCGTCCGCACCAGCACCTGGTCTGCGGCCGGTGCGGCGCGATCCGCGACGTGCACCCGGGCGGCGACCCGCTGGCGGACCTGCCGGACAGCGAGCGCTTCGGCTTCACGATCTCCGACGTCGAGGTCACCTACCGGGGCATCTGCCCGAGCTGCGCGACAACGGCCTGAATCACGCACGGAAGAGGGCCCCCGCTCCGGCGGGGGCCCTTTCCACGCGTGCTCCCGCACACGCCGACACCACGAAGGCCCGGATCCAAGAGGATCCGGGCCTTCGTTCCACTGAGTAGCGGGGACAGGATTTGAACCTGCGACCTCTGGGTTATGAGCCCAGCGAGCTACCGAGCTGCTCCACCCCGCGTCGATGAACCCAACCCTACGGGTCTTCCGTCGCCGGTGCAAATCCGTTAACGGCCGCCGCCCCCGGCCGTCACGCCGTGAGCTCCTGGTGCAGCGCCTCGCTCAGCCGCGCCGCCCGCTCGGCCACCTCCGCCGGACCCAGCTCCACCGCGCGGGCGCACCAGCGGCGCCCCTCGGTGAGCTCGCCCCGGCGCGCCGCGAGCAGCGCGAGCCGGAGCGCGGCGCGGCCGTGGCCGGCCCGGGCGGCCCGGGTCCACCAGAGGGAGGCCTCGCGCTCGCTGCCCTCACGGGCGAGCAGCAGCCCCAGGTTGAAGGCGCCGTTGCGGCTGCCCGCCTCGGCGGCCTCGCGGTACCAGCGGTCGGCCTCGGCCAGGTCGCCGCGCGCGGCGGCGAGCATGCCGACCCGCACCTGGGCGCGCCGGTGGCCCTGCCGGGCGGCCCGCTCGTACCACTCCTCGCACTCGCTCTTCTCCTCGCGGGGCGCGCCGAGCACGGCCGGGCCGGGCTCGGGGCGGCGCGCGTCGAGCACCGAGGCGAGCCGGAAGGCGGCCTCGGCGCTGCCGCCGCCCGCCGCGCACCGCAGGTGCCGCTCGGCGGTCTGCTCGTCGCCGTCGCGCAGGGCGGCGATGCCGACCTGGAGGGCGGCCTCGGTGTGCCCGGCGGCGGCGGCCCGCTCGTACCAGACGAGGGCCGTGCGGTCGTCGTCGCGCCCGGCGTGCAGGATGCCCAGGTTGAAGGCGGCGTCCACGCTGCCGGCCTCGGCGGCCTTGGAGAACCACGGCTCGGCGCCGTTCGCGTCGCCGGCCTGGAGGAGCAGCACGGCGAGCGCGTTGGCGGCCTCGCGGTGGCCCGCGTAGGCGGCCCGCCGGTACCACTGCTCGGCCTGCGGGATGCGGTCCTGGGCGGCGCAGAGCAGCCCGAGGTTGTAGGCGCCGTTGACGTCGCCGGCGTCCATGGCGGCCCGGTACCAGCGCTCGGCGGTCTGCTGCTCGCCCCGGGCCGCGTGCAGGGCCCCCAGGGCGTTGGCGGCGTTGCCGTCGCCGTCCTGGGCGGCCCGCAGCCACCACACGGCGGCGCTCTCCTCGTCGCCCGCGTCGCGGAGCAGGAAGCCGAGCGCGCAGGCGGCCCTGGCCTCGCCCTCCTTGGCGGAGCTGAGGTACCAGCGGCCGGCCTCCTTGAGCTCGCCGCGCTGCTCCAGGATGGCGCCGAGGTGGAGCGCGGCCCGCCGGTGACCGCGCGCGGCGGCCTGCCGGAACCACTGCTCGGCCTCGGCGAGTTCGCCCACCGGCTCGGCGGCGGGGGGGCCGTCGGGCAGCAGGGCCCCGGGAGCCGCGCCCACGGCGCTCCTGGCGGCCCCGGGGACCGGGAGGCGGGTTCCGGTGGCGTGCGGGCCGCGGGGCGCCTCGGTGGCCCGCCGCTCCAGGGCCATGGCGAGCCGGTAGGCGGCCTCGCGGTGGCCCTGCTCGGCGGCGGCGCGCAGCCAGCGCTCGGCGCCGACGTCGCCGCGGTGCTCCAGGAGGTCGGCGAGGGCGTACGCGCCGAGGGCGTGGCCCTGCTCGGCGGCCTGGCGCAGCCAGTACTCGGCGGCGGGCTCGTCGCCGCGCTCGCGGTGGTGGCGGCCGAGCGCGTGGGCGGCGGGAGCGGAGCCGGCGACGGCGGCGACCCGCCACCAGCCGGCGGCCTCGTCGGCGTATCCGCGCTGGTGCAGCAGGACGCCCAGGTTGTTGGCGGCGGCCCGGTCCCCCTCGGCGGTGGCGCCGCGCAGGTGGGGCTCGGCGCCGTCGAGGTCGCCGCGGCGCAGCAGCAGCGCGCCGAGGGCGCTCATGGAGGCGAGGTCGCCGCGCTCGGCGGCGCGGCGGTGCCGGGCCTCCGCCTCGGTCTCGTTCTCGGTGACGGCATCGGTCTCGGCGGTGGTGCCGAGGACGGCGTCGACGGCCCCCGCTGCCTCGATGATCTCGTCCGCGGCGTTCCTGGCATGCCGCTGCACAAACCGCCCTGTCTCCAACAGAGTTGCCCTGTCCCCCATAAATACCATCGTCGCACCACCCGCCACCCGAGCACACCTGGTAAACCGCAGCCAGTGAGGTCACTCAGCGTTTTGTCGACATGCCCACAGAGAGACAAGTCAAACACGACTCACGCCAACTCGCCCCTTCCCTACCGCTCTTCGGTACCCCCTGGCACGCCGACACACGACGAGGGCCCGGATCCTTATGGATCCGGGCCCTCGTTTGCCACAGAGTAGCGGGGACAGGATTTGAACCTGCGACCTCTGGGTTATGAGCCCAGCGAGCTACCGAGCTGCTCCACCCCGCGTCGGTGACGTAACAGTATCACGACGCGGAGGTGGAAAACCTCAGGTCAGCCGCCTGCTCCCGGGGCCTTGAGCTTCGCCCCGGCGTCGGCGGCCTTCTGGAGGGCCGCCTGCAGCTCCTCCTGCGCCTTGCCGTACGCGGTCCAGTCGCCCTTCTGCAGGGCCGCCTGGCCCGCGTCGTACGCCTTCTGGGCGTCGGCGATCGCCTGCTTCAGCGCGTCGTCGTTCGACGCCGGCGGCGGAGGCGTGGTGCCCGGCTGCTCCGGCGTCGGCTGCGTCGGCGCGTCCACCCCGAAGACCGCGTTGAGCGCCTTGGTGAGGTTGTCCTCGAACACCGTGGTGTCCTTGGTCGTGTCACCCGCGGGCTGGTCCGCGTCCACGTAGGACACCGCGACCTTCTTCAGGAGCGGGTAGAGCGCGTTCCGCCCCTGGGCGTACACCGGCTCCACGTACAGGAACCCGCCGTCGAGCGGCACCGTCAGCAGGTTGCCGTACTGGATGTCGGAGTCGGCGCCCTTCAGGTCCCGGACGAACTGGGCCACGGACGGCAGGCCGTTGAGCTTGCTCTGCACCTGGGCCGGGCCCGGCACGTCCTGGGTGACCCTCAGCAGCCTCATCCGGCCGTACTCCTTGCTGGTGGCGTCGGCGTCGACCGCCATGAAGCCGCCCAGGTTGGGCCGCCCGTTCGGCGTGAACGTCGTCGTCAGCGAGAAGCGCTGCGTCGTGTCCCCGGGCATCTTCATGCTCAGGTAGTACGGCGGGACCGCGTTGCCGTCCTTGTTGGTCGGGTCGTCCGGCACCTGCCAGGCGTCCGAGCCGCTGTAGAACTGCGCGGGGTCGGTGACGTGGTAGCGGGTCAGCAGCTCGCGCTGGACCTTGAACATGTCCTGCGGGTAGCGCAGGTGCTCCAGGAGGTCGCCCTTGATCTCGGACTTCGGCTCGACCGTGTCCGGGAACGCCTTCATCCAGGTCTTCAGGACCGGGTCCTCGGTGTCCCACTGGTACAGCTTCACCGTGCCGTCGTAGGCGTCGACGGTGGCCTTCACCGAGTTGCGGATGTAGTTGACCTGGTTCTGCTGGGCGACGACCGTGCGCTGCTGGTTGCCGACGGTCAGCGAGTCGGCCGTGGTGTCGCCGAGCGTGGTGCGCGAGGCGTACGGGTAGCCGTTGGTCGTCGTGTACGCGTCGATGATCCACTGGATCCGGCCGTCGACGACCGCCGGGTAGGCGTCGCCGTCGATGGTCAGCCAGGGCGCGACCGCCTCGACGCGGTCCTTGGGCGTGCGGTTGTAGAGGATCCGCGAGCCGTCGCCGATGGCCCCCGAGTAGAGGATCTGCGGCTCGCTGAAGGCCACCGCGTACGCGGCGCGGTTGAAGGTGTTGGAGAGGCTGACGCCGCTCTTCTCCTTGTAGCTGGTGGTCTTCTCGCCGTTCTCCTCGTAGTCGAGCTCCCGCTGGGGCCCGCCTACGATCGAGTACTGGTCGGTCTTCTCGCCGTAGTAGATCCGCTGCTCGTACTCCGGGAGCTGGCCGGTGGTCGGCAGGCCGGACTCGGTGAAGACCGGGGAGCCGTTGGCGTCGGTCTGCGTGCCCGTGGCCATGATCGCGCCGTAGCCGTGGGTGTAGGTGAAGTGGTCGTTGATCCAGTTCCGCTTCGGGATGCCCCGGATGTTGAGCTCGCGGAGACCGATGACGGTGTCCTTGCCCTGGTAGCGGTCCACGTCCAGGGTGGTCGGGAACTGGTAGTACTTCCGCTTCTGCTCCAGCTGCTGGAACGTGGGCGAGACGATGTTCGGGTCGAGGAGCCGGTAGCTGGCCGCCGTGTCGGCGTCCGCGCGCAGCTTGTCCTTGTCCTTGACCGTCGACTTGCCCGAGTAGTTCTCGGGCTTCGTCCCGTCGATCGCGTACGCCTTGCGGGTCGCGTCGATGTTCTTCTGGATGTACGGCGCTTCCTTGGCCTGCTCGTTCGGCTGGACCTGGAACTTCTGCACGATGGCCGGGTACAGGCCGCCGATCAGGACGGCGGAGAGCACCATCAGGCCGAAGCCGATCACCGGGAGCTGCCAGGTGCGGCGCCAGAGCGTCGCGAAGAACAGCACGGCGCAGATCGCGGCGATGCAGAAGAGGATGGTCTTCGCCGGCAGGTACGCGTTGGCGTCGACGTACCGCAGGCCCGTCCAGTTGCCGGTGGCCTTGAAGTCGCTGGACTTCACGGCCAGGCCGTACCGGTCGAGCCAGTACGCCACGGCCTTCAGCGACACGAAGACGCCGAGGAGCACCGAGAGGTGGCCCGTGGCGGCCGCGGTGGCGCGGGCGCCCGGACTGGTGACCCGCAGCCCGCCGTACAGGTAGTGCGTGAGCGCGGCGGCGATCAGCGACAGGACGGCGGCGGCGAAGCCGAACGCGAGGAGGAAGCGGTACCAGGGCAGGTCGAAGGCGTAGAACGACACGTCGAGCCCGAACTGCGGGTCCTTCTGGCCGAACTTCACGCCGTTGACCCACATCAGCCAGGTGCGCCACTGGCCGGAGGCGGAGGCGCCGGCGATCAGGGCCACCAGGGCCGTGACCGCGAGCAGCACCCACTTCTTGAAGGGCGCGAGGCCCATCCGGTACCGGTCGAGGCTCTGCTGCTCCAGCGACATCGCGCTGAGCGGCGGCCGCAGCCGGTGCGCCAGCCAGATGTTGAAGCCGACGGCGAGCCCCATCAGGAGGCCGAAGACCGCGAAGAGGCCGATCTTGGTCCACAGGGTGGTGGTGAACACGGACGAGTAATCGACCGAGCGGTACCAGAGCCAGTCCGTCCAGAACCCGGCGAACATCACGAAGGCCATGGCAAGCACGGCCAGGACCCCGAGTGTCATGAGCAGGGTACGGGCCCGCCGGGACGGCCGGCCGACTCTCATCCTTGGCCCTGACGGGCCTCCGCCGCGGTCCGGCATCTGGAAAGCCAACGTACGCCCCTCGGTGTTGATGCGTCTCGGTGTCGATGTGTCGATGCGTGCTGGTGGGTCTGAAAGCAGGCCCCGCGATCGTAGGGCCCCACTGATGCAACTTACCGATGCTTTACCTAGTTCCCGGCTTCGGGGAAAGAGGAGGCAGGATATTGGTCATGTCCAACGTTTCCCCCTCCGGCCCGGCGATGGCCGCGAGCCCCCTCACCCGCGCGGTGCTCGAGATCGACACGTACGCGTCGGGCCTCGGCTGGGACCAGCCCGCCCGCCTGTTCGCCCTGGTCGACACCGCCCGGCTGCGCGCCCGGGAGCCCAGGCTCGCCTCCCAGCTCGGCCTGGGCGACGACGCCGCCTCCTACACCCCAATCGAGCAGGACAAGCTGCCGCGCGGGAAGCCGCTCGACGAGTTCCTCGGCACGATCGCCTGGCCCGACGGCGTCGCCGGCTGCGCCATGACGGTGGAGCGGCTCATGCTGCCCCCGTCGGCGGAGGCCCAGGTGCCGCAGGGGCTGAACGAGAAGCAGCTCGCCAAGTGGGTCGCCGGGCACCCGGACCGCCAGGAGGTCCGGATGACCGTGGCGGTGCTGCGGAGCGGTGCGCGCGAGGCGGCGATCCGGCTGCGCGAGAAGGACTCGGCGACCGAGGTCCTGACGGGCCCCGACCTGGTGCCGGGGCTCGCCGAGGCGCTCGCGGCCACCTTCGAGGGCTGAGGACCCCCACGTACGGAGAAGGGCGGCGCCCCCGGTCGGGGCGCCGCCCTTCGTGTCCGCTCGTGCCCGCGCGGGACCGCTCAGCCCTTCGCGCAGCTCGGCAGGGACGCCGTGTCGCCCTTGCGGAGCTTCTCCAGGGACTTCGTGGCGTCGTCGATGGTGTCGACCTTGACAAGGGTGAGCCCGTCGGGGATGTCGGAGGCGGCCGTGGCGCAGTTGTCGGCCGGGGTGAGGAAGTACTGGGCGCCCGCGTTGCGCGCGCCGACCAGCTTCATCTCGATGCCGCCGATCGGGCCGACCTTCCCCTTGTCGTCGATGGTGCCGGTGCCGGCGACGAACCGGCCGCCCGTGAGGCTCTCCGGGGTGAGCTTGTCGATGATGCCGAGCGCGAACATCAGTCCGGCGCTGGGGCCGCCGACGTCGGCCAGCTTGATGTCGATCGTGAACGGGAAGACGTGGTCGGTGCCGGCCTGGATGCCGACGACGGCCCGGTCGCCCTCCTCGGAGGTGGTGGTCGTGATGACCACCTTCCGGGTGGCGGTCGGCTCCTTGCCCGCCTTCTCCGCGGCGGCCGCCTCCTTGGCGGGGACGATCGTGAACTCGACGTCCTGGCCGGGCTTCCGCTTCGTCACCTGCGCGGCGACGTTGCTCTGCTCGGCGATCGGCACGCCGTCGACGGCCTTGATCACGTCCCCGGCGTGCAGCCTGCCCTCGGCCGGGGCGCCCTTGACCACCGTGGCGACGACGACCCGGGAGACCACCGGGATGCCCAGCTCGCCGAGGGCCGCGACCTTGGCGCTCTCCTGGGACTGGCTGAACTCCTCGGCGTTCTCCTGGCTCGACTGCTCCTCGGTCTTTCCGTCCGGGTAGAGCGTGTCGTGCGGCACCACCACGTTGTCGTGGGCGAGCCATCCGTAGACGGCCTCGACGGCGTTCATCCGGTAGTCCGCGCCGGTGACCCGGACCGTCGTCATGTTGAGGTGGCCGTCGGTCGGGTACGTCTTGCGGCCGGAGATCTGGAGCACCGGCTCCCCCCTGGCCTCGCCGAGGGTGTTGACCGTCGGTCCGGGGCTCATCTCCGCGTACGGCACCGGGATCAGAACGCCGGCGATGAGCAGGCAGATCAGGACCAGGGTGGAGGCGAGCATCGTCGCGGTGCGGCGTGGCATGGAACGACAGTACGGGACTCGCCTGTGGATACACCCCCGGGGCGGGTCCGTACGGGGCGGCCCGCGTCAGCCGGAGGAGGACGAGGTGACGGCGGTGGCGGCGGCGGCCGGCTCACGCTCGTGGCGGGCGGAGTCCTCGCGCTCGGAGCGGGCGGAGTCCTCGCGCTCGGGGCGGACGGAATCGGAGAACGTGGGGTGGGCGCGTTCCATCGCGTCCCGGAAGCGGGCGTAGCCGGCGAGTTCGGCCACGTCACCTATGGTCTTGTTCCTCGAAGCCCAGCTTCCCCATATCGCCGCGCCGACGACTGCGAAAAGCGGAATCAGCAACCAGGCCAGCGCTGCCATCCCGACCTCCCATCCCCAGTGAGTTGATCAGCAGACTGTTTCATCCGTGTCGTCAACGCTCGCGCGCGGGGGTCGGTTACGCAAATCGGGCGTTCGGCTACACGGCGTCGGCGTGTCGCCTTGCTCCCCAGTACTCCCTAGCAGGAACCCACCCATTCCTCTGTTCCGTCCGAGAAGGTCTGGTGCTTCCAAATGGGTACTTCGTGCTTGAGGTCGTCGATCAGCGTGCGGCAGGCCTCGAAGGCCTCCGCGCGGTGGGGGCAGGAGACGGCCACGACGACCGCGATGTCGCCGACGCGCAGGTCGCCCACGCGGTGGACGGCGGCCAGGGCGCGGACCGGGTGGTTCGCGACGACCTTCTCGGCGACGCGGCGCAGCTCCGCCTCGGCCGAGGGGTGGCGGGAGTAGCCGAGCCCGTCGACGTCCGCGCCGCCGTCGTGGTTGCGCACGGTGCCGACGAAGAGGGTCGTGCCGCCGGAGGCGTCGTCCCCGACGGCCCGGAAGACCTCGTCGACGGAGAGCGGGCTCTCCCGGATCGCGAGGAGCTTGATGGGGTCGGCCGCGGCCCGCTCGCCGGGGTGGTCAGACGTCAGTGCCATGAGCCCATCGTGCCGTACGCCGCCGACAACCCGGAATAGCGGTTTCGACCGGCGCTCCGGACCCTCCGTAGGAGGGTCCTACAGTTCCGCGCGCGACAGGGACGAAGGGGATCAGATCCCGCGCCGCTTCCGCATCTGCCGTACGAGCGCCGCCGTGCCGAGCAGTGCCACCGTCGCACCGGCCGCGCCGGCCGCCGTCGCGTCCTTGCGGCCCAGGCGGCGGCCCGCGACCGTGTGGCGGCCCTCGACCTCCTCCAGGAGCGCGGCGAGGACCTCCTCGTTCGTCCACTTCGGCCGCCAGCCGGCGTCGTGCAGGCGTCCGACGCTCACCACCCAGGGGTGCATGGTGTACGCGAGGTCGCCCGCCGGGGACGGGGTCAGGCCGATCCGGTGGAGGCGGGCCGCCGTGCCGAGGGCGACGGTGGAGGGCAGCTCCATGCGCCGGATGCCGGAGAGCTCCTCGATCTCCTCCTGCTCCAGCCAGCCCTCGCAGCCGACCACGAACTCGCCGTCGACCTTCTCCAGGGCCGCGTACTCCAGGGCGCTCACCAGGTCCTCGACGTGGCAGAACTGCCAGGTCGGCCGGGAACCGGCGACGACGAGCAGCCGGGGCGACTCGAAGTAGCGGGTCAGCGCCGTGTCCGTGCCGCCGACGAGGACGGCCGGGCGGACCACCGTGACGTTGAGGCCGGGGTGCGCGCGGGGCGCCCGGCGGCCCAGCCGCTCGATCTCCAGCATGTCGCCGACGCCGGTGGCCTCCGCCGTGGCCTTCAGCTCGGCGTCCTCGGAGAGCGGGATGTCGTTGTCGGGCAGGGCGCCGTAGACCATCGCGGAGGTGCAGAGCACCACCCGGTGGACCCCGGCGGCCGCGGCGGCGGTCAGGACGGTCTGCGTGCCGCGCACGTTGTAGGCCGTCCGGGCGGCGGGGTCGGTCTCCAGGTCGAGGTCGACGGCGAGGTGCACGACGACGTCGGCGCCGCGCAGCTTCTCCGCGATGGCCGGGTCGCGCACGTCGAGGACGTGCCAGTGCGCCTCCGGGACCTCGCCCCGGCGCTCGTCGATGGCGACGACCCGCTTGACCTCGTCGGAGGCGACGAGACGCCTGGTCAGCAGGTCGCCGACGCCGGATGCGGCGCCGGTGACCGCGACGACGGGCCCGCGCGCGGCGGGCCGGGTCGAGTGGTTTCGCGCTCCGCGAACCTGTGGATCTGGGGAACTCACCGGGCGTCTCCAGAGGTTGTCTTCAGTACGTACGCCGCACGACGTACGGACCAGGTGGCGTCCATCCTGCCGCAGGGCACGCCCCGGCGGAGCACCGAGCCCGTTTCCGGCCCGGATGTCTACGCTGGTGGTGTGCGGAGCCTGTCGTGGGCAGGCTCTGGTCGGGCAGTCGCCGTCGGCAGGAGGCCGGCGGCCCTACGAGCCGAGGAAACCTGTGAGTGACACCCCATTCGGATTCGGCCTTCCGCCGGAGGAGCCGGAGGACGGCGACGGCAAGAAGAAGGACCCCGCCGGAGGTGGCCAGGGGTCCGGTGGCCAGGGCGGCAACCCGTTCGGGGCGAACCCGTTCGGTTTCGGCGCACTGCCGGGCATGGGCGGGGCCGGCGGGCCGGGCGGCGCGGACAATCCGTTCGCGGCCATGTTCGGCTCGCTGAACCCCAACGATCTGGGCGCGGCCTTCCAGCAGCTCGGGCAGATGCTGAGCTACGAGGGCGGTCCCGTCAACTGGGACATGGCCAAGCAGATCGCGCGCCAGGTGGTGGCCCAGGGCACCCCGGACGGCACCAAGGACGCCAGCGTGGGCCCGGCCGAGAAGTCGGCGGTCCAGGAGGCGCTGCGCCTGGCCGACCTGTGGCTGGACCAGGCGACCTCGCTGCCCTCGGGCGCGAACGTCGCCGTGGCGTGGAGCCGCGCGGAGTGGGTCGAGGCGACGCTGCCGGCGTGGCAGCAGCTCGTGGACCCGGTCGCCGAGCGGGTCGGCGCGGCGATGGGCGACGTCCTGCCGGAGGAGATGCAGGCCATGGCGGGCCCGCTGATCGGCATGATGCGCTCCATGGGCGGCGCCATGTTCGGCCAGCAGATCGGGCAGGCCGTGGGCGCGCTCGCCGGTGAGGTCGTCGGCTCGACCGACGTCGGCCTGCCGCTGGGCCCGGCCGGGCGCGCCGCGCTGCTGCCGCTGAACGTCGAGGCCTTCGGCAAGGACCTGGGCGTCCCCTCGGACGAGGTGCGCCTCTACCTGGCCCTGCGCGAGGCGGCCCACCAGCGCCTCTTCGCGCACGTGCCGTGGCTGCGGGCGCACCTGTTCGGCGCGGTCGAGGGGTACGCGCGCGGGATCAAGGTCGACACCTCGAAGCTGGAGGAGGCGGTGGGCCAGCTCGACCCGACGCACCCCGAGCAGCTTCAGGAGGCACTCCAGCAGGGCATGTTCCAGCCGGAGGACACCCCGGAGCAGAAGGCGGCCCTGGCCCGTCTGGAGACGGCGCTCGCGCTGGTCGAGGGCTGGGTGGACGCGGTGGTCCACGAGGCCGCCAAGTCCCGTCTGACCTCGGCGGACGCGCTGCGCGAGACGTTGCGCCGGCGCCGGGCCTCGGGCGGTCCCGCCGAGCAGACCTTCGCCACCCTGATCGGTCTGGAGCTGCGTCCGCGGCGGCTGCGGGACGCGGCGCGCCTGTGGGCCTCGCTCACCGACGCGCGCGGGGTCGACGGCCGGGACGGCCTGTGGGAGCACCCGGACATGCTGCCGACGGCGACCGACCTGGACGACCCGGACGGCTTCGTGCACCGCGAGCACCTGGACTTCTCCGAGCTGGACAAGATGCTCGGCGAGGCGGCGAAGGGCGGCGCCCCGAAGGACGACTCCCCGGAGGACGACGGCCGGGACGGCGACGGCGGCGGGGACGGCAAGGAGTGACCCTGCACGACGACGCGGTCCTCGTACTGAAGGAGTACGGGGGCCAGGAGGAGCTGCGCCAGGTCTACCTGGACCACCTGGACGCGCACCCGGACGGCATGTACAAGCCCTGCTCGGCCGGTCACCTGACGTCCAGCGCGCTGGTGGTCGACCCCGTCCGGGGGCGGGTGCTGCTGACCCTGCACAAGAAGCTGGGCATGTGGCTCCAGATGGGCGGCCACTGCGAGCCGGGTGACACGACGGTCGAGGGCGCCGCGCTGCGGGAGGCGACAGAGGAGTCCGGGATCCCCGGGCTCGTTCTGCTGCCGGGCGGTCCGGTGCGGCTCGACCGGCACCCGATCCCGGCGCCCTGCCACTGGCACCTGGACGTGCAGTACGCGGCCCTGGCGCCGGCGGACGCGGTGGAGCGGATCAGCAAGGAGTCGCTGGACCTGCGCTGGTTCGCGTACGAGGACGTGGCCGGCGTGGCGGACACGTCGGTGGTCCGTCTCCTGGAGGGCACGCTGGCCCGGCTGTGAGGACGGGGAAGGGGGCGGGCGCCCGACCGGCGCCCGCCCCCTTCCCCGTACCCCTGCCTAGTTCCAGGCGTTGTTCTGGTTCTGGCCGTGGGCCCCGTGCTGTCCGGCCCCGTACTGGGCGGCGATGCCCTGGCCGATGGCCGCGTGCTGCGGGGGCATGACCTCGCTGGGCTGGACGAGGGCGAAGCCCTGTCCGAGGAAGCTGAGCTCCCAGCCCTCCCCGGTGTCGCCGCGCCGGCGGCGGACGCTGGAGTTGTGCGTCTGCGCCTGCATCTGGACGCGCAGCCCGGTGGACCAGGCGACGATCGCGTCCGCGTCGACGCTGACGTACTTCTCGGGCGTGACCTGCATCATCAGCGGCTGCCCGGAGGTCATCAGGGCGACCTTGCCGCGGCCGGAGATGTTGAGCTGGTACTTGCCGGAGCCGGAGACGCCGTACTGGCTGTCGACGGCGATGACCTCGGTGTGGAGGGTCGAGTCGAGCGCCAGGACGTAGGCGCTGTCGACGGTGAGGCCCTCCTGCTCGACCTCCACGACGTGGACGTACTGCGCGAGGTTGGCGAAGTAGACCGTGCCCTGCCCGGAGCAGCGCATCAGGTCGAGGCCCTCCCCGGTGCGGGCGCGGGCCCGCCGCTGGCTCGCGTTCTGGTACTCGCCGTCGAAGTCGACGAGGCCCTGGTAGGCGACCATGGCGCCCTTGCGGGCGAGGACGTCGTCCTGCCCCGTCAGGCTGACCCGCAGGAGCTGCGGGTTCTGGACGACGTACCGCTCCTGGCTCTGCTGCTCGGCGTGGTTGAAAAGCGGGCTCTGCATGGTGTGTTCTCGCTCCCCCTCAGCCCCGGACCCGCAGGCGGTCGGTGCTGTCCTCGCTCGGCTGTACGACGACGATGCCCTGGCCCGAGAAGGCCATCTGGTACGCCTCGCCGCTGCCCCGTCCGATGAGGGAGGAGGCCTTGAAGCTGCGCTTGCCCTTGACCTTGAGCGCGGGCGACCAGGCGACGAGCGCGTCCGGGTCGACGTACGTCTCGTCCTCGCCGCGGCCGCAGTCGACGACGATCGGGGTGCCGCGCGAGGTCAGCGCGACCCAGCCGGTGCCGGCGATCGTCACGTTGAACAGGCCCTGTCCGGCGAACTTGGCGAGGCCCTTGACCCGCTCGACGCCCCACTGGAGGTGCGCGTCGAAGGCGAGGAGGTTGGTGCCGTTGACCGACAGGGAGTCGTTGTTCAGGTTGATCACGACGACGTCGGCGCCGTAGTCGGCGAGGTAGAGCAGTCCGTCGCCGGAGCACTTCATGATCGGCGCGCCCTCGCCCGTGACCCACTGCTGTGCGTACTGGCGGACGGCGGGCGGGTTGGGCTCGTAAGTGATGAAGCCCTCGTAGGCGACCATCGAGCCCGACCGGGCGTAGAGGTCCTGGCCGCTCGCCATGGCGACCTTGAGCATGGCGCTGCCGTGGTTCTCCATCCGGGCCGCGACGGGGGTCGGGGCGTAGCCCGCGAGTTGCTGGTTCATGGCTTCGGGCTCCCTCAGACCTCGTAGGGCTGGACGACGATGAAGTTTCCGGGGGCGCCCCGGAACTGCAGGTTCACGGTCTCCCCGCTGTGGCCCGGGTAGGCGTTGCGGCGCAGGCGGACCTGGCTGGAGAGGACGACCTGGGAGGCCGACGACCAGGCGACGACGGCGTTGCAGTCGGCAAAGGTGGTCGGCGTGACCGGGAGGACCACGGGGATGCCGCGGGTCTTCACGACGACGGTGCCGCTGCCCTGGAACTGCATGGTGAACAGGGCGCCGCCGGGGATGCCGTGCCCCTCGATGCGGCGGATCTCGTACTGGAGGGTCTCGTCGAACGCGAGGACGTTCTCGGCGGAGACGCAGATCCCGTCGCCCTGGAGCTCGATCGGGTGCAGCTGGGCGCCCTCCTCGGCGAGGAAGACCTGGCCGCGGCCGGTGCAGCGCATGAGCTGCATCTCCTGGCCGGTGGCGTTGCCGACGATCCGGCCGGCGAAGCCCGCGCCCTTGTAGCCGAAGTCGACCTTGCCCTGGTACATGACCATGGAGCCCTGCCGGGCCAGGACGGGCGTGCCGCCCATGGCGAGGTCGACCCGCATGAGCTGCTGGTTCTGCGGGGTCCAGCGGGAGCCCGTGGGGGCCTCCTTGTACGGCGCGAGCGCGGCGGCGAGGCCCGCGCCGGCGGCGGGGGCGCCCTGGGGCACGCCCGCGTGCTGCTGACCGTAGGCGGGCGGCTGCTGGCCGTACGGGGGCGGGGTCTGCCCGTAGGGGGGCTGCTGGCCGTGGCCGGGGTACTGGCCCGGGGGCTGCCCGGGGACCTGGCCGTATGGCGGCGGCGTCTGCCCGTAGGGGGCGGGCGCCGGGGCCGGCGGGGGCACGGGGGCCGGGGCCAGGGGCGCGACCATCGTGGGCGCCGTGTGGACCGGAGCCGGCGGGGGCACGGGGGCCGGAGCGGGCGGGCCGGGCGGGGCGCCGAACGCGGGCGCGGGGGCCGGTGCGGGCGCGGGAGCCGGAGCGGCGAAGGCCGGGGGCGCCGCGGCCTGGGGCGGCGGGGCGAAGCCGGGGGCGGGCGCCTGCTGCTGCGGGGCGGCGGGCTCCTCCTCGGCGACCTCGCCGCCGAAGTTGCGCAGGAGCGCGTCCAGGCCTCCGTCGAAGCCCTGGCCGACGGCGGCGAACCGCCAGACGTCCTTGAGGTAGAAGTCGCCGAGCATCACCGCGCGCTCGGTGGAGAACTCCGCTCCGGTGAACGCGTACCGGGCGACCTCCTCGCCGCCGGCCACGATCCGCAGGTGGCCGGGGCCGACCTGGGACATCTGGCCCGCGCCGTCGATCGTGGCGGTGAAGGACAGCTTGTGGATGTGCGCCGGGATGCGGTCGAGGGTGACACGGAAGGACTCGGCGTCACCGGCCTGGGCGCCGAGCTGCTGGATGGACTCCTCGGGCGACTTCGGCTGGTTGAAGAAGACGAAGTAGCGGTCGTCCGAGAGCCGCTCGTCGGCGTCGAGGCCGAAGCAGCTGATGTCGAAAGTCAGTCCGGGCGCCGCGATCTGCACGCCCACGTACAGATCGGTCCCCGCGGTCAGATCGCTGATCTTGGCCTTGTGGCCGCGTTGGAATTCCCTGGCCATGCGTAACGACCGTCCCCCATCCCGAATGGCGAATGCTCGCGCCAGGCTAACCGCTGCGTACGACATTGAGACAGGCCAGGGTGTTTTCGGTACGGAATCGGGAAATCCGTGTGCCGCCGGGTGGCGGCGCCGTCACTCCTCGCGAGCGTCCGAAAGGTCCTGGTCGTCCGGGTGGCCGGGGTGGTCCGAGAGGTTCGGGAGGCGGTCGGCGGCGACCACGCCCTCCAGGTAGCCGCGGGCCCGCTCGGTGCGGGGGTAGGCCTCCAGGAGCCGCCAGAAGCGGGGGCCGTGGCCGGGCACGAGCAGATGGGCCAGCTCGTGCAGGAGGACGTAGTCGACGACGTACTCGGGCATGCCCTGGAGCCGGTGGGAGAGGCGGATGCTGCCCTCGGAGGGGGTGCAGGAGCCCCAGCGGGTGTTCTGGTTGGTCACCCAGCGAACCGAGTCCGGGCGGGCCCGGCCGCCGAAGTACTGGTCGGAGAGGCGCCGCGCCCGCTCGGTAAGCTCTCGGTCGCCGAGGACGCCGCGGCTCTCCTTGGCGGCGAGCTTCTCCAGCATGACGCCGACCCAGCGGCGCTCCTCCGCCTCCGACATGCGGGCGGGGATGAGCACGACGGTCCGGTCGCCCTCGCGGTAGGCCGAGACGGTCCTGCTCCGCCGCGCGCTCCTGCGGACCTCGACCTCGCTCGTCCCCGTACCGCGGGGCGGCTTGCTGGTCACGCTGCGTCGTGGGTCGGCGGGCACGGCCCTGACGTTACCCGCTGCCGGAGCCGTTTCGGGAACGGTCCGGCCGTGCCCCGCCCCATTTGAATGACTAATCCCCCGGCCTGTGGACAACTTTCGGCACGGGTCGCGGCGACGGGGCATTCTCACTTCCGGGCGACGGAAATCCGTTGTCGATCATGAATGCGGATCGTGCGTGCGGATCACGAGTACGGGGCAGGGGCGCGGGTCAGTGAGTGCGGGTCGAGTGAGTGCGGACGGGGGCGGGGAAATGCATCCGATGGTGAAACCGGCGCTGCGGCGGGCCTGGCGGAGCCTGCGGTGCGTCCAGTTCGGGATCACTCCGGCCCATGCCGTGGTGCTCGACCCGGTCGGTCCGGAGACGGAGGCGGTGCTCGGGCTGCTCGACGGGACGCGCGGGGTCGAGCTGCTGCGGGGCGAGGCTCGGGCGCTCGGTCTGCCGGACGGACGTCTCGACGCGCTCCTCGGCCGGCTGGAGTCGGCGGGGCTCCTCACCGACGCCGCGACGGGGCGGCCCGGGAGGGCGGGACCGGCCGCCGGGGCGGCGGACGCGGCCCTCGATCCGCTCCGGGCGGACCTGGCCTCCCTGTCCGTGGTCCACCCCGAGCCGGAGCGGGCGGCGGAGGTCCTGGCGGCCCGGCGGGCCCTGCGCGTCCAGGTCCGGGGCGCGGGGCGGGTGGGGGCGACGGTGGCGGCCCTGCTCGCCGCGGCGGGCGTGGGCCGGGTCGAGGTGCTGGACCCGGGCCGGGTCGAGCCCTGGGAGACGGCACCGGGCGGCCTGCCGCCCGAGTCCGTCGGCGAGCGGCGGGCGACGGCCGCCCGCCGCCTGGTCGGGCGCTGGTCACGGGGCGCGGCGCGCGCGGGCGGCCGGGGCGGAAGCGGGGCCGGGCCGGGCGGTCGGGGCGGAGCCGGGCCGGGCGGACGGACGGGGACGGGGCGTCGCGGGCCGGGTGAAGGAAGGGGCGGGGCCGGGGTTTCACTCGTGGTGGTGACGCCGAGGGACGGTCTCGGCGCGTACGTCCCCGACCCGCTCCCGGCCGAGCGGTGGGTCGCCACCGGCACCCCCCACCTGTACGCCGGGGTCGTCGAGGCCACGGGGACGGTCGGCCCGCTCGTGCTGCCGGGCGGCACGGCCTGCGCCCGCTGCCTCCAGGAGGAGCGGACGGACCGTGATCCGGTACGGCCCCGGCTGCTCGCCCAGTGGCGCTCCGGCGCCCCGCACCCGTTGCCGGCCTGCGACCTGGGGCTGGCCACGGCGGTGGCGGGGCTGGCCGCCGCGCACGCCCTCGCCTTCCTGGACGGGGACCTGCCGGCGAGCACGGGCGCCCGCTGGGAGGCGTCACTGCCGTTCCTGGAGTGGCGGGCGGAGCGGCTGAGGCCCCATCCCGCCTGCCCTTGCGGGGCGGCGCGCGGACGGGAGGGGGAACGGGCCTCGGCAGCGGAGGACAGGCACGACACAATGGCGGGGTAACGGCCCTGCGCGGCACTGCAGTCTGGGTTTTGGAGGGGCGCATGTCTGATCTTCCCCGGAAGGCGGTCACCCGGACCGCCAAGTTGGCCGCGTTGCCCCTGGGCTTCGCGGGCCGGGCCACCTGGGGCCTGGGCAAGCGGATCGGCGGCAGATCGGCGGAGATCGTCGCCCGCGAGCTCCAACAGCGCACGGCCGACCAGCTCTTCAAGGTGCTCGGGGAGTTGAAGGGAGGGGCGATGAAGTTCGGGCAGGCGCTCTCCGTCTTCGAGTCGGCCCTGCCGGAGGAGGTCGCCGGTCCGTACCGGGCGGCCCTGACGAAGCTCCAGGACGCGGCGCCGCCGATGCCGACGCGGACGGTGCACGCGGTCCTGGAGGAGCGCCTCGGTGCCGACTGGCGGGAGCTGTTCCTGGAGTTCGAGGACAAGCCGGCGGCCGCGGCCTCGATCGGGCAGGTGCACCGGGCCGTGTGGCACGACGGGCGCGAGGTCGCGGTCAAGGTGCAGTACCCGGGCGCCGGGGAGGCGCTGCTCTCGGACCTCACCCAGCTGAGCCGCTTCGCCCGGCTCCTCGGCCCGCTGGTCCCGGGCATGGACATCAAGCCGCTGATCGCCGAGATGCGGGACCGGGTCTCCGAGGAGCTGGACTACGGCCTGGAGGCGACGGCCCAGCGGAGGCACGCGGAGGAGTTCGCGGACGATCCGGACGTGGTGGTCCCGGCGGTGGTGCACCAGTCGGAACAGGTCCTGGTGACCGAGTGGATGGAGGGGCTTCCGCTCTCGGAGGTGATCGCGGACGGGACCCGGGAGCAGCGGGACCGGGCGGGCCAGCTCCTCGCCCGCTTCCTCTTCTCCGGCCCGGCGCGCACCGGTCTGCTGCACGCCGATCCGCACCCGGGGAACTTCCGGCTGCTGCCCGGGGCCGACGAGGGGACCGACGGGGAGGGGGACCCGGAGGGCTGGCGGCTCGGCGTCCTCGACTTCGGCACCGTGGACCGGCTGCCGGGCGGGCTGCCCGGGACGATCGGCACCTGTCTGCGGATGACGCTGGCCGGTGACGCCGAGACGGTCTACGACCTGCTGCGCGAGGAGGGCTTCGTCAAGGAGACCATCTCGCTCGATCCGGACGCGGTCCTGGAGTACCTGCTGCCGATCATCGAGCCGGCCGAGGCGGAGTCCTTCCTCTTCACCCGCTCCTGGATGCGCTCCCAGGCGGCCCGGATCGCCGACCCCCGCTCCCCCGCGAACCAGTTGGGCAAGCAGCTGAACCTGCCGCCCTCGTACCTGCTGATCCACCGGGTGACGCTGAGCACCATCGGAGTGCTGTGCCAGCTGAACGCGATGGTCCGCCTGCACGACGAACTGGTCGCATGGCTCCCGGGCTTCGCCGAGCCGGAGGCCGAAACCGAGACCGAGACCGAGACCGAGACCGAACCGGAGACCGAGCCGGAGGCCGAAACGGCGGTGGACACCCCCTAGGAACCGTCACCACCAGGAGGAGTCGAGTCTGCCCTCGATGGCGCGGAGGTTGGCCCGGGAGCACTCCTCGCAGAAGTAGACCCTGCGGTCGTCCTCCACCGAACAGGTCCAGGTCAGCGGCAGGGTGTCGGCGGTCCTGCCGCAGCGCGCGCAGGTGAAGGGCTCCTCGGGGGCACCGGCGTCGTTCACCCTCGCGACGATAGCCCGGCGGGGCGTCCGCGGTCCCGCACCACGCACCGCGGGGGCCGGTCCTGACGGACCGGCCCCCGCGACGGCGCCCCGGAGGGCGCGGGTTCTCAGTGCATGACGGCCATGGCCAGCGCGCGGCGGGCACGCAGCGAGACGCGCTCGGCGCGGCGCTGCATGCGCCGGGCGGCGACCAGGCGCACGGCCTGGCGTTCCGCCTCGGCCTCACGCTGTCGCTCGTGCATATGGGCACGAGCCAGGGCTTCGGGGATGAGTTGCATTTCACGGGTCCTGTTCTGACGCGCCACGGGAGCGGCGGCGGGGGAGAAGGCTGAGGTCGCGGAGCCGGCGGGCTCGCTGGTGGAAGAGGTCATCGGGGCCTGCTTCTGGGGATCGTGCGTGTGGGGGCGGTCGATGGTTCCGGTGGCATTCATGCCGAGACCGGGTTCTTGCGCGGACGGCCACGGGGCCGCTTCCGGGCAACGACCACGCCCTGGACGAAGAGCTCGCCGCCCCAGACGCCCCACGGCTCGCGCCGCTCCTTGGCGCCGGCGAGGCAGGCGGCCACGAGCGGGCAGGTCCGGCAGAGGGACTTCGCGTACTCCACGTCCGCCGGGGACTCCGCGAAGAAGACCTCGGGGTCGTAGGAGCGACAGGGGACGGGGACGCCGAGGTTCTCGATGGCGTCGTCGAGCGCGGTGAGCGCGGTGAGCGCGGTGAGCGCGGTGAGGGGGGCGAGGGGGGTCAAAGCGGGGTCCTCCGTGAGGCCGGGCTGGGGGATCGAATCGGAAAGCGGTACGGACGGGGCGTGCGCTTCGAGTTGCACGGTGTTCTTTCCTCGTCTGGTCGTTCCGGCCTGTTGGCCGGTGTTTCGGCTGGTACCGGGTGGTGTCTGTCCCGAGGCCCCTTCTCCCGCCCGTCCCCGTTCGGAGACGAACCGTCCCCGTTCGGGGACAAACAGAAGGGCCGCGGATCCCGGGTGGGGTTCCGCGGCCCTGAAGGCGCCTGCCTGATCCTGGATCAGGCTGGATCACTCCAGGGTTCGAGCCCACGGAAGGCCCACATCGTGTGGTGAATCGTCTGCTGCTGGGTGCCGGCACCGGTCGCCGCGAAGGCATAGGCCTTGGCCTTGCCCGCTGCTCCTGCTTCCAGTGCCTTGGTCGGTCGCTCATTGCGCAGGGCCACGGAGGCCCGAAGCTCTACGGCGGCGGGCATGCCGAGGCCGGAGAGACCGGTGGTAGGCAGACCGGTGCCGATGAACGACACGGCGGAGAGGCCGAGCGAGCAGGTGGAGACGACCGAGCGATCGGTCATTTTGGCGGTGCTGACGAAGCTGGCGGTGCTGGTCTGAATGGTGCTGCTGATCACTGGAATCGCCTCCTCTCGGCGTCTCGGAGGGCTCGGGTGCGAGCCGGACCCTCATGTTTATTTGGACAAGTACAGCACGAAGACAGGGCTTCGAAGAAGCCGCCGTTTCCGTGGTTAAGAACCTATGGGGCTTGACGGGGCGGGCGCAAACTATTTTTCCGACGAGTTTTCCTCAGTCCTCGCCGACCCCCGTCCCTCCCTCCTCACCTGCGCAGATGGCCAGGACGTCGGCTCCGAAGCGGTTCAGCTTGCGGGTGCCGACGCCGGCGATCGAGGCGAGCTCACCGCCGGTGGCGGGGACGCGTTCGGCGATCGCCATGAGCGTCTTGTCGGTGAAGACGCAATAGGCCGGCTGGCCGAGCTCGCCCGCCCGCTCGGCGCGCCAGTCGCGGAGCCGCTCGTACAGCCCCTCGTCCATGTCCGAGGGGCAGTCCTCACAGCGCATCAGCTTCATCGCGCCCGCCTCGGTGAGGGTCGTGCCGCAGACCCGGCAGCGGACGGGGCCGCGCGTCCGGCGCCGGCCGTCGGCGCTCCCCCGCTCGACCGAGCTCCGGACGCCGCCGCCCTGTCCGACGGTCCCGAGGGCGCCGGAGCCGGGGCGCAGGCCCTTGAGGAAGCGGGTGGGGCGGCGGGAGGGCCGGCCGCCCGGGGAGCGGGAGAGGGACCAGGAGAGCGTGAGGTGGACCCGGGCGCGGGTGACGCCGACGTACAGCAGGCGCCGCTCCTCCTCGACCTGCTCGTCGGTCTTGGCGTAGGTGATCGGCATCATGCCCTCGGTGAGGCCGACCAGGAAGACGGCGTCCCATTCGAGGCCCTTGGCCGCGTGCAGCGAGGCGAGGGTGACGCCCTGGACGGTCGGGGCGTGCTGGGCGGCGGCCCGCTCGTCGAGCTCGGCGACCAGGTCGGAGAGGGTGGCACCCGGCCTGGCGCGGGCGAAGTCCTCGGCCAGCCGGACGAGGGCGGCGAGGGACTCCCAGCGGTCGCGGACGGCGCCGGAGCCCGCGGGCGGCTCGGTGGTCCAGCCCTTGGTGGAGAGGACCGCCCTGACCTGGGCGGGCAGGTCCTCGGCGTCGTCGAGGAGGGAGTCGTTGCCCCCGGCGCGGGCCGCGCCGCGCAGGGCGATGCCCGCCTCCCGGACCTCCTGGCGCTCGAAGAAGCGCTCGGCGCCGCGGAGCTGGTAGGGCACTCCTGCGTCGGCGAGGGCCTGCTCGTAGACCTCGGACTGGGCGTTGATCCGGTAGAGGACGGCGATCTCTCCGGCCGGGACGCCGGCGGCGACGAGGTCGCGGACGCGGCGGGCGGTGCCCTCGGCCTCGGCGGGCTCGTCGGCGTACTCGGTGTGGACCGGCTCGGGGCCCGGGTCGCGCTGGGAGATCAGCTCCAGGCGGTGCTCGGCGGCCCGGCCGCGGGCCTGGGAGAGCAGACCGTTGGCCAGGTGGACGACCTGGGGGGTGGAGCGGTAGTCGCGGACCAGCTTGACCACGGTGGCGCCGGGGTGCCGGGTGCGGAAGTTCAGCAGGTGGTCGGGGGTGGCGCCGGTGAAGGAGTAGATCGTCTGGCTGGCGTCGCCGACCACGCAGAGGCTGTCGCGGTCGCCGAGCCACAGGTCGAGCAGCCGCTGCTGGAGCGGGGAGACGTCCTGGTACTCGTCCACCACGAAGTGCTGGTACTGGCGGCGGACCTGGTCGGCGATGTCGTGCCGGTCCTGGAGGATGCCGACGGTGAGCAGCAGCACGTCCTCGAAGTCGATCACCGAGCGGTCGCGCTTGAGCTGCTCGTACGTGGCGTAGATCTGGCCGATCTCAGCCGGGTCGCGGGGGGCGTCCCGGTGGGACTTGGCGACGACGGCCGGGTAGTCGGCGGGGACGGTCTGGGTGACCTTGGCCCACTCGATCTCGCCGGTGACGTCCCGCAGCTCGTTCCGGTCGAGCCGGATACGGCAGCGGGCGGCGGCCTCGGCGACGAGCTGGACCTTCCGCTCCAGGAGCCGGGGCAGCTCGCCACCGACTGCTTTCGGCCAGAAGAACTGGAGCTGGCGGAGGGCCGCGGAGTGGAAGGTGCGGGCCTGGACGCCGCCCGCGCCGAGCTGCCGGAGGCGGCCGCGCATCTCGCCCGCGGCGCGGTTGGTGAAGGTGACGGCGAGCACGCCGGCGGGCTGGAGCACGCCCGCCCGCACCCCGTACGCGATCCGGTGCGTGATGGCCCGCGTCTTGCCCGTGCCGGCTCCCGCCAGCACGCACACCGGGCCGCCCAGGGCGAGCGCGACCTCGCGCTGCTCGGGGTCGAGCCCGTCGAGCACCGCGTCGGCCGTCTCCGGGACCCGGGGGAAGAGAGTGGAGTGCGTCGCTGCTGTCACCCCGCCATGCTGCCAGGTCGCGCGGGGCCGGTGCGCCGGGTTGTCCACAGGGGGGAGGCGCCGGTCATACGAATTCCGGGGCGGAGGGGCCGGGCCCCCGGCCGGCCCGGAAGCGGCCCGGAAGCGGTCCGGCACCGGCCCGGGACCGGTTCCGGGAATGGGACGGACAGGGCGTACGTTCTCCTTCTCGGACCCGTCAGCGAACGCAAGCGAAGAACCAGAGGAGCGTCTGGCCATGCAGGGCACTGTGACGATGTACAGCACCACGTGGTGCGGCTACTGCCGTCGGCTGAAGAGCCAGATGGAGCGCGAGGGCATCGCGTACACGGAGATCAACATCGAGCAGGACCCGGACTCGGCGGCGTTCGTCGAGAAGGCCAACGGCGGCAACCAGACCGTGCCGACCGTGCTCTTCCCTGACGGCTCCACCCTGACGAACCCGAGCCTCGCGCAGGTCAAGCAGAAGATCGGCGCCTGATCGATTTTCGGCCACTGCGGCCGCCGCTCGCGTCACGCCCCCTTCGGTCACACCCGACCGGAGGGGGCGTTCTCGTGTTCCGGGGCCTCCGGGCGCTCCGACGGCTCCGACGACCCGTCCGCGAGGGTCGGGTAGTCGGTGCAGCCGTTCTCGCCGCCCGTGTACATCAGGCCCTCCTCGCGGACGGGGTTGATCGCGTCGGCGACGGCCCGGACCACCTCGACGGTGAGGCGGATCCGCCCGGCGTGTGGATCGGCTCGGGGAGGGCGACCGGCTCGGTGAACTCGCCCGGCGCAGCGGGGTGAGCGAGAGGTCGCTGCGCTACTACGAGACGCAGGGCCTCCTGGCGTCCGAGCGCACGCCGGGAGGGCAGCGCGTCTTCGGCGCATGGGCGGTGGACCGCGTCATCCGCGTCCAGGCGCTGTACGCGGCCGGGCTCACCAGCGGGAAGATCGCGCTGCTGCTGCCCTGCATGCGGGACGCGGACGGGGCGGCGAGCGAGATCGCCACGCCCCGGCTCGTCGACGAGCTGAACGCGGAGCGCGACCGCATCGACCGTACGATCGCGGACCGGGTGCGCTCCCGCGATGTCCTGGACGAGGTCATCTCCACGGCCGCCGCCTCCCTCGCGGGGGAGGCGGTCCGCTCCTGACCGGCCCGAGTCCGGGTCCCGGAGCGGAGTCCGGGCCCGGGCGGGCCGGGCGGGTCAGAGCACGTCGCCCGGCTTCGGGAGCGGCCTGCCGTACCAGCGCTCGACCAGGCGGGAGGCGATCGAGATGCCGTACGGGGGGACGACCTCGCCGGTCTCGAAGGCGGCGGCCAGCTCCTCGCGGGAGAACCAGCGGGCCTCGTGGATCTCCTCCCCGTCCACGGTGATCTCCGAGGAGGTGGCGCGGGCGAAGAAGCCCAGCATCAGGCTGGACGGGAAGGGCCAGGGCTGGCTGGCGACGTACTCGACCTCGCCGACCGTGACGCCCGCCTCCTCGAAGACCTCGCGGACCACCGACTGCTCGATGGACTCGCCCGGCTCGACGAAGCCGGCGAGGGTCGAGAAGCGGCCCTCCGGCCAGTGGACCTGGCGGCCGAGCAGGGCCCGGTCCCGGTCGTCCGTGACGAGCATGATCACCGCGGGGTCGGTGCGCGGGTAATGCTCGGCGCCGCAGGCCTGGCAGCGGCGGATGTGTCCGGCCGCGGCGATGACCGTGCGCTCGCCGCAGCGCGAGCAGAAGCGGTGGAGGCGCTGCCAGTTCTCCAGGGCCACGGCGTGCACCATCAGGGCGGTGTCCCGGTCGGAGAGCAGCAGCCCGGCCTCGCGCAGTCCGGCGGGGCGGGCGGACTGGTCCATGCGGCCGGGCAGGGAGTCCTTCTGGAGCGCGAAGTAGGAGACCCCGTCCGCGTCCGTGCCCAGGAAGTAGCGGTGGGTCTCGGTGACCGGGGCCTCGAACGCCGGGGTCATGACGAGTTCGGTGGTGCCGTCGGGCCGGTCGTCGATCAGCACCTGGCCGCCGGAGACCACGAAGACCCGGGTCGTGGGGTGGCTCCAGGCCGCCGCGAGCCACGCCTCGTCGAGGCGGTGGTGGGCGGCGCGGTCGACGCCGCTCGGGGCGGTGAGCGAGATCGGGCGGTCCGCCGGGGCGCCCGCCGGGAACGGGGAGCCCGGGGCGTCCGGGGAGCCCGGGGCGTTCTCCGGGGCCGACGTGTCGTTCAGGGCCGGCGCGTTCTTCAAGGTGCTCACAGGTTGCTTCCAACTCCCCCGGTTCGGTGTGGTGGGTTCAGCGCTCGGCGGCCTGGAGGGCGACGGGCAGGTCGCCCCAGAGATGAGCGGTCGTCTCGACGCCCTTCATGAGGAGATCGAGCTCGATCTTCTCGTTCGGGGCGTGCCAGCCGTCGGACGGGACGGAGATGCCGAGGAACAGGACGGGTGCCTCCAGGACGTCCTGGAGGTCGGCGGCCGGACCCGAGCCGCCCTCGCGGGTGTAGCGGACCTCGGCGCCGTCGAAGGCCCGGCTCATGGCCCCGGCCACCGCCTTCAGGGCGGGGTGTCCGAGGGGGGTGAGGCAGGGGCGGGTCGGGGCGCCGAAGACGATCCCGTACCGGATCCCGGCCGGGACGAGTCCGGCGAGCCAGTCCCGTACCGCGAGTTCGATCTTGGCCGGGTCCTGGCCGGCGACGAGCCGGAAGGAGAGCTTGAGGTGGGCGGAGGCGGGGACGATCGTCTTGCCGCCGGGGCCCTGGTAGCCGCCGCCGATGCCGTTGACCTCGGCGGTGGGGCGGGCCCAGACCCGCTCCAGGGTGGAGAAGCCGGCCTCGCCCAGGGTGGCGTGGGACTTGGCGGTGCGCAGCCAGGCCGCCTCGTCGAAGGGCAGCTCGGCGACGAGGGCCCGCTCGGTGTCGGTGAGCTCGGTCACGCCGTCGTAGAAGCCGGGGATCGCCACGCGCTCGTCGGCGTCGTGGAGGGCGGCGACGATCCGGCCGGCGACGGTGGCCGGGTTCGGCACGGCGCCGCCGAAGGAGCCGGAGTGGACGTCCTGGTCGGGGCCGTACAGCTCGATCTCGCAGTCCGCGACCCCGCGCATGCCGGTGCAGACGGTGGGGGTGGTCTCGGACCACATGCCGGTGTCGGAGACGATCACGGCGTCGGCGGCGAGCCGCTCCGCGCGGGCCTCGACCAGCTCGCGGAAGTGCGGGGAGCCGGACTCCTCCTCGCCCTCGATCAGCAGCTTGAGGTGGACGGCGGGGGCCGTGCGGCCGGTGGCGGCGAGGTGGGCGCGGACGCCGAGGGTGTGGAAGAAGACCTGGCCCTTGTCGTCGGCCGCCCCGCGCGCGTACATCCGGCCGTCGACCACGGTCGGCTCGAACGGGTCCGTGTGCCAGCCGTCCTCGCGGGCGGCGGGCTGCACGTCGTGGTGGCCGTAGACGAGGACGGCCGGGGCGCCCGGGTCGTCCGAGGGCCACTCCGCGAACACGGCGGGGGCGCCGGCGGTCTCCCAGACCTCGACCGTCGTGAAGCCGGTCTCCGTGAGCTTGGCGGCGAGCCAGTCGGCGCTGCGCCGCACGTCACCGGCCCGCTCGGGCTGCGCCGAGACGGACGGGATGCGCAGCCACTCGGCGAGGTCGCCGAGGAAGGCGGCGCGGTGCCGCTCGACGTACGTGCGCACTGCGTGGACGGCGCTGTCCGGGGTCTCGCTCATACATATGAGCCTATCCGGCGTCCGGGGGTGCGCCGCCCAGCAGGATCGCCTCCAGCTCGGTCCGGCCGGGCAGCCGGGCGGGCCGGGCGGTCTCGCCCGTCCGCACGTACACGAAGGCGGCGGCCACCTCCTCGGGCGCGAGGCCGTGCTGCTCGGCCCAGGCGAGCCGGTAGATCGCGAGCTGGAGCGGGTCGGCGCTGCGGGTCCGGCTGGTCTTCCAGTCGACGATCTCGTACGCGCCGGTCTCCGGGTCCCGGTAGACGGCGTCGATCCGGCCCCGGACGACCCGGCCCGCGAGGGTGAGGTGGACGGGGACCTCGACGCGGTACGGGGTGCGGCGGGCGTACGGGGTGCGGGCGAAGGCCTCCTTCAGCTCCTCCAGGTCCCGTTCGTCGAGGATCTCGGGCTCGCCCGCGAAGTCCTCGCCGCCGGGCAGCTCCTCCGGGCCGAGGAACGGCAGCGGCAGCTCCTCGTGGCGGGACTCCACCCAGGCGTGGAAGCGGGTGCCCCGGCGGGCGGCGGGCTGCGGCGGCTTGGGCAGGGGCCGGGCCAGTTCCCGCGCGAAGCCGTCGGGGTCGGCGGCGAGGCGCAGCACCTGGGAGGCGGAGAGGTACGCGGGCAGCAGCACGTCCCGGGTGGTGGCGCGGGCGCGGCGGAGTTCGGTGGTGAGGGAGGTGAGGTCGCGGTCCCAGGAGGCGATGGTCCTGGCGTCCTCGGGGGTGAGGGCGCCGGGGCCTTCCGTGGCACCGGTCCCCTCCGATTCCCCGGGTGCCTCCGGCTCCTCGGGTGCCTCCGGCTCCTCGGGTGCCTCCGGCTCCTCGGGTGCCTCCGGCTCCTCGGGCTTCTCGGGCACCTCCGACTCGGGCTCCTCCGGCTCCGGGGCCCTCGGGCCCGGCACCACGTCCGCGTGGGTGTCCTCGGGGAGGGACTCCTCGTCCTCGTCCCAGACGGGCTCCTCGTCCTCCCAGGGGTCCCCGGGGTGCGGGTCATGGAGGTCGGGCGCCGCGCTCGCGGGGTTGTGCCCGCCCTCCCCCGGGCCCTGCGGAACGACTGCCCACAACCGGTCCCGGACGAGGTCCGCGGCCGCCCGGCGGCGCTCGAAGGACGCCCGGTCCAGCGGCAGCGGCCAGGCCTCGTCCCGGTCGGCGGACGCCAGGGTCGGGTTCTCCGCGTCCTCCTCCGGTTCGTCCGCCCAGGCCTCGATCTCGCCGTGCCCGGCCGCGCAGTGCTCGTACAGGGCGAGGAGGAAGTCCGAGGGGCCGCGGGGCTTCTTCTGGCTCGGGCCCCACCAGTGGCCGGAGCCGAGGAGGAGGGAGCGGGGGCGGGTGAAGGTGACGTAGCCCAGGCGCAGTTCCTCGGTGTGCTGGTGCTCGCGCATGTCGGTCTTGAACGCGGCGAGGGACTTGGCGTCCCAGGTGTCGACCGGCGGCAGGGTGGCGGCGTCGCCGCGCAGGGCGTGCGGCAGGACCTGCGGCTGGGAGGTCCACGCCTCGCGCGCGCGTGCGCTGGGGAACTGTCCGGCGACCAGGCCGGGGACGGCGACGACGTCCCACTCCAGGCCCTTGGACTTGTGGGCGGTGAGGACCTTGACGGTGTTCTCGCCGCCGGGCAGGGCGCTGTCGAGGCCCTTCTCGAACTGGACGGCCGTGCGCAGGAAGCCGAGGAAGGCGAGGAGGGTGGCCTCGCCGTCGAGGGAGGCGAAGCCGGCGGCGACGTCGAGGAAGTGACCGAGGGTCTCGCGGCGGCGGGCGGCGAGGGCGTGCGGGGACGCGGAGAGCTCGACCTCCAGGCCGGTCGTGTTCAGGACCCGGTGCAGCACGTCCATGAGGGGGTCGGCGAGCGAGGTGCGCAGAGAGCGCAGTTCGGCGGCGAGGCGGGCGAAGCGGACCCGGGCCTCGGCGGAGAACGCCAGGCCGTCGTCGGGGGCACCGCCGGAGTCGAGGAAGGTGTCGAGCGCGTCGGCGAGGGAGATCACCTCGGCCGGGTCGACGCCCTCGACGGCGGCGGCGAGCCGCTGCTCGGGGTCGGGCTCCTCGCTCCCCCGGTGGACCAGGAGGCGGGCGCGGCGGCCGAGGAGGGCGAGGTCGCGGGGGCCGATCCGCCAGCGGGGGCCGGTGAGGAGCCGTACCAGGGAGGCGTTGGCGCCCGGGTCCTGGAGGACCTCGCAGACGGCGACGAGGTCGGCGATCTCGGGCAGGTGGAGGAGGCCGGAGAGGCCGACGACCTCGACGGGCACGTCCCGGGCGACGAGGGCGGCGTGGATCGCGGGGAAGTCGGTGGCGGTGCGGCACAGGACGGCGATCTCGCCGGGCTCGCGGCCGGTGCGGACGAGGTGGGCGAGGGAGTCCGCGAGCCAGTCGAGCTCCTCGGCGTGGGTGGGCAGCAGGGCGGTCCGCACGGTGCCGTCGTTCTCGGCGCCGGGCGCGGGCCGCAGCGCCTCCACGCCCGCGTGCATGGCGCGCAGGGGGGCGGCGAGGCCGTTGGCGAGGTCGAGGAGGCGGCCGCCGCTGCGCCGGTTCTCGGAGAGCGCGTAACGGCTCGCGGGGCTGCCGTCGTGGTGCGGGAAGTGCTCGGGGAAGTCGTCCAGGTTGGCGACGGAGGCGCCGCGCCAGCCGTAGATGGCCTGGCAGGGGTCGCCGACGGCGGTCACGGCGTGCCCGGTGCCCTGGCCGAAGAGGCCGGAGAGCAGCAGCCGCTGGGCGACGGAGGTGTCCTGGTACTCGTCGAGGAGGACGACCCGGAACTCGTCGCGCAGGATCGTGCCGACCTCGGGCCGGGTGGTGGCGAGTTCGGCGGAGCGGGCGATCTGGTCGCCGAAGTCGAGCAGGTCGCGGGAGCGCTTGGCGGCGCGGTAGCGGACGACGAGGTCGAGCAGCTCGCGGCGGGCGGCGGCGGCCTCGGGGACCTTGCGCAGCTCGGCGTTGCTCAGCCTGGCGCCCGCGAGGGCCGTGAGCAGCTCGGAGTCGTACGCGCGGAGCCGGTCGGGCGGGACGAGGTGCTCGGCCAGCTCGGCGTCGAGGGCGAGCAGGTCGGTGATGAGGGTCGGGAAGGACCGGGTGAGCGCCGGGTACGGGCCGGGGGCCTCGCGCAGCACGCGCGCGGCGAGCTGGTAGCGGGTGGCGTCGGCGAGGAGCCGGGAGGTGGGCTCCAGGCCGATGCGGAGGCCGTGGTCGGTGAGGAGCTGTCCGGCGAAGGCGTGGTAGGTCGAGATGCGGGGTTCGCCGGGCGGATTGTCCGGGTCGATGACGTCGGGGTCGGTGACGCCGGCGCGGACGAGGGCGGTGCGGACGCGCTCGGCGAGTTCGCCGGCGGCCTTGTTGGTGAAGGTGAGGCCGAGGACCTGCTCGGGGGCGACCTGGCCCGTGCCGACGAGCCAGACCACGCGGGCGGCCATCACCGTCGTCTTGCCGGAGCCGGCGCCGGCCACGACGACCTGCGGGGCCAGCGGCGCGGTGATGCAGGCCGTCTGCTCCGGGGTGAACGGGATGCCGAGCAGCTCCTTGAGCTCCTCGGGGTCGGTGATGCGTGCGGTCACCGGAAGAGGCTAGCGGGGCGGTCCGACAGCGCGGGCCGGGCGCGGGGCCCCGGTGCCGGGAGTTCCGGGGGTGGGGCCCGCGCGCGCGTGACCGACCTCTCTTTCCGACGGGGCGTCACGTGCGCGTGGCCGGGGTGTGACGTCGACGAAGGGGCTACGGGCCGGGTCGTCGCGTGCGCGTGGCCGGTGTCCGGCGGGGGCGGGAGGACGAGGAGGGACGGGGGACGGAGGAGGTGCTCAGTCCAGGGCCTTCAGGACCTCGTCCATCTCCACGGTCCTGTCGGCCGGCGGGGCGGTGACGGAGACCGGCCTGTCGAAGTCGCCGAAGGTGATCTCGCCCGTCTTCTCGCCGCCGGTCTCGACGACGCGGAGGAAGTACGGCCTGTCCGCGTCCTTGGCGATGTGCAGGGTCCGGGTCCCGCCCCCGTCGGCCTCACCGGTCAGGGTGACGGCGGGGACGCCGCCGACCTCGGTGTCCTCGCCCCGGGTCAGCCCGGTGGCCCTGTCGTCGTCCTCGAAGACGTTGCGGAGGTCGCAGAACCCGCTGAGGGAGCTGCCCTCCTCGTAGGACGTCTTCGCCCAGCGGCCGGCGAGGAGCCTGCCGATGGTGCGGTTCTCCTCGGAGGAGTTCCAGAAGGCCTCGTCGCCCTTCGTGTAGACGGAGCGGTCGATGCGGAGGAACGTCCCCTTGCCCCCGTCCCCGTTGGTCAGCTCCGCCTCGCAGATCCCCTTGCCGTCGACGCGGACGTCCATCACGACCTTCGTGCCGCCCTCCTCCTGGTGGCCGGTCATGCGGACGGCGGTGACCGTCCTGACGCTCGCCGACGCCTTCTCGGCGATGGCGTCGGCGGAGAGCCCCGCGAAGGGGTCCCCCGCGGCGGAGCTTCCCGCGACGGGAGCGGCCGGCCCGCCTCCGTCCCGGGAACAGCCCGTGGCCCCCACGCAGACCGCCACCGCCACCGCCGTCGCCGTCGTCCGCGTCCAGAGCTTCCGGTCGGCCTTCACGTGCGCGCTCCCCCTGTCCGGTTCACCACGTGCCCCCCTACGGCACCGCACCGAGGGTGGCACGCGCGCGGGGCGGCGGACGCGCCGGGGTGCGGAACGCGACGCTCCGGCCTCCCGGCCGCTCCACGGCGTCCGGGCCTCCCGTCGCTCCACGACGGCCCGGCCTCCCCGTCACTCCACGACGTGCCGGCCCTCCGGCCGGGCGCTGCACGAGGCGCGGAAGGAGCAGGTCGCGCAGTGCTGGCCGGTGGTGGGGGTGAAGCGCTCGTCGAGGACCCGGCCGGCGGCGCCGGCCAGCAGCTCCCCGACCCACTCCCCGGACAGCGCCTCCTGCGCCTGGACCTTCGGCAGGGCGTCGCCGCCCTCCTTCTTCGGCGCGGCCTGCCGCAGTTGTACGAGCTCGGCGCCGCCCGGCTCCGGGCGGCGGCCGTCGAAGACCTCGTCGAGGGCGCCCTCGCGGACGGCGAGCTGGTAGACGGCGAGCTGCGGGTGGCGGGCCACCTCGTCCTTGGTGGGGGCCGACTTGCCGGTCTTGAAGTCGACGACGTAGGCGCGGCCCTGCGCGTCGGTCTCGACGCGGTCCATGGAGCCCCGGATGCGGACCTCGTACTCCCCCGCCTCCAGGGTCACGTCGAAGTCGTGCTCGGAGGCGGCGGGGGTGCGGCCGGCGCGGTCCATGACGTGCCAGCTCAGGAAGCGTTCGAGCGCCACGCGCGCGTTCTGCTTCTCCTGGGCCGACTTCCAGGGCGCGTCGAAGGCGAGGGCGTCCCAGACCGAGTCCAGCCGGGCCATGAGGACGTCGAGGTCGGCCGGGGTGCGGCCGGAGGCGACCTCGTCGGCGAGGACGTGGACGACATTGCCGAAGCCCTGGGCGGCGGTGGCGGGTTCCGCGGCCCTGACCTCGCGGCCCAGGAACCACTGGAGGGAGCAGGTGCTGACCAGGTTGTCGAGGGAGCTGGGCGAGAGCGCGACCGGCCGGTCGCGCTCGCGGAGCGGGGCCGCGGCGCGCGTCGGCTCGAACAGGCCCCACCAGCGGTCCGGGTGCGCGGCCGGGACCAGCGGCTGGCCCTCGTCGTCGGTGAGGGCGGCGAGCCGGGCGAGGCGCTGGGCGGCGGCGTCCCGGAGCGCGGGCGAGGCGTCCGGGTCGACGGTGGTGGCGCGCAGCTCCGCGACCAGGGCGGAGACGGCGAGAGGACGGCGGGGGCGGCCGGGGACGTCCTTCGGCTCGGCGCCGAACTCGGTGAGGAAGCGGGACGGCTGGTCCCCGTCCTCGGCGGCGGCCTTCACGGCGGTGACGACGAGCCGGTCACGCGCGCGCGTGGCGGCGACGTAGAAGAGGCGGCGCTCCTCGGCGAGGAGGGCGCCGGGGGTGAGGGGTTCGGCCAGGCCGTCGCGGCCGATGCGGTCGGCTTCGAGGAGCGAGCCGCGGCGGCGCAGGTCGGGCCAGAGACCCTCCTGGACCCCGGCGACGACGACGAGACTCCACTCCAGGCCCTTGGAGCGGTGCGCGGTCATGAGCCGGACGGCGTCCGGGCGGGTGTGGCGGCGGGTGAGGGTGTCGGCGGCGATGTCCTGGGCGTCGAGCTCTTCGAGGAAGTTGACGACGCCACGGCCGCCGACGCGCTCCTCGGCGCGGGCGGCGGTCTCGAAGAGGGCGCAGACGGCGTCGAGGTCGCGGTCGGCGTTCCGCCCGGCGGGGCCGCCGCGCAGGGCCGCGCGCTCCAGGCGGCCGGACCAGGGGGTGCCCTTCCAGAGCTCCCAGAGGGCCTCCTCGGCGGTGCCGCCGGCGGCGAGCAGCGTCCGGGCGTCCCGGAGGAGCCGGCCGAGCCGCTGCACGCCGTGGGTGTACGCCGGGTCGTGCGCGACGAGCCGCTCGGGCTCGGCGAGCGCGCGGGCGAGCAGCACGTCGGAGGGCGGCGGCACCTTGTTGCCCGCCGCCCGCTCCTCGTCCCGCAGCGCCCGCCCGAGCCGCCGCAGGTCGGCCGGGTCTACCCCGGCGAGCGGCGAGGCGAGCAGCGCGAGCGCGGTCTCGGTGTCGAGCCACCCGCCGTCGCCGTGCCGACCGGCACCGGCGTGGACCGACGGCGCCTCGACGTCGACGACATCGGCGTCAGTACTGGTATCGGCATCGGCACTGGTATCGACATCGGTGTCGGCACTGGTGTCGGCACTGGTGTCGACACCAGCCTCGATACCGGCACCAGCATCCCTCTCCGAACCCCGGCCGTTCTGATCACCCGCCCCGGAGGCCGCCCCCGCCCCCGACACAGCCCGGAGCGCGAGGAGCAGCGGTGCCACCGCCGGTTCGTGGCGGAGGGGGGTGTCCGCCGCGTCCGTCTCGACCGGGACGCCCGCCGAGGTGAGGGCGCGGCGGAGGGCCGGCAGGGAGGCGCCGGCGCGGGTGAGGACGGCCATGTCCTGCCAGGGGACGCCGTCCTCCAGGTGCGCGCGCCGCAGCAGGTCGGCGATGTTCTCGGACTCCGCCGAGGCCGTCGGGTAGGTGTACGCCTCCGCCAGGCCCCCGTCCCGTACCGCCGTCAGCTCCCGGTGGGCGCGGACCCGGTCGGCGGGGAGCCGGGGCACCGGCATCCGCCGGGCGAGCTCCCGGGTCGCGGCGAGGAGCCGCGCGCCGGAGCGGCGGGAGGTGCCGAGGACGCGGACCCCGGCGCCGCCGAAGGAGTCGGGGAAGTCGAGGATGCCGTTCACGTCGGCGCCCCGGAACGCGTAGATGGACTGGTCCGGGTCGCCGAAGGCGACGACCGTGCTCCGGCCGCCGCCCGCGAGCGCGTGCAGGAGCCGGACCTGCGCCGGGTCGGTGTCCTGGTACTCGTCGACGTACACCGCGTCGTACCGGGGCAGGGTGACGCTCCCGGCGAGCAGCACGGCCCGGTGGACCAGTTCCGTGTAGTCGAGGACGCCCTGGAGGTCGAGGACGTCGAGGTACTCGGCGAGGAAGCCGGCCGCCGCCTTCCAGTCGGGGCGGCCGACCCGGTCGGCGAAGCGGGCGAGGGCGTCCGGTTCGAGGCCCAGTTCCCGCGAGCGCGCGAGGACGGCCCGCACCTCGTCGGCGAAGCCCCGGGTGGTGAGGCAGGCGCGCAGTTCGTCGGGCCAGCGGATCCCGCCGAGGCCGTTCCTCTCCAGGTCGATCTGACCGGCGAGCAGCTCGCGCACCGCGAGGTCCTGTTCGGGTCCGGAGAGCAGACGGAGGGGTTCCGCGAAGAGCCCGGCGTCCTGGTGGGCGCGGATCAGGGCGTAGCAGTACGAGTGGAAGGTCGTCGCCTGCGGGGGGCGGCGGCCGCCGAGCCGGGCCGCCATCCGGTCGCGGAGTTCGACGGCGGCCTTGCGGCTGAAGGTGAGGACCAGGAGGCGTTCGGGGTCGGTGCCCCGCTCCATGCGGGCCGCGACCGACTCGACGAGGGTGGTCGTCTTGCCGGTGCCGGGTCCGGCGAGGACGAGGAGGGGTCCGCCGTCGTGCTCAACCACTTCCCGCTGGGCCGCGTCCAGTCGAGGGGGATCCAGCGGGGCCGGCGCGGTGCGCACCAGTCGGTACGCGCCCGGGATCCGCTGCCGTCCCGGACCCGGGTGCGGCTGTCCCTGGTGCGGCGGCGTACGCCGGGTGGTGGAGGAGGAGCTCACGTGGATCGCCGGTCCTGGTGGGTGTGGTGGTGCGGGTGAGGCGGCCGGGTGCCGTGGCCGCCCCCGAACGGCCGGGTGCCGTGGCCGCCCTGGAACGGCCGGGTGCCGTGGCCGCCCCGGAAGACGCGAACGACGACGTTACGCGAAGCGGGGCGGCGGCGAGCCGTACTCCGGACCGCTCCCCGGACCGCGTCCGGCCCGTCCGCCCCGCCCGGCCCGCGCCTCCTGGGCCGATGCCCTCACGTGTGAGTTCCGGCACCTCCGGGGGCACCGTCACCGCCGTCGTCCCCGTCCGCGCCCGTCACGCCGTCCCACCGCGCCCGCCGCATGTCGACCCTGGGCACGTGCCCCTCAGAGGCCGGGCCCGCCTGCCGCAGCGGCGTGCCCTCCTCGCGGTAGCGGGCGAGGGCCCGGAGCTCGGCGCCGGGCAGCAGCGTGCCGTCCGCGCGGACCACACGCCACCAGGGCGCCGCCCCTCCGTACAGGGCCATCACCCGGCCGACTTGGCGCGGTCCGCCCTCGCCCAGCCACTCGGCGATGTCGCCGTAGGTCATCACGCGGCCCGGCGGGATCGCGTCCGCGACGTCGAGGACCCGCTCCGCGTACGGGGGCAGCTCCTCCGCGTCCCCCGGCTGCCCCTCCGGCACCCCTCCGGCCTCTCCCACGGGCCCCTCCACCCTCGTCCGTCCCGTCCCGCGGGCCCCTCCGGGCCCGTCCGCCCCATCCTGCCTCACGGCGCCGACATGGCCCTGATGCCTCCGCCCGGCGGCTCTTCGTGCCACCATCGTGCGGGCGGTGACTGGTGATACGAGATCAAGAGCGGCACGAGCGACACGTAGAAGAACGCGTACGGGAACGAGAACGACACGGCGCGCAGGCAGAGACGGACAGGATGATGGGGCAGGACACGCAGCCTCCCGAGGAGGGCAGGGCCGACGTGCCCGAGCGGGTCTCCGGCGACGAGCCGCTGCTCGCGGCCCGTGTCCACCGGCCCTCCGACCTGATGCGGCTGCTCGGCGGCCTGCTCGCGATCGCGCTCGTCCTCGCCGTGGCGGCGTTCGCCCACGCCACCACCTCGGGCCTGGAGAAGGACATCAACGAGGGTGCCGTCGGCGCCCCGGACGTCTTCGTCAAGATCGCCGGTCTCGTCTCCTCCATCGCCGTCCTCCTCGTGCCCGTCGCCTTCGCCATCGAGCGGCTGATCAAACGCGACGGCCTGCGGATCGCGGACGGCGTCCTCGCCGCCGTCCTCGCGCACGGCGTCACGCTCGCCACCGACCTCTGGGTCGCCGAGGCCGCGCCCGGCACGATCCGGGACGCCCTGACCCAGCCGCAGTCCGGGGGCGGTCTGACCGACCCGGTGCACAACTACCTCGCCCCCGTGATCGCGTACATGACCGCCGTCGGGATGGCCCGCAGACCCCGCTGGCGGGTGGCGCTGTGGGCGGTGCTGCTGCTCGACGCGTTCACGATGCTGGTGGCCGGGTACACCACGGCGCTCTCGATCGTCCTGACCGTCCTCATCGGCTGGACGGTGGCGTACGGCACGCTGTACGCGGTGGGCTCCCCGAACGTGCGGCCCACCGGGCAGACCCTGCTCGCCGGACTGCGCCGGGTCGGCTTCCGGCCGGTGACGGCGCTGCGCGCGGAGGGCGTGCCCGACTCCGTCGACAGCGGGGACCGGGGCCGCCGGTACATCGTGACCCTGGAGGACGGGCCGCCGCTCGACGTCACCGTGGTCGACCGGGAGCAGCAGGCGCACGGCTTCTTCTACCGCGCGTGGCGGCGGATCAGCCTGCGGACGATCACCACCCGTCGCTCCATCGTCTCGCTGCGCCAGGCCCTGGAGCAGGAGGCGCTCCTCGCGTACGCGGCGATCGCGGCCGGGGCGAACGCGCCGAAGCTGATCGCCACCTCGGAGCTCGGCCCGGACGCCGTGATGCTCGTGTACGAGCACATCGGCGGCCGCAGTCTGGACGCGCTGGACGACCACGAGATCACCGACGAGCTGGTCCGCAGCGCCTGGCGGCAGGTGAAGGCGCTCCAGTCGCGGCGGATCGCGCACCGCAGGCTCACCGGGGACGCCATTCTGGTGGATCGTTCCGGCAGGGTGGTCCTCACCGATCTGCGGGGCGGCGAGATCGCGGCCGGCGACCTGGTCCTGCGGATGGACGTCGCGCAGCTCCTCACCACCCTCGGCCTGCGGGTCGGGGCCGAGCGGGCGGTCGCCGCGGCCGTCGAGGTGCTCGGCCCGGACACCGTCGCGAACTGTCTGCCGCTGCTCCAGCCGATCGCGCTGAGCCGCTCCACGCGCGCGACGCTGCGGAAGCTGGCGCGGGAGCGGTCGGCACGGGAGCGGGAGGCCGTCCTCGAAGCCTCCCAGGCGGCCAAGCGCGAGCGGGAGCTCGCCAAGGCGGAAGCCGCCGGCACCGCCGCGGACCACGCGGCCGTACCGGCCGGGGCCGGCAGTACCAGAGCCGGGACGAAGGCCGTCGCCAAGGCCGGGAACAAGGCGGAGAAGGCCGAGAAGAAGGCGGACAAGAAGGCCGAGAAGCGGGCCCTGGACACGGCGCTCGACGAGGCCCGCGAGGAGGACCTGCTCGCCCAGATCCGGCAGCAGGTGCTGCTGATCCGCCCGCAGGCCCCGGTGGAGCCGGTGCGCCTGGAGCGGATCAAGCCCCGGACCCTGGTCAGTCTGATCGCGGGCGCGGTCGCCGCGTACTTCCTGCTCTCGCAGATCGCCAGCACCCCGCTGTCGACGATCAGCGAGGCGGACTGGCGGTGGGTGGCGGCGGCGGTGCTGTTCTCGGCGCTGAGCTACGTCGCGGCGGCGATGAGCCTGCTGGGCTTCGTGCCCGAACGGGTCGGGTTCTGGCGGACGGTGGTGGCCCAGGTCGCCGGCTCGTTCGTGAAGATCGTCGCCCCGGCGGCGGTCGGCGGCGTCGCCCTGAACACCCGCTTCCTCCAGCGGTCGGGGGTCCGGCCGGGGCTCGCGGTGGCCAGCGTCGGCGCCTCGCAGCTCTTCGGGCTCGGGGCGCACATCCTGCTGCTGCTCTCCTTCGGCTATCTGACGGGGACGGAGAAGTCGCAGTCCTTCACCCCGTCGAGGACGGTGATCGCCGGGCTGCTCACGGTCGCGGTGCTCGTCCTGGTGGTGACGGCGATCCCCTTCATGCGCAAGTTCGTGTCGACCCGGCTGCGCTCGCTCTTCGCGGGTGTGGTGCCGCGCATGCTGGACGTGCTCCAGCGGCCGGTGAAGCTGCTGACCGGCATCGGCGGGATGCTGCTGCTCACGGGCGCGTTCGTGCTCTGCCTGGACGCCTCGATCCGGGCCTTCGGCCACGACAGCCAGTCGATCAGCTACGCGAGCGTGGCCGTCGTCTTCCTCGCGGGCAACGCGCTCGGCTCGGCGGCGCCGACGCCGGGCGGTGTCGGCGCGGTCGAGGGCGCGCTCACCTTCGGCCTGGTGGCGGTGGGCCTCCCGCTGGAGGTCGCGACCCCTGCGGTGCTCCTCTACCGCCTCCTCACCCTGTGGCTGCCGGTCCTGCCGGGCTGGCTCTGCTTCAACTGGCTGACGAAGCGCGAGGCGCTGTGAGCGTCGGAGGGAAGCACCGGACACCGTGACGTGAGGGTCCGCCCAGGCCACCCGACACGCCCGGGCCACCCGCTTGGCCCGCTTCCCGCGCGAACGCGCGGGCGACGGCCCACCATGGATCCATGCCGACCTCCGCAGCCCGCCGCGCCGCCCTGCTCGCCGTCACCGCCGTGCTGCTCGCCGCCGGGTGCTCGGACGGCGGGGACGACGCCACGGAGCCGCCGAAGGAGTCGGGCCCCAGCGGCCGCCCGGCGCTGACCGCGCAGAAGCTGTCCTGGGCGCCCTGTCCTCCGCCGTCCGCGGCCGAGGGCGGCGGGCCCGCGCCGTCCGCGCTCCCCGGCGGCGGCTCCTGGGAGTGCTCCTTCCTCCAGGCCCCGCTCGACTGGTCGAAGCCGGAAGGCGAGACCATCGAGCTGGCCCTCATCCGGGCCCGCGCCCGGGACGCCTCCCGCCGGATCGGCTCGCTCGTCTTCAACTTCGGCGGCCCCGGCGGCTCCGGCGTCACCGGCCTGCCCAGCTTCGCCGAGGACTACGAGACCCTGCGCGGCCGCTACGACCTGGTCTCCTTCGACCCGCGCGGGGTGGGCCGCAGCGACCCCGTCGAGTGCCTCGGTGACAAGGAGCTCGACGCGTACTACGCCCTCGACTTCACGCCCGACGACGCGGCCGAGGAGCGGACGCTGTCCGACGCGCAGAAGAGGTACGCGGCCGGCTGCGAGAAGGACTCCGGGCCCTCGCTGCCGCACGTCGGCACCGAGAACGCCGCCCGGGACATGGACCTGATGCGCCAGGTACTCGGCGACGAGAAGCTGCACTACTTCGGCATCTCGTACGGCACGGAACTCGGCGGCGTCTACGCCCACCTCTTCCCGAAGAACGTCGGCCGGGCCGTCTTCGACGCCGTCGTCGACCCGGAGGCGGGCGTCGAGGACGGCGCCCTCGGCCAGGCGAAGGGCTTCCAGCTCGCCCTGGACAACTTCGCCCAGGACTGCGTGGACCGGGGCGACGAGTGCACGCTGCCCGGCTCCGGCGTCGCCGAGATCGAGACCTTCATCACCGACCTCCTGGCCTCCCTCGACAAGAAGCCGATCGCCGGCATCGGGGACCGCGAGCTGACCCAGACGCAGGCCACCAACGGCATCGCGCAGGCCCTGTACTCGAAGGAGTTCTGGACCTATCTGGAGCAGGGACTCGACGCGGCCGACGGCGGCGACGGGGCGCTGCTGCTCTCGCTCTCCGACTCGATGAACGGGCGCAGCCAGAACGGCTCGTACAGCAACATCCAGGCCGCCAACGCCGCCATCAACTGCGTGGACTTCAAGGAGCGCTACACCCTCGGCCAGGCGAAGGAGCGGCTCGGCGAGTTCCGCGAGGCCTCCCCGGTCTTCGGCGACTTCATGGGCTGGTCGCTCGCGGGCTGCTCGCAGTGGCCGGTGCCGGGGACCTGGGAGCACCCGGACGTCTCGGCACCCGGCTCGGCGCCGATCCTGGTGGTCGGCAACACCGGCGACCCGGCCACGCCGTACGAGGGCGCCCGGGCCATGGTGAACGCGCTCGGCAAGGGCGTCGGCGTGGAGCTGACGTACGAGGGCGAGGGGCACGGCGCCTACAACGGCGGCAGCGCGTGCGTGAAGAAGGCGGTGGACGCGTACCTGCTCGACGGGAAGGTGCCGAAGTCCGGGACCGTCTGCAAGTAGGGCGGGCGCGGAGAAGCCCACCGGCCGATCCCCCGAACGCTTCGGAAAAGATCACGAAAAGCGAAAAGAAAAAACGAAATGCCAGCCGGTCGGAAACCATCAAGGTTTCCGACCGGCCGGCATTCCGGGGAAATGCGGGCCTCTGCCCTCGGGTCAGATCCGCGGACCGTGGCCGTGGTAGTAACCGCCGACCTCGTCGTGGTAGTCCCGGTTGCCGAGGTGCTTCTCCTTGTCGAACTCGGGGGAGCTCTTGATCTCGTCCTTGGTGCGGGCGATGTGCACGGTCTCGTTGGCCGTGTCGACGTGCTTCACGGTGCCCGCCGGCAGCAGGACCTCCTTGCCGAAGATCCAGACGCCGGTGTCGACCACGATGTACTGCGAGTCGACGTCGTTGGAGTGCTTGTCGACCTTCCCGATGTGGCCGTCGGTCGCCTCGACGCGGTAGCCCGTGATGTCCGTCCCGGCGTCGTAACCGGAGGCGGATCCGTAGTTCCACACGTTGTTTTCGGGGGTGGTCACGAGAATCCTCCTGGAGCGAATACGATTTCCGGTGGTCATCGGGTGCGGTTGTCCGACCGGCCCTGCACTCCGTCTCTCTCGGATCCTCCGCTTCAAACCCGCGAATTTCCGCGACGCCGGAAAAACGAAGGCCGGGGGCCGTCGACCACAGGGTTTTCTGTGGTCGACGGCCCCCGGCCTCTGCCGCCTCCGGGCGTGCGCGTCTCCTAGTAGACCGGCTTCTCGGGCTCGATCTGGTGGACCCAGCCGATCACGCCACCGCCGACGTGCACCGCGTCCGCGAAGCCCGCGGACTTGAGCACGGCGAGGACCTCCGCACTGCGGACACCCGTCTTGCAGTGCAGGACGATCCGCTTGTCCTGCGGGAGGTCCTGGAGGGCGGTGCCCATCAGGAACTCGTTCTTGGGGATCAGACGGGCGCCGGGGATCGAGACGATCTCGTACTCGTTCGGCTCGCGGACGTCGATGATGTCGATGTTCTCGCCGTCGTCGATCCACTCCTTGAGCTGCTTGGGAGTGATCGTCGCGCCGGCCGCCGCCTCCTGGGCCTCCTCGGACACGACGCCGCAGAAGGCCTCGTAGTCGATGAGCTCGGTGACGGTCGGGTTCTCGCCGCAGACCGCGCAGTTCGGGTCCTTGCGGACCTTGACCTGGCGGTACTGCATCTCCAGGGCGTCGTAGATCATCAGGCGGCCGACCAGCGGGTCGCCCACGCCGGCCAGGACCTTGATGGCCTCGGTGACCTGGATGGAGCCGATGGACGCGCAGAGCACGCCCAGGACGCCGCCCTCGGCGCAGGACGGGACCATGCCCGGCGGCGGGGGCTCCGGGTAGAGGCAGCGGTAGCAGGGGCCGTACTCGGACCAGAAGACCGAGGCCTGGCCGTCGAAGCGGTAGATCGAGCCCCACACGTACGGCTTGTTCAGCAGCACGCAGGCGTCGTTCACCAGGTAGCGGGTGGCGAAGTTGTCCGTGCCGTCGACGATCAGGTCGTACTGGCCGAAGATCTCCAGGACGTTGTCGGCCTCAAGCCGCTCCTCGTGGAGGACCACGTTCACGTACGGGTTGATGCCGAGCACACTGTCCCGCGCCGACGCGGCCTTGGAGCGGCCGATGTCGGCCTGGCTGTGGATGATCTGGCGCTGGAGGTTCGACTCGTCGACCTCGTCGAACTCCACGATGCCGAGCGTGCCCACGCCGGCGGCGGCCAGGTACATCAGCGCCGGCGAGCCGAGGCCGCCGGCGCCGACGCACAGCACCTTGGCGTTCTTCAGCCGCTTCTGCCCGTCCATCCCGACGTCCGGGATGATCAGGTGGCGGGAGTACCTGCGGACCTCGTCTACGGTGAGCTCGGCGGCCGGCTCGACCAGGGGTGGCAGCGACACGGGGACTCCGGTGGTCGGTATGTCAGTACGGTTGTTCTCCCCGTAACACTGCCACGCCCCTTCTCATTCCGAGACACCCGGTCCGATCCGCGAGACGATTTCGTCCCAGTAGCCGGGCAGCGAGTGGAATGGATCGATTTGTCCCGAGCGGCCCGGACGGTCGGTGAAGAAGATCGTCCCGGCGCCCTGCCAGCAGGCGATCCGCAGGGCCTCGTCGAGGTGGGTGCGGGGGACGCCGTGCACCAGGTGGACGAACTTCGTCTCCGTGTACTCGGCGGTCCACTCGGCCACCTGCGACCAGCGGTAGTCCGTCCAGGCGCCGGAGAAGGTCACCAACTGGTCGGCGGCCTCGGCGTACCCGGGGTGGGGATGGGTGCCGTGGCCGAGGACCAGGTGGGCCTCGCCGCCGAGGACGGTCTCCAGGGTGGCGCAGACCCGCCGCACCCCGGCCAGGTCGGCCCGGTCGGCGGGGCAGCGGTCCAGGTAGTAGCCGTCCACCTTGTACCAGTCGAGGAAGCGGTGGGCGTCCGAGACGAGCTCCCCGAAGGGCCGGGAGCCGTAAGCGGCGTCCAGGTGCCCGAGGACCCTGACCCCGGCGTTCCGGAGCCTCCCGGCCGCCTCCAGGCAGTGCGGGTCGGGGCGGCTGCCCGGCCCGTCCGCGACGTTGAGCACGGCCCAGTGCAGGGGCGTGCCGGGACGGGTCAGCTCGGCCCACTCGACGGGGGCGAGCAGCGGGTGGGCGTAGCCGGGGACGCCCACCCCCAGGGCCTGGACCGCTCCGGTGGCCGTGGTCGTCAGATGCGACACGCCGCCTCCATCCAGATGTCGGCGAGCGACTCCTCCAGGTTGATCCGGGGCCGCCAGCCGAGCCGGTCGCGGGCGGTGCGCACGTCGGCCTGCTGCCAGGGCCCGCAGCCGTCGGGGTACGGGTAGGGGGCGGAGGCCAGTTGGTCGGCGATGGTCCCCTCGCTGCGGGGGGCGCCGATCATCGGGCGCTGCGGGATGCCGTGCGGGACGTCCAGCTCGTTGAGGTTGCCGGAGTAGCCGGCGACCCGGGCCAGGACGGCGGCGGCGTCGCGGAGCCGGACCGCGCGGCCGGTGCCGATGTTGACGACGCCCTGGGCGGCGGAGAGCGAGGCCGCGTGGACGGCCCGGGCCACGTCCCGCACGTCCACGAAGTCCCGCTGCACGCCGAGGCCGCTGAGCTTGAGTTCGCCGTCCCCGGCCTGCATCGCCCGGCGCATCGCCTCGGCGAGGCGGCCGAGCGGGGAGCCGGCGGGGGTGCCGGGGCCCACGGGCGAGAAGACCCGCAGGACGACGGCGTCGAGGCCCGAGCCGAGGACGAGTTCGGTCGCGGCCAGCTTGGACACGCCGTACGGGCCGCCGGGGCGGGGCACGGCGTCCTCGGCGGTGGAGGAGCCGGGCTGGCTCGGCCCGTACTCCGAGGCGCAGCCGACCTGGACGAGCCGGGCGCCGCAGCCGCTGCGGCGCAGGGCCTCGCAGACGGTGGCGACGGCGACGGTGTTGTGCCGGGTCAGGTCGCGGGCGCCGCCGCGGGTGGCGCCGGCGCAGTTGACGACGACTCCGGGATGGACGGCGTCGAGGAAGCGGGTGAGCGCGCCGGGGCTGCCGGACGCGAGGTCGAACCGTACGTCGGCGTCGTCGCCCCGGCCCAGGGCGGTGAGGTGGACGGCCGGGTCGGCGAGCAGCCGGTCGGCGACGAAGCGGCCGATGAAGCCGTTGGCTCCGAGCAGTAGCACCCTCATCGCGCGGCCCCTTCGTGCCGACCGGCCGTTCCTCGGGATTGCGGGGTCATGTTCTTCGTTCTCCTTGCGGGGTGGTGTGGGAGGGGGGCGGAGCACGCCCGCGGCGTCGGCTCCGCGGGTGTGCGGGGGTTCACGGGGCGGCGTGGGCCGAGGCCCGGGCGAGGGAGCCGGTCGCGTGGGCCAGGAGGCCGAGCGCGGCGGCGCCGCAGACGAGGGTGGGGACGGCCCCGGGACCCCAGGCGTCGGTGAGGGCGCGCACCGGGACGGCGAGCGCGTCGAAGCCGGGGACGGGGAGGCGGGAGGAGAGGACGCTCGCGAGGGCGAGCGCCTCGGCGGCGCAGGCCGCGGCGAGGGCGGCCGAGGCCGTCCCGGGGTGGCCGTGCGCGGTGAGGAGCCGGGCGAGCAGCAGGAGCGCGCCGAGGGCGAGGGCTCCCGGGCCGGCCCCGGTGGGGACGAGGAGGGCGGCGAGGGCGAGGAGTTGGAGGGTCACGGTGCCGAGGAACAGCGGCCGGACGGCGGCGGCGAAGTCGGCGAGGCCCCGGCTGTCGGCGATCCGGCGGCGGGCCCGGACGGCGAAGAGGTGGGCGCACCAGGCGGCGGGGGCGACGGCGAGGGCGAGGCCGAGGAGGGGGCCGGGGGTGAGGTCCCAGGTCCCGTCGGGGCCGCCGGTGAGCACCTCCGCGAGGAGTCCGTCGCCGCCGGCCGCGTACGCCAGGAGCCAGAGGGTCCAGAGGCGGGCGGCGGGCGCGGTCCGGCCGCCGGGCGCGCGGAAGGGGCCGCGCCGGACGGCGAGGAACAGCGCCCCGGCGAGCCCGAGGGCCCCGGCGGCGCCGACGGCGGTGCGCACGGGCCCGTGGGCGAGGGCGAGTCCGAGCCCGGCGAGCGCGGCGACGGCGCCGGGCGCGAGCACGGCGAGCGCCCAGGGGGCGACGGGTTCGGGCCGGACCTCGGCGGCCCTCGCCTCCTCCCGTCGGCGCGGCACGCGCGCGTACAGCTCCTCGGCGAGCGAGAACACGTCCCGGTGCCGGTACCGCGCGGCGGTCCGGTCGGTGAACCCCCGCGCTTCGAGCCCGGCGGCCACCTCAAGGGCGTCGACGGCCCGCTCGCACAGCTCCCGGTGCCGGTGCAGAAGCACTTTGACGGGGTCCGCGGTGCCGTGGCGGGGCCGGGGGGCGGGAATCGCCGTGACCGTGGAGGGCGGGGCGGACGGGGCCCGGGCCGGTTCGGGTTCGGCGGTGGGCTGCGGGGCGGGGGTGACCTGGACGGGTGCGGACGGGTCCTGGACGGGTTCGGGTTCGGGTTCGGCGGTGGGCTGCGGGGCCGCAGGTCTGTACGCGGTCGGATCCTGGGCGGACTCGGCTTCGGCGGTCGGCCGCGGGGCCGCAGGTCCGGACGCGGACAGGTCCTGGACGGACTCGGGTTCGGCGGTCGGCCGCGCGGCCGTACGGCCCTCCGAAGGCGAAGGCGCCGTGTCGGGTGCGTGCCGGTGCGGCGACGGCTCGGCCTCCGCCTCGTGCTCCGGTCCGTTCCCGGTCCCGGTCCCGGGCTCGTCCTCCCGGGCCGGCGGCGGTTCGGTGGAGTGCCCCTCCTGGGATGCGGGGGCGGTCGGGTGGGGCCGCGGGGACGTCGCCGTGGCCGCCCCCGGGGCCTGGACTATCGCGGACGGGGAGTCCTCGACGGTGCCCGCCGTGAGGGCGGGGGTGCCGAGGAGGGCCTCGGAGCGGGCGTCCCAGGCTCCGGGGCTCGTCGGGGCGGCGGCGCCGCGCATGGGGTCGTCTCCTTCAGGCATCGGTGGCTCCGGAGCCCGCGGTCACGGCGCCGGGGTTCCAGCTCCCCGGCACGTGCGCCTCGGCGGGGTGGGCGAAGAGGGCTCCGTCCCCGGGCCGGTGGCGCACCGGCGCGTGGGAGAGGAGTTCGAGGTAGATGCCGCGGAACGCGGCCAGGTTCTGTTCGACGGTGAAGAGTTCGAGCGCGCGGGCGCGGGCGGCGGCGCCGAGCCGGTGCCGCCGTCCGGGGTCGCGCAGCAGCGCGAGGCACGCGTCGGCGAGCGCCCGGGGGTTGCGCGGGGGCACGACGAGCCCGGTGCCGCCGATGATCTCGACAACCGCGCCGACGTCGGTCGAGACGGTGGCCCGCGCGCAGAACATCGCCTCGACGAGCCCGGCCGGGAAGCCCTCGACGACGCTGGAGAGGACGACGACCGCGCCGGAGGCGTACGTGTCCTCCAGGCCGGGCGCCTCCGGGCCGCCGAGCTCCTCGAAGGAGACGGGGTTCTCGCCGACGGCGTGCGCCCCGGCGGCCTCGTCGGGGAAGAGCTGCGCCGCGAGGGCCCGGCACTGGGCGAGGTACAGATCGGCGCCCGGGTCCCGCACGGGGACGGTGACGATCCGCAGCCGGGCGTCGGTCTGCCGGGCCCTGACCTCGGCGAAGGCGTGCAGCAGGGCGACGAGGTCCTTGGCGGGTTCGGCGCGGCCGACCCAGACCAGGGTGGCGGGGTCGCCGCTCTCCTCGTCCTCGCCGACCCCGTCGAAGCGGTCGGCGGCCATGCCGGGGTGGACGGTGCGGATGCGGTCCCGGTCGGCGCCGCACTTCTCCTGCCAGCGGCGGGTGTGGGCGTTGCCGGGGGTGAGCAGGGCGGCCTGCCGGTAGACCTCGGCGGCGAGCCGTCCGTGGAGGGCGGCGAGCAGGGTGCGCAGGGGCGCGGAGCGGTCGGCGCCGGCGGCCGAGAGGTAGTGGGCGCGGAGCGGGACGCCGTACTCGGTGACGAGCAGCGGGGTCCCGAAGAAGCGCTTGGCCAGGAGTCCCGGGAGGGCGGTGGTGCCTCCGGCGGCGGCGTGGCAGAGGTCGGCCGCGCCGAGGGCGTCCTCCTCGTACCAGTCGAGGGAGAGGGGGCGCAGGGCCTCCTCCAGGTGCTCGGCGAAGGCGAGGTGGTCGGGGAGTCCGGCGGCGGCCGCGCCCCGGCGTGCGCCGGGCGCGCGGCAGGCGGCTTCGAGGGCGCGGACGGCGTCGTCGGAGCGGAGCGCGCCGGGCAGTCCGCCGCGCTCGCGGGCGAGTTCGGCGAGCGCGTAGAGCCCTTCGGCGAAGGGGGACGCGCCGTCGGCGGTGTCCTCCTCCGCGCAGAGGCCGGTGGCGAAGCGCTCGTACGCCTCGGTGAAGCGGCGGCGGTCGCGGCGGCCGTGGGCGCGGCGGGCGGCGCGTTCGAGGAGGTTCCCGGGGTCGGCCGCGCGGACGGTCCGGGCGTTGGGGGGGAGCGGCAGGGAGGCGCCGGTGGCGGGCGGGCGGGCGACGGCGTACAGGTCGAAGCGGTGCTGCCCGAGACCGCGCACGAGCCGCTCGCACCAGACTCCGGATTCACCGACGGCGTACGGGTAGCCACCCTCCGTGAGCAGTCCGATCCGCACGAGCGCACCCCCGATCTCCCTTGACGGCGGCCACCGTTGGTCCGGTGACTCGCAGCGGGAAGAACGTAAACAAAGAAGTCGGTGGTGCGACGGACGGTTGTCCGTCGCACCACCGGAAGGGGTGAATGCTCGTAACTTTCCCACCCCGGTCGCGTTCCGTCGCGGTAAGCGGCGGGACCGTCACGGAGGGTCAGGCGACGGCCAGCTCCTCGTCCCGCTCCGCGCGCTGTTCCCGGCGCCGCTCCCGGCGGGCCGCCGCGAGGGCCGGGTCCGGCGAGGGGACGGCGGCGAGCAGTTGCCGGGTGTACGGGTCGCGGGGCGTCCCGTACACCTCCTCGACCGTGCCCTGCTCGACGATCCGGCCGCCGCGCATGACGGCGACCCGGTCGCTGACGCGGCGGACGACCGCGAGGTCGTGGGCGATGAAGACGAGGCCGAGGCCCAGTTCGGCCTGGAGCGCGGCGAGCAGCTCGACGACCTGGGTCTGGGTGGTGACGTCGAGCGCGGAGACGGGTTCGTCGCAGACGATCAGACGGGGCTCGGCGGCGAGCGCGCGGGCGATGCCGACGCGCTGGCGCTGGCCGCCGCTGAACTCGTGCGGATAGGCCCCGTGGCGGTCGGGGTCGAGCCCCACCCGGTCGAGCAGCTCCCGCACCCGGTCCCGGATCCGCTTCTCGTCGCGCTCCCCCGCCACCCGCAGCGGGTCGGCGATCGACTCGCCCACGGAGCGGCGCGGGTTGAGGGAGGCGACGGGGTCCTGGAAGACCATCTGGAGCTCGCGCCGGTACGGGCGCAGGTCCCGCTCGGACAGGGCGCCGATCTCCGCGTCCCGGTAGCGGAGCCGGCCGCCGGTCGGGTCGAGGAGCCGCACCAGCATGCGGCCGAGGGTGGTCTTGCCGCTGCCGGACTCCCCGACGACGCCGAGGGTCTCGCCGGCGCGGACGGTGAGGGAGACGTCGTCGACGGCGGTCACGGCCCGCTTGCCGCGCCCGAACTCCCTCCGCAGCCCGACCGCTTCGAGCAGCACGTCCCCTTCCTCCGAAGGGGCCCGGACCGGCCCGTCGAGCCGGGGCACGGCGGAGAGCAGCGCGCGCGTGTACGGCTCCGAGGGCGCGCCCAGGACGCCGGCGACGGGGCCGCGCTCGACCTCGCGCCCGTCGCGCATGACGAGCACCTCGTCGACGCTCTCGGCGGCCACGCCCACGTCGTGGGTGACGAGGAGCAGCGCGGTGCCGGTCTCGCGGCGCAGCTCGTGCAGCAGGTCGAGGATCTGGGCCTGCACGGTGACGTCGAGGGCGGTGGTCGGCTCGTCGGCGACGAGGAGCCGGGGCTCGCAGGCGAGGGCCATCGCGATGAGGGCGCGCTGCCGCATGCCGCCGCTGAACTCGTGCGGGCGGGAGCGGGAGCGGCGGGCCGCGTCGGGGATGCCGACCCGGTCGAGGACGTCGACGGCCCGGGCGCGGGCGGCCTTCCGCGAGCCCCCGGCGTGGATCCGGTACACCTCGGCGATCTGGTCGCCGACGGCGTAGTAGGGGTCGAGGGAGGACAGCGGGTCCTGGAAGACCATGGCGGCGACGCCGCCGCGCAGCCGCCGCAGGTCGGCGGGGCCGGCGGTGGCGACGTCGATGCCGCCGACGCGCACGGAGCCGGTGACCTTCGCGCCGGTCCCCCGGTGGAGGCCGAGGAGGGCGCCGGCGACGGTGGACTTGCCGCTGCCGGACTCCCCGACGAGGGCGAGCGCGCGGCCCTCGGCGAGGGTGAGGGAGAGCCCGTCGACGGCCCGTACGGAGCCGTCCGCGCGGTCGAACGAGACGGACAGGTCCCGCACGTCGACCAGGGGGGCCGGGGTCTCGGACGCGGTCACGTCAGGACCACCCTTCGGTCGGCGGCCGCGTACAGCAGGTCCGCGAGGACGTTGGCGAGGACGACGGCCGTGCCCATCACCATGACCACGCCGACCACCACGGGCAGGTCGATCTGGCGGACCCCGTCGATGAGGGTCTTGCCGAGGCCGGGGATGCCGAAGAGGGACTCGGTGAGCACGGCCCCGCCGAACATCGAGCCGAGGTCGACGGCGCTGATCGCGATCACCGGCGGGACGGCGCCGCGCAGGGCGTGCCGGGTGACGACGGACCGCTCCCCCACCCCGTACGCGCGGAAGGTCCGGATGTGGTCCTCGGCGAGCGTCTCCAGGGTGGAACTGCGGGTGAGGCGGGCGTACTTGGCGGATTCGAAGAAGCCGAGGGTGATCCAGGGCAGCAGCATGTTCCAGGCCCACTGCTCGGGGTCCTCGCCCAGCGGCACGTAGCTGGGGAAGGGCAGCCACTGGAGGTAGGCGCAGACGGCCATGAGGAGGAGCAGGCCCAGGATGAAGACGGGGGTGCCGGTGCCGGCGAGGGTGACCACGGTGAGGACGCGCTCGGTGATCCCGCCCCGGCGCAGCGCCGAGAGCAGTCCGGTGCCGACGCCGACGAGGAGCCAGACGACCATGGCGCCGAGGGCCAGGGAGGCGGTGGCGGGCAGGCGCTCCAGGACGAGCTGGGTGACCTGCTGGTCGCTCTGGTACGACAGGCCGAGGCAGGGCGCGTCGCAGTGCACGACGGAGGTTCCCGTGGAGTAGTCGCGGCCGGTGAACACGCCCTGGAGGAAGTGCAGGTACTGCGCGAACACGCTCTGGTTCAGGCCGAGTTGCTCGCGGACCTGGGCGATCTGCTGGGGGTTGCAGCGCTCGCCGCAGGCCAGCCGGGCGGGGTCGCCGGGGGCCAGGTAGAAGAGGCCGTACACGAGGACCGAGAGCGCCAGGAGGACGAGCGCGGCACCCGCGAGCCGCTTGAGGACGAAGCGGGTCATCGGGAGGACTCCTTACGGGTGCCCACGCGCAGCCGGCTCGTCTCGCGCGGGTCGAGGGCCGTGCGGACCGCGTCGCCGAGGACGGTGAAGGCGAGCACGGTGGCGAAGAGCAGTCCGGCGGGGAGCAGGACGTACGCCGGGTCGGCGCGGAACCAGGTCTGCGCGCTCGACAGCATCTGCCCCCAGGACGGGGTGGGCGGGGTGACGCCGACGCCGAGGAAGGAGAGGGACGCCTCGACGACGATGTTGGTGGGGACGAGGATCGCCGCGTAGGTGATGACGGGGGCGGCGAGGGCGGGCAGCAGCTCGCGGCGGGCGGTCCGCCACCGTCCGGAGCCGGCGAGGCGGGAGGCGGCGACGAAGTCGAGGCTCTTGAGGGTGAGCGTCTGGGCGCGCACGATCCGGGAGGTGCCGGCCCAGCCGAGGAACCCGATGACGAGGATCAGGAGCAGCGGCCGGGGGAAGTCGCGGGGGACGACGGCGGTCAGCGCGATGGCGAGCACCAGCATCGGCAGGGCGACGAGGACGTCGGTGGCACGGCCGAGGACGGTGTCGACCCAGCGGTTGCCCAGTCCGGCGGCGAGGCCGACGAGGACGCCGAGGAGGATCTGGACGGCGGTGGCGCCGATGCCGACGAGCAGCGAGATCCGGGCGCCGTACAGGAGCCGGACGAACAGGTCGCGGCCGGTGCCCGGTTCGACCCCGAGCCAGTGGTCGGCGCTCGCACCGCCGAAGGAGCCGTACGGGACGCCGCCGCGCGCCGAGTCGACGAGGTCGTCGTGGTACGCGTACGCGTCCTGGCCCTCCAGGGCGGCGAGCAGCGGCGCGGCGAGGGCGAGGAGGACGAGCAGGAGCAGGACGGCGAGGGAGGCGAGGGCGGCCGGGCGGGTGCGCAGCCGTCGCCACACCTGCCGGGCGGCGCCCGTGGCGGGGATCCCCGCCACGGGCGCCGGCGTGTCGGTCAGGATGGTCACTTGACCGCGACCTGCGAGACGTCGAGGACGCCGGTCCAGTCGCTGATGACGACGTTCTTGACGTCCTTGCCGACGAGCCGCTTGTAGACCGGGTGGAAGAGCGGCACGTCGAGCGCCTGCTCGCCGATCTTCTTGTCGAGGGCGCCCCAGCGCGCGGCGGCGGCCTTGAGGTCGGTCAGCTTGTTGATCTCGTCGATCTCCTTGTTGACCGCCGGGTCGTTCAGCTGCGCGTGGTTGTAGTTGGAGCCGTTGGTGACGATCTGGCGTCCGTCGAAGATCGGCGCGAGGAACGGGCCGCCGGCCGGCCAGTCGGCGCCCCAGCGGGAGAGGAAGAAGCCGGGGGCGTCCTTGACGCTCCAGCGCTTCTCGTTGAAGGAGTTGGGCTCCTGGCCGTCGAGCTTGACGGTGATGCCCGCCTTGCCGAGGGCCTCCTGGACGGCGGTGGCGATCTCGGGGCTGGTGGCCCGGTTCTGGGCGGTGGAGTGCAGCAGGGTGACGGTCAGCCCGTTCGGGAAGCCGGCCTCCTTCAGGAGCTCCTTGGCCTTCTCCGGGTCGCCGGTCTTGCCGGCCGGGAAGTGGTCGTACGGCGTGAAGCCGAAGGCCTTCTGCTCGGGCAGGAAGGTGGTGGCGGGCTCGGCGAGCGAGGAGCCGCCGGCGGCGTTGACGACGCTGGTGCGGTTGACCGCGTACGAGACGGCCTGGCGGACCTTGGGGTTGTCGAAGGGCTTCACCTTCGGGTTGAAGGCGATGTAGTTGGTGAAGCCGAAGTGGCCGGTGCCGACGCGGGCGGCGAGCGCCTTGTCGGAGCCGACCTGGGCGAGTTCGGCGGGGCCCAGGTTGGTGTCGGTGGTGACGGCGGCGGCGTCGGCGCCGGAGGAGGTGGCGAGGCGCTGGTTGATGACGGCCTCGTCGAGCCCGGACCGGACGTCGATCTTGTCGGGGTAGGCCTTGCGCTCCTCGTCCGTCTTGGGGTCCCAGTGCTCGTTGCGCTCCAGGACGAGGCGCTCGCCGTCGTTCTCGTTGCTGACGACCTTGTACGGGCCGGAGGAGACGGGGTGCTCCTCGTACTTGGCGCCCTTGTCCTTGGCCTTGGGCACGGGGGCGAACTGCGTCTGGGTGGCGACGAAGGGGAACTCGCCCTCGGGCTTCTTCAGCTTGAAGACGATGGTCTTCGGGTCGGGGGTGACGATGGAGGCGAGGCCCTTGGTGTCCTTGTAGGGGCCCTGGTAGGTGTCGCCGCCGACCAGCCAGTCGCGCAGGTAGGGAGCGCCGCCGGAGAGCTCGGCGGCGAAGGAGCGCTCGATGCCGTACTTGACGTCGGCGCTGGTGATGGGCGTGCCGTCCTCGAACTTCAGCCCGTCCTTGAGGGTGTACGTCCACTCGGTGGCGTCCTTGTTGGGGCGCCCGATGTCGGTGGCGAGGTCGGGGACGACCTGGGTGCCGGCGGCGCCGGCCTCGCGGTTGCGGGTGGTGAGCGTGCGGAAGACGAGCGAGGGGACGTTGCCGCCGCCGGAGGTGTAGAGGCGGGCGGGGTCGAAGTCGGTCTGGGCCTCGGCGTTCAGGACGGTGAGGGTGCCGCCCTTCCGCGGGGCGGCCGAGCCCTTGCCGGAGGTGCCGCTCTTGGCGCCGGCGTCCTCGGGTCCCGCGCAGGCGGTGGCGCCCGAGGCCAGGACGACACTGACGGCGGCCGCTGCCACGCGGCGGGAAATGACGGACGGTTGACGCATCGGAGAAGGCCTCTCGGAGAACTGCGGCGGAAGGTGCGGAAGTTCCACGCGGGCAGCGGCGAGCGGCGGTGTTGCCAGGGAGTCGCCGGGCGTTCCCTACGCACGAGGGAGACACACGGAGGAGCCGCGCCCACGGGGAGAAGGACCCGGGCGCGGAAGGGCGTCGGCAGGTGCGGGAAACGCGAAGGGCCGACGTGCGCTCGGGCAGTGGTCAGCGACAGAGGACGTCGGACACGGCATGCCCGGACACGCCGATGAGCGCCAGCTCTATGGCGGCGCGCTCGGTGACGGCGTGACGGTGCGACATGCCGAGAAATATGGACGAACGCGCGAACGATGTCAACGCGCTACGAGTGATTTTTGAGACAAGCGTCTCGGCATGCGATCGACCACGGGGCGGCCTCCGGCCGGGCGCGAAGTGGCCGCCGACCGGAGTGTGACCTCAACTTCCCGGATGCACCCAGGGGTTGGGGCGGCACCGGACGCCGTCGAGGTCCAGGGACTTCGTCTGCTGCTGCATCACGGGGGCGAGCGCACCGGGGGTCCGGCAGTTCACGTGGTTGTGCCCGAGCCGGTGGCCCACCTCGTGGTTGATGAGCATCTGGCGGTAGGCGTACATGGCCTTGGGGCCGAAGGTGTCGGCGCCCCGGGCCCAGCGGAACGCGTTGATCATCACGCGTTCCGTGGAGGCGGAGTCGCAGGAGACGTTGTCGACCGTCGTGTCGAGCCCGGACTTCCGGCACCAGACGCCGGTGGTGCCGGGGCTGGCGAGCGTGATGACGAACTGCGCCTCCCCTTCGGAGATCCGCTCGAAGGTCATCGCGCCGTCGCCCGCCCAGCTGCGCGGGTCGTTGAGGGTCTTCTGCACGGCGTCGGCGAAGAGCTTCGGGTCGAGCCCGAGCCCCTTCTCGACGTCGACGCGGTAGCGGATGAGCCTGCCCTTGCCCGGCGCCTTCTGGAAGCCCTGGACGGCCTCGAAGGCGCCGGACCCCTTCAGCCCGGGGTCGATCGGGAACTGATGGGTCATCAACTGCTCGTACGTGGGCGCCGGGGGCTTCAGGAGTGCCGGCGGCGCCGGGTGCGTCGGGGTGATCCGGTCGTCGGAGCGGGAGGCGGAGGAGTCGTCCGCGGCCCGCTCGGCCGGTTCCCCGGCGGCGCGGGGGGCCGCCTCGGACGCCTCCTTGTCGGCGACCTGTCCGGCGACGACGACGGCGAGGACGGTGGCGACGGCCGCCGCCCCGACCCCGGCGAAGGTGCGGCCGAGCCCGCCCCGCGCGGCCGGCGCCTCGGCGTCGGACTCGTCCTCCTGGCGGGGCGCGGGGACGAACGGCCCCTGCTCCTCGGCCTGTTCGGGCTCGGCGACCGGGGGCCGGCCGCGCCGCCCACCGTAGGGCGCGGGGCGCGCGCCGCCCTCGTCGTGCTGCGGGTGCCCGCCCCGCGCGGCGGCCGCCCGGTGGACGGGAACGCCGTGCGCGGGGGTGCCGGGGACGCCGTACGCCGGGACGCCGTGCGCCGGAGTGCCGTACACCGGGGTGCCGTGGGCGGGCGTCCCGTGCCCCTGTCCGTCACGCGCCGGAGCGCCGTGGACCGGGACGCCGTGCGCCGGAGTGCCGTACATCGGGGTGCCGTACATCGGGGTGCCGTACATCGGGGTGCCGTGCGCGGGCGTCCCGTACGCCGGGGCGCCCTGCGCGGGCGATCCGTACGGCGGCCGGCCGTACGCCTGCGTCCCGCCGGGCCGTGTGCCCGCCGGGTCCTGGCCGCCGTCGGCCGTGGTCGTGGCCGCGGCCCTGCGGCGGCGGCCCGTGCCGGGGGCCGGGCCCGCGGCCGCGGCCGGTTCCGGTCCGGTCCGTTGCTGCCCGGCGGCGGGCGCCGGTGCGGGCGCGGCGCCCTTGCGACTGTGTCGTCCCACGCCCCGTATCAGCTCCCGCCGTGATCGGCGATCAGTTCCCGGGCGGCCTGGGCGACCGTCTCGGGGTACTCCATCATCGCCACGTGCCCCGCGTCGGGCAGGGTCAGCAGGCGCGAGCCGCGGAAGGCGGTGGCCGCCCTCCGGGCCATCCGGAACGAGACGAGCCGGTCGCGCCCGCCGTAGACGAGCAGCGTCGGGGCGAGGACCCGTTCGGCCTGCCGCCACAGACCGTGCTGCCCGCCGAGGGTGTACGCGTCGACGATGCCGCGCGAGGAGCGGGCCATCGCGTCCCAGAAGTACGGGAGCTCCAGGCGCCGCTCCATCTCCTCGACCGCGTGCAGGAAGCCCTCGTCGGTCACCTGGCCCGGATCGCCGTAACAGAGCGCCATGACCCCGCGGACCCGCTGCTCGGCCGTCCAGTCCCTGGTGAGCCGGGCGAAGAAGGAGGAGACGCCGGGCAGCGCGAGCAGCGCGGTGGGCCAGGCGGTGCGCTGCGCGCGCAGCTCGGGCAGGGCCGGCGAGACCAGGGTGAGGGTACGGACCAGGTCGGGCCGGACGGCGGCGACGCGGGTGGCGACGGCGCCGCCCAGCGAGTTGCCGAAGAGGTGGACCGGTCCGCGTCCCTCGGAGTCGAGGAACCTGATGACGGCGCGGGCGTGCCCGGTGACCGAGTAGTCGCCGTCCTCGGGCGGCGGGGAGACGCCGAAGCCGGGCAGGTCGACCGCCTCGCCGTCGACGACGTCCGCGAGCAGCGGCATCAGGGCGGACCAGTTCTGCGAGGAGCCGCCGAGGCCGTGGACGTACAGCGCGGGCGGCAGTCCGGGCCGGGTGCCCGGCCGGGAGCGCACGGTCAGGCTGAGGCCGGGCAGGGTGACGGTGCGGAGCTCCTCGCCGTCGGCGACCCGTACGGCGCGGGTCCGCGACGCGGGTGGTGCGGCGGCGGTCCGGGTTTCCGGCAGCTCGGTCGAGGACATGGCCGCAATATTACGAGACGATCACGCGCGCCCGTGTGTGGGTGCGGTCACAAGTCCGTGTGCGGCGCGACACGTGTGCTCCTAGGCTCGAAGGGAAGGCGCCGGGGAAAGGACCGCGACCCGCGCACCGGAGGGAGCCGCATGACTGTCGATCCGACCGAGCCGGACACGTTCGCCGAGGAGGAGGTCGTCGAGCTGGACGAGGAGACGCCCGAGGCGGACGCCGCCGAGCAGCACACCGAGCTCCGGCCGCGCCGGGACGAACCGCTGACCCGCGTCGAGCGCGAGTCGGCGAACGAGGCCGACGCGTCCGAGCAGGCCCGCGTCGTCGAACTGGACGAGGACGACTACCGCTGAACGCCCGGAGGAGGGCGGGGAAAGCCCGGGGGAACGGGGGCGAACGCCCGGGAGGACGGGGGAGCGGCCGCCGCCGGGCCGCGCCCGCCGCCGATTCGTCCGGTTCAATATTGAACCGGCTGTCGACCCCGGTGTCCGGTCCGTGAAATTCTGCGTCCGCACCGCGCACAGCCGGGTTACCCAAAAGTACGATGGCGGCGCGTCGCTACAGCGCGCATGGATCGAATCTTGGGAGGCCGCGTGAGCGCCATCGAGCAGACAGAGGCAGCACGCCCTCGGGGCACGCGCCTGCCGCGACGTGCCCGACGGAACCAGCTGCTCGGCGCGGCCCAGGAGGTCTTCGTCGCCCAGGGGTACCACTCCGCCGCCATGGACGACATCGCCGAGCGGGCGGGCGTCAGCAAGCCGGTGCTCTACCAGCACTTCCCGGGGAAGCTGGAGCTCTACCTGGCCCTCCTGGACCAGCACTGCGAGGCCCTCCTGCTGGCGGTCCGCACCGCCCTGGCCTCCACCTCGGACAACAAGCTCCGGGTCGCCGCGACCATGGACGCGTACTTCGCCTACGTCGAGGACGAGGGCGGCGCGTTCCGGCTGGTCTTCGAGTCCGACCTGACCAACGAGCCGGCCGTGCGCGAGCGCGTGGACCGGGTCAGCCTCCAGTGCGCCGAGGCGATCTCGCAGGTGATCGCCGAGGACACCGGCCTGTCCAAGGACGAGTCGATGCTCCTCGCCGTGGGCCTCGGCGGCGTCTCCCAGGTGGTCGCCCGCTACTGGCTGTCGAGCGAGTCCCCCATCCCGCGCGACAAGGCGGTGGAACTGCTCACCTCGCTCGCCTGGCGGGGCATCGCGGGCTTCCCGCTGCACCCGGTCGACGGCCAGCTGAGCGCCGAGGGCCACTGACCCGCGCCTCCCCCGCGCGTGTTCGCTCCTGGCGTGCGGCGAGCGCACCGTGCGCGTCCCCTCACCGGGCTAATGTGTGCAGCGTACGGCGCGGATGAATCGCGCAACGCTGACCGTTCGGAGGGACATAGCCGTGGAGGTCAAGATCGGCGTGCAGCACGCGCCCCGGGAGATCGTTCTGGAGAGCGGGCAGTCCGCCGAGGAGGTCGAGCGCGCGGTTGCCGACGCGCTGGCCGGCAAGGCGCAGCTGCTCAGCCTCTCGGACGAGAAGGGCCGCAAGGTCCTCATTCCGGCCGACAGGATCGCGTACGTGGAGCTCGGCGAGCCCGCCGTCCGCCGCGTGGGTTTCGGCACGCTCTGAGCCCGGGATCCACGGGAAGGGCCCGGCAGACCGTCTTCGGTCTGCCGGGCCCTTCCCGTGTCCGCGAGTCGTCCGTACGTCATCCGTACGCCGTCCGTACGTCCACGTCGGGCGGTACGGAGGGTTGCGCGCCGGACGCCACGGGTAGGTAGGACCTCGACCGCACCACCCGCCCCGCACCCCTCGCGAGGTGATCCCCCGATGTTCCTGGAAGCCCTCGGCTCCGCCCTGCTCGGCCTCGTTCTGGCCTGGGCCGCCGCGCACCGGCTGCCCGACCGTCTGCCCGGCCGGGGGCCCGTCCTCGTCACCGGCGCGCTCGGCGGGGTGTTCGGCGCGCTCGTCACCCACGGGGCACTCGGCCCCGGCCATCCCTTCGCCACCCTGGCGGGCGCCGTGGCGGTGGCGGCGGTCCTGCTCTCGCTCCTGGTCCGCCCGGCCTCGCGCCGCCGGCTGCGCCGGTCGGCGACCGTCTGACGGCCGCCGTCCCGCTTCCCCGTGCGTCCTAGGCGGCGAGGCCGAGGGCGGCCATGCGCTTGGTGTGCGCCTCGGTGATCCGGGAGAACATCCGGCCGACCTCCGCGAGGTCGAAGCCGTCCGCGACGCCGCCGACCAGCATGGTGGAGAGCGCGTCCCGCTCGGCGACCACGCGCTGGGCCTGGGAGAGCGCCTCGCCCATCAGGCGGCGCGCCCAGAGCGCGAGCCGGCCGCCGACGCGCGGGTCGGCGTCGATCGCGGCGCGGACCTTCTCCACGGCGAAGTTGCCGTGGCCGGTGTCGTCGAGCACGGAGAGCACCAGGGCACGGGTGTCGGAGTCGAGCCGGGCCGCGACCTCCCGGTAGAAGTCGCTGGCGATCGAGTCGCCCACGTACGCCTTGACCAGGCCCTCCAGCCAGTCCGACGGCGCGGTCTGGCGGTGGAAGTCGTCGAGCGCCTTCGCGAAGGGCTCCATGGCCTCTGTCGGCTCCGCGTCGACGGCCGCGAGGCGGCCCCGGAGCTGCTCGAAGTGGTGGAACTCGGCCGAGGCCATCTTCGCCAGCTCCGCCTTGTCCGCGAGGGTCGGCGCCAGCTTGGCGTCCTCGGCGAGCCGCTCGAAGGCCGCCAGCTCTCCGTAGGCGAGGGCGCCGAGGAGGTCGATCACGGCGGCGCGGTACTGCGGCTCGGCGGATGCCGTCGCCCAGTCCTTGGCGGCGATCCCGGTGGGTGTGGCGTTGTCAGGCGTCTCCATGCAGCGCACAATAGCCCGCCCGCGCGGCCCGGGAAGGCCCTGGTCAGTCAGTGTGACCGTGCCCTCATCACGTTTTCCCCCGACACACATGCGCGATTCCGGGGTACAGTGGTAAGGCGCCTGCTGAGTATGCGGACATGCTTTCGCACGTTCGGACGTATCCGGTGGGCCGACGCATGAATGAGGATGCCCGGTCGGTGGCCCGATCGGCTCCGGCCCGACAGCCCTTCCGGCGGACCCGCGGAAGGGTCACCCTCAGCGGTACGACGCTCGAGCGACGGCAGTGGTCCCGTGCCACCCGGCAGCGGTCTTCACGATCGCGCCGACAGTGATCCGGCACGGTACGACCCCCTTCGTTCGCCTCGCGCCGCGTCTCACAGAAGAGGCAGCACCCTGACTACGACTTTCCGAGACCTCGGAATCCTTCCCGAGACGGCCGAAGCCCTTGAGGCGGTCGGCATCGTCAACCCCTTCCCCATCCAGGAGATGACCCTTCCGGTCGCCCTCACCGGCACTGACGTCATCGGCCAGGCCAAGACCGGCACGGGCAAGACCCTCGGCTTCGGCCTGCCGATCCTGGAGCGCGTGACCGTCCCCATGGACGTCGAGGCCGGCCGGGCGAAGCCCGAGCAGCTGACCGACGCCCCGCAGGCGCTCGTCGTCGTGCCCACCCGCGAGCTGTGCCAGCAGGTCACCAACGACCTGCTGACCGCCGGCAAGGTGCGCAACGTGCGCGTGCTCGCCATCTACGGCGGCCGGGCGTACGAGCCGCAGGTCGAGGCGCTGCAGAAGGGCGTCGATGTGGTCGTCGGCACCCCCGGCCGCCTGCTCGACCTGGCCGGCCAGCGCAAGCTCGACCTCTCCCACGTCAAGGTCCTCGTCCTGGACGAGGCCGACGAGATGCTCGACCTGGGCTTCCTGCCCGACGTCGAGAAGATCATGAACATGCTTCCGGCGAAGCGCCAGACCATGCTGTTCTCGGCCACCATGCCGGGCGCGGTCATCGGTCTCGCCCGCCGCTACATGTCGCAGCCGACGCACATCCGCGCCACCTCGCCCGACGGCGAGGGCGTGACCGTCGCCAACATCAAGCAGCACGTCTTCCGCGCGCACTCGATGGACAAGCCGGAGATGGTCTCCCGCATCCTGCAGGCCAACGGCCGCGGGCTCGCGATGATCTTCTGCCGCACCAAGCGCACGGCGGCCGACATCGCCGAGCAGCTGGAGCGCCGCGGCTTCGCCTCGGGCGCCGTCCACGGCGACCTCGGCCAGGGCGCCCGCGAGCAGGCGCTGCGCGCCTTCCGCAACGGCAAGGTCGACGTGCTCGTCTGCACCGACGTCGCCGCGCGCGGCATCGACGTCGAGGGCGTCACCCACGTCATCAACTACCAGTCGCCGGAGGACGAGAAGACGTTCCTCCACCGCGTGGGCCGCACCGGCCGCGCGGGCGCCAAGGGCACGGCGGTGACCCTGGTCGACTGGGACGACATCCCTCGCTGGCAGCTGATCAACAAGGCGCTCGGCCTGGACTTCCACGAGCCGGTCGAGACCTACTCCAGCTCCCCGCACCTGTACGAGGAGCTGGACATCCCGGCGGGCACCAAGGGCATCCTGCCCCGCGCCGAGCGGACCCGCGCGGGTCTGGGCGCGGAGGAGCTGGAGGACCTGGGCGAGCCCGGCGGACGCCGCGGCCGCGGCCCGAAGGCGGCGGAGAGGACCGAGGAGCGCCCGGAGCGCACCCGGACCCCGCGCCAGCGCCGGCGCACCCGCGGCGGCGGCGACGCCGTCGACGCCCCGGCGCAGGACCGCGCCGTCCAGGCCGACCGGACCGCTCCGGCCGCCGCGCCGGCGGGCGACGAGGCGGGGACCGAGTCCGGTCCGCGCACCCCGCGCCGCCGCCGTCGCACCCGGGTCGGCGTCCAGGGCGCCGCGCCGGTCGCGCAGGCGGCCCCGGCGGCCCAGGCCGCTCCGGTCGCCGTCGCCGAGGCGCCGAAGACCGAGGCCCCGGCCCCGGTGGTCACCGAGGCTCCGAAGACCGTCGAGGCCCCGAAGGCCGAGGCCGTGAAGGTCGAGGAGCGGAAGGCCGAGGAGCCGAAGGCCCCCCGTCGCCGCGCCCGTGCCGCCCGCCCGGAGACCGCCCAGGCCTCCCAGGCCGCTCCGGCGGTCCGTACCCCCGCGGCCCCCGCCGTCCAGGAGTCCGCTCCGGCCCCGCGCCGCCGCCGGGCCCGGGTGCGCCCGGTCGAGGAGACCGTCTTCTTCCAGACGCCCGAGACCGCCGCCGCCGCCCTGCGGGCGCAGTCGGCCGTCGAGGCCCCGAGGGCCGTCGAGGCCCCGAGGGCCGTCGAGGCCCCGGCCGCCGTCGAGGTGCTGAAGGCCGAGGAGCCGAAGAAGGCCCCGCGCCGCCGTACGGCCGCCAGGACGGTCGAGGCCGTCGAGACGCCCGTCAAGGACGTCGAGGCACCCGCCAAGACCGTCGAGCCCGTCGCCGCTCCGGTGGCCGGGCCCGTCGCCGCCGAGGCCCCGGCCGAGGTTCCGGCCCCGCGCCGTCGCCGTACGGCCCGCAGGCCCGCCGGTTCGCCGGTGACCGCCGAGGTCCCGGCCGCCGAGCCGGTGGCCGAGCCGGTCGTGACTCCGGTCGTCGAGGAGGCGCCCGCGCCGCGCCGTCGTCGTGCCGCCACCCGGGCCGCCGGTTCTCCGGTGTCCGCCGAAGCCGCCGCGATCATCGTCGTACCGGCCGCGGCGCCGGCGCCGGTGGTCGAGGAGGCTCCCGCGAAGGCCGCCCCGCGCCGCCGCACCACCAAGAAGGCGGTGGCGGCCGAGGCCCCCGCGGCCGAGCAGGTCGCCGAGCAGGCCGCCGCTCCGGTGGTCGAGGAGGCCCCCAAGAAGGCCGCCCCGCGCCGCCGCACCACCAAGAAGGCGGTGGCCGAGGCCGCCGTCGCCGAGGCCGCTCCGGCGGTCGAGGCCCCGGCCGCCGAGGAGGCCCCGAAGGCTCCCCGTCGCCGCGCGGCCAAGAAGGCGGTCGCCGCCGAGGCGCCCGACGCCTCCGAGCCGCAGGCGCCGAAGGCTCCGGCCCGTCGCCGTACGGTGAAGAAGGCCGTCGCGGAGCCGGCCGCCGAGGCCGCCGCCGAGGCCGAGGAGCCGAAGAAGGCGGCCCCGCGCCGCCGCACCACCAAGAAGACGGCGGCCCCGGCCGAGAGCTGAGGCCCGGGTCCGTCCCGTACCACCGCCGCGGCCCGTCCCCTTCCCGGGGGCGGGCCGCGGCGGCGTTCCCGGGCCGCGCCGTCCCGCCGACCGGGGATTACAGTCCGGGTATGAGTAAGCCCAGGTCCCTGGTACTGCCGCCGCGCGCCCGCGTCCGCCGTCTCGACACCGCGCGCGGGCCGTTCGCCGTGCTCGACGCGGAGCCCGGCGGGGAGCGGCGGGGAACGGTGCTGCTGCTGCCCGGGTACACCGGCAGCAAGGAGGACTTCCTGGCCCTCCTCGGACCGCTGACCGACGCCGGCTACCGGGCCGTGGCCGTGGACGGGCGCGGGCAGAACGACAGCCCGGGCCCGCGGGGCCGGGCCGCCTACCGCCGCCGGGCGCTCGCGCTCGACGCGGTGGCGCAGGCCGCGGCGCTCGGGGACGGCCCCGTGCACCTGGTGGGGCACTCGTTCGGCGGTCTGGTGGCCCGCGCGGCGGTGGCGGTCGCGCCGGGCGCCTTCCGCTCGCTCACCCTGCTCTCCTCGGGTGTCGGCCGGGTCTCCCGGCCGCAGCGGATCCGGGTGCGGGCGCTGCGGGCCGGACTCGCGCTGCTGTCGAAGGAGCGGGTGTGGCGGACGATGTGCTGGCTGGACAGCCGGGGCGAGGAGCCGGACACGTCCGACGTGCCGGGGCTCGCGGACTTCCTGCTCCGCCGCTGGTCGCGCACCCGGATCGCCCAGCTCAGGGGCGCCGGGCGGCTGCTGCTCGACCGCCGGGACGGTACGGAGGAGCTGCTCGTGCTGCGGACGCCGCTGCACTTCGCGTACGGGACGGACGAGATGGTCTGGTCGACGGCCGACCTCGCGGCGGCGGCGGCCCGGACCGGCGCGCACCACACGGTCCTCGCGGGCGCGGGCCACTCCCCCAACGTGTCGCACCCCGAGGAGCTGACCGCCCGCCTCCTCGGCTTCTGGGAGCGGGCGGCGGCGCCCGCGAGGCTCAGTACTGCGCCTTGAGGTGCTGCCAGAAGCCGTCCCGCAGGGAGCGCCGGAGCGCGGCGTGGCCGCGCAGGGAGCGGCTCAGCAGGCGTTCCGCCTCGACGAGGAGGTCCTGGTCGACCGGTCCGGGCAGGTAGGGCGCGCCCGGCAGGAGCTCGGCGAGCCGGTCCCGGCCGCGCTCGGCGATCCAGGTGGCCGCGATCCGCGCGCCGACGAGGCGCACCTCCTCGCGGGAGGGCGGCGGCTCGCCCTCGCTCTCGTACGTGGTGACGGGGCGGCGGGTGACGTACGGGCGGCAGAAGTCCAGGTCGAAGGTGCGCTGGCTGTCGACCTCCCAGAGGAGGGCCTCGGCCTGGTTGCGGCCCTCGGCGGCCTCGATGCCCCAGAGGTGCACGCGGGCGCCGTAGCCCTGGGCGGCCTCGACGGCCGAGACGAGGTCCTCGTCGCCGCCGACGAGGGCGGCGTCGCTGATGGCGCGGTGGCGGGCGAGGGACTCCAGGTCCGTGCGGATGAGGGAGTCGACGCCCTTCTGCTGGTTGTTGGCGTTGAGGTTGCCGAGGCGGACCTTGACGTCGGGCAGCTCGGCGATGGCCTGCTGCTCGGGGGTGTGGATGCGGCGGCGGGCGCCGTCGTACCAGTAGACGCGCAGGAGCCGGCTGTCCGCGAAGATCGTGCGGGCCTTGTCGATGAAGGCGTCGATGAGCCCTTCCGCGTCGAGGTCGAAGGAGCGCCGGTCCTCGGTGCCGACGACCAGCAACCCGGCCGCAGCATGGACGTAACCCGCGTCGACGAAGATGGCGTGGGTGGAAGGGGTCTTGGCGACCTCGGCCAGCATTCGCCGGAGGAGCTCGTTGGTGCGCTCCAGGCGTGCGTCGAGCGCGCGGAGGCGGATGTCGGTCTCGGTGGCCCGTGGGGTGTCTGCGTCGTTCATACGCGGCTCATTGTCCGCCGACGTCCGGCCGGCCGCCACACCCCCTTACTCGTCAGTATTTAGTCATCCGAAAATTTTCCTTAGCGTAAGGAATGTTTGCAGGATGCACGTCGTTGTACAGGGACGTAACGCAGTTCTCCACCAGGAGGATCAACTCAGACGAAGGGAGAAGCCCGTGCGCTTCGAAATCCTGCGACTCGACGACGTCGACGGCACGCCCGTCGACCGGACGGTCGTGGACGCCGCCTCCGTCAACCGGATCGTGCAGCAGGCCGCCTCGATCGGCCAGCGCATCTGGATCCGCCCCGCCGAGACCTCGGCCTCGTAACAGGCCCGGTCCACACCACGCACCGCGCCCCCGCACGGACTTCGCAGAAGCGGAATCCGTACGGGGGCGCAGTGGTGTCCGGGGCCGCCCCGGGAGGGGTCAGGAGCCCCGGATCACCTGGGTGACGCCGTTGATGATCTGCTGCACCGCGATGGCGGAGAGCATCATGCCGGCGAGCCGGGTCACCAGGACCACGCCGCCGTCCTTGATGATCCGGATGATCACCAGCGAGTACCGCATGGTCAGCCAGAGGACGACGTGCATGGCGGCGATGGCGGCCCAGACGGAGACCTGCGCGGCCGCGCTGTCGGCGTGCTGCACGGCGAGGATGACCGAGACGATCGCGCCGGGCCCGGCGAGCAGCGGCATGCCGAGCGGGACCAGGGCGACGTTGACGTCCTTGGTCTGCTTGGGCTCGTCGGTCTTGCCGGTGAGCAGGTCGAGCGCGATGAGCAGCAGGAGCAGTCCGCCCGCGATCATCAGGGCGGGGACGGAGACGTGCAGGTACGCCAGGATCTGCTGGCCCAGGATGCCGAAGACGGTGATGACGCCGAAGGCGACGGCGACGGCCTGCCAGGCCATGCGGCGCTGCACCTTGGCGGCGCGGCCGGAGGTGAGGGCGAGGAAGATCGGCGTGATCCCGGGGGGATCCATGATCACGAAGAGGGTCAGGAACAGCGAGCCGAAGACGGCGACGTCGAACACGGTGGGGTGCCTTGCGGGAGAGGTGGAACGGCGGGGTGTGGCCCGCGGGCTGCGGAATGCGGGATTCCGCCGCCGGGGCAGGGGGTGTGCCGCCCCGCGCGCGGCGCGCGGCCGTGCGGGGGTGGACCGGGAAGGGGGAGGCCCGGGGACGGATCCGCGCGGGCGCGCGTCGGCGCGCGGGGCGGGCCGACGGGGCGGGCGGGTTCCGTGGAAGGTACGGCCCGGAGGGGCCGGGGGCCTAGGCGGTGACGGGTCCGCCGGCACCGGGGACCGGGAAGGCCCCCGCCGCGCGGCGGGTGATCTCGCCGTAGATCTCGGGGTCGGTGGTGTACTCGCCGAGCCGGCAGGTCTTGCGGCTGCCGTGGTAGTCGCTGGAGCCCGTGGTCAGCAGACCCAGCTCCTTCGCGAGCCCGCGCAGCCGCGCCCGCGTCGCCTCGTCGTGGTCCATGTGGTCGACCTCGACGCCGTCGAGACCGGCCTCGGCGAGCCGGGCGATCGAGGCCTCCGGGAGCACCCGGCCGCGCTTGACGGCGAGGGGGTGCGCGAAGACGGTGACGCCGCCGGCCGCCTTGACGAGGCGGATCGCCTCGACCGGGTCCAGCTCGTGCTTGCCGACGTACGCCCGGCCGCCGTCGGCGAGCCACTCGGGCGTGAAGGCGGCGGACACGTCCGGTACGACCCCGAGCTCGACGAGCGCCTCGGCGACGTGCGGGCGGCCCACGGAGCCGTCGCCGGCGATCCGGGCGACCCGCTCCCAGGTGACGGGGACGCCGAGGTCCCGGAGCTTGCCGACCATCGCGCGGGCGCGGGGCACGCGGTCGTCGCGGACGAGTTCACGCTGGGCGAGGAGCGCTGGCTCCTCGGGGTCGAAGAGGTACGCGAGCAGGTGCAGGCCGATCCCGTCGACCCGGCAGGACAGCTCGGCCCCGGTGACCAGGGTCAGCCCCTCGGGCAGCGCGGCGATCGCCTCGGCGTGGCCGCGGGTGGTGTCGTGGTCCGTGAGGGCGACGACGTCGAGCCCGGCGGCGGCCGCGTTCCGGACGAGTTCGGCCGGGGAGTCCGTGCCGTCGGAGGCCGTGGAGTGGGTGTGCAGGTCGATGCGCACGACGCGGTACTCCGGGGGCTCGGGACGGACGAGGGACGCTCCAGCATAACGGGCGAATCGAACACGCCCGTACGGAAGGAACGCCGGGCCCCGGGGCGGGGCGGGGTCGGAGGCGGGCGCGGCCCGGACGGCGATCCGCCGGAGAGGCACGGGCCCGGCGGGACGTCGGCGCGACGACCTCGCCCCGGCGGCACCTCGGCCCGGTAGCGCCTCGGCGCAGTAAAGCCCCGGCCCGGCGGGCCTCAAGCCCGGGATCCTCAAGTCCGGGGCCTCCAGTCCGGCGGCGGTCTCAGCCCAGCAGTCTCGGCGTGAGCGCCCCGCACGGCAGCAGTTCGACCTCGGCACCGGCGTCGCGCAGGTCCGTGAGGACCAGCTCGTCGTACATCAGGAGGCCGGACTGCTCGGGCCAGACGATCGCCCACAGCCACAGGCCGCGCGCCTCGCCCGCGAAGACCGCGCGGTCGTGCGGGGTGCCGTTGACGTGCCAGAGCGGGGTGGGACGCCCGGCGGCGAGCACCTTCGTCTGGGGCGGCTTCTCGATGGCCATGCCGGCACCGGGGTCGAGCCCGTCGATGCCGGCGTACCGGGCACCGAGGCCGACGCCGAGCTCCTCGGCGATCAGGAGCAGCTCCCCGATCCCGCCGAGCGGGCCGGGGCCCGAGCAGGCGACGGCGGTCGCGCGTCCGCCGCTGCGGTCGTCGCCCGCGTACGCGACTCCCGTGAAGAGCCAGCCGACGGGCAGGGGCCACGGCATCCACACGGGCACCTGGGAGCGGTGCACCACGACGCCGAGGGCCTCGACGCTGGGCGGGACGACGGGCTGGAGCGGGTGCACCGAGCCGTGCACGTCACACTGCCAGGAGTCGGCGAAGAGGCCGGGCGCTCTGACCCGGCCACCGCACTTCGGGCAACTGGGTTCGCCCCTCATAGGGCTCAACGGTCCTACCCCTTCCGTCCCGCGTCAAGGACGACCCCGAACGATCACCCGTCCGACACGGGCCGCCCACTCGCACATCCCTTCCGCTATACCCGCACATCACCCCCTCGTATAGATGCCATCTACACCTATACGGCCGTACGGCCCGGCGGACACCCCCGGCTCCCCCGTCGACCGCCAACCGGCGGACGAGGACCCGGGGTTGCCGCGCGCGGGGCTTCCTCAGTCCAGCTCCACGGACCTGCGCAGGGGGTCGCGGAGGTCCGTCCCCCGCGCCAGCCAGCGCTCCTCCAGGGCCTGCGCCCCGTGCACCCGCTTCCACGCCGCTTCGTTCGAGGTCATCGGCAGCAGCGGCAGGAACCGCACCGGCTCCATCGGCTCATTCAGCTCCAGGTCCTCCACCAGCCCGCCCGACTCCGCGACCAGCACCGAGCTGAAGGGGGCGCCCGGCCAGAGCGGGTCGCCCACGTCGAGCGAGGCGCCCGGGGCCACGATCACGCCCTCGACCTGCGGGGTGGCGGCGAGCACGGCGAGCGGGCGCAGCACCTTGTCGGTGTCGGCGAGGCCGGCCCGCACGGTGAGGACGAGCTCCGCGCGCGGCCCCCGCACCGGATCGGCGAGCGCGGCGGTCGGATCGGCCATCGGCTGCGCGGACATCCCGAGGGTCGCGTACCGCACGAGATCGCCGTCGACGAAACGGAGCACCTCGATCCGGTCCGTGCCGAGAAACGTCACCGCGGCGCGCGCGTCCGGTTCCCCGAGGGCCGTTCGCAACCGGGCCTCGACCAGAGCAAGAACTTCTCCCATGGCTTGAGCATAAAGCGCGTATGGAACGGGCAAAGTAAGGGATTGACCCTCTGCCGGCTGATAGTCTTGGCCGCTGGCCGGGAGCATTCGATCCCCGACCACTCGTCACACGTCATCCCTCACGGGGGACCGGCCGGAGGAGGTGGGGCTGCGATGGACCGAAGTCGGTCGGGCAGTACCAGCGGCTCTTCCGCCCCGCACCCGAGCCCGGTGCGCTTTTTCTCCCGTTGATTCCGGGTACGCGATCCCCGGTCCGTGCGACTCCCCCGATCCGCACGGACCGCGCGACCCGTTCTCCGGCATCCCGCACGACGGAAGAGCACTTCGCCCTCGCCTGTCTGTAGCGAATGTCTGTAGCGAACGCCGTCACCGCGATCCCCCGGTGCCGCCCGCTTTGTGGACGACGTAGCTCCACGTCCCCATTCCGGGCTGTGCCACGCTCGCCGACGGCCTCTCCGTGAAGGAGCATGCCCATGTCGATGATCCGTGACCTGCGCGCCGCCGTCCGTCCGAGCCTGCGGCACCCCCTGCGCAAGACCCCCACCACGTACACCGCGTACGACCCCACCCGCGACCACTCGGCGTCCACCGCCGTCGTCGACTGCGCCGTCTACCGCGACGGGCGCCGGGTCGAGGACGACGAGTGCCTCACCCCGCGCGGCGCGATGCGGCGCGTGCGGGACAAGGGCGGCTTCGCCTGGATCGGTCTGCACGAGCCGACCGAGGCCGAATTCGCCGGTATCGCCGCCGAGTTCGGGCTGCACCCGCTCGCCGTCGAGGACGCCGTCCACGCCCACCAGCGGCCCAAGCTGGAGCGGTACGACGACACCCTCTTCACCGTCTTCAAGACGATCCACTACGTCGAGCACACCGAGCTCACCGCGACCAGCGAGGTCGTCGAGACCGGCGAGGTCATGTGCTTCACCGGCCCCGACTTCGTCATCACCGTCCGGCACGGCGGCCAGGGCTCCCTGCGCAACCTCCGCCACCGCCTCCAGGGCGAGCCCGAGCTCCTCTCCAAGGGCCCCTCGGCCGTCCTGCACGCCATCGCGGACCACGTCGTCGACGGCTACATCGCGGTCGCCGACGCCGTCGAGCTGGACATCGACCAGCTGGAGATCGACGTCTTCTCGCCGGCCGCGAAGGGCTCCACGCGCGGTACGGACACGGGCCGGATCTACCAGCTCAAGCGCGAGGTCCTGGAGTTCAAGCGGGCCGTCTCGCCGCTGCTCCGCCCGATGCAGCTGCTCAGCGAGCGGCCGATGCGGCTGGTGGACCCGGACATCCAGAAGTACTTCCGGGACGTCGCGGACCACCTCGCCCGCGTCCAGGAGCAGGTCGTCGGCTTCGACGAGCTGCTCAACTCGATCCTCCAGGCCAACCTGGCGCAGGCGACCGTCGCGCAGAACGAGGACATGCGCAAGATCACCTCGTGGGCGGCGATCGTCGCCGTCCCCACGGCGGTCTGCGGGGTGTACGGCATGAACTTCGACCACATGCCGGAGCTGCACTGGAGGTACGGCTATCCGATGGTGCTCACCGGCATCGTCGTGGTCTGCCTCACCATCCACCGCACCCTCAAGCGCAACGGCTGGCTGTAGGGCCCGTCCGGATCGATAGGCTGCGGCCATGACCGATCAGTCGCTCGGGCCCGCCCTCGTCGAGGAGGCCACCAAGAAGTCCGGCCTGGTGTGGGTGCGCGGCACCGGGCCCGCCCGCGCGCTCTGGCACGTCTGGCACGACGGCGCCGCGTTCGTCGTCGGCGACGGCCCCGGCGAGCAGCCGCTGCCGGGCCTGGTGGACGGCGGGACGGCCGAGGTGACCGTGCGCAGCAAGGACAAGGGCGGCCGGATCGTCGCCTGGACGGCCGCCGTGCGCGAACTCGCCGCCGGTACGGAGGAGTGGGACGCGGCCGTCGCGGAGCTGAAGGGCAAGCGGCTCAACGCGCCCGACGGCGAGGCGATGCCGGACCGCTGGGCGCGCGAGTGCCGGGTGGTGCGGCTCGACCCGCGCGAGGTCGCCGCCCGACTGCCGGACGGCTCCCTGGCGGCCGTACCGCTGCCCACGGCGGCCACGACCCGCCGTCCCGCGCCGGCCGCGCTCCCGCGCCTGCTCCTGAAGCGCCGCAAGCGCCGCTGAGGGGCCGGCCGCCCCTCAGGTGCGGGGCAGCTGCTTCCCGTAGTCCACGATCTCGTCCTTCGTGGGCTCGGCGAGCGGGAAGTCCTTGTTCCAGTCGGAGAGCATCACGACGCCCCCGCCGCCGCCGCGCGCGAACTGCACGGGGTACGGGGAGCCGTCCAGGGACACGTCGAGGACGCCGCCCTCGCCGTCCGCGCCGCCCTTGACCTTGATCGTGCGGACCGCGCCGATCCGCGTGCGGTCGCCCTTGACCTTCTCGCCGTGCAGCCCGATGAGGCCGTCGAGCAGCGGCTTCATGTCGGTGAAGCCGCGGAGCTGCCTGTACGAGGGGTCGTCCTGCGGCACCTTCACGTACTTGCCGTCGAGCTTCTCGGCGGCCTCGACGTCCTCCTTCGTCGGCTCGGCCCCGTCCTTGTCGTGGGACCAGAAGCCGACGTCGGCCTTCAGGTAGAGCGCGTCCCCGACCCGCATCAGCTCGAAGGTGCTGTTCTTCGTCGTCACCGAGCCGGTGGCGCCGTCCTGCTTGAGGCGCATGTTCAGCTTGACCGCGCCGCCCTTGCTGACCAGGGTGCCGGCCAGGCGCACCGCCTTCGCCCCGTCCGCCACCGTCCGCGCCTCGCGCTCGATCTCGGGGGCGGCGAGCCTCCCGACCCCGTTGGTCCCCTCGTCCGGGTCGGCGGCGCAGGCCGTGAGCCCCACCGTCAGTCCGGCGCAGAGCGCCAGGGGCACGACGGCCCCGCGGATACGCGATGCCGGGGTGCGGACGGTCATCTGCGCTGCCTCTCGTGATCGTGCGGGCGTACGGGCGCCGGGCCCCGGCCGGGCGGAGGGGCAGGGTCCGGTGTCCGTACCGGTACCGGGGGTTCCGGCTCCGGTACCGGGGTAACAGCAGACCGCAGCGTACCCGGGCCGGCCGGCGGCCCCCGCAGGCAGCCGTACGGAGGCACTGCCGGGGCGGCGCGTACCGGCACGGGCTAGCCTGAACCGGTAGCGCTCCGCGATCACCGGCGGGGCGCCGCGAGGACTCGAATCGTGCGACACCCAGGAGGCGCGTGGCATGGCGGCAGGCGCCCCCCGGATCTTCGTCTCCCACCTGGCGGGGGTCCCCGTCTTCGACCCCGTCGGCGACCAGGTCGGCCGGGTCAGCGACCTGGTGGCCATGCTCCGGGTCGGCCGCCGCCCGCCGCGTCTGCTCGGCATGGTCGTGGAGGTGCTCAGCCGCCGCCGGGTCTTCGTGCCCATGACCCGGATCACCGGCGTCGAGTCCGGGCAGGTCATCACCACCGGCGTGGTCAACATGCGCCGCTTCGAGCAGCGCCCCACCGAGCGGCTCGTCCTCGGCGAGCTCCTCGACCGGCGGGTGCGGCTCGTGGAGGGCGACGGGCGGGAGGGCGAGGAGGTCACCGTCCTCGACATCGCCATCCAGCAGCTGCCCGCCCGCCGCGAATGGGAGATCGACAAGGTCTTCGTCCGCAAGGGCAAGGGCGGGGCGCTGCGCCGCAAGGGCGAGACGCTGACCGTCGAGTGGTCGGCCGTCACCGGCTTCTCCCTGGAGGAGCACGGCCAGGGCGCCGAGAGCCTGCTCGCCACCTTCGAGAAGCTGCGCCCGGCCGATCTGGCCAACGCCCTGCACCACCTCTCCCCCAAGCGGCGCGCCGAGGTGGCCGCGGCCCTCGACGACGACCGGCTCGCGGACGTCCTCGAAGAGCTCCCCGAGGACGACCAGATCGAGATCCTCGGCAAGCTGAAGGAGGAGCGCGCGGCCGACGTCCTGGAGGCGATGGACCCGGACGACGCGGCCGACCTGCTGTCCGAGCTGCCCGAGGAGGACCAGGAGCGGCTGCTGACCCTGATGCAGCCGGACGACGCGGCGGACGTGCGCCGCCTCCTGGCGTACGAGGAGCGCACGGCGGGCGGTCTGATGACGACGGAGCCGATCGTGCTGCGGCCGGACGCGACCGTCGCGGACGCGCTCGCCCGGGTCCGCCAGCAGGACCTGTCCCCGGCGCTGGCCGCGCAGGTGTACGTCTGCCGGCCGCCGGACGAGACGCCGACCGGGAAGTACCTGGGCACGGTGCACTTCCAGCGGCTCCTGCGGGACCCGCCGTTCACGCTGGTCAGCTCGATCGTGGACAGCGACCTGCCGCCGCTCGGCCCGGACACCCCGCTGCCGGCCGTCACCAGCTACCTCGCCGCGTACAACATGGTGGCCGCGCCCGTCGTGGACGAGAGCGGCTCCCTGCTCGGCGCGGTGACCGTCGACGACGTGCTGGACCACCTGCTGCCGGACGACTGGCGCGAGACCGAGTTCCACGAGGAGGAGGGGGCGGGGCATGGCCGCTGAACGCACGCAGGACCGGGAGCGCGAGCGGGAGCGGGCCGTGCCCCGGATCCGGCTCGACCTGCCGAGGGAGCGGCGGGCCAGACTGCTGCCGGAGTACGACCCCGAGGCCTTCGGGCGGATGTCGGAGCGGATCGCCCGCTTCCTGGGGACCGGGAGGTTCCTGGTCTGGATGACGCTGACGATCGTCGTCTGGGTGCTGTGGAACATCTTCGCGCCGGGACCGCTGAAGTTCGACGAGTACCCGTTCATCTTCCTGACGCTCGCCCTGTCCCTCCAGGCCTCGTACGCGGCGCCGCTGATCCTGCTCGCCCAGAACCGGCAGGACGACCGGGACCGGGTCAACCTCGAACAGGACCGGAAGCAGAACGAGCGGTCGATCGCGGACACCGAGTACCTGACGCGGGAGATCGCGGCGCTGCGGATGGGTCTGGGCGAGGTCGCCACGCGCGACTGGATCCGCTCCGAGCTCCAGGACCTCCTCAAGGAGATGGAGGAGCGCCGGGATCTATTCCCGTCCGGCGACACCCGGGGAAGTGACGTACCCGACCGTTGACAGCCTTTCATGGGCCGGTGCTCCGCGCCGTACCATCGTCGGTATGGCTACGGAAGACGCGGTGCTCGCGGCACTGGCGACGGTGAACGACCCTGAGATCAACAAGCCGATCACTGAGCTCGGCATGGTCAAGTCGGTGGAGATCGAACCGGACGGCAGGGTCGCCGTCACGGTCTACCTGACGGTCTCCGGCTGCCCGATGCGCGACACCATCACCCAGCGGGTGACCGAGGCCGTCTCCCGGGTCGAGGGCGTCACCGCCGTCGACGTCTCGCTGGACGTGATGAGCGACGAGCAGCGCAAGGAGCTGGCGGCCGCGCTGCGCGGCACGACCGCCGAGCGCGAGGTGCCGTTCGCCAAGCCCGGCTCGCTGACCCGGGTCTACGCGGTCGCCTCCGGCAAGGGTGGCGTCGGCAAGTCCTCCGTCACCGTGAACCTGGCCGCGGCGATGGCCGCGGACGGCCTCAAGGTCGGCGTCGTCGACGCCGACATCTACGGCCACAGCGTGCCCCGGATGCTGGGCGCGGACGGCCTTCCGACCCAGGTCGAGAACATGATCATGCCGCCGTCGGCGAACGGCGTGAAGGTCATCTCCATCGGCATGTTCACCCCGGGCAACGCGCCGGTCGTGTGGCGCGGCCCGATGCTGCACCGTGCGCTCCAGCAGTTCCTCGCGGACGTGTACTGGGGCGACCTGGACGTCCTCCTCCTCGACCTGCCCCCGGGCACCGGCGACATCGCGATCTCGATCGCGCAGCTCGTGCCGAACGCGGAGATCCTGGTCGTCACGACCCCGCAGCAGGCGGCGGCCGAGGTCGCCGAGCGGGCCGGCTCGATCGCCGTCCAGACCCACCAGAAGATCGTCGGCGTCGTGGAGAACATGGCGGGCCTGCCGTGTCCGCACTGCGACGAGATGGTGGACGTGTTCGGCACCGGCGGCGGCCAGAAGGTCGCGGACGGCCTGACGCAGACCACCGGCGCGACGGTCCCGGTCCTCGGCTCGATTCCGATCGACCTGCGGCTGCGCGAGGGCGGCGACGACGGCAGGCCGGTCGTCCTGTCCGACCCGGACTCCCCCGCCGGCGCGGCGCTCCGCGCCATCGCGGGCAAGCTGGGCGGCCGTCAGCGCGGCCTGTCGGGCATGAGCCTGGGCATCACGCCGCGGAACAAGTTCTGAGTCACGGCGCACGCCGAAGGGGCGCCCCCGTGCGGGGGCGCCCCTTCGGCGTTCTCGCTCCTACGCGTACGCGTCGAAGTCCTTGATCTGCGAGAACCCGAGCCCGTACGCGCTCATCCCCCGCCCGTACGCCCCCAGGTGCACGCCCGCCGCCGAACCGGCCAGGACCCAGCCGAACTCGGTCTCGCGGTAGTGGAACGGCACCGGCACCCCGTCCACCGGCAGCGAGAGCGTCGTCCAGGCGGGCCCGTCGAGGTCGTCGGCGAGCTCGAAGGCCGTCTCGGTCTGCTGGTCCAGCCAGTTGTCGCGCGTCATGTGGTCGAGCGAGGCAGGCCAGGTGTGGACGAGCAGTCCTGAGCCGGCCAGCCAGGCGGCGGAGGAGACGGTGGTGGCGTCGAGGACGCCCGTCCCGTCGCCGGTCCGCCGTACGGGGCTCGCCGCGACCGTCACGACGACGGTGAAACGCTCCTTCTCCGCACCGCTCGCGTCGGACTTTATCGACGGCGCGTCACCGTGCCCGATCGATCCGTGCTGCACGCTGCCGTCCGCCGCCGTGCCGACCTGCATCAGCCGACGCGGCCCGGTGAAGGCCTCGTCGAGGCCGTACCAGGCGAAGGGCGCCCGCAGGAAGCCCTCGTCGGTCCGCCGGGCCACGGGTGTGCCCTCCACCCGGCTCGTGGTCTCCATCTCGGCCGCCTCCTCGTTCCGTCAACAGAGCGAGGATAGCCACCGGGACGCGCCGGATCGGTGACAGCCCGTCGTCAGGTCGCGTCGGAGTCGTACGGGGGGCGCCCGCCGGCGTCCGGCTCGTCCCGCTTCTTGAGGAGGTCAGAGGTGCCCGTCGGGGAGCCGTCGGCCGAGGCCCCGGTGGTCGCCGAGCCGTTGACGGCGGGCAGGGTCTCGCGGCCGTGCACCGCGTCGGCGACCTCGTTCATCTCCCTCTTGAGGTCGAAGGTGCTGCGCAACTCGTCGAGCTCCCGGAGGTCCTCGTTGCCCTCCAGCTGCTTGCGGAGGAACGTCTTGGGGTTGAGGTCCTCGAACTCGAAGTCCTTGAACTCCGGGCCCAGCTCGCTGCGGATGTCGTTCTTCGCGCTGTCGGAGAACTCGCGGATCTTCCGGACGAAGCGCGAGACGTCCTGGATCACCTTCGGGAGCTTGTCCGGCCCGAAGACGAGCACGGCGAGGACCACGAGCGTCACCAGCTCGAGAGCGCCTATGTCGCTGAACACCTTGTAGCTCCTTCACGCCGGTCCAGGGCCCGGTCCACGGTACCCGCCGAAACAGCCGGGCGGGTACCTCGCGATGTCCGCCGCATGGCGCTCAGGTGCCCTGCGAGGAGCCGAGCGTCAACGTCTTTGTCAGCTCTTTGCCGTCGCGGTTCAGGGTGAGCTCCAGACGGTCGCCGGGGCGGTGGGCGCGGATCTTCACGATGAGCTCCTCGCCGTTGTGCACCCGCTGGCCGTCGACCTTGGTGATGACGTCGCCGGGCCGGAGCCCCGCCTCGGCGGCCGGGCCGCCGGGCGTGACGGAGGCGGTGCCGTCCTTGCCCTTCTCGCCGACGCGGGCGCCGTCGCCGTCGTACTGCATGTCGAGGCTCACCCCGATGACCGGGTGGGCGGCCTTGCCGGTCTTGATGAGCTCCTCGGCGACCCGCTTGCCCTGGTTGATCGGTATGGCGAAGCCGAGGCCGATGGAGCCGGGCTGGCTCGTACCGCCGCCCTCGCCGTCGCCGCCGGAGCCGCCGGCCGCGCGGATCGCGCTGTTGATGCCGATGACCCGGGCCTTGGAGTCGAGGAGGGGGCCGCCGGAGTTGCCGGGGTTGATGGGGGCGTCGGTCTGGAGCGCGTCGACGTAGCTGATGTCGCTGCCGTCGCCCTTCTCGCCGCCGGCGGTGATCGGGCGCTCCTTGGCGCTGATGATGCCGGAGGTGACGGTGTTGGAGAGGTCGAAGGGGGCGCCGATGGCGACGACCGGGTCGCCGACGCGGACGCTGTCGGAGTTGCCGAGCGGCAGGGGCTTGAGGCCCGAGACGCCGGTGACCTGGACGACGGCCAGGTCGTAGCCGGTGTCCTTGCCGACGAGCTTGGCGCGGGCGGTCTCTCCGGTGGAGAAGGTCACCGAGATGTCGGCGGAGGACCGGGCCCCGTCCACGACGTGGTTGTTGGTGAGGATGTGGCCCCTGGTGTCCAGCACGAAGCCGGTGCCGGTACCGGACGAACCGCCGCCCTTGACGTGCAGGGTGACCACGCCGGGCAGGGCGCTGGCGGCGATCCCCGCCACGCTGTCGGGGGCGCGGCCGGTGTCCTCGGCGGCGGCCTGGGGCAGCTCGACGGTGCTGATCCCGCCGTTCCGCTCGACGTACGCGCCGATCCCGCCGCCGATGACGCCGGTGATCAGCGCGAAGACCAGCGCCCCCGCGACGGCGAGCCCCTTCCGGGACCTCTTCGCGGGCGCGGCCGGCAGCGCGGGACCGCCGACGCCCCAGGGGTCGTACTGGCCCCAGGGCGCGGGCCCCTGCGGGTGCGGCTGCGGCGGTACGGGGGGCACGGGGCCGCCCTGCGGGTGGGGCGGCGCGGGGGTCGGGGGCCGCTGCACGGGCGGCGCGGGCGCCCACGGCCCGGGCTCGCCGTAGGGCGGCGTCCGGTACTCGTCGGGAGTGTGCAGGGGCTGCGCCTGCGTCTGCGGCGCGGAGGCGGGTGCGGGCGCCGGGTCCTGCGCGGGGACCGATTCCCGGTCCCCGGGCTCGCCCTTGGTCAGGACGACGGAGGGCGCGGGCTCCGGGGTGCCGGTCCCGGCGGGCGCGGAGTCCTGGGGAGCGGGCCCGGTGGGCCCGGAACCGTCGGCAGCGGGACCGGAAGCGCCGGAGACGGGCTCGGCGGCCCGGGGGCCGGTCCCTGCGGGCTCGGAACCGTCGACGGCGGTTCCGGCGGGCTCGACGCCCGGGGAGTCGGTCCCGGCGGGCTCGGCGGCCCGTGCGGGGGCCTGCGGCTCCGCCGCCGGTGCCTGGTCCAGCGGCTCCGCGGCCGGGGCCTCGTCCCGTCGGGCGGCGGCGTCGGCCGGGGCCGTCGTCGGCGGTTCCGGGGCCGTGGACGGGCGCGGCGCGGGCAGGGGGAAGTCGCCGTCGCCGTCACCGGACGGAGGCTGCGCGGGTATCCGCGCAGCCTCCGGCGTGCTCGAAGGACGGCTCCACCAGTTCGGCTTCCCGTTGTTCATGCTCTCCCCGCAACCGCTGACCCGTCCGTGCCCCTGGGGCGGACGCCACTGTCCCTGGATTCAACCAGGTCGCGGGTCAACGGGGGGAGCCGAGCGACGTGGTCGTCGGGCTCGGCCCCGGACCGGGCCCGGGACCGAAGGCCGGCGGGAGGGCCGGACCCGCCGCCCGGACGAACGGCGAGAGGGGGAGTAGGGACCGGGAGGGCGGGTACGAGAGGCCCACGGCGACCCGGGGCGAGACGAAGGAGTGCCCCGCCATCAGCGGGACCACGGCCACGACCGGCCCCCGGGGAACCGCCGCCGGGGTGACCGCGGAGAGCGGTTCGGCGGCGACGGCCTGCGCGCCCGTGCGCTCGCCGGAGCGCGTGCCGCGCCCCGGCGACGTACCGGTGCCGGTGCCGCCGCCCGCGGCGGTGGTGCGGAGCGGGGTGACGGCGCTGCCCGTGCCCTGGCCGCGCCCGCCGGCGTTGACCGAGGCGTCCAGCGGCAGGGAGCCGCCGAGGGCGATGGCCGCGAACGAGACGGCGCTGGCCGCCGCGAAGGCGAAGCGCCGGCCGCGTCCGCCGGAGCCCGCCGGACGGTCACCGACCTCGTGTATGCGGAAGCCCGTGGCGGGCCGTCCCGGGTGCGGGGTGACGACCGCCGCCGTGGCGAAGCCGTCCGACTTCACCCCGCGGGTGCCCAGGAGTTCTTCGAGAGGGCTCTTCGGCCCTCCCCGGCTCCCGAGGCCTCCGGACCCTTCCGGGCCCCCGGGATCTCCCGACGGGTCGCCCGGTCCTCCGGGAAGGCCCTGGAGCCGTGCGAGGAAGCCCTCGGAGGGCGGTGGGGGCGCGGCGGAGGCGAAGACGCTCTTGAGGGTGCGCTGCGCGTCGGCCTCGGCCTTGCAGCGGGCGCAGGTCGCGAGGTGGGCGAGGACCCGCTCGCGGGCGTCGTGGCCCAGCTCGCCGTCGACGAGCGCGGCGAGCCGGTCCCCGAGGTGGTGCTCCGCGGGGGTCGGTGACGTGGGGAGTGTGCCGCTCACGCTGTGCCCGCCTCCCATCCGACGGAGGCGAGCGCACGCTCCGCCCGGGCCTCGGGCGAGCGGTGCTTGAGCGCCTTGCGGAGGTGGGAGCGTCCGCGGTGGATCCGGCTGCGGACGGTGCCGAGCTTCACGCCGAGGGTCGCGGCGATCTCCTCGTACGACAGCCCCTCGATGTCGCAGAGGACGACGGCCGCGCGGAACTCGGGCGCGAGGGTGTCGAGGGCCTGCTGCACGTCGGCGTCGAAGTGGGTGTCGTTGAAGGCCTGCTGCGGCGAGGGCTCGCGGCTGGGCAGCCGCTCGGCGGCGTCGTCGGCGAGCGCGTCGAAGCGGATGCGCTGCTTGCGGCGGACCATGTCGAGGAAGAGGTTGGTGGTGATGCGGTGGAGCCAGCCCTCGAAGGTGCCCGGGGTGTACGTCGACAGCGAGCGGAAGACGCGGACGAAGACCTCCTGGGTCAGGTCCTCGGCGTCGTGCTGGTTGCCCGTGAGGCGGTAGGCGAGGCGGTAGACCCGGCCACTGTGCGTGCTGACGATCTCCTCCCACGTGGGAGGCGTCCACGCCTGCGATTCCGCGTCCGATGCGAAGGTCGCGGTGGTGGGTGCGGAGTCGGCGGTGCGGGAACGGTCAGCGGTGTCGGTCACGGATTTCGGCTCACCCGCCGACCCGAGAAGGCGCCGGATCACGCCCCTCCGGTCCACAGGCGCAGCCGCACCTCCCCTGTCGGCTCTGGTGGTGTCCAGTGGAGCCCCTACCATAGCCACCTCGCCCGTTAGTTCCGGATAAGAATCTTTACGCGAATTTGGAACCGGCTCGCCCGGCTGCCTCCGTCGCGTCCCTCCCCTGGTGAACGCCCGGTCCCATCTGCGGGTTCCCGTCGGCAGCGGATACAGTCACCGTTGCGTCAACTACGGGGACAGGAGAGGGCCATTACCGCCAACCGGCAGACGAGCTGGGCGTTCGCCGACGCCTTTGTCGCCGAGGACGAAGCACTGCGCTGGGCCCGTGAGCGGGCCCACGAGGCAGGGCTCCCCCCGGTGTCGCCGGGCACCGGCGGGGCGCTGCGCCTGCTCGCCGCGACGGCGGACGCCAAGGCGGTGGCGGAAATCGGCACCGGTACGGGCGTGTCGGGCATCTACCTGCTGCTCGGGATGCGGCCGGACGGGGTCCTGACGACGGTGGACCTCCAGCCGGAGCGGCAGCAGCTCGCCAAGACGGCCTTCCGGGCGGCGGGCTTCGCGGGCAACCGGGCCCGGTTCATCCCCGGCCGCGCCCTGGACGTGCTGCCCCGGCTCGCGGACGGCGGGTACGACCTCGTGTTCTGCGACGGCGACCGCCTTGAGTACCTCGACTACCTCGCTGAATCGTTGCGCCTGCTGCGACCTGGAGGTCTGGTCTGCTTCGAGGGCGTCTTCGCGGACGGGCGGACGATCGACTCGTCGGCGCAGCCGGCGGAGGTCCAGCGGGTCCGCGAGCTGCTGCGGGCGGTGCGGGAGAGCCAGGACCTGGTGCCCTCGCTGCTGCCGGTGGGCGACGGCCTGCTGTGCGCGGTGCGCCGCGGCTGACCGGCGCCCCTGAGAGCCCCGTACGCGTCCACCGGCCGGCACCTCTCGGAGCCGTACGCGTCCGCCGACCGGGCGCGCTCCGGAGCCGTACGCGTCCGCCGACCGGGCGCGCTCCGGAGCCGTACGCCCTCCGGAGACACCGCTGCCCCGGTACGGCGGGCCGTACCGGGGCAGCGGTGGAAATCGGGGAGAGAGGGTCAGCCCACGACCTTCTTGAGGGCGTCGCCCAGCGCCTCGGCCTCGTCGGGGGTCAGCTCGACGACGAGCCGACCGCCGCCTTCGAGCGGAACGCGCATGACGATGCCCCGCCCCTCCTTGGTCACCTCGAGCGGGCCGTCACCCGTCCGCGGCTTCATGGCCGCCATGCTTGTTCCCCTTCCTGAAACCAGCCCATCGACAACCGGGCAGCTCCTTGGTGTGGAGCACGCGTGACCGGCTTCGAACACATTGCTTCCAGGTCATTATCCCGCATGGCAGGACCCGATGACCAACATCGAATGGCATCGCTTGCGCAACGCGCTCTCTCATAACCCCACATTTCGGCGCTCGGCCTGCGATACTTCGCCGCCCGGCGTCCGCCCGGCCGCCCCGGTTCTTTGACGCAGCTCACATGTGCGGCGGTGTCGATCTCCGCCATGCTGTGCTGGTCAACCACGCGACGAGGCGGAGGAAACCCATGGCGGACACGGTGCTGTACGAGGTGAGCGACGGGCTCGCGACCATCACGCTCAACCGGCCCGAGGCCATGAACGCGATGAACGTCGCGACGAAGGTCGCCCTCCGGGACGCGGCGGAGACGGCCGCGTCGGACCCCGCCGTACGGGCGGTGCTGCTCACGGCGGCCGGGGACCGGGCGTTCTGTGTCGGGCAGGACCTGAAGGAGCACGTCGGACTGCTCCTGGCGGACCAGGAGTCCGGCACGCGCGAGACCATGAACACGGTCCGCGACCACTACAACCCGATCGTCCGGGCGATCGCCGGCATGCGGAAGCCGGTGGTGGCGGGCGTGAACGGCGTCGCGGCGGGGGCCGGCTTCGGCTTCGCGCTCGCGGCGGACTACCGGGTGGTCGCGGAGACGGCCTCCTTCAACACCTCCTTCGCGGGCGTGGCGCTCACCGCCGACTCGGGCGTGTCCTGGACGCTGCCGCGCCTGATCGGCGCGAGCCGCGCCTCCGACCTGCTGCTCTTCCCGCGCTCGATCGGCGCCCAGGAGGCGTACGAGCTCGGCATCGCGAACCGGCTGGTCCCGGCCGCCGACCTCGCCGCCGAGGCCGCGAAGGTGGCCCGCGCCCTCGCGGACGGCCCGACGGTGGCGTACGCGGCCCTGAAGGAGTCCCTGGCGTACGGCGCCGACCACTCGCTCTCCGAGGCCCTGGACAAGGAGGAGGAGCTCCAGACCCTGGCGGGCGCGTCGGAGGACCACACCATCGCGGTCCGCGCCTTCATCGCCAAGGAGAAGCCGCGGTACCTGGGGCGCTAGGAAGCGTCCTCCGGGGCGGCGGCGAGGGCGCCGCCCCGGGCCGCGCAGTCCGCGAGGTGGTCGTCGACCAGGCCGCAGGCCTGCATCAGGGCGTAGGCCGTGGTGGGGCCGACGAAGCGGACGCCGCGCTTCTTGAGGGCCTTGGAGAGGGCCGTGGACTCGTCGGTGACCGCCGGGACGTCGGCGAGCGTGCGCGGGGCCGGGCGGTTCTCCGGGTCGGGTGCGTGGGACCAGATCAGGGCGTCGAGCTCGCCCGGCTCCCAGCCGGCGAGCAGCTTCGCGTTGGCGAGGGTGGCGTCGATCTTGGCCCGGTTGCGGATGATGCCCGCGTCCAGGAGGAGCCGCTCGCGGTCCGCTTCGCCGAAGGCGGCGACGGCGGCGATGCCGAAGTCCGCGAAGGCACGCCGGAAGCCCTCGCGGCGGCGCAGGATCGTGATCCAGGACAGGCCCGACTGGAAGGCCTCCAGGGAGAGCCGCTCGAAGAGGGCGTCGTCGCCGCGGACCGGGCGGCCCCACTCCTCGTCGTGGTACGCCACGTAGTCCTCGGCCGACAGGCCCCACGGGCAGCGCGCGAGGCCGTCCGGTCCGGTGAGCGCGCCGGCGGCCGTCACGGGCGCTCGCCCTCCGCGCCGCCGGAACCGGTGCCGGTGCCGAAGTCGGAGCCGGGGCCACCGCCGGAGCCGCCGTCCGGGCCCGCCAGCGCCTCCTCCAGTTCCGCGATCCGGGCGTCCCGCTCGGCGAGTTCGGCGCCGAGGCGGACCAGGACGTCGTCCACGTCCGCCATCCGGTAGCCCCGGGCGGCGACGGGGAGGCGGAGCGCCTCGACGTCGGCGCGGTCGACCGGCCGGGCGAGCGGCAGGGGGTCGACGAGCTGCTCGGGCGCCACCTCGGGCAGCACCTCGCTGTCGCCGCCGCCGACCACGGCCAGGGTCACCGCGGCCACGACCACGACCATCGTGATGAGCAGAAACCAGAACACTGCGCGCCTCTCCCCGGAGTGGAAACCGTCCGGTGCCGATCGTGCCATGCGTCACCGACGGTTAGGGTCGCAGGCGAACGGACGCGAGGGAGGACAAAAGGGATGCTGCGCTTGGGACGGCGTGAATTCGGGCCGCACGAACCGGTGGTCATGGCCATCGTGAACCGGACCCCGGACTCCTTCTACGACCGGGGCGCGACCTTCCTGGACGAGCCGGCGCTCGCCCGGGTCGAGCGGGCCGTGGCCGAGGGGGCGGCGATCGTCGACATCGGCGGGGTGAAGGCGGGCCCCGGCGAGGAGGTGACGGCCGAGGAGGAGGCGCGGCGCACGGTCGGCTTCGTCGCCGAGGTCCGCAGGCGCCACCCGGACGTGGTGATCAGCGTGGACACCTGGCGGGCGGACGTCGGCGAGGCGGTCTGCGAGGCCGGCGCGGACGTGCTGAACGACGCGTGGGGCGGGGTCGATCCCCGGCTCGCGGAGGTGGCGGCGAAGTACGGGGCGGGGCTCGTCTGCACGCACGCGGGCGGCGCGGAGCCGCGGACCCGGCCGCACCGGGTCGCGTACGAGGACGTGATGGCCGACGTCCTGCGGGTGACCGTGGGCCTCGCGGAGCGGGCGGCGGCGCTGGGGGTGCGCCGGGACGGGATCATGATCGACCCCGGGCACGACTTCGGGAAGAACACCCGGCACAGCCTGGAGGCGACCCGGCGGCTCGGTGAGATGGCGGAGACGGGCTGGCCGGTGCTGGTGTCCCTGTCGAACAAGGACTTCGTGGGCGAGACCCTCGACCGCCCGGTGCAGGAGCGGCTGCTCGGCACCCTGGCGACGACGGCGGTGTCCGCGTGGCTGGGGGCGCGGGTGTACCGGGTGCACGAGGTCGCGGAGACGAAGCAGGTCCTGGACATGGTGGCGTCCATCGCGGGCCACCGGCCGCCGGCCGTGGCGCGGCGCGGACTGGCGTAGGACGGCGAAGGGGGGCGCCGCGGTGCGGCGCCCCCCGGAAGCGGACCGGTCCTACTTGCCGGTCTCCTTGCTCACCAGCGCCACCGCCTCCTCCACGTCGTCCGTGACGTGGAAGAGCAGCAGGTCCTGCTCCGCGGCCTTGCCGCCCGCGACGACCGAGTCGCGCAGCCAGTCGACGAGGCCCTTCCAGTACTCCGTCCCGAAGAGGACGATCGGGAAGCGGGTGACCTTGCGGGTCTGCACCAGGGTGAGCGCCTCGAAGAGCTCGTCCAGGGTGCCGAGGCCGCCGGGCAGGACGACGAAGCCCTGCGCGTACTTCACGAACATCGTCTTGCGGACGAAGAAGTACCGGAAGTTCACGCCGATGTCGACGTGCGGGTTGAGCCCCTGCTCGAAGGGAAGCTCGATGCCGAGGCCGACCGAGACGCCGTCGGCCTCCCTGGCCCCCTTGTTGGCCGCCTCCATGGCGCCGGGGCCGCCGCCCGTGATGACCGCGAAGCCGGCCTCGACGAGCGCCCGGCCGATCCGTACGCCCGCCTCGTACTCGGGCGAGTCCGGCTTCGTGCGGGCCGAGCCGAAGACGCTGATCGCGCTCGGCAGTTCGGCGAGGGCCCCGAAGCCCTCGACGAACTCGGACTGGATGCGCATGACCCGCCAGGGGTCGGTGTGCACCCACTCCGAGTCGCCCTCGGTGTCGAGCAGCCGCTGGTCCGTCGTGCCCGGCTGGACCTGGTCCCTGCGCCTGAGCACCGGCCCCAGCCGCTGCTCCTCGGGCTTCGCCACTCCCTCGGGAATGCCCATGGCCTGCTCCCTCCGCCGATCGGCGGTCCGCCGTGGACCGCCAACTGATCTTCTGGTCCGGTCAGGGTAGGACGACACAGGTGACGAAACGCGAAATTACGGAAGTCAGGCAGTCAGCCAGTCGCGGAGCCGTGCCTCGCAGTGGTGGATCCGCTCGACGACGACGTGCTCGTCGCGCTTGTGCGCGTACATCGGATCGCCCGGTCCGTAGTTGACGGCGGGGACGCCCAGGGCGCTGAAGCGGGAGACGTCGGTCCAGCCGAACTTGGGGTGCGCGCTGCCGCCGACGGCCTTCATGAAGGCCTCCGCGGCGGGGTGGGAGAGGCCGGGCAGGGCGCCGGGGCTCTCGTCGTCGACGACGAGGTCGGCGATGTCGCAGTCGGCGAAGACCTCGCGGACGTGGGCCAGGGCCTCGGCCGGGGAGCGGTCGGGGGCGTACCGGTAGTTCACGGTGACGGTGCAGGCGTCGGGGATGACGTTGGTGGCGACGCCGCCCTCGATCGCGACGGCGTTGAGGCCCTCGTGGTACTCCAGGCCGTCGATGACCGGCTTGCGCGGCTCGTACGCGGCGAGGCGGGCGAGGATCGGGGCGGCGGCGTGGACGGCGTTGGAGCCCATCCAGGAGCGGGCGGAGTGGGCGCGCTCGCCGGCGGTGTGCAGGACGACGCGCAGGGTGCCCTGGCAGCCGCCCTCGACCTGGCCGTCGGAGGGTTCGAGGAGGACCGCGAAGTCGCCCTCCAGCCACTCGGGGTGCGCGGCGGCGATCTTCCCGAGGCCGTTGAGGTCGGCGGCGACCTCCTCGTTGTCGTAGAAGACGAAGGTGAGGTCGCGGTTGGGCTCGGGGACGGTGGCGGCGATCCGGAGCTGGACGGCGACGCCGGACTTCATGTCGGAGGTGCCGCAGCCCCACAGGACGCCGTCCTCGTCGAGCCGGGAGGGCACGTTGTCCGCGATCGGCACGGTGTCGACGTGGCCGGCGAGGACGACCCGCTCGCCGCGGCCGAGCGTCGTGCGGGCGACGACGTTGTTGCCGTACCGGTCGACGGTGAGGTGCGGCAGGGCGCGCAGGGCCCGCTCGATCGCGTCCACGAGGGGCCGCTCGGTCCCGCTGACGGACGGGCGGTCGACGAGGGCGGCGGTGAGGGCGGCCCCGTCCAGCGACAGGTCGAGGGGGGCGTCGGGCGGGGTGATGTCAGCCATATGCCGACCCTAACCCGGCCTCCAGTACGGTGGGCCCCGTGTCCGAGCCCATCCGCCCCGCCCGCCGCGGCCGCCTCGCCCGTTCCGCGGCCGCCCTCGCCGCGCTCCTCGGCCTTGCGTCGTACGTCGGCCTCCACCAGATGACGGGCAGCAAGGGCACCCCGCGGTGCAGCGTGGGCAGCGGCGACCACCGCTACGAGTTCACTCCGGAGCAGGCGTCCAACGCGGCGACGGTCTCGGCCGTGGGCACCACCCGGGGGCTGCCGGAGCGGGCGGTGACGATCGCGCTCGCGACGGCGCTCCAGGAGTCGGCGCTGCGGAACATCGACCACGGCGACCGGGACTCGCTCGGCCTCTTCCAGCAGCGTCCGTCGATGGGCTGGGGGACGCCGGAGCAGATCATGGACCCGGTCTACTCGGCGGGGAAGTTCTACGCGGGCCTGGAGAAGGTCCCGGGGTACTCGCGGCTGCCGCTGACGGTGGCGGCGCAGAAGGTGCAGAAGAGCGGCTTCCCGCAGGCGTACGCGAAGCACGAGCCGGACGCCGCGCTGCTCGCCGCCGCCCTGACGGGCCGGACGCCGGCCGGGCTCTCCTGCACGGCGAACCCGGAGGAGGGCCGGCCGGGCGATCCGCAGCGGGTGCGCACGGAGCTGATACGGGCCTTCGGCCAGAAGGCGGCCCCGACGGCGGTGACCGGCGGCCCGAGCGCGGGCCGGTCGGCGGCGGAGCCGCCGGTCCTCGTGGTGCCGGTGCGGCCGGTGGCGGGCGCCGGGGCCGGCGCGGACGAGCGGCGCGGCTGGGAGCTGGCGCAGTGGGCGGTGGCCCGGGCGGGGTCGCTGCGGATCACGGAGGTCTCCTACCGGGACCGCGTCTGGCGCGCGGGCGAGGCCCTGGGGGGCTGGTCGAAGCCCTCGGACGGTCCGGCGGCGGGCGGCGGATCCGTCCGCATCCGGCTGGCGCGGTAGCCGGAACGCCCCGCACGCCCGTTCCCTCCCTCACCCGCCGGTGGCACGGCGCGGGTTCGGGACGCGGTGAATTCGAGGTGCCTCGGGAGCGGTTTTCCCGGGTGGTGCGACCGACCCCCAATTCGCTTGCGAGGCAAGGGAAGTGACGGTTCGGCAGGCACCCGCGCAATGACGCGTTCGTCCATTTTCCTCCCCGCCCGACAATACGACGCATTGCCAATTCTTTACCTTCGACCGCCGCAACCTCTCCCGCCCCGGAGCCGGTTGTCACTGCGTCAGAACGCACACGTCGCACCTCGCCGAAGGAGCACCATGTCCCTCCCCCTGACCCGCCGGATCGCCCGCGCCGCCCTCATCGTCGCGGCCGGAGCAGCCCCCGTGGTCGGTGCGGCCGGCTCCGCGAGCGCCCTCGACCACGGCCTCACGCCGACCGGCGCCCTGGGCGGCCTGTCCGCCCTGGACGTCTCCGACACGGGCGACACCGTCGACGGCGCCTCGCGGTCCACCGCCGGCGTCGTCGGCCAGGCCGGCGAGGCCGCCGCCCCGGTCGCCCAGAAGGTCGCCGGCGACGCCGCCGGCACCACCGCAGGCCAGGTCGTCGGCAAGACCGCCGGCGCGGCCGCCGAGAGCGCCGAGGGCCCGACCGGCGGCGCCCTGGGCGGCGGCCTCGGCGGCCTGCCGACCGGCCAGATGCTGGGCGGCCTGCCCCTGGGCGGCTGACCTCCGCGCGGAACGCCGGAAGGGCCCGGGGAGCATCGCGCTCCCCGGGCCCTTCCGTGTGCGCCGGGCCTTCCCCGTCGGTCGGGTCCCCGCCTGCGCCCGGGGGTCAGCCCAGACGCTTGACGGCCGCCTCGACCCGCTCGTCCGTCGCCGTGAACGCCACCCGCACGAACCGCTCCCCGGCCTCGCCGTAGAAGTCGCCGGGCGCCACCAGGACGCCCCTCTCCGCCAGGTACGCCACGGTCTCCCAGCACGGCTCGTCCCGGGTCGCCCACAGGTACAGGCTCGCCTCGCTGTGCTCGATCCGGAAGCCGTGCGCCTCCAGGGCCGCCCGCAGCGCCGCCCGCCGGGCCGCGTACCGCCCGCGCTGCTCGGCCACGTGCGCGTCGTCGCCGAGCGCCGCGACCGTCGCCGCCTGCACCGGGGCCGCGGTCATCATGCCGCCGTGCTTGCGGATCAGGAGCAGCTCGCCGAGCACGGCCGGGTCGCCCGCGACGAACGCCGCCCGGTAACCGGCCAGGTTGGAGCGCTTGGAGAGCGAGTGGACGGCGACGATCCCCTCGTACGAACCGCCGTTGACGTCCGGGTGCAGCACGGAGACCGGGTCGGCCTCCCAGCCCAGCTCCAGGTAGCACTCGTCCGAGAAGACCAGCACGCCGTGCTCGCGCGCCCAGGCCACGATCCGGGTCAGCTCCTCCTTCGGGAGGACCTTCCCGGTCGGGTTGGACGGGGAGTTGAGCCAGAGCAGCCGGACCGCGGCCGGGTCGAGGTCGGCGACCGGGTCGTCGTACACCACGGGCGTCGCGCCGCAGAGCCGCGCGCCGACCTCGTACGTCGGGTACGCGAGCCGCGGGTAGGCGACCGCGTCCCCGGGGCCGAGCCCGAGCTGCGTCGGCAGCCAGGCCACCAGCTCCTTGGAGCCGACCACCGGGAGCACGTTCTCGTGGGCGAAGCCGACCGCGCCGAGGCGCCGCTCGCACCAGCCGGTGAGCGCGTCCCGCAGCGCCGGCGTCCCCCACACCGTCGGATAGCCCGGCGAGTCCGCCGCCGCCACCAGGGCCTCCTGGATCAGCGCGGGAACCGGGTCGACGGGCGTGCCGACGGACAGGTCCACGATCCCGTCCGGGTGCGCCAGGGCCGTCTTCTTGTACGGCTCCAGCTTGTCCCACGGGAAGACGGGGAGGCGCGAGGAGACTGCGCTCACGGGGTGGCTCACTTCCTCGTACGGACCCGTGCGGACCCGTACGGTCTGGCGGTCTGGCGGTCTCGGGAAACGCGTCGGCCCCGCACGGCGTTCGACGCCGTACGGGACCGGATGCGGTGGATCAGCCGTTCTGCGGCGGCAGGGCGGCGACGAAGGGGTGGTCGCGCTCGATCTCGCCGAGCTTGGAGGCACCACCGGGCGAACCGAGCTCGTCGAAGAACTCGACGTTCGCCTTGTAGTAGTCCTTCCACTCCTCCGGGGTGTCGTCCTCGTAGAAGATCGCCTCGACCGGGCAGACCGGCTCACAGGCCCCGCAGTCGACGCATTCGTCCGGGTGGATGTACAAGGACCGCTTGCCCTCGTAGATGCAGTCGACGGGGCACTCCTCGATGCACGCCTTGTCCTTGACGTCGACACAAGGCTGCGCGATGACGTAGGTCACGCTGTCGTTCCTCCTCGATAGGGCTGGTCTGCGCGGGAGCGCGGCGTCGTCGATGCCCGCACCTAGTATCTCCGTTCTCGGGGGCGATCCGAACAGGAGGGGTGGAGAAGCAGTGGAATTCACCGGCGGTGGACGCCTTGAGATCCGTGTCACCAGCGCTGACGTGGGAAAACGTGTCTCCGTTCGGTGCGTGACCGACTCGGGCGAGGCGGGCGGCATGTTCACCGACACGGTCGGAGTTCTCACATCATGGGACGAGGGCGTGCTGCTGATCACACGAAGGAGCGGCGAGGCCGTCCGGATCGCGGAATCCTCCCTGGTCGCGGGGAAGGTCGTGCCCGCCGCCCCGGCCCGCCGGCGGGGTCCGTCGGCCACCTTCGCGGAGCTGGCGCGGGCCACCGCGCGCGCGTGGGAGCCGGTCGAGAGCGAGGCGCTGGGGGGCTGGACGCTGCGGGCCTCGTTCCAGGAGGTGCCGCCCGAAGGGCGTCCTGGAGGGGCGGTGGTCGGGCGACGGGTGGGATTCACCCGGCGGGCCAACTCCGTGCTCCCCCTGGGTGATCCGGGCCTCCCGGTCGCCGAGGCGCTGACGTACGTACGGGAGTGGTACGCGGACCGGAAGCTGCCCCCGTACGTCCAGGCCGCGACCGGCGCCGAGGGCACCCAGGAGCTGCTCTGCGCCGAGCTCGAACGGCTCGGCTGGCGGCGCGAGGTGTCCGCCGAGGTGCGGATCGGGGCGCTCGCCCCGATCGGGGACCTGGACGCCGACGTCTCCGCCGTCCGCCTCTCCCGCTCCGTCGAGGAGGCGTGGCTGCGCCGCTACCAGCGCTCGGGAGAACCGGGTCCGGCGGTGCGGACGGTCCTCGCCTCCGGCCCGAGCGTGTGGTTCGCGACCGTGGCGGGCAGGGACGGGGTACCGGCGGCCATCGGCCGCTGCGTCGTCGACGGGCGCTGGGCCGGCTTCATGGCCGTCGAGGTCGACCCGGAGCTGCGGCGCCGGGGCCTGGCCACGTCCGTGATGACCGCGCTCGCCCGCCGGGCCCTCGACGAGGGCGCGTCGGCGGCCTGGCTCCAGGTGGAGGCGGACAACGACGGCGCGCGGGCGCTGTACGACGGGATGGGCTTCGCGCCCCACCACCACTACCACCACTACCGATGGGCGGAGGCGTGACGGAGGAAGACCCCCACGGCGATCCGGCCGGCGATCCGGAGGGCGAGCCCCCCGGACCGCCCGACTGGCGGCGGGAGTTCGCGGAGGAGGCGCGGGCCGAGCGGCCCGACCTCGCGCGGCTCTGTCTGCTCATCGGGGCGGTGGCCGACCCCTCCGTCACCCGGCACGACCTCGACGGGGCCGAGATCGAGCTCGACCGGCTCGCCGGGCTCGTCCCGTACGCGACCCGCGTCACCGGCGACTGGGCCGCCGCGCTCGCCGCGCTCCTCGGGCGCCGCGAGGGGTTCGAGGGCGTGCCCGCCGACTACCAGCGCCTGGAGTCCTCGCTGCTCCACGAGGTGCTCCGGCGCCGCCGGGGGCTGCCGATCCTGCTCTCGGTCGTCTGGATGGAGGTCGCCCGCCGGGCCGGGGCGCCCGTGTACGGGCTGGGACTGCCCGGCCACTTCGTCGTCGGCTTCGGCGACCCGGCCGACCTGTGCCTCGCGGACCCGTTCGCGGGCGGGCGCGCCATGACGGGCACGGACGCCGAGCTCCTGGTGACGAGCGCGACCGGCGAGGCGCTCGACCGCTCGATGCTCCGGCCGGCCGAACCCGGCGCGATCGTGCTGCGCGTCCTCAACAACATCCGCGCCTGGGCGGCCCCCCGCCCCGAGCGGTCCGGCGTCGCCCTGTGGGCGGTGGAGCTGGCCCTGCTCCTCCCCTCGCACCCGGCGAGGCTGCGCTACGAGCGCGCCGAGCTGCTCGTGCGGCGCGGGGACTTCCTGACGGGCGCGGTGGAGATGGAGGCGTACGCGCGGGTGATGGACGCGGTGGACCCGGAGGCGGCCACCACGATCCGGCGCCGGGCCCTGGCGGCGCGGGCCCGCCTGAACTAGGGCGGATCGGAGCCCAGATCCGCCGGACGCCCCCTGGGACCTGTGCGTCCGTAGAACAGCGGTGGCGGCGGTGCCGCGCCCGAGCGCCGCACCGCCGCCACCGTCCTCGCGTTCGGACGTCCGGGCCGTCAGCCCTCGCCGGACAGGTCGATCGTCTTCGTGCGCTCCGCGGGCGTCTTGCCCATCAGCGCGTCGCGCATCGCGAACGCCACGTCGTCGACGGAGAGCTCGTGCTTGGCGCCGTCGCCCTTGGTGATCATGACGCCCTTGAAGGCACCGTCCAGGAGCCGCTCGATCGCCTTCTTGTCGTAGACCTCGACCAGGCGGCCGTTCACGGGCTTCATGGAGAGGATCTGCGGCAGCGACCGCGCCGGGCCGAACTGGATCTCCTTGCCGCCCGCCCTGATCGTGATCCGGTCGGACATCGCGGGCTCCGCGAACTCCTTCATCGCCCGGTCCAGCTCGGCCTTGGTGACCGTCGGCTGGCGGGACGTGACGGGCAGCTCGACCACCTTGGCCTGCCCCGTCTCGACCTGGGCGCGGAAGGCGTCGCGGACCGAGTAGATCGAGCGCCGGACGTCCAGGCCCTTGCCGGGCTTGCCCTCGACCGCGGTCACCTTGTTCGGCGCGAAGAGGATCGTGCCCTCGGTGGCGGAGCCGGAGGCGCCCGCGAGGTCGGTCAGGGCGACGGCGAGCTTCTCCTCGTCGACCGGGAAGACCGGCTTGGCGACCCGCTCGCCGCCGAAGAGGGAGCCGATGACCGACACCGGGTTGTAGTCGCTGCCGGCGGCGGCGCGGACGGTCTCCTGGCTGTCGAGGGACAGGCCCGCCTTCTCCGGGGGCAGCGGGACCTTCTTGCCGCCGACGGAGAGCTGGAGCGGGGCGTGGGCGCGCTTGCCGAGCTTCGCCTCCAGCTTGTCGACGGCCTCCTCCTTCGTGCCGCCGCCGATGTCCACGCCGAGCACCGTGGTGCCCTTGGGGACGTCGGAGTGGTTGAGGAGCAGTCCCGCGCCGTAGGCGACGCCGAGGAGGCCGACGACTCCGGCGCCGAGGAGGACCAGCTTGGAGCGGCCCTTCTTCGCGGGGGCCTGGCGCGCGGCCGGGGCGGGGGCCGGCCGCTCCTCGGTGCGCGGGCCGGGGTTCGGGCGGGCCGTCGCCGGCGGGACCACGGGGATGCCGCTGGTGAGCGTGTCGCCGGAGACGTGGTGGCCGCCCTCGGCCGCCGGGCCGCCCTGGCGGGGGCCGCGGCCGGGGGCCGGTGCGGGCTGCTGGGCCCTCAGGACCGTGGTGTCGTCGGACATGCGCGGGGCGCCGCCGGGGAACGGGGAGCCCGCGCCCGGACCGCCTGCGGGCGGACGACCCTGGCCCTGACCGCCCTGGCCCTGGCCCTGCCCGGCCATCGGACCCTGGCCGCCCTGGCCGTTCTGTGCCCGGAAGGGGCCCCCGCCGCCGGGGCCGGCGAACGAGGCGGTGCCGGTGACCGGGCCGGTGGTCGGACCGGACGGGGCCGCCGGACCGCCGTGGACGGGCGTGCCGCCCGCCGGGGTGCCGTCGTACGGGGGCGTGCCGCCGGCGGAGGCCCCGTCGTACGCCGGGGTGCCGCCGGCCGGAGTGCCGTCGTACGTCGGCGTGCCGCCCGCGGGCGTCCCCTCGTACATCGGCGTGCCGCCCGCCGGGGTGCCGGTCTCGTACAGCGGGTTGCCCGGGGCGGCGCCGGCCGGGGCGACCGGGCGGCTCGACGGGGTGCCGCCGACCGCCGGGACGCCCGAGGTCGCGGAGCCCGCGAAGCCCGTGCCCGGGGCGTCCGGGCCGGGTGCCGTGCGCTTCGGGCCCGGAGCGGGCGCGGGGGACGGCGCCGGGGCCGGGGCGGGCGCCGCGGACTTGCGCGGCGCGAACCAGTCGCTCGTCTCCTCGGCCTTCGGCGGCTCCGGGGCCGCCACCGGCTCGGGCGCGGGCTCCGCGGCGGGCGCGGGCTCCGGCTCGGCCTCCGGGGCGGACGGCTCGTTGACCGTCTTGCGGACCACGACCGGCGGGATCGGACGCGAACCCGGGATGTTGATCCGGATCCGGGTCGTCAGCGTCGTCTCGGTCTTGGGCTCCTCCGGCGGTGCGGACGCGGCCGCGGTCTCCTCGGACGCGTCCTGCGAGGGGTGGAGCGACGGATACTGGCGGGAACCGTACGGCGGGGTGCCCGAGGGGTATGCGGCTCCACCGCGCCCCTGGGCGCCGGAGGACGAACTGTCAGTCTCTCGACCAGTTTCACGACTCAAAGCAGGATCTCCCGGTTGGCTCCACCGCCCGCTCTTGCTGATGCTCGTGTGACCCGGGCGGTTCGGCGGCGCGCACCACCATACTGGCCGCCGCCGCCCCGCACCCGACCCCCGGACCCCCGACGAAGAGCAATCCGGACGAAGTCGGGACGTCTCCGACCTCAAGTCCCCCTGTTCACCGGGCCGGTCGCGGCAGCCGGGACAGCGTGGCGCACATCACAGCGACACCCATGCCCCCGAAGAGGAACAGCAGCTCGCCGACGCCCCCGCCGAACACCCCGTCGCCCTCGGGGCGTCCGAAGCTGAGCAGGACGACGGAGAGGAGCCAGCCGACGCCCGGCGCGACCACGCCGACCTGGGTGCCGGTGGCGCGCAGCCCGCCGTAGAAGAGGCCCGCCGTGGCGAGGAGCGCGAGGAGCAGGCCGGCGGGGAGCCAGGCGGCCTGGACGAGGGTCCCGGCGGTCCCGACGAGGGCGCCGAGGACGAACAGGAGGGCGTACCAGGCGTACCGGGCGCCGCGCGGGACGGGGCGGCCGTCGGACCCGGGGCCGGACCGCGCCGGGCCGGACGGCGGGGGACCGCCCGGGGAGGCCGCCCGCCCGCGCGGCGGGTTCGGGGAGTTCGGGGAGGAGGCGGCGGGGGTCACGCGGTCACCCCCGCGAAGAGGTCCGTCTCGCGCTCGCCCCCGGGGGCGCCGTGGACGCCCCGGACCAGCTCGTAGTACTCGGTGGTGAGGATCGGCTGCCCGAGGTCGTTGGAGAGGGCGAAGAAGGGCCCGTCGACGGCGACCTGGGTGGCGTGCGCGGCCATCGCGGCGCTCTTGCGGGCCGCCTGCTCCGGGGTCGCGGCGATCTCGGCGGTGATCCGGTCCTCGTCGACGACGCCGGGGACGTCGTCGACCTCCGCGACCGCCGGGAAGGCGGAGCCCTCGGCGCGCAGCCGGGCGAAGCCGGCCTCGGCGGCGGGGCGCGGGACGCGGTTCCAGTAGACCTTGGCGATCGCGTGGGCCGGGCCGAGGTCGGGGCGGAAGGCCGGGTCGGCGGCCAGTTCGGCGGCGCGGGTGGCGACCCGGTGGGCCTGGATGTGGTCGGGGTGGCCGTAGCCGCCGTCGGGGTCGTAGGTGACGAGGACCTGCGGGCGGGTCTCGCGGATCACCTCGACGAGGTGCGGGGCGGCGTCGTCGACGGGCGTGCTCCAGAAGGCGCCGTCCCGCCCGTTCTGCTCGGCGCCCATCATCCCCGAGTCGCGGAAGCGCCCCGGGCCGCCGAGGAAGCGGTGGTCGGTGACGCCCAGTTCGGCCATCGCGGCGGCGAGTTCGCCGACGCGGTGCGGGCCGAGCAGGTCCTCCCGGTCCGGCGCCAGGTGGGCGAGGCCGGGCGGGATGACCTCGCCCTCCTCGCCGAGCGTGCAGGTGACGAGGGTGACGAGGGCGCCCTCGGCCGCGTACCTGGCCATGGTGACGCCGTTGTTGATCGACTCGTCGTCCGGGTGCGCGTGCACCAGCAGCAGACGGCGGGCGGGGAGATCGGACATGCCCCCACCCTACGAGACCCCGCACGGCCGGACCGGGAGGAGACCCCGGGTGCGGGGGCTCAGAACTTGAGACCGCCGATCATGCCCGCCACGTTGGTCGTGAGGGTGCTGATGGAAGGGGCGATGGACGAGCTCGCCAGGTAGAAGCCCAGGAGCGCACAGATCGCCGCATGTCCGGCCTTCAACCCGGATTTCCGGATCAGAAGGAAGACGACGATCGCCAGCAGCACCACCACGGAGATCGAGAGTGCCACGGCGGTTCACCTCCACACTTCTCGGTAGGACTTCTTCGGTCGGTTTGCTCTGAGCGGTTCCGGCAAGGAGCAGAACGCATGTGCCAGACGGATGCATACCCACCCAGCGCTACGGATCATAACTATCCGTGCCATCGCATCGATCGGCGGACGGAGGCACGAGGGGGGCGCACAGCGCTAGTTTCGGCCTCATGACCTTGTCTCGACAGCAGCCCGCCACACCCCCGGCCGGGCTCTCCTTCCCCCGTCAGCACGCCCGGACCCAGCGGTTCGCCCTGGGGGTCCCGCGCGGTTTCTCGGTCTCCCCGGACGGGGAGCGGGTGGTGTTCGTCAGATCCGTCTCCGGCACGGACCGTTCGCACCGGCTCTGGGTGCTGGACCTGCCGCCGGGCGGCGGTCCGGCGGAGCGGGTGGCGGCCGATCCGGAGGTGCTGCTCGCGGGCGCGGAGGAGGAGTTGTCCCCGCAGGAGCGGGCGCGCCGGGAGCGGAGCCGGGAGGGCTCGGCCGGGATCGTGGCGTACGCGGTGGACGGAGCCGTGGAGTTGGCGGCGTTCGCGCTGTCCGGGCGGCTGTTCGCGGCGGAGCTGCGGACGGGCACGGCGCGGGAGCTGCCGGTGCCGGGACCGGTGATCGACCCGCGTCCCTCGCCGGACGGGCGGTTCGTGGCGTACGTGGCGGAGGGCGCGCTGCGGGTGGTGGGCGCGGACGGCTCGGGCGACCGGGCGCTGGCCGTTCCGGAGGACCCGGACGTCTCCTACGGATTGGCCGAATTCATCGCCTCGGAGGAGATGGGGCGGTATCGCGGCCACTGGTGGTCCCCGGACTCGGACCGGCTGCTCGTGGCGCGGGTGGACGACCGGGCGGTGCGGACCTGGTGGATCGCGGACCCGGCGCACCCGGAACGGGAGCCGCAGCGGGTGGGGTACCCGGCGGCGGGCACGGACAACGCGGAGGTGCGGCTGTTCGTCCTGGGCCTCGACGGGTCGCGCACGGAGGTGGAGTGGGACCGGGAGCGGTACCCGTACCTGGCGCGGGTGCACTGGTCGGCGGCCGGGGCGCCGCTGCTGCTCGTCCAGACCCGGGAGCAGCGGGAGCAGGCGCACCTGGCGGTGGATCCGGCGACCGGGGCGGTCTCGACCGTGCTCGTGGAGGAGGACCCGGCGTGGCTGGAGCTCCTTCCGGGGGTGCCGGCGTGGAGCGCGGACGGACGGCTCGTGCGGATCGCTGACGTCGCGGACGGGGGCGCGGACGTGGACACGGGCGACGGCGGGGCGCGGGTCCTGGCCGTCGGGGACCGGGCCCTGACCGACGGGCGGCTGCACGTCCGGGCGGTGCTCGACGTCGGTCCGGACGACGTCCTCGTGGCGGCGTCGGCGGGCGCGGGCGCCGCGGCGCCGGAGACCGGTGAGGTCCACGTCTACCGGGTGACGGAGGAGGGCGCCGAGCGGGTCTCCGAGGGCGCCGGCGCGCACGGAGCGGTGCGTACGGGGGCGGTGACCGTCCTGGTGTCGGCGCGGCCCGGGGAGCCGGGGAGCACGGCGCTGGTGCTGCGGGACGGCGAGCGGGTCGCGACGGTCGCCTCGCACGCGCAGCGTCCGGTGATCTCCGCCCGGGTGCGGCTCACGGAGGCCGGGGCGCGGCGGATCCCGTGCGCGGTGCTGCTGCCCTCGGGGTACGAGGAGGGCGACGGGCCGCTGCCGGTCCTGATGGATCCGTACGGCGGCCCGCACGGGCAGCGGGTGGTGGCCGCGCACAACCCGCACCTGACGTCCCAGTGGTTCGCCGACCAGGGCTTCGCCGTGGTCGTGGCGGACGGGCGCGGCACGCCGGGCCGCTCCCCCGCCTGGGAGAAGGCGATCCTGCGCGATCTGACGCCGACGCTCGACGACCAGGTGGAGGCGCTGCACGCGCTCGCCGGGCGCTTCCCGCTGGACCTGGGGCGGGTGGCGGTCCGGGGCTGGTCGTACGGCGGCTATCTGGCGGCGCGGGCGGTGCTCCGGCGGCCGGACGTCTTCCACGCGGCCGTCGTCGGGGCGCCGGTGACGGACTGGCGGCTCTACGACACCCACTACACGGAGCGGTACCTCGGGACCCCGCAGGACGACCCGGAGGTGTACGCGGCGCAGTCGCTGCTCACCGACGACGGGCTGTCGTCGCCGGAGGTGCCGGTGCGGCCGATGCTGGTCGTGCACGGGCTCGCGGACGACAACGTGGTGGTGGGGCACGCGCTGCGGCTCTCCTCCGCGCTGCTCGCGGCGGGCCGGCCGCACGAGGTGCTGCCGCTGTCGGGCGTCACGCACATGACGCCGCAGGAGCAGGTGGCGGAGAACCTGCTCCTGCTCCAGGTGGACTTCCTGAAGCGGTCCCTCGGCCTCGACCGGGGCTGAGCCCGGATCACCAGCCGGGCGGCCGGGGGTGCGGCGGGGGCGGCGGCAGCGCCCCCGCCGGCGGGTACGGGCCGGGTGCGGGGGCGGGGGCGCCGCGCCCGGCCAGGAGGGCGAGGACGGCGGCGCCCACGAGGAGCCCGAGGACGGAGGTGAGGACGGCCGCCCGGTGCGCGGCGGGCAGGTCCGCGAGGTGGGCGAGCATCCCGTACCGGACGGTCACGGCGGTCCCGGCGAGGCCGTCGGCGGCAAGCAGCGCCCCGGCGAGCAGCCCGAAGGCGCGGCTGTGGCGGGCCCGCGCGAGGGCGGAGACGGCGGCCGTGGCGCACAGCGCGACGAGGACCGCCGACAGCCAGCCGGGCGGGGGCGCGAGGGCCGCCTTGACGACGGACCGGCCGCCGGTGAACCGGTCGACGGTGACCTCCAGGGGCAGTTCGGCGAACCGGTACAGCTCCCAGCCGGCCGTGGTGACGGCGGCGACGGCGAGGAGGATCCCGGCGGCGACGGCGGGGCCGGTGCGGGGGCGGCCGGGGAGCGGCTCGTACGGGACGTCCGCCGGGCGGCGGCCGACGGCGGCGACGAGGACGAGGCCGGCGGCGAGGGCCAGTTCGAGGAGGGCGGTGACGAGGGCCCCGCCGCCGGGCGCCCAGAGGCCGGGCAGGCGCAGGGCGCCGGTGACGGCGCCGGTCGCGGCGAGCGCGGAGGCGGCGTGCCGCGAGCGGAGGGCGGCGACGGCGGCGGCCGCGGAGGCGACGAGGAGCACCGGGTCGAGCAGCGAGGTGGCGGCCCGCCCCCGGGCGAGGAAGAACAGGTCCCCGGCCCAGTACCAGGCGAGGTCGGCGGGCGAGCCGAGTGCGGCGAGGTCCTTGAGGACCCACACGGTGGTGACGAGGACGAGCGCGCCGCAGAGCGCGGCGCCGGTGAGTCGTGCCGGTCGTGTCACAGTCACGGCATCGATACTCACGGTCGCGAACGGCCGAAACAAGCGGTTCCGGATATCCGGAGCGGCGGGGGCGGCCGGCCGGAGCGCCTGGTGCGCTCCGGCCGGCCCACGGCACCCGCACGGCCGTACGGTGTGCAGCCTGGCGTGTCCGTATATCGGAGCCGAGTCGGGCGGGTTGCCCCGGTGTTAAGGAGTGTCGGGGGGCGGGTCCGTCCCCGGCGCCCCGTCCTCCGTACCGAAGAGGTGGCTGCCGCCCGGGGGCGGGGTGCCGGGCCTCTTCTCCAGGTCAGGGGCGCCGCCCTCCGGCTTCTCCGGGTCCGGAACACCGCCCTTCTCCAGGACCGCCCTGTGCTCCTCCGCGACCACGTGCTTCTCCTCCGCGAAGTGGCAGGCGGAGTCGTGGCGGGCCGGGCTGTCGGTGAGCCGGAAGACGGCCGGGACCGCCAGGAGGGGGACCTCCTCGGCGCAGCGCTCCCGCGCCTTCCAGCAGCGGGTGCGGAAGCGGCAGCCGGAGGGGATGTTGGCCGGGGAGGGCACGTCCCCGGTGAGGATGATCCGCTCGCGGTGGGCGCGCGCCTCGGGGTCGGGGACGGGGACGGCGGAGAGCAGCGCCTGCGTGTAGGGGTGGGTGGGGTGGTCGTAGATCTGCGCGTCGGTGCCGATCTCGACGATCCGGCCGAGGTACATGACGCCGACCCGGTCGGAGATGTGCCGCACGATCGACAGGTCGTGGGCGATGAAGACGTACGACAGGGAGAACTCGGACTGGAGCTGTTCCAGGAGGTTGACGACCTGGGCCTGGACGGAGACGTCGAGGGCCGAGACCGGTTCGTCGGCGACGATGACCTCGGGCTGGAGGGCGAGGCCGCGGGCGATGCCGATGCGCTGGCGCTGGCCGCCGGAGAACTGGTGCGGGTAGCGGTTGATGTACTCGGGGTTGAGGCCGACGACGTCCAGGAGGTCCTGGACCTTGCGGCGCCGGTCGCCCTTGGGCGCGACCTCGGGGTGGATCTCGTACGGCTCGCCGATGATGTCGCCGACGGTCATGCGCGGGTTGAGCGAGGTGTACGGGTCCTGGAAGACCATCTGGATGTTGCGCCGGACCGCCTTCAGGGCGCGGGCGGAGAGCTTGGTGATGTCCTCGCCCTTGTAGCGGATGGTGCCGGAGGTGGGCCGTTCCAGGTTGACCAGCATCTTCGCGACGGTCGACTTGCCGCAGCCGGACTCGCCGACGATGCCGAGGGTCTCGCCGGCGACGAGGTCGAAGTCGACGCCGTCGACGGCCCTGACGGCGCCGACCTGCTTCTTGAAGAGGATGCCCTGCGTCAGCGGGTAGTGCTTGTGGAGGTCCCGGACTTCGAGAATCGCCTCGGCCGTCTCAGCCATGGAGGCACTCCTTCCAGAAGTGGCAGGCGCTGGCGCGCGGCACCGGGGAGTCGGTCACCTCGTACAGCGGGGGCTCGTCGGTCCGGCAGACGTCCTGGGCCATCGGGCAGCGCGGGTTGAAGGCGCAGCCGGGCGGGATGTGCAGCAGGTTGGGCGGCAGGCCCTTGATCGCGTAGAGGTCCTGGCCCTTCTGGTCCAGGCGCGGGATCGATTCGAGGAGGCCCTTGGTGTAGGGGTGGGCGGGGGCCTTGTAGATCTCGTGGACGGGGGCCCGCTCGACGATCCGGCCGGCGTACATCACGGCGATCTTGTCGGCCACGTCGGCGACGACGCCGAGGTCGTGGGTGATGAGGATGAGGCCCATGTTGAGCTCGCGCTGGAGCTCGGCGAGGAGGTCCATGACCTGGGCCTGGACGGTGACGTCGAGGGCGGTGGTGGGCTCGTCGGCGATGATCAGCTCGGGTTCGAGGGCGAGCGCCATGGCGATCATGATGCGCTGGCGCATGCCGCCGGAGAACTGGTGCGGGTACTGGCCGACGCGTTCCTTGGCGGCGGGGATGCGGACCCGGTCCATCAGCTCGACGGCCTTGGCCCTGGAGTCCTTCCGCGACATGCCCTTGTGGACCTGGAACATCTCGCCGAGCTGGTCGCCGACGCTGAGGACGGGGTTGAGGGAGGACAGCGCGTCCTGGAAGACCATGGCCATCTTGGCGCCCCGAATCTTGCGCCGCTCGTCCTCCTTGAGCTTCAGGAGGTCCTGGCCCTGGAAGAGGATCTCGCCCCGGGTGATCCTCCCCGGGGGGATGTCGAGGATGCCCATGACGGCCTGGGCGGTGACGGACTTGCCGGAGCCGGACTCGCCGAGGACGGCGAGGGTCTCTCCCGCGTCGACGGAGTAGTCGACGCCGTTGACCGCCTTGGCCACCCCGTCCCGGGTGTGGAACTCCACGTGCAGGTCGCGCACTTCGAGCAGCATGGATCCCTACCTCAGCTTGGGGTCGAGGGCGTCGCGGACGGCGTCGCCGAGCATGATGAAGGCGAGCACCGTGACGGCCAGCGCGCCGGCCGGCCAGAGCAGCATGTGCGGGGCGTTGCGGATGTACGGCGAGGCCGCGGAGATGTCGATGCCCCAGGAGACGGTCGGGGGCTTGAGGCCGACGCCGAGGAAGGAGAGCGTGGCCTCCAGGGAGATGTACGTGCCGAGGGCGATGGTGGCGACGACGATCACGGGGGCGACGGCGTTGGGCGTGATGTGCCGCAGCAGCATCCGGGAGTTGGAGGCGCCGAGCGCGCGGGCCGCCTGGACGTAGTCGTTCTGCTTGGCGGTGATGACGGAGCCGCGGGCGATGCGGGAGATCTGCGGCCAGCCGAGCAGCACCATGAAGCCGATGACGGGCCAGACGGTGTTGTTGCTGACGACGGAGAGCAGGACCAGACCGCCGAGGACGACGGGGATGGCGAAGAAGATGTCGGTGATCCGGGAGAGGAAGCCGTCCCAGGCGCCGCCGTAGAAGCCGGCGAGGCCGCCGAGGACCGAGCCGAGGAGGGTCACGCCGAGGGTGGAGAGGACGCCGACCTCGATGGAGGCCCTGGCTCCGTAGACCGTGCGGGTGTAGACGTCGCAGCCCTGGCCGTTGAAGCCGAAGGGGTGGCCGGGCTGGGAGCCCTCCTGGGCCTTGGAGAGGTCGCAGTCCAGCGGGTTGCCACTGGCGATGAGCTGCGGCCAGATCGCGATGACCACCAGGAAGAGGATGACCAGGCCGGAGATGATGAAGACCGGGTTCCGGCGCAGGTCGTGCCAGGCGTCGGACCAGAGGGAGCGGGCCTTCTTCTCGGGCCCGGTGCCGTCGGGGCCGCCGGGGACCTTTTCCAGGGTCTCGGCCTCGGACATCGCGAGGTCGGTGGCGCCCCCGGCCCCGGTCGAGGCGATGGCCGACCCTTCGTCGTGGTGCTCGGGCATCTCAGGCATAGCGGATCCTCGGGTCAAGGACGGCGTACAGGAGGTCGACGAGCAGGTTGGCCACCAGGAAGACCAGGACGAGGACGGTGACGAAGCCGACCACGGTCTGGGTGTTCTGGCGGAGGATGCCCTGGTAGAGCTGGTAGCCGACTCCGTGGATGTTGAAGATCCGCTCGGTGACGATGGCGCCGCCCATGAGCGCGCCGATGTCGGTGCCGATGAAGGTGACCACGGGGATGAGGCTGTTGCGCAGCAGGTGCCGGGTGATGACCCTGCGGCGGGGCAGTCCCTTGGCGACGGCGGTGCGGACGTAGTCGGCGCGCTTGTTCTCGGCGATCGAGGTCCGGGTGAGCCGGGTGACATAGGCGAGCGACACGGAGGCGAGGACCAGGCCGGGGACGATCAGTTCGTCGAAGGTGGCGGCGGAGGAGACCGAGGGGTCGATCCACTTCCACTTGACGCCGAGGAGGAGCTGGACGAGCAGGCCGGTGACGAAGGTCGGGACGGAGATGACGACCAGGGTGAGCAGCAGCACGGTGGTGTCGACGGGGTGGCCGCGCTTGAGACCGGTGAGGACGCCGAGGCTGATGCCGATGACGATCTCGAAGAGGATCGCGACGATGGTGAGCCGGATGGTGACCGGGAAGGCGTTGGCCATCAGCTCGGTGACCTCCTGGCCGTTGAAGGCCGTGCCGAAGTCGCCGGTGAAGACGTTGCCCATGTAGGTCAGGTATTGCTGCCAGACCGGCTTGTCGAGGCCGAACTCCTTCTTGAGCTGGGCGGCGGTCGCCGGGTCGCACTGGCGGTCGCCGCACAGTCCGGCGACGGGGTCGCCCATCACGTTCACCATCAGGAAGATCAGCAGCGTGGCGCCGAAGAAGACCGGGATCATCTGCAGCAGTCGCCGGATCACGTATCGACCCATGAGGGACTCCGGGGGTTGGCTCCGGGAAGGGGGTTCGGCTCCGGGAAGGGGGTTCGGCTCCGGGAAGGGTCCGAGGACGGCGTACGGCCCGGCGCGGGGGTCCGCGGGCCGGGCCGTGCGCCGTCGGCCTGCTACGGCGTCAGTTCACCTTGATCTGGTCGTAGACCGGGACGCTGAAGGGGTTCAGGGTCACGTTGCTCACGCGCTCCGAGTAGCCGGCGCTGCCGTTCTGGTACCAGAGCGGGATGGCGCCCATGTCGTCGCGGAGGACCTCCTCGGCCTGCTGGAAGATCCCGACGGCCTTGGCGGTGTCGGCCTCGGCGTTGGCCTGGTTCACCAGCTTGTCGAACTCGGGGTTCGTCCACTTGCCGTCGTTGGACGAGGCGTTGGTGTAGTACAGCGGCTGGAGGAAGTTCTGGATGAGCGGGTAGTCCATCTGCCAGCCGGCGCGGAACGGGCCGGTGAGCTTCTGCGTGGTGACCTGGTTGCGGTAGTCGGCGAAGGTGCCGACGGGGTTGCCGACGCAGGCGCGGTCGTTGCCGAGGGCACGGTTGATGGAGTTGCAGACCGCGTCCACCCACTCCTTGTGGCTGCCGGTGTCGGCGTTGTACGAGATCTTCATGGTGCCGCCGGGGATGCCGCCGCCCTCGGCGACCAGCTTCTTCGCCTCGGCGGCGTCGTACTTGCAGAGGTCGCCGCAGACGTCCTTGAAGCCGCCGTCCTCGCCGAGGACGGGCGAGGTCCAGTCGACGGCGGGGGTGCGGGTCTTCTGGAAGATCGTCTCGGTGATCTGGTTCCGGTCGATCGCCCGTGACAGGCCCTGGCGCAGCTTCGCCTGGTTCGGCTTGTTCCAGTTCGGGTCGTAGAACGGGAAGGAGAGGGTCTGGATGATGCCGGCGGGCACGTTGAGGTACCGGTCGCCGAGGTCGGCCTCGACGTTCTTGAGCTGGGCGGCGGGGACGTCGTCGACGAGGTCGAGGTTGCCGGCGATCAGGTCGGTGTAGGCGGTGTTGTTGTCGGTGTAGACCTTGAGGGTCACGCCGCCGTTCTGCGCCTTGTCGGTGCCGGGGTAGGCGTCCCACTTCTTCAGGACCATCTGGGACCCCTTGGAGTAGGAGTCGATGGTGTACGGGCCGTTGCCGACGGGCTTCGAGAGCCAGCCGGCGCGGTCGCTGAAGAAGGACTGGGGCAGCGGGGCGAAGGCCGCGTAGCCGAGGGTGACCGGCCAGGTGGAGAACTTCTGGGTGAGCTTGACCGTGAAGGTGCGGTCGCCGGTGACCTTGAGGCCGGACATGGTCTGGGCGGTGGGCTGGCCCTTCTCGGGGTGGACCTGGTCGTAGCCCTCGATCTGGCCGAAGAAGTAGGCGTTCTTCTGGTTGTTCTTCAGGTTGGCGCCGTAGTTCCAGGCGTCGACGAAGGACTTGGCGGTGACCTTCTCGCCGTTGGAGAAGGTCCAGCCGTCCTTGACGGTGATGGTGAAGTTGGTGGAGTCGGTGGTGTCGATCTTCTCGGCGAGCATGTCCTTGGCCTCGCCGGTCTTGGGGTCGTACTGCTTGAGCCCCCGGAAGATCATCGACAGGACCTTGCCGCCTTGGACCTCGTTGGTGTTGGCCGGCTCCAGCGGGTTCTGCGGGTCGCCCCACGAGGAGGACACGACGCCGTCCGCTCCTCCGCCGCTGTCCCCGCCGCCGCAGGCGGTCGCCGCGAGGGCGACGGCGGTGGCCAGAGCGGCCCACTTGGCGTGCGTGGCTCCGCGCATGGAGTGCCTCCCGTATGTGCCGATTCACACTGAGAGCCCCAATATCACCCCGTATCAGTGCCCATGCATGTTGTCGGCGCCCATCAGTGCGACGGCGGGGGCGCACGGAAAACGGCTGGCTCCTGGCGCCGTGGGGCGCCGGGAGCCGGCCGTGCGGAACCGCGCGGGGTGTCAGTGCACCGGGACGACCTGCTTCTCCTCGGCGAAGTGGCACGCCGAGAAGTGGGCGGCCGGGGTGTCCTGGCCCTTGAAGACGGAGGGCACCGCGAGGAGCGGGACCTCCTGGGCGCAGCGCTCCTGCGCCTTCCAGCAGCGGGTGCGGAAGCTGCAGCCCGACGGCGGGTTCGCCGGCGACGGGACGTCACCGGTGAGGATGATCCGCTCGCGGTGCGCGCGGGCCTCCGGGTCCGGCACCGGTACCGCGGAGAGCAGCGCCTGCGTGTACGGGTGCGTCGGGTGCTCGTAGATCTCGGTGTCCGTACCGATCTCGGCCATCTTGCCGAGGTACATGACGCCGACGCGGTCCGAGATGTGCCGGACGATCGACAGGTCGTGCGCGATGAAGAGGTAGGAGAGGTTGAACTCGTCCTGGAGCTTCTCCATCAGGTTGATGACCTGGGCCTGGACGGAGACGTCCAGGGCCGAGACCGGCTCGTCGCAGATGATGATCTCGGGGTTGAGCGCGAGACCGCGGGCGATGCCGATGCGCTGGCGCTGACCGCCGGAGAACTGGTGCGGGTACCGGTTGATGTACTCCGGGTTCAGGCCGACGACGTCCAGGAGCTCCTGCACCTTGCGGCGCCGGTCGCCCTTCGGGGCCACCTCGGGGTGGATGTCGAAGGGCTCGCCGATGATGTCGCCGACCGTCATGCGCGGGTTGAGCGAGGTGTACGGGTCCTGGAACACCATCTGGATGTTGCGCCGGACCGCCTTCAGGGCGCGCCCGGACAGCTTGGTGATGTCCTGGCCCTTGTAGAAGACCTCGCCCGCAGTGGCCCGCTCCAGGTTCATCAGGAGCTTGGCGACCGTGGACTTGCCACAGCCGGACTCGCCCACGATGCCGAGGGTCTCGCCCTGGTAGAGGTCGAAGGAGACCCCGTCCACGGCCTTGACCGCGCCGACCTGCTTCTTGAAGAGGATGCCCTGCGTCAGCGGGAAGTGCTTCTTCAGTCCGCGCACCTGGAGGATCGGCTCGCCACGGACCAGGGGGGCCTCGATGGCGGCGACCAGGGCCTCTTCGTTGGCGGCGGCCACGGCCTCGTCGTTCTTGCCGATGTCAGCCATGGATCGTCTCCTTCCAGAAGTGGCAGGCGCTCTTGCGGCCCGGAAGGTCCGTGCCGTCCTGCTCGGTGACCGGCACCAGGGCCGGGATCTCCGTGCGGCAGATGTCCTCGGCCTTGGGGCAGCGCGGGTTGAAGGCGCAGCCGGTGGGCACGCGGAGCAGGTTGGGCGGCAGGCCCTTGATCGCGTAGAGCTCCTGGCCCTTCTGGTCCAGGCGCGGGATCGAGTCCAGCAGACCGCGGGTGTACGGGTGGGCCGGGCGCTTGTACAGCTCGTGCACGGGCGCCTGCTCGACGATCCGGCCGGCGTACATCACGGCGATCTTGTCCGCGACGTCGGCGACGACGCCGAGGTCGTGGGTGATCAGGATCAGGCCCATGTTGTATTCCTGCTGGAGCTCCGCGAGGAGGTCCATGACCTGGGCCTGGACGGTCACGTCGAGAGCCGTGGTGGGCTCGTCGGCGATGATCAGGTCCGGCTCCAGGGCCAGCGCCATGGCGATCATGATGCGCTGGCGCATGCCGCCGGAGAACTGGTGGGGGTAGTCGGTGACCCGGGCCTTGGCGGCCGGGATCTTGACCTTGTCCATCAGCTCGATGGCCTTGGTCCTGGCGTCCTTCTTGGACAGGCCCTGGTGGACCCGGAACATCTCGCCGAGCTGGTAGCCGACGTTGAGGACCGGGTTCAGGGAGGACAGCGCGTCCTGGAAGATCATCGCGATCTTGCGGCCGCGGATCTTCCGGCGCTCCTCCTCGGACATCTTCAGCATGTCCTGGCCGCGGAACAGGATCTCGCCCTGCGGGATCTTGCCGGGCGGCATGTCGAGGATGCCCATGATGGCCTGGGCGGTGACGGACTTGCCGGAGCCGGACTCGCCGAGGACGGCGAGGGTCTCGCCGGCGTTCACCGAGTAGTTGACGCCGTTGACCGCCTTGGCCACACCGTCACGGGTGTGGAACTCCACGTGCAGGTCGCGGACTTCGAGCAGCGGGCCGGTGCCGGACCCGTCGCGCGGCGCGGGGAAGGCCGCGGTCTTGTCGATGATGCTCATCTTTTACGCCCTCCTCAGCGCAGCTTGGGGTCGAGGGCGTTGCGGACGGCTTCGCCGAGCATGATGAACGCCAGAACGGTGAGGCTCAGCATGATCGACGGGTACAGCAGGATGTGCTGCGACGTACGGATCGCCTGAACACCCGCGGAGATGTCGACACCCCACGAGACGGTCGGGGCGGCGAGGCCGAGCCCCAGGTAGGACAGGGTCGCCTCGGCGGAGATGTAGCCGCCGAGGGCGATGGTGGCGACGACGATCACCGGGGCCATGGCGTTCGGCAGGATGTGCCGGAAGAGGATCCGGTTGGTGCCGGCGCCCAGCGCCTTGGCGGCGTGGACGTAGTCGGCCTGCTTGACCGTGATCACGGCGCCGCGCATGACGCGGGCCATCTGCGTCCAGCCGAGGAAGGCGAGGGCGAAGACGACGACCCAGACGGTGCGCTCGACGAAGGCCTGGAGGACGACCATCGCGCCGAGCAGGAAGGGGATGCCGAAGAAGACGTCGGTGAGGCGGGAGAGGACCGCGTCCACCCAGCCGCCGAAGTAACCGGCGATCATGCCCATGGCGCCGCCGACCACGGTGACGATCAGGGTGACGCAGACGCCGACGATGATCGAGGCGCGGGTGCCGTAGATCAGGCGGGCGTAGACCGAGCGGCCCTGGATGTCGTAGCCGAGCCAGCCGGGCGAGCCGATGTCGCCGAGCTCGGGCTTGCCGACGTAGTGCTTGACGAGGTCACCGGCCGTGGGCGAGGCACTGGTGAACAGCCCCGGGAACACCGCGATGAGCAGCAGGAAGAAGATCAGCACCGACGACACGATGAAGTACGGGTTGCGGCGCAGGTCGCGCCACGCGTCGCCCCAGAGCGAGCGGGGCTTCTCCGCCTTGGGCGGCTGGGGGGCGGACGCCTCCACCGGAGGGGTGGTGACGGCGTCCACCGACGCGGCGGCCGCGGTCTTGGTCACGTCAGGCATACCGGATCCTCGGGTCCAGGACCGCGTACAGCAGGTCGATGAGCAGGCTGGTGATGAGGTAGACGACCACCAGGACGGTGACGAGACCGACGAGGGTGCTGCCCTCGCGGCGGCTGATCGACTCGTAGATCAGACCACCGACACCCTTGACGTTGAAGATGCCTTCGGTGACGACCGCGCCGCCCATCAGGGCGCCGATGTCGGTGCCGAGGAAGGTGACGACGGGGATCATCGAGTTGCGCATGAGGTGGACGCCGATGATGCGGCGCTTCGGCAGGCCCTTGGCGACGGCCGTGCGCATGTAGTCGGCGCGCAGGTTCTCCGCCATGGAGGTGCGGGTGAGCCGCGCCACATAGGCGAGGGAGAGACCACCGAGGACGATGGCGGGGGCGATCATCTCGGACAGCAGCTGGTCGTTGCTGACGTTCGGCTCGATCCAGCCGAGCTGGAACGCGAAGACCATCTTGATGATGAAGCCGAGCACGAAGACCGGGATCGAGATGATCAGCAGGGTGAAGATCAGGATCGCGTTGTCGGCCATGCGACCGGCGCGGAGGCCGGCGATGATGCCGAGGCCGAGGCCGAACACGAGCTCGAAGGCGAAGGCGAGGGCCGCCAGCTGGATCGTGACGGGGAACGCGTCGCCCAGCACTTCGGTCACAGGCCGGTCGTTGCGGATCTGCGTACCGAAGTCGAAGTGGAAGAGGATTCCACTGATGTAGTCCCAGTACTGCTTCAGGATGTGCTGGTCGAGACCGAGCTTGTGTCTGATCTCCGCGATGGTCGCGGGGGACGCCCCCTTGTCTCCGAACAGACCGGCCACGGGGTCACCGGGCAGGCTGTAGACCATGAGGAAGATCAGCAGGGTTGTCCCGAAGAAAACCGGGATCATCTGGAGCAGTCGTCGTGCGACATAGCGCCCCATCATGCCTCCGTTGAGATGTGACGGCCGCAGCCGAGGGCCCCTCCACGACGGCGCACTGCCCGGATTCGGGCAGCACGGTGCCGTGGAAGGGCCCCCCAGCCGCTGCGTAAGGCGCCGAGACGGGACTGACGATCCGTCAGTCCCGTGACGGCTTGCGGACTACGCTTTCAGGTTTACTTGTGGACCTCGACGCCGGTCAGGATCGGGTCGCCGTCCTGACCGTAAGCCACGCCCGAAACCTTCTCGGAGTAGCCCGCGTTGACCTTGTAGTACCAGAGCGGGATGGACGGCATGTAGTTGACCAGGTCCTTCTCGATGGCCTGGAACTCCTTGACCGACTCGTCCAGCGTGGGAGCGGAGTCCGCCTTCGCGATCTTGGCGTCCAGCTCCTTGTTGGAGAAGCCACCCTGGTTGCCCGCCGCACCCGTACGGAACAGGTCCGAGATGAAGTTGGCGTTCACCGGGTAGTCGAGCACCCAACCGGAGCGGTAGAACGACTTGACCTGCTTGTTCTTCCGGGCCTGGAGGTCGGCCTGGAAGTCCGGCTTGCCGTCACCGGTGCACGCGACGCCCGTGGACTGGGTGATGGAGTTGCAGACCGCGTCCACCCACTCCTTGTGCCCGCCGTCGGCGTTGAACTGGATGGAGATCTTGTTGCCGGGGACGCCGCCGCCGGCCTTGATGAGCTCCTTGGCCTTGGCCGGGTCGAACTTGGTGACGTCGACCGCGTTCGGCTGGTACCCGAGCACACCCTTGGCGACCCAGCCGGAGGCGGGCTCGCGGGTGCCCTGGAGCACCGTCTTGGTGATGGTGGCGCGGTCGATGGCCATCGAGATGCCCTGGATGACCTTGGGGTCGACCTGCTTGGGCTTGCTCCACTGGTCGGCGTAGAAGGCCACGGCGACGGTCTGGATCGCGGAGTACGCCTGGTCGACGGCGCGGTCGCCGAGGTCCTGGCGGTAGACCGGGAGGTCCTTCGGGGCGAGCTGACGCAGGACGTCGACGTTGCCCGACTTCAGGTCCTCGTAGGCGGCCTCGAGGGTGGTGTAGTTCTTGAAGACCACACCGCCGTTCTTCGCCTTGTTCGGGCCCTTGTAGTCGTCGTAACGGACGATCTCGATCTGCTTCTTGTGGTCCCAGCTCTTGAACTTGTAGGGACCGTTGCCGATCGGCTTCTGGCCGGCGGCCTTGGTGTCCTTGTAGAACGCCTCGGGCAGCGGGGCGAAGACGATGTAGGCGAGCTTGTGGCCGAAGTACGGGACGGCCTTCGACAGCTCGATGGTGAAGCTGTTCTCGTCGACGACCTTCAGACCGTCCAGCTTGTCGGCGGTGGGCTGCGCGCCCTCCTCGGACGGGCTGAGCTTCTCGAAGCCCTTGATGTCGGCGAACCACGAGTTGAGACCCATGGCGTTCTTGACGTTGGCGTTCCAGTTCCACGCGTCCACGTAGGACTTGGCGGTGACCGGGGTGCCGTCGTGGAAGGTCCAGCCCGGCTTGAGCTTGACGGTCCACGTCTTCGAGTCCGTCGTGGTGACCGACTCGGCGTTGATCATCTCCAGCGAACCGTCGGCCTTGTAGTCGACCAGGGTCGAGAACAGGCCGGCCATGACGGCGGAGCCGTTGGACTCCATCGTGTCGCCGGTGTACAGGGGCTTCTCGGGCTCACCGAGCTCGATGGAGAAGATTCCGTTCGGGTCAACAGCGCCCTTGGCGTCGCTGCCGCCGTCGCTCTTCCCCCCGCCACAGGCGGTCGCAGCAAGGGCGACGATGATCGCGCCCGTTACCCACTTGGCGCTCTTGGCACCGCGCATGGGTTCCTCCTCATGAGTCCACTTTGTCACTACAAGAGGGGCACTCCGAGTTTCGCCGACACCCCTGACGGCTATGCACTCAAGTGCCCCGAGTGTGCTCGTGAGTCGGCACTCCCCACAGTGCGTGACCCATTGACCCGAGCTCAATGGAGCCAACTATTAAGTACGTCCGGGCCGTAAACCACACTTAAGTGGTCTCGTTTTGACAACATCACCACCCCCCGAGGTACCGAAATCCGGACAAAGTGAGTCCAGACAGACACCCCCGAAACGGACTGTTAATACACGTTCCGGAGAGCGATGACCGGTATCCGGACACCGGATCTCTGAATTCGACTTGACGGCGGGTGCGGGATCGATCCCCTTCCCCGGCCTCGCGAAGGCCCCCGGGACGACCCTCGCGACGACCTCCGCGACGACCTCCGCGACGACCTCCGTGACGGATCCTCGCAGGTGGCCCCGGTGACGCCGCCGGGGCGCCTCCGCCCGGCACGGGGGCACGACTGAGCCCCGCCGGAACCGGCGGGGCTCAGGTCACGCGGTCGGGACCGGTCGAACCGGTTCCGGATCAGCCGTTCTTGGCGCGGGAGGACGCGCGGCCGCGCGCGTTCTGGTCCAGGATCACCTTGCGGATGCGCACGGCCTCCGGGGTGACCTCGACGCACTCGTCGTCGCGGCAGAACTCCAGGGACTGCTCCAGGGAGAGCTTGCGCGGCGGGACGATCGCCTCGAAGGAGTCGGCCGAGGAGGAGCGCATGTTGGTGAGCTTCTTCTCCTTGGTGATGTTCACGTCCATGTCGTCGGAGCGCGAGTTCTCGCCGACGATCATGCCCTCGTACACCTCGGTGCCGGGGTCGGTGAACAGGACGCCGCGCTCCTGGAGGTTGGTCATCGCGAAGGCGGTGACGGCACCGGCGCGGTCGGCGACGAGCGAACCGTTGTTACGGGTCGTCAGGGTGCCGAACCACGGCTCGTGGCCCTCGTGGATCGAGTGGGCGATGCCCGTGCCGCGGGTGTTGGTGAGGAACTCCGTACGGAAGCCGATGAGGCCGCGAGACGGGACGACGAACTCCATGCGGACCCAGCCCGAGCCGTGGTTCGACATGTTGTCCATGCGGCCCTTGCGGACGCCCATGAGCTGCGTGACCGCGCCCATGTGCTCCTCGGGGACGTCGACCGTGAGGCGCTCGACGGGCTCGTGGACCTTGCCGTCGACGAGCTTGGTGACGACCTGCGGCTTGCCGATGGTCAGCTCGAAGCCCTCGCGACGCATCTGCTCGACCAGGATGGCGAGCGCGAGCTCACCGCGGCCCTGGACCTCCCAGGCGTCCGGGCGCTCGGTGTCGAGGACGCGGAGCGAGACGTTGCCGATGAGCTCGCGGTCCAGACGGTCCTTGACCTGGCGGGCGGTGACCTTGCGCTGCTTGACCGCGGACTTGGCGTCCGCGCCCTTGCCCGTGCCGCCGCGGCCGACGAGCGGCGAGGTGTTGGTGCCGATGGTCATGGAGATGGCCGGCTGGTCGACCGTGATCAGCGGCAGCGCGATCGGGTTCTCCGGGTCGGCCAGGGTCTCGCCGATCATGATGTCGGGGATGCCGGCGACGGCGCAGATGTCACCGGGGCCGGCGACCTCGGCCGGCTTGCGGGTGAGCGCCTCGGTCATCATCAGCTCGGTGATGCGGACGTTGGAGATCGTGCCGTCCCGCTTGATCCACGCGACCGTCTGGCCCTTGCGCAGCTCGCCCTGCTCGACGCGGAGCAGCGCGATGCGGCCGAGGAAGTTGTCGGCGTCCAGGTTGGTGACGTGGGCCTGGAGCGGGGCCTCCTCGTCGTACACCGGGGCCGGGACGTGCTCCAGGATGGCGGAGAAGAACGGCTCCAGGTTGTCGCTGTCCGCGGGGACCGTGCCGTTCTCCGGCTTGGTCAGCGAGGCGACGCCGTCACGGCCGCAGGCGTAGACGATCGGGAACTCGATCTGGTCCTCGTCCGCGTCCAGGTCCAGGAACAGGTCGTAGGTCTCGTTGACGACCTCGTCGATCCGGGAGTCCGGGCGGTCCGTCTTGTTGATGCAGAGGATGACGGGCTTGCGCTGCTGGAGCGCCTTGCGCAGCACGAAGCGGGTCTGCGGGAGCGGACCCTCGGAGGCGTCCACGAGGAGGACGACCGCGTCCACCATCGACAGACCGCGCTCGACCTCGCCGCCGAAGTCGGCGTGGCCGGGGGTGTCGATGATGTTGATCGTGATCGGGGCCCCGCCGTCCTTGGGGTGGTACTTCACCGCCGTGTTCTTGGCGAGGATCGTGATGCCCTTCTCACGTTCCAGGTCGTTCGAGTCCATCATGCGGTCGTCGAGCTGCTGGTGGGCGGCGAAGGCACCGGCCTGCTTGAGCATGGCGTCGACGATGGTCGTCTTGCCGTGGTCGACGTGGGCGACGATGGCGACGTTGCGGATGTCGTGGCGCGTGGGCATGGGTGGCTTGCGCTTCTCTCGGATCGTGGGAATCGGCGTCAGTTCCTCTTACGCCCGCCGGGCGGACGCGCCACGGCTATGTCCCATGGTACGGGGCCGCCGTGCAAGAGGCTTCCCCGCCCGGGTTCCGAGAGGGTCTACTGGGAGGTTTCAAGGGTGTGGGGGAGGTCGTGCGGCCGGGTCAAGGGGCCGTCGCGATCCTGCCCGCCGGAGAGGCCGGCGGGCAAGGAAGTTGAGCTGGTTCTGAGGTTGTGACCTGCGGTTTCAGTGCTTTCAGTGCTTTCAGTGGGTTCGTGCCTCGGTTTTACCGGTTCCGCTCGGGTCCCTTGGGGGTCTCGCCCTTCCTGAAACCGATGTCCTGGTAGCGGGGGGCGGCGAAGCCCCAGGCCCCCGCGTTCACCAGGTCGGCCCTGGCGGCGACGAGCTGCGGGCGCTGGTAGAGGGGGATGGAGCCGGCCGCGGCCCAGATCCGGGCGTCGGCCTGGCGGACGAGTTCGAGGGCCTCCTCCTCGTCGAGCGTGCCCGCCGCCTGGTCGAAGAGCTGGTCGATGCGGTCGGTGCCGACCCGGGAGTAGTTCTGCTCGACCATGAGCGAGCCGTCCGAGGCGGGCTCGGGCTTGGCGAAGATCGGCCGGGCGTCGGTCGCGGGGAAGGCGGAGGCGGGCCAGGAGTAGAGGGCCAGGTCGTAGTCGCCCGAGGCGATGTGGTCCTTGAAGAAGCTCTCGTCGGAGACCTTGGTGACCTCGGTGCGGATCCCGACCGCGTCGAGCATCCGGACGATCCGGTCCCCCACCGTCCGCAGCGGCTCGGAGCCCGGTCCGGACGGCAGGACGAAGCGGAGGCTGAGCGCCTTGCCGTCCTTGCCGAGGGCCTGCTTGGCCGGGGGGACGGCGGCGGGCGCGGCGGTGCCGCGCGGGGCGTAGGCCCCGGGCATCCCCCGGTCGGGCTTGGCGGCCTGCGGGGCGTCGGCCCGGGCGGCGGCGCCCGTACCGGCGTCGAGGGCCCCGGGCCGGGCTTCGAGCGCCTCGGGCCGGGTGTCGAGGGCTTCGGCCCGGGCCCGGAGCGCGGCGCCCTGCCGGGCGGCGGCGGGGGCCGGGGCGAGGACGCGGGCGGCGCTCTCGGGGCCGGCGACGGGGGCGGGGACGGCCCGGCGCTCGCCCGGCTTGTCGTCGCCGACGATGTAGAGGCCCTCGTCCGAGGGGGCGTCCCCGGAGGCGTCGTCGCTCTTCTTCTTGGCGTCGGCGGTGGCGGTGGCGGTGCTCTTCGCGGGCTTCCCGGACTCGACGGCGGCCTTCTCGGCCTCTCCCGCCTTCTTCTCCGCCTTCTCGGCCTCTTCGGCCTTCGTCCCCGCCGTCCCCGCCTCGCTGCCCGCCTTCGTGCCGGCGGGCCGCTCGGCGCCGCCGGGGACCCAGCCGGCGTCGGCGAGGAGCGCCCGCGCCTCCTGGGTGTCCTGGCCGCCGAGGGCGTCGCTGCCGTCCTTGTACGCCGCCTGGCCGGCGAGGGCCAGGTGGCTGCCGGGGGGCTTCGCCGGGAGGCCGAGGGGCTTGAGCACGGATTCGGCCAGCTCCTGGCGGTCGATGGCGCGGGCCACCGCGCGCCGCACCCGCTCGTCGGAGAGCGGCCCGGACTCGCCGTTCAGCGCGAGCTGGGTGTAGGCGGGCTCCAGGGACTTGCGGACGGCGTACTTGGCCAGGGTGTCCTGCGCGCTCGCGTACCGGGCGACCGCCTGCCGGTTCTCCTCGCGGGCGGCCCGGACCTCCTCGGCCTTCTCCTCGTCGGAGCCGTGGGCGAGGGCCCAGGACTTCAGGGCCTTGGAGGGGGTGATGCCGGAGCCGGGGCCGTGGGCGAGGGCGGCCTGCGCGCCGTTCCGTCCGGCGCGGGCGTCCTTGAGCGCCAGGGAGATCCGCTCGGCCGTGGAGCGGTCGATCTCGGCCAGGTCGAGGGTGCCGGCGGCGAGGGCGTCCGTCCGGTCGGCGCGGGGGACGGGCTTGAGGACGACGGTGTCGAGCTTGGCGGCCTGCCCCCACCAGCGGGGGTTGCGGGTGAGGGTGACGTCGCCGCTCTCGCCGTCGACCGACTTCAGCAGGAACGGTCCGGCGGTGGCCTTGAGGGCGGTGCGGGCGCCGTCGTTGAAGGAGTCCGGGGACCCCATCACCTGCTTCGGGTAGAGGGGGGTGAAGAGGGCCTGCCAGTCGGCGTAGGGCTTGGCGAAGGTGACCCGCACCTCCAGGTCGTTCTTGCCTCGCTCGATCTTCTCGATCCGCTCGTAGCCGGAGTTCCGGGCGGTCCAGTACGCGGTGTCGCGGCCGCTCAGGGCGCGCCACTGGGCGACGAAGTCGGGGGCGCCGATCTCGCGTCCGTCGCTCCACACGGCCTGCTGGTTGAGCTTGTAGAGGACGACCTGCTTGGGCTCGGTCTCGACGACCTGCGCGGACTCCAGGTAGTCGGGGTTCCGCTGCGGCCGGCCCCGCCGGTCGAGGGTGTAGAGGGCGGGGAGCACGGCTCCGGCGATGCGGGAGGTGGTGGCGTCGGCGTCGGCCTGGAAGGCGTTGAGGGTGGTGGGCGCCGCGTCGACGGCCCAGCGCAGGGTGCCGCCGTCGGCGACCCGGTCGCGCGGGGCGGGCGCGTTGTCCTGGGCCGCGAGCGGGGCGGCGTCGGTCTCGTCGTCGTCCGCGATGCATCCGGCGAGGACGGTGACGGCGAGGACGGCACTGGTGAGGGTGGCGACGGTGCGGAGCGTCCGGGAGCGGGGGCTGGGGCATGTCCGTGTCCCGCCGTGAGGGGTGCCGATCTGGGACATGTCTTGTACCCCTTCGTCCAGATTCATTCCATTTGGAGATGATCACATCTCCCGCTCATCCACTGAAAAGGAGGAAGAAGATCCGGCCATGACGACACGGCGACATGGCCGGAAAATGCCACTCGGGCGGCCCAACCCACGGCCCGGGAGCGCACGGGACCGGTCGCGGGCGGACATACCCGGACATAGCCTCGCGTGTGTGACGCGAACAGCCACCCGAGCCCTTCTCGCGGTACTGGTGGCGGCGTGGTGGCTCGTCGTCCCCGCCGTGCACGGTGCCCGCGCCGACGACCCCGTCGTCCTGTCCCGGGACGGACAGATCACCGACCGGGTGGGCGCGCTGCGCGACCGCCGCGCCTCCGTGGAACAGGCCCTGGACCGGCTCTACGAGCAGGAGCGCGTCCAGCTCTTCGTCGTCTACGTACGGGACTTCTCCGGGCGTCCGGGCCAGGACTGGGCCGACGCCACCGCCGAGCGCAACGGGCTCGGCGCCGACGACCTGCTGCTCGCCGTCGCCACCCACGACCGGCGGTACGGCTACTCGGCCGACCCCGGCTCCGGCCTCACCCGGGCGCGGCTCGACGAGGTCGCGCGGACCGCGATCGAACCGGCGCTGCGGCAGAACGACTGGGCGGGCGCCGCCATCGGCGCGGCGGACGGCTACGGCGCCGTCCTCGCGGGCCGGCCCGTCACCGCTCCCCCGATCACCCCCGGGCCCGCCGACCCGGGCCACGCGGCCGACGACGGCCCCTCCGCCGCCGACCTGGTCCTGCCCCTGGTGCTCGTCGGCGGCGCCGGGGCGGTGGCGGTGGCGGCCTACGCGTACGCCAAGCGGCGCCGGCGGACCGGGACCCGCACCACGCCCGCGAACGGGCAGGGCTGGGGGCCGCCGGAGGAGCCCGCGCCGCCGACCCCGGAGGAGCTGGACGGGGAGGCCCGCCGGACCCTGGTCGCCACCGACGACGCCGTCCGCACCAGCCAGGAGGAGCTGGGCTTCGCGTCGGCCCAGTTCGGCGAGGAGGCGGTGCGGCCCTTCACCGAGTCCGTCGCCTTCGCCCAGGAGCAGCTGACGGCGTCGTTCCGGCTGCGGCAGAAGCTCGACGACGCCTTCCCCGAGGACGACGCGACCCGCCGGAGCATGCTGGAGGAGATCCTGCGCCGCTGCGCGGAGGCGAACGCCCGGCTGGACGCCGAGGCCGAGTCCTTCGACCGGCTCCGCGCCCTGGAGCGGACCGCCCCCGAGGCACTGGACTCCGTCGAGGCCGCGCTCCGGGAGCAGACGGCCCGGATGGGCACGGCCGAGGCGGCGCTGACCGCCATGCGCGAGCGGTACGCGGAGACGGCGGCCTCGCCGGTCGCCGGTGACGTCGAGCAGGCCAGGGACCGGCTGGTCTTCGCGACGACGCACGTCGACGGGGCCCGGGAGCGGATCGGCGCCGGTGACAACGGCGGGGCCGCCGTGCACGTCCGGGCCGCCGAGGGGGCCGTGGACCAGGCGGCGCGGCTGATCGAGGCGGTGGACCGGCGGGCGCAGGAGCTGGCCGAGGCCGTGGGCCGGCTGCCGGGGGTGCTCGCGGAGACGGACGCGGACCTCGCGGACGCCCGCGGCCTGCTGAAGGGGACCGCCGCCGGGGTGTCCACGGCCGACCTCCAGGGCCGGATCGCCCGCGCCGAGGCGGTGGTGGCCGAGGTGCGGCGGAACGCGGAGGCCGGGCGGTACGACCCGATCGGCGCCCTGCGCCGGGTCGAGGAGGCCGACGCGGCCCTCGACGAGGCCCTGGAGGGGGCCAGGGAGCGCGAATCGGGCGCCCGGCGCGCCCGCGCGCTGCTCGACCAGGCGATGCTGACGGCCCGTTCGGCGATCGGGGCGGCCTCCGACTACGTCGCCACCCACCGGGGCGCGGTGGGCAGCGAGGCCCGTACGCGCCTGGCGGAGGCCGGGCGCCGCTGGGAGGAGGCGCAGGCGCTCGCGGCGGACGACGACCCGCAGGCCGCCCTCGCGGAGGCCCGGCAGGCGGACGCGCTCGCCCGGCGGGCGCAGGACCTCGCCGAGCGGGACGTCCGCGCCTACGGCGACCCGAACGGCCCGGGCGGGGTGCCGGGGGTGGCGGGGAACACCGGCGGCGGGCTCGGCGGCGCGGTGCTCGGCGGCATCATCCTCGGCGGCCTGTTCGGCGGGGGACGCGGGGGCGGGGGCTTCGGCGCGGGTGGCGGCGGTTTCGGGGGCGGAGGCTTCGGCGGCGGGCCCGGCAGCTTCGGCGGCAGCGGCACGCGCGGCCGGCTGGGCGGCGGCGGGCGCTTCTGACCCCGGGCCTCCCCCGACCCCCCTCTTCCCCACACCCCTCTCAAGGAGAAGCCCCATGAGCAAGCAGACCGTCCTCGGCCGGGTCACCCAGCTGGCGAAGGCCAACATCAACGCCCTGCTGGACCAGGCGGAGGACCCGCGGAAGATGCTGGACCAGCTGATCCGCGACTACGCGAACAACATCGCGGACGCGGAGGAGGCGGTGGCCGCGACCATCGGCAACCTCCGGCTGATGGAGCAGGACCACCAGGAGGACGTGGACGCGGCGAAGGAGTGGGGCGGCAAGGCGCTCGCCGCCAGCCGGAAGGCCGACGAGCTGCGGAGCGGCGGGCAGACGGCGGAGGCGGACCGCTTCGACAACCTGGCGAAGGTGGCGCTCGGCCGCCAGCTCCAGTCGGAGAAGGAGGCGCGGACGGCGGAGCCGACGATCGCCGCGCAGACCGAGGTGGTCGCGAAGCTCAGGACCGGTCTCGACCGGATGCGGGCCAAGCTCGCCGAGCTCCGGGCCAAGCGGGACGAGCTGGTGGCCCGCGCGAAGTCGGCGCAGGCGCAGAACACGATGGTGGACGCCGTGAAGAACGTCGACGTGCTCGACCCGACCAGCGAGCTGAGCCGCTTCGAGGACAAGGTGCGCCGGGAGGAGGCGCGGGCCCTCGGCAAGCAGGAGCTGGCGGCCTCCTCCCTGGACGCGCAGTTCGAGCAGCTGGACGCGCTCGGGGACGACGCCGAGATCGAGGCCCGGCTGGCCGCGCTCAAGGACTGACCCGGCGGCCCCGCGCACCCGCACGACTCACGCCCGCACGACTCGTACCCGTACGCCTCACACGCGTACGGCTCACCCCCGTACCCCTCAGAACATGCTGAGCAGCTGCTCCACCGTGGGTTCCGCCGCCTCCCCGCCCTCCGGCAGGGCCAGTTCGAACCAGACGGTCTTGCCGCGCGGGGTGCGGCGCGAGCCCCAGGAGGAGCTGAGCAGCCCGACGAGCTGGAGGCCCCGGCCGCCCTCGTCGGTGTCCTTGGCCCGGCGGCGGCGCGGCTGGACCAGGCCCGCGTCCCAGACCTCGCAGACGAGGGTGCGGTCGCGCAGCAGGCGCAGCCGGATCTCCCCCTCGCCGTAGCGCAGGGCGTTGGTGACGAGTTCGCTGACGAGGAGTTCGACGGTGTCGACGAGCGGTTCGAGGTCCCAGGCGGCGAGCTGGGCACGGGCGAGCTCGCGGGCCCGGCCGACCGAGCGGGGCTCCCTGGGCAGCCGCCAGTCGCCGACGGCCTCGGCGGGCAGTCCCTGGATCCTGGCCATGAGGAGGGCGATGTCGTCCTCGCCGTGCCCGGTGTTCAGGCTGGTGAGGACCCGGTCGCAGACGTCCTCCAGGGGACGGGACGGATCGGTGAGGGCGCGCCGGAAGGCGCTGAGGCCCTCATCCAGCGGATGGTCGCGGGACTCGACGAGGCCGTCGGTGTAGAGGGCCAGGAGGGCGCCCTCGGGGATCTCGACCTCGACCTCCTCGAAGGGCTCGCCGCCGACCCCGAGCGGCATCCCGGGGGGCACGTCGAGCAGCCGGGCCTCCTCGCCGGGTTCGACGAGCACCGGCGGGAGGTGGCCGGCGTTGGCGAAGGTGCAGCGGCGGGTGACCGGGTCGTAGACGGCGTAGACGCAGGTGGCGAGGTAGACCTCGGCGAGCTCGGGGCCGCGGTTCTTGTGCGCGCGGGACTGCTGGGTGCCGATGGGGGCGCCGAGGCCGCGGGCGATCTCGTCGAGGTGGGAGAGGACCTCGGCCGGTTCCAGGTCGAGCTGGGCGAGGGTGCGCACGGCGGTGCGCAGTTCGCCCATGGCGACGGCGGCGCGCAGGCCGCGGCCCATGACGTCCCCGATGACGAGGGCGGTGCGGTGGCCGGGGAGTTCGATGACGTCGAACCAGTCGCCGCCGACCTCGGTGGCGTCGGTGCCGGGGAGGTAGCGGCAGGCGATGTCGAGGCCCGCGGCCTCGGGGTCGCCGGGCGGGAGCAGGCTGCGCTGGAGGATCAGGGCCCGCTCGTGCTCGCGGCGGTAGAGGCGGGCGTTGTCGATGCAGACGGCGGCCCGGGCGGCGAGTTCGACGGCGAGGGCCCGGTCGCGCTCCCCGAAGGGTTCGCTGCCCTTGGCGCGGGAGAACTGGACGAGGCCGACGACGGTGTCGTGGGCGGTCATGGGGACGACCAGGGTGGACCGGGCGAGGTCGCCGTCCTCGCCCTGCACGGTGCGGATCCGGCCGGTGCGGAGGGCTCCGGCGTACGGGGAGTTGAAGGGGTAGCGGTGGACGGCGCCGACCTCGACGGGCGCGGTGCCCGGACAGTCGGCGTCCGGGGCGTGTTCCCCGCCGGTTCTGCGGGGGGTGTCGGAGACGGCGCTGGCGAAGGCGACCCGGCGCAGTTCGGCGCTGCCGGCCCCGTAGCCGACGTCGTGGGAGCTGCCCCAGCGGCCCGGCGGCGCCTCGTCGCCGGTCAGCAGGCCCTGGTAGAGGTCGACGGAGGCGAGGTCGCAGAAGCCGGGGACGGCGACGTCGAGGAGCTCGCGGGCGGTGGCCTCCAGGTCGAGGGAGTTGCCGATGCGGGCGCCGGCCTGGTTGAGGAGGGCGAGGTTGCGGCGGGCGCTGGCGGCCTCCCTGGCCGCGTTGTGGCGGCGGGTGACGTCGATGCCGAGGCCCGCGACGCCGATCGGGCGGCCGGAGCCGCTGTGCACGCGGTAGAGGTTGATGGACCAGTGACGGCGGTCCCTGGCGCCGGGGGCGGCACCGACGATCCTCAGGTCGGTGACGGACTCGCCGGTCTCCAGGACCTTCCGGAGGGCGGTGGTCATCCGCTCGGCCTCGGGCCGGCCCAGGTAGTCGTGGACGGTGCGGCCGCGGTGGTCGTCGGCGTCGCCGCCGAAGACGGTGGCGAAGCGCCGGTTGGCCCGCCGCACGGTGAGGTCGGTGTCGAAGAGGAGGAAGCCGAAGGGGGATTGGCCGAATATCGCCTGGGAGGCGGCGAGGTCGGTCTCGATGCGGCGGAGGGCGCGCACGTCGACGACGATGCACAGCGCGGCGCGTTCCCCGGTCTCGGTCTCGGTCGGCATGACGTACATCTCGGCCACGCCGTGCGGCTGTTCCTCGCCGGGCATGCGGAACGGGACGAGGCCCGTCCACTCCTTGCCGTCGAGGATCTCCTTGACCCTCCGGTGGCCGCGCTCGCGCAGGTCGGCGGGGACGAAGACCTCTACGGGGTCCTTGCCCCTGGCCTCCTCCGCGCTGACTCCGAAGAGGTCCACGGCCCTTCGGCTCCACTGCTCGACCAGGCCGTCGGGCCCGATCGAGAAGGAGGCCACCCGGATGTAGTCGTAGAGGGAGCCGGGCGGGCTGCTCTGCCACACGACGCCGCCGCTCGCCGTCCCAGGTATCTCGCTCACGCGACCGTCCCCTCCAGCTCACCGCACCGGACCGGCCATGCCCGCAGTATTCATTACGGCAGGCCCGGACGGCACGACGTTCACGATCACAGGGTGGTCTCGTTCGTTCCGTGCCGAGTACCGGTGATCGTCGTCCCACCCTCTTTACTCACCAGGGAGAGCCAGCTCGAACCATACGGTTTTGCCGACGCCCCCCATGCGGATCCCCCAGCGGCGGGCGGTGCAGGCCACGAGACCGAGGCCGCGGCCCCCCTCGTCGTCGGGTCCGGGGGCCTTCGCGGTCGGCGGATCCGGAAGCGGATCGGAGACCTCCACGAGCAGGGCCGTCGTGTGCGCCGGGTCGGCGGTGTCGGAGCGGACGCGGACCAGGCGGACCCCGATGGGGCCCGAGGCGTACCGCAGGGAGTTGGTCACCAGCTCGCTGACCAGCAGGACGGTCACGTCGCCGAGGGGGCCGTCGAGCTCCCAGGAGCGCAGGGTCTCGCGCACCGCGTGGCGGGCCGTGCGCACGGCGTTCGCCTCGGCCGGGAAGTTCCACTCGGCGCGGTCGCCGTCGGTGTAGATCACACCCGATCACTTCCCCAGCCGTGCGTCAGCAGGAAGGCCCACGTCCCCTTGCGAGGTACCAATGAGGACATACCCACCATTCGGGGCAAGTTATCCCACTGGGGGCGGTCACCGGCGCACGGTGGCACGAACGGCGTAGGGAGCCGGCCGCGCGCCCCGCCGGAGGGCGCACCGGGAGCCCCGTCGCTTCACGGGCCCCAGCGCTCCGGGAGCCTCAGCGCCGCCTCCGCCACGGCGGGCCGGTCCTGGTCGAGCCAGTCGACCGAGTCGACCTCCGGCCGGGCCAGCCAGCGCAGTTCGTCGTGGTCCTCCAGGGGGCGCGGTTCGCCGGAGAGCAGCCGGGCGGTCCACACCCGCAGGACGTAACCGGGCTTCAGCGGCCATTCGCCGGGGATGCGCTCCCCCGGTTCGACCTCCACGCCGAGCTCCTCCCGGAGCTCCCTGACCAGGGCCTCCTCCGGACTCTCGCCCGGTTCGAGCTTGCCGCCGGGCAGTTCCCAGCGGCCGGCGAGGTCGGCGGGGGCGCTGCGCCGCGCGGCGAGCAGGCGCCCCCGGTCGTACAGGGCGCCCGCGACGACGACCACGGGGCCTGCGTCGCGGTGGGTCTCGGTGGTGCGTTCCGTCATGGGCGCGAGCGTATCCGGGACCCGGGGACGGGGGTCCGCAGCCGGCTCAGAGGGCGGGACTGCCGATGCGCTCGACCCAGTAGAGCTGCTTGTGGCCCCGGGCGTCGAGGCCGTCCGCGACCTTCTGCGCCTCGGCCTCGGTCGCGTACCGCCCCACCCGGTAGCGGTTGCCGTTGTCGTCCTGCCGAATGACGAGCCAGGGGAGGACAGGGCCGCTGTCGGTCATCGGGCTCCTCCTGCCGCCGGTCCGGTTGTCGTCGTGGATCTCCGGGAAACCGCAATCCGCATATGCCGGAGCTTACGCCTGACCTTCACACAGCGGATACGGGTTTACACAAAGAGGCACGGTTCGGCCGGTTACCGATGGAAGGCGGCCGAAGTCAGGCCCCGGGAAACGGGGGCCGCGCGACCCGACGCCTCGTCACACCACGCCACACCACACCCGCACCGACCGGCCACGGGTGACGCACATGGGTGGCCGACATGCGCGACGGGCACGGACGGCGAGAGGCCCGCCGTCCGGTCCCACCCCGCGTCACCTCACCGGCAGGTGGTACGCGATCCGGTAGCGGTCGGCCGGGACCACCACGTCGGCGGTCTCGACGGCCCGGCCCGAGGCGTAGTAGGTCCGCTCCACCACCATCACCACGTGGCCGGGGACCCCGCCGAGCGTCAGGAGCTCCTCGGCGAGGCCGGGGCGGGCACCGACCTGCTCCACCACGTTGTCCACGACGACGTCGATGGCGGCCATCCGCTCGACGACCCCGCAGCCGCCCAGAGGGCCCTCCTCAGGCAGCATGACCGGGGTCCGGCCGGTGACGGCGAGGGGCTCCCAGGAGGTGGAGACCATCATGGGCTCGCCGCCGTCCCGGTACACGTACCGCGTGCGCATCACCCGCTCCCCCGGCTCGATGCCGAGCCGCCCGGCCACCTCCGGGCTCGCGGGCTCCTGCCCGCTGCTCGACTCCCAGGTGCCGCGGGCCCCTTCGGCCGCCTGCTCCTGCCGGAAGGGGCTGGCCCCGGCGGACGGGCGGTAGCCGGAGCGGGCGATCCGGCGCGGCACCGGGCGCTCCCGGACGTACGTCCCGGAGCCCGAGCGGCCCTCCACGAGCCCCTCGGCCATCAGTACCTTGCGGGCCTCCAGTGCGACGGTGTCCGACACCCCGTACTCCTCGCGGATGCGTGCCTGCGAGGGGAGACGGGTATGGGGCGGAAGCGAGCCGTTGGCGATCTTCTCCCGCAGATCGCTAGCCACGCGCAGGTAGGCGGGCTGCTCACCGAACGTCACTGGACACTCCCCTCAGGTTGACTTTCAGCTACAGCGTGACAACCGTGGGTCGCGGGCCGCAAGCATGGGCCAGAGTTTCACTCGAAGTGATGAAGCCCCGGCCGTACACCTTGATTACCCGAGGTCACCACTCGACGGATGCGTGCGCATCTCTTGACCCGTATTGGTACAGACCAATAACTTCCTCCCTGCGCCCCTCGCGCATCAGCCCTCCGCACGCCCGTCCCCGCACCCTCCACCCGCACGCGCTCCACCCGCACGCTCCATCCCGCCTCGCACAGGAACGAGCCCATGCGTCCCAGAGCCATGTCCAAGCTGACCTTCGGTGCGGCCACCGCCGTCACCCTCGGCCTCCTCGCCACCCTGGCCCCCGCCGCCGACGCGCACCAGGCCCCGCACGGGTCCGCCCACGAGCCCGCCCACGGGCAGGCCCTGAAGCGGATCGGCTACTTCACCCAATGGGGCATCTACGGAAGGAACTTCCAGGTCAAGGACCTGGAGACGAGCGGCACGGCCGCCAAGCTCAGCCACATCAACTACGCCTTCGGCGTGATCGGCCCGGACGGGAAGTGCCTCATGGGCAACGCCCCCGGCTCCGACCCGTGGGCCGACTACGTGCGCCCCGTCGACGCCGCGAACTCCGTGGACGGCGTCGGCGACACCGCCGACCAGCGCCTGGCCGGGAACTTCAACGAGCTGCGCGAGCTGAAGGCGAAGCACCCCGGGCTCAAGGTCATGATCTCGCTGGGCGGCTGGAGCGGCTCCGCGCACTTCTCCGACGCGGTGCGCACGGACGCCGGCCGCAAGGCCCTCGTGGCCTCCTGCATCGACACGTACGTCAAGGGGAACCTGCCCGTCGACGGCGCCCGCGGCGGCGCCGGGGCGGCCGCCGGGATCTTCGACGGCATCGACCTCGACTGGGAGTGGCCGGGCTCGGACGGCGCCCCGGGGAACGTGATCCGCCCCGAGGACAAGCCCAACTTCACCAAGCTCGTACGGGAGTTCCGCGTCCAGCTCGACGCCTACGGGCGCTCCCTGAAGAAGCGGAAGCACTACGAGCTGAGCGCGTACGTGCCCACCGCCCCCGCCAAGATCGACGCGGGCTTCGAGGTCGCGAAGATCATGCGGGACTTCGACTTCGTGAACCTCCAGGGCTACGACTTCCACGTCTCCGGCGAGCCGAAGACCGGCCAGCAGTCCGCGCTGTACGCGAAGGACGACTTCAGCGTCGACCAGACGGTCAAGGCCTGGCTGCGGCGCGGCGCCCCCGCCCGCAAGCTCGTGGTCGGCATGCCCTTCTACGGGCAGGGCTGGACCGGGGTCACCGGCGGCGGCAACGGCCTCGGCAAGCCCGCGGCCGGCCCCGCCCCCGCCACCTGGACGGCGGGCTCCGAGGACTACAAGTTCCTGAAGCGGCTGGCGGAGTCGGGGACGTACAAGCTCCACCGGGGCGAGCGGAACGGGCACGCCTGGCTCTTCGACGGCACCACCCTGTGGACCTACGACGACCCCACCGTGCTGCGCACCAAGGCCGCCTACGTCCGGCAGAACGGGCTCGCCGGCGCGATGGTCTGGTCCCTCGACGGGGACACCCCGGACGGCGAGCTGATCACCGCCATCGACCGGGGCCTGAACCGGCGCTGACCCCCGCTCCCGTGTCCGGCCGCCGGGCGGCGGCCGGACACGGGAGGGCGGGCGGCGCCTCAGGCCGAGGTGCCCACGCCCTCCGGCGGGGCGTCCGTCAGCCCGAGCGCGCCCCGCGCCTTCGCCCCGTCGGGCAGGACCTCGTAGGCCGTCTCGTACACCTCCCAGTACGCGTCGGAGTCGGCCGCCGTCGCCAGCGCGCGCCACTGCTTCGAGGCCGCGGCGAGGTCCTTCCGGAGCGCGGCGACCGGCTCCGTGGAGGCGCCGGGCCAGTAGTGTTTCCCGAGGCTCCCGTGCGCGCCGTCGATCGCCGCCAGGACCTCGCCGGCCCAGGCCTTGTTGGCCGCGAGGGCCTCTTCGGGGTCCTCCTCCGGCTCCCGGTAGAGGGCCGCCTCGATCGGGTTCACGGACTTCAGGAAGTGCGTCTGGTCGCCGCTCAGGGTGGTGGCGTCGGAGCGCACCGAGCCGCTGAACCGCTTCTTCTCGGCGGCGAGCGCGCAGATCACGGTCCGGTCGCCGAGCTTCCAGCTCTGGCTGCTGGGCAGGTAGTAGAAGAGCCAGACGTCCTCGGGGACCGCCCAGGTGTCCATCGCGTACGCGAGGTTGACCGTCTCGCAGCGCTTCTCCGCGATCGCGTCGATCGCGTCCTCGCCGGGCCACGTGGTGAAGCCCGTGACCTTGAAGCCGCCGGTGACCTCGCCGTCGTGCGGGCTCGCGCAGTCGACGACGGTGACCTCCGTCGCGTACTCCGCCGACTTGCTGCGGTCGTCGAAGCACTGGCCGGTGCGCAGCGAGAACGGGGACTTCGAGCGGGAGGCCTCGTCGACGCCCTCCTTGAAGCCGTTCCACGCCGAGGAGAAGCCGCCGGTCACAAGTCCGATCACGAGGAGCAGGCAGCTGACGGCGGAGAACACCATGCCCGTGATCGCGAGCGGCCTGCCCGCCTGGTCCTTCTTCCTGATCTGCGGGAGGGCGACGAGGCCCAGGATCAGGCCGAGGGGCGGGAGGCAGCAGACGATGCCGGAGACGAGGGAGGCGACGGCGAGTCCGTTGGTGGACCGCGCGGGCCGCCCGTAGGGACCGGGGCCGCCGGGCGGGCCGTAGGGGCCGGCCGCGTAGGGCATTCCCGGGGAGGTGTACGGCCCCGGGGCGGTCCACCCCTGCGGCTGCGGGCCCCCGGGGGGCGGCGTGGGCGGCGGGGCCGGCTGGGTCGGGTCCACGGGTGGGTGCTCCTGCGGGGCGGTGGTGCGAACAGGCGAACGAGCGCGCATCGTACGCGGTCGGACGGCGCGCCGTCGCGCGCGTTCTCGTCGCGGAGCCGCACGCGCGCGGGGCGGAGTCGTGTGTGTGCGTACGCCGGAGAGGAGGGCCGCCGCACGGCCGGAGGGGCGGCCGCCCGCAGGCGACCGCCCCTCGTCGTTCAGGGCTCGCGGAGCCCGGGTGCCCGGGTCAGAACTGCAGGCCCCAGGAGTCGATCTTGCCGGTGTCGTAGGTCGCGTTGTCCGTGACCCGCAGCTTCCAGGTGCCGTTGGCGACCTCCGAGGAGGCGTTCACGGTGTACGTGGTGTTGATGTTGTCCGTGCTGCCGCCGGTGCCGAAGGCCTTCAGCGTGTACGCCGAGCCGTCGGGGGCGATCAGCTGGACCTGGAGGTCGCCGATGTAGGTGTGGACGATGTTCACCGGCACCTTGAGGGCGGCGGGGGCGTTGCCGGTGACGCCGGTGACGGCGATCGGGGACTCGACGGTCGCGTTGTCGGCGACGGCGTAGTCCGTAGCGTTCTCGAAGTTCTTGCCGGGCGGCGGGGTGGTGCCGCCGTCACCGACGTACAGGAGCCGGTTCGGGGAGCCGGAGCCCGGGTTGGTGACGACGTTCGGGGTGGCGGCGGTCGTCAGGGCCGTGGAGACCTGGGCCGGGGTGGCCGTCGGGTTGGCGGCGAGGTAGAGCGCGGCGGCGCCGGCGACGTGCGGGGTCGCCATCGACGTGCCGGAGATGGTGTTGGTGGCCGAGTCGCTGGTGTTCCAGGACGAGGTGATGGAGGAGCCCGGCGCGAAGATGTCCAGGATCGAGCCGTAGTTGGAGTAGCTGGCGCGGGCGTCGGTGTTCGTCGTGGCGCCGACCGTGATGGCCTCCGCGACGCGCGCCGGCGAGTAGTTGGAGGCGTTGGCGCCGTCGTTGCCCGCCGCGACCGCGTAGGTGACGCCGGAGGCGATCGACCTGCGGACGGCCTCGTCGAGGACGCTGTCGACGCCGCCGCCGAGGCTCATGTTGGCGACGGCCGGCTTGACGGCGTTCTGCGTCACCCAGTCGATGCCGGCGACGACCTGGGCGGTGGTGCCGGAGCCCTGGTTGTTGAGGACGCGGACGCCGACGATCTTCGCCTTCTTGGCGACGCCGTACGAGGTGCCCGCGACGGTGCCGGCCACGTGGGTGCCGTGGCCGTGGCCGTCCTGGGACACGTTGTCGTTGTCGACGGCGTCGAAGCCGTTGAAGGCGCGGCCGCCGAAGTCGCCGTGGCTGATGCGGACACCGGTGTCGATGACGTACGCCGTGACGCCCTGGCCCGCCGCGTCCGGGTAGGTGTAGCTCTGGTTCAGCGGGAGGGCCTTCTGGTCGATCCGGTCGAGGCCCCAGGACGGCGGGGAGGGCTGCGTCGCGTCGATGGTGAAGACGCGGTCCTGGACGACCGACTTGACGGCCGGGTCCGCCGCGAGCTTCTTCGCCTGCGCCTCGGAGAGCTCGATCGCGTAGCCGTTGACCGCCGAGGTGTACGTGCGCTTGATCTTCGCGCCGAACCTGGCGGGGATCGCGCGGCCCTTCGCGGTCTCCGCCGGGGCGGACTCGTCGAGGGTGACGATGTAGCTGCCCGGGACGGTGTCCGCGGCTCCGGCGTTCTCGATGACGCCTTCCGGGGCGGCCGGGGCGGCGGTGGCCGGGAGGGCGGAGAGCGAGCCGAGGCCCAGTGCGGCGGCCACGACGGCGGCGGCGGCGATTCTGCGACGCGAGTCACGCATCACTGACATGTGAGGGGTCCTCCTCATTGGTGGTGCGCTGCTGTGGGGGTACGACAGGGACATGACAAGAAGACATGAGGTGTCCGCGCCGTTTCGCATGTCCGGCTGTCGAGCGAAAGGTTGGCGGATCCATAGGAATCGCACAAGGGTGCTCGGCGCCCCGTAACGTCCGCGCCACACGGCTGCCATCCTGGGTCCCATGACCGCCTACACGTGCCCCCGGTGCCTCGTTTCCTCGCCCGTGTCCGCGCTCACCTGGCGTTGTCCGAAGTGCCGCGGCCCGTGGGACCTCGACTTCGCGAGCACACCGGTCTCCCTCCCGTCACTCGCGTCACGTGTGAATTCATTGTGGCGTTACGCGGAGGCGCTGCCTCCGATGCCGTGCGCGCCCGAGGTGACCCTCGGGGAGGGCCGGACGCCCCTCGTCCCGCTCAAGGAGTCGGCCTCGGGATCGGTTTCGGCCAAGCTCGACTTCCTCATGCCGACCCTGTCGTTCAAGGACCGGGGCGCGGTGGTGCTCGCCGCGCACGCCCTGCGCCTGGCGCGCGCCGGCGGCCTCGACCGGGTCGTGGCCGACAGCAGCGGGAACGCGGGCACGGCCGCCGCCGCGTACTGCGCGCGGGCCGGACTCGACTGCCGCGTGTACGTCCCCGGGGGCACCTCCCCGAAGAAGCTGGAGCAGATCCGGGCGCACGGCGCCGAGGTGGTCGAGGTGCCCGGCGACCGCGAGGCCACGGCCCGCGCGGCCCGGGAGGCCGCCGACGAGCCCGGCACCTTCTACGCCTCCCACGTGTACAACCCGTACTTCACCCAGGGCACCAAGACCTATGTGTACGAGCTGTGGGAGGAGCTCGGCGGGCGGCTGCCCGACACGATCGTCGTCCCCGTCGGCAACGGCACCCTGCTCCTCGGCGCCGCCCTCGCCCTCGACGAGCTGCACCGCCACGGGCTCGTGGACACCCGGCCCGCGCTCGTCGCCGTGCAGGCGGAGGCCGTGTCCCCGCTGGCCGAGGCGTTCCACGCGGGCGCGGACGACATCGCCGGGCCCGCCGCGGTCCGTCCCACCCTCGCCGAGGGCATCGCGATCCCGGCGCCGCCCCGGGCCCGGCAGATCCTGCGGGCGGTACGGGCGACGGGCGGCACGTTCCTGACGGTGCCGGAGGAACGGATCCGCGCCGCCCAGCGGGACCTGGCGCGGCGCGGTCTCTTCGTGGAGGCCACCGGCACGGCCTGCTGGGCGGCGGTGGACGCGGCCCCGCCGCGCCCCGGCCTCACGGTGGTGCCGCTGTGCGGGGCGGGGGCGAAGACGGGCCTGGCGCCCTGAGGGAGCCCCTGACCCGTGACGGCCCCGACCGCCCCGTACCGGTCGGAACTCGTACCGATCAGAACTCGTCGGCGCCGTTGCGCAGTTCGTACGTCCAGTAGCCCGTCTTCGCGGCGGCCTCGTCGACCGCGAGGCCGCCGGCCGGGGCCTTGACCACGACGCTGCCCTCGGCCGGGCCGTCGGAGGCGAAGAGGTTCACGGTGAACTCCTTCACCACCTTGTTGTCCTCGTGGACGCCGCCGAGGGAGATCCGCACGTTGGCGTACGCGGACTCGCCGTTCTTCACCACGACCGGAGCGGCAGGCCTGCTCTTCGCCACGGCCGGGATGTCCTTGGCCGTCTGGATCGGGCCGAAGGCGAGCAGCGGGTGCTTCAGCAGGGTGCAGGCGCGGCCGGAGACGTTGGTGGCGGTGAGGACGACGTGCTCGGTCGGCACCTCGTCCGCCTTCTCCGCCGTCACCTCGACGTCGCCGTAGGCGCAGGCCGGGGCCTTGGCGGCGGTCTTGCCGCCGGTGGTGGAGCCGGTGGACGCGGCGGAGGCGGTCGTGCCCTTGCCGCCGCCCGTGGAGCCACCGGCCGTGGCGCCGCCGGTCGCGGAACCGCCGGCGGTGGCGCCGCCGGTCGTGGCGGTCGAGCCGCCGGCGGAGCCCGAGCCGCTTTCGGCGGGGGTCGTGCCGTCGCCCGTGCCGGCGGCGGCCTGCGGGGCGGAGCTCGCGCTCCCGGCGTCCTTGGCCCCGGTGTCGGAGCCGCCGCAGGCGGTCAGGCCCAGCGACAGGGCGGCGATGGCGGCGGCGGCCAGGACGGTGCTCTTGCGGTGGTGGCGCACGGTGGTTCTCCCCCGGGAAGCGGTCGGTCGGCGCGCGTGCGGTACCCGCGCGCCGGTGCACCCTTTCGGTGCGTACGCACCGGTTCGTCGATCGGTGCTGTATCCAGCTTTCCGTCCCGTACTGCCGTCCCGCTTACGTGCCGCTAACGATCGGCTGACAGGCGCGAAAGGCGGGCGGCGGCGCGCGCCGATCCCTCGGGGAAGCCGGCCTTCTCGGAGGCCACGATCGCGCGTTCCAGCTGGTCGGTGGCTTCTTCGAGGCGTCCGATCCCGGCCAGCGCCTCGCCCCGGACGATCTGGAGCTGGGCCCGCACGACCACCGCGTCGGGGGCGGCGAGTTCCTCCGCGCGCAGGGTGTGCGCGAGCGCCGCCTCGTACTCCTGCGCCTTCAGGCAGTGGCCCGCCAGGTGCTGGAGGGTGAGGACCTGGGTGGAGGGGTGGTTGGTGCGGTCGGCGAGCGAGACCGCGTGCAGCATGAGCAGGCCGGCCCGCTCGTGCTTCCCGACGGCGTCCAGGACGGCGGCGTGGTTGACGTGGGCGATGGCCTCGCTGACCGCGTCGCCCGCGCGGGCGGCCAGACCGGGCGCCTTCTCCAGGTGGACGAGCGCCTCGGCGTTCCGGCCCTCCGCGTGCAGGATCCAGCCGAGCAGCGCCCTGGTGCGGGACTGCGCGTCGGCGTCGCCGACCCGCTCGGCGGAGGCGAGCCCGGCCTCCAGGAGCGGGGTCCAGCCGTCCCCGATCCGCATGAGCATCAGCGGCCACTGGACCAGGGCGAGCCGCCAGGCCCGGTCGTGCAGGCCGAGGGCGGCCGCGGCGGTGACCGCGCCCTCCAGGGCGGCGCGCTCGGCCACGTACCAGTCGAGGGCCGCCGTGCGGTCCTCGAACTCCCGCGTGGCGGCGGGGCGGCGGGCGTCGGCGGGCAGCGCGTAGCAGGGCTGGGAGCCCGGCTCGGCGGCGGCGTCGGCCGCGAGCCCGGTGTAGAGGTAGTGGTCGAGGAGGCGGGGCAGCCCCTCGGGGTCGGCCCGCGGGGCGAGGTGGCGGGCGTAGAGGCGGACGAGGTCGTGCGGGGTCCAGCGGCCGGGGACGGCCTCGGTGAGCAGGTGCGCGGCGGCGAGCCGGTCCAGGTCGGCGGAGGCCTGCGCGGGCGAGGTCCCGGCGAGCGCGCCCGCCGCGAACCGGTCCAGGTCGGCGCCGGTGTGCAGGCCGAGCGCGCGGAACGTGCGGGCGGCGGAGTCGGGCAGCTGCTGCACGGTGAGGCGAAGGGCGGCGGAGACGCCCCGGTCCTCGACGTCGAGGAGGGTCAGCCTGCCCTGCTCGTCGGCGAGCTCGCCGACCATCGCGCCGAGGGTCCAGGCCGGCCGCTCGGCGAGCCGGGCCGCCGTCACCCGCAGCGCGAGCGGCAGCCCGTCGCAGAGTCCGGCGAGCCGCGCCGCGGCGGCGGGCTCGGCCGCGATCCGGTCCTCGCCGAGGACGGTGGCGAGCAGGGCGGCGGCGTCGGCCTCCGGCAGGTGGCCGAGCGGCACCGGCCGGGCGGCGTCGGAGGCGATCAGACCGCCGAGCCGGTCGCGGCTGGTGACCAGGGTCGCGCAGTGGTCGCCGCCGGGCAGCAGCGGTCTGACCTGCCCGGAGGAGCGGGCGTTGTCGAGGACGACGAGCAGCCTGCGCTCGGCGGTGAGGGAACGGAAGAGGGCGCCCCGCGCCTCGACGCTCTCCGGGATCCGCCGGTCCGGGACGCCGAGCGCGAGCAGGAACTCGCGCAGGACGGCGGCGGTCTCGGGCGCGGGGGTCTCGCTGAAGCCCTTCAGGTCGGCGAAGAGCCGCCCGTCGGGGAAGCCGGCGCGCCGCTCGTACGCCCAGTGGACGGCGAAGGCGGTCTTGCCGACGCCCGCCGGCCCGGTGACGAGGCAGACGGGCCCGTCCCCGCCCCGGACCGCCCGGTCGAGCGCGGCCAGCTCGGCGCCGCGTCCGGTGAAGCCGCGCGGCGGCCGGGGCAGGCCCTCGGGGGCCGGGACCTCGGCGGGCGGGGCGACGGGGCGGGCCGCGGGGGCGGGCTCCGCGGCGCGCAGCAGCGTCGCGTACGCCTCGCTCAGCGTCTCGCCGGGGTCGACGCCCAGCTCCTCGGCGAGCAGCCGCCGGGTCCGGTGGTACCAGTCGATCGCGTCGGACTGGCGGCCGGAACGGCCGAGGGCCAGCATCAGGGCGGCCGCGAGGGACTCGCGCAGGGGGTGGGCGACGGCCTCGGTCCGCAGCACGGCGGCGGCCCTGGCGTGCTCGCCGAGCTGCCCGTACGCCTGCGCCAGCGCCTCCACGGAGGCGAGCCGCAGCTCTTCGAGACCGGTGGCGGCGGCCTCCAGGGGCCGGCTGTGGACGGTGCCGGTGAGCGCGGGGCCCTGCCAGTACGACAGTGCCTCCCGCAGCATCCGGACCGCGTCGGCGGGCTGCCGCTGCACCCCGGCGAGCCCCACCAGCTCCTCGAACCGGTGCACGTCCACCAGCGACTCCGGCATCCGCAGCACGTACGCGGAGCCCTGGGTGGCGAGCTCGACCCCGTACGCCTCGGCCCCGTGCTCGGCGAGGAGGGCCCGCAGCCGCGAGACGTGCCCCTGGAGCACGGTCCTGGCGTGGGTGGGCGGCTCCTCCTCCCAGAGGGCGTCGGTCAACTGTCCTACGTTCACCGCGCTGTTGGGGCGCAGCAGGAGCATGGCGAGAAGGCTGGACCGCTTGGCGGGTCCCAGGGCGACGTCGCCCTCCTCCGTCACCATCGCAACGGAGCCGAGCAGCCGGAACTCCACCTTCACACCTCCGCGATCACGCACCCCCGTCTTCCCCGGCAGTCGAGGATACGTGGGGGAAGAGGGTCGTCCGCGACGCGGAGTTGCCCCGTACCGCCCGCGTCGGCCGAATCCGGACGTGGTGTTTCCCACAGGGGCGCACGGTGGTCCGGCCGGTGATCGCGGGGGTGGGCGGGGGGGGGTACGGACCCCGGGTCCGGAGGGCCGCGCCTCGGACGTACCCGTTCCCGACGGCGCGCCGGCCGAGCTGGAAGCGGCTGCGGGCGTCCGGCTTCTCCATGAGTTCCGAGATCAGGTGCCGCTCGCCGCGCGGGGAGATGCCCGGGCGGCGGGCAGCGGCCCCGTCCGTGTGGCCACGGGCCAGGAGGCGCAGCAGTTTCGCGGGACTGCGAGCCGGGGTCCTCCGGGCCGCGCCGGGGGGCAGTGCCTCCTCCCCCCCGCCCCCCCCGGCCGGCGTCGGAACCCGGCTTCACGCGGCCCGGAACGCCCGTCACCGCTCGCCGGGTGTCACGAAGGTGCATGGCACGGGTGTGCCGGGAGGCGCCGTCGCGCCCCCCGGCCTCTGCCCGTACCCGTGCCTCAGACGGCCGACGGCGGTCGACCGTCGGCCGTCACTCGCCCAGGAGCCTGGCGGTGCGGGCGTCGAGTTCCTCCCGGACCGTGCGGGCGTGCTCGGCCCGCGCCTTGTAGCGGGCGTGGCCCAGCCGGGCCTTGTCCTCCTCGGCGCGCACCTCGGCCGCGTAGCGCCGGACCTCGTGGTCGATGGAGGCGACCTGGCGCTGCACGTCCTGGTCCTCCAGGTGGATGCGCTGGTTGGCCTCGCGCCGTTCGCCGAGCCTGCGGTCGTACTCGGACGGGCCGCTCATCAGCTTGGCGAGGACCGGCATGGCGTCGACCAGGAGCAGCACGGCGTGCAGCAGGAACATCACGAAGAGCGCGAACCCGTCGGACCAGGCCACCGCGGACAGCGCGTCGGCGCGCAGGAGCAGTCCGTCGTGCTGCTGGGACGCCTGCCGCTCGGCGACCTTCGCGTCGATCGCCTTCTTGACGTCGGCGCGGTAGTCGGTGCCGGTGGCGACCAGTTGCCCGGACAGGACGTCGCCCTTGGCGACGAGCTCGGCCCGCTTCGCCTCGTACTCGGTGATCTTGCCCGCCCGCCGGTACGCGGTGGTGTCGGCGCGGGCGCGCTCGCAGGTCTCGGTGGTGTCCCGGCCGTTGCCGCGCCGGATCCACCGCTCCTCGGCGCACTCGTAGCGTTCCGTGGTCAGCTTCTTGTCGAGGGCGTCGTTGTACGTCTTGATCTGCCCGTCGAGGCGGGCGACGGCGGCGGTGTTGTCGGCGATGTCCGCCCTGATCGAGGCCGGCGCGCCCTTCACCGTGAGGTGGAACCCGCCGCACTCCGCGCGGTTCGTCGTGTCCTTGCCGTCCGGGGGGTTGCAGGCGGTGAGGCCTCCCCGGAAGTCGGCGAGGTCCCGCTCCCTGCCGATCGCCATCTCCTGGCGTATCTCCCGGTCGAAGACCTGGAACAGCAGCGGTTCGGCGATGGTGAGCCCGAGCACCACGGAGAGGAACAGGCGCGGCACCAGCATGCGGACCGCCCGTCCGCCGGTGTAGCCGTGGGTGCTGGAGACCAGCCAGCTGTCCAGGGCGAGGACGATCCACGCCCAGACGACGCCGACGAGGATCGCCACCACGGCCGGCGTGCCCTCCCGGATCGTGCCGATCGCCATGGCCATGGAGGCCCCGCCGAGCAGCGCGGTGTTGAGGACGATGGCGCCGTACCAGGTGTAGCGGGCGCGCTCGGCGCTCTCGCGGTCGAGGATCTCCTCGCGTATGCCGATCAGCCGGCGCAGGAACACGGCGGGGCCGCGGCCGGCAGGCCGGCCGCCCCGGGGACGGCGGGCGGGACCGGTCTCGGCCGCCCACGCGTCGTAGTCCTCCTCGGGCGGGCGTACGGGGGTGTCAGCGGCCACGCTCCTCCCTCCCCGCTTCACCGAGGTCGTCGTCGGCCGTCAGGAGGCGGGCGGAGCCGTCGGCTTCGTCGGGACCGGCACCCCGGCCCCGGTCGTACTCCCGCTCCCCGTCGTACCCCCGGCCCCGGTCGCGCTCCCCTTCGGCCGCGGCACGGCCGGCGCGGTCGTAGCCGTCGCGGCGCCGCTCCTCGTACCGACCGCCCCGGTACCGCTCGTCGTCGTACCGACCGCCCTCGTACCGCTCCTCGTCGTACGGGTCGTCACGGCGTCCGTCGCGCGGGGCGGCGTCCTCCCGGCCGGATCCCCCCTTCCTCCCCCGCTCCTCCTCCTTCTCCCGCTCCTTCCACTCCTCCTTCCCGTACGGCTCGCCGTCGCCCTCCCCCAGCTGCGGCGGCGCGGCGGCCGCGGCCACCTGCCCGGCGTCGGGGCGCGGCTCCTCGTCGATGAGGCCCTGGCCGGAGCTGAGGCGCTCGACGAAGGCGCGGGCGTCGATCGGCGCGTTGTCGAGGAGGCCGCGGTTGATCATCTGCCGGCCCAGCTCCTGGTTGATGCCGGCGCGCCGCTCGGCCTGGTGACGCCGCTCGGCGCGCTCGGCCAGCACGTCCTCGCGCCGCTCGGCGCGCTGCCGCCGCCTGTCCTCGCGGTCCTCGGCCCGGCGCTCGCGCTGCTCCTCCCGGGCGGCGTCGAGCTCGGCGCGCCGGTCCTGGCGGTCGACCTCCCGGTGCCGGTCGTCCCGGTCCAGGCTGTAGCGGAGGTCCTCCTGTTCGGCGCGGCGGCGCCGGTCGGCGTACTCCCAGTGGCGCTCCTCGTCCTCGCGCTGCCGGTCGCGCCGTGCCCGGTCGGCCTCGCGCTGCCGGTCGGCCAGCTCCGAGTAGGAGATCTCCCCCCTGCTCCGGGCGAGGACGTCGGCGTTGTCCGCGTCGGTGCCGAAGTCGTCGAGGTCCTTGATCGCCTCGACGCGGGAGAACTCGTTCTCCCTGCGCTTGAGCTTGTGGCTGTAGTGCTGGTCCTCGGCGTCGGTCCGCTGGGCGTACGTCCGCTTCAGGTCCTCGATCTCCTGCCGGTACCGCACCTCCATGGCCTCGCGCTCGTGCTCCATCAGCTCCCGCTCGCGGCGCACCGCCTCCTTCACGCGGTCCTGCTCGGCCTCGCGCCGCTCCTCGTCGGCGAGGCGCTGCTGGGCGGCGAACTCCTCAGGGGTGAGGACCGTCAGGTACGGGTCGCCGACGGCGAGCCCGGCGATCCTCGGCGGTTCCATCTCCAGGTAGGCGGTCAGCCGGGCGGTGAGCCGCCGGGACACCTCCTTGCCGCGTCCGAGCGGCCACTCCTGGGTGACGTCGGTGAGTCCGGGCAGCGCCCGGAGGTAGCCGAGGAGCCGGGACTCCACGTCGGTGACGCCCTCGCGGACGACGGCCACGGGATCGGTGACGGTGCAGTGGAAGGCGACCTGGACGGTGAAGCCGTCGGTCTCGGCGGACGGCACCTCGGTGCCGACGGTGACGGGCACGGCGGTGCGGCAGTCGACGACCGTGACCGAGCCGGCGCTCAGGACCGCCTCGTCCTCGGGTCCGCGGACGCCGTGGTCCGTGAGGTACTGGTCGCCGGTGCGGTAGACGAGCACCTGGTGGGCGGCGACGCGGGGCAGCTCGTCGTGGGAACGGGCCGGCCGGTTCCAGAAGTGGCGTCCGGTGCGGGGCGCGGGGGCGAGCACGCGTTCCTCGACCAGCGGATAGGTCCTGTGGATCGTGGTCATCGTGGGTGGCTGTCCTTCACACTGTTCAGGGCGCCGAGCAGGACCGCGACGTGCTCGGGTCGCGCGGCGCGGGCGTGACGGGAAACCGCGAGTTGACCCAGCTCACTAGCTAACAAGGGGAGTTCAACCGGCGGAAGCGCGGCGGCGAGGGCACGACCGAGTCGTGTGGCCACCGCGGTGGGGTCGGAGGCCACGGCGGGCAGGGCGCCGACCGTGGCGAGCAGGGCGGAGAGGGCGCTCCGGCGCAGCGGCCGGTAGCGGAGGGCGGCCGCCCACAGTTCGGCGACGACCTCGGTCTCCTCGGGCCGGTCGGCGACGTAGCGGGCGACGGCGGGGCGGCCCGAGAGCCGCTCGGTGGCGCCGAAGACGTACAGGACGGTTTCGAGGGCGAGCAGGCCCGTCGCCGAGTAGGCGGCGGCCCGGGTGCGCTGCTCCTTCCTGATCCGGTGCGCCAGGGCGTCGAGCACGATGCCGGCGTCCTCCTGACAGTCGACGAGCGTCAGGAAGAGCTGCGCCCACGCCCGCAGTCCGGACGCGCGCTCCTCGTGCTTGTCGAGCACGCCGCTGCGGAGCACCGCCCAGAGCCACTTCACCGCGTCGGTGGGGAAGGTGGCGCCGAGCTGGCCGCCGAAGGCCACGAGCGCGGTGCCCCGCAGGGTGGGATGGGTGGACTGCGCCCAGGTGCGGACCAGGGTGAGCGCCGCGGCCGCCTGCGTCTCGTCCAGGCACATGTACCACAGCACGTACGCCGCGATGGTCTGTCCGGTCCGGCCGCTCCTCCCGCGCGCCCACGGGTCGAGGTAGCTCTGCACGACCTCGTCGAAGGCGGTGTGGCCGAGCAGCGTGAGCCCGGAGGCGATGGAGTGCTGGAGGACGGGGTCGGGGTCGGCGCCGACGACCACGTCCAGCCACTGCCGGACCGCGTCCCAGTACTCGATGGGGTGGTCGCGCCACAGCTCCTGGAGCACCCAGCGGCGCAGCTCGACGTCGGCGAAGACCATGACCTCCCGGGTGGTCGCCCCGTAGACCTGCATCTCGGTGGTGATCAGGGGGTTGCGGGCGAGCGAGCGGCGCCGGTCCGCCGGCCGGGCGCGCCGGGCCGGCCGCCGGTCCCGCCCGTCGGGGGCGGCGGACCGCTCGGCGGTGTCGGGGGCGGCGGGGCCGGAGGACGCCGGCCCGTCCTCCGGTGTGAAGTACACCGGTTCGAGGAGCCGTTCCAGGGTGTCCTGGAGCGACTCGAAGGCGCGCCGTCCGACGCCGGGGGCGAAGGCGAGGGTGGTGACTTCGGCGATCTCCCGCAGGCTCCGCCCCTCGTCGGCGCCGAACCACTCGTGGACCGCCTGCGGCGCGGCGCCGCTGTGCTCCTTCCACACCTGGTCGGGGTCGGCGCCCGCCGCGATCCGCTGCGCCGCCTCGGCGACGACCGCGATCGGACAGCGGGGCGGGATGCCGGCGACGGCCCGCTCCACGCTCTCCCGGGGGGCACGGGCCTGGACCAGCCGGGCCCGTACCACCTTGTCGAGGGCCGGGGGCCGCCACGGCAGGTGGCGCACCGCCTCCGGGGCGCGCCCGGACACGGCGTGCACGGTGGTGATCACCAGGTGGGCGCGGTGGCTGCGCAGTTGGTCGCGGACCCGGCGCCAGGAGAAGTCCGCGGACGGCTCGGCGGCGTCTCCCGCGGTGCCGGCGGCCCCGGTGCGGTCGAGGACGACGTACCCGACGCCCGCCTCGAAGGTGCGCTCCGCGAGCTGGTCGAGGCCGATGTCGGGCGAGAGCACCACGTAGTCGGCGGAGGGCCCGACCGTCTCGCGGAGCAGGGCGACCGCGCCGGAGCGCTTGCCCGTGCCCCGGGGCCCGGTCAGCACGACGACGCCGGTACGGGACAGCTCGCGGGCCGCGCCGTCGAAGCAGTCGGGGCGGATGTACGAGCGCAGCAGCGCGTCGACCTCGTCGCCGTCGAGGAGACCGGTGGCCCGGGCCCGCCCGGACCGCTCGGTGGCGGTGGCGATGCCGAAGTGGGCGCGCCCGTGGTACTGGGGGCCGTAGAAGTTGTTGTAGACGCGGTAGTCGCCGTCGGAGGGGGACGGAGGCGCGGAGGCCTCGGGGCCCGGGCGGGGGCCGTCGTCCTCGCCCGCCGGCTGCCGGATCCCGTCGGCCATGTCCTCTCCTCCCTCCCCGCTCCCGTGCCCCTCCGCCGGCCGGTCCGTGGACCTCACGCGCGCACCCCCGTCCCCTCGCCCACACGGATCACTTGGAGATGCCGAAGACGACGTTCCCGTTGATGACGGTTCCGTACAAATGGGTGGAGACGGAATCGCCTCCGCTCCTGACGGGCTCGGCCTGCGGCGCGGGCGCGGTCTGCGCGGCGGGCTCGGCCGCCGACGCGGCGGATTCGGCTGCGCGCGCGGCGGGTTCGGCCGTCTGCGCGGCGGGACCGGCTGCCTGCGCGGCGGGCCCGCCGGAGCCCGGAACGGGCCCGTGACCGGCACCGGCCCCAGCACTGGCACCGACACCGGCCCCGGAACCGACACCCGGCTCCGGATTCCCCAGGTCCAGCGCGTGGACGTCGTACCCGGGCACCCACAGCCAGGCCCGGCCCCGGTACTCCTTCTTCTCGACGACGACCTCGCGGAACTCCTCCGGCCGGAAGTTGGTGTACCCCTGGGCGACGAGCTCCGTGAAGACCGGCGCGGTCAGCGCGACGGCGAGCGCGGCGTCGGGGGCCGCGGCGAGGGCCCGGCGCAGCGGGTCGCTCTCCAGGATGCGGGAGATCTCGACGGGACCCGGGCCCGCGAACCCGCTGGGGGCCTCGGAGGCCGGACCGAAGTGCACGGCGGCGCGCAGCGCGAGCCGCGCGCCGGGCACCCGGTCGCGGTTGTGGGCGCGCAACCCGGCGTCCAGCCGGCGCATGAACGGCTCGACGAGCGCCTGTTCGTCGGAACCGGTCGGCAGCACGGCGAACTCGGAGTCCCCGGCGGCCTGCCGCACCCAGGAGGCGCGGTCGAGCCCCGCCGCCTCGGCAGCCTCGGAGAGGAGCCGGGGCAGTGCCGTCTGGATCCCGCGCTGTCGCGCGGTGTCCACGCTGCCGTATCCCCGCGCGTCGACGGCCAGCAGGAGCCGCCTGTCGAACACGCCCATCGCACCTACGGACATCCCGTCCTCCTCGTCCGTCACATCGGGAGGGACAGCATGCCGTACCACCAACTCACTTGCGAAAAAGAAGAGTTGCGCGGTGTGAGATGGCACGGCATGCCGCTCCCGGACCGCTGCCCACCCCCGTGGAGCACCGGTCGCCCTGCCAGTCGTACACCCGGGCGGGGGACCGCACCCCGTGGAAGTACGGGATCTCGCCGAGTGGCCCGATCCCGTAGAAGTGCCTGGTCCGTCCGGCGCGGCGGCGGCTCAATGGAAGTCCGTTCGAGCCGCCTGGAGGTCCCGTGACATCCGCCCCGACCGCCGAGACCGCGCCGACACCCGCACCCTCCGGGACCGCACCGGCATCCGCTCCCTCCGAGACGGCGACGACACCCGCCCCCTCGGAGACCGCACCGGCGCCCGTTCCCACCGAGGGCGCGCCCGCGCGCGCCCCGCGCACGATGCTGCCCGTCCTGCAGGCGGCGCACCAGCACGCCGACACCAAGGCCGGCATCCTCTCCGCCGCGCAGGCGGCCCTGGTGGGAACGGCGGGCGCGTGGAGCGAGGCGGCGCTCGACGGCTGGCGGCGCGGCGGCCCGCTCGGCTGGACGGCGGGGGCGCTGCTCGTCCTCTTCGCCTGCGGCCTCTTCGGCGGCGCGGTCTCGCTCGCCCTGGCGCTCCGGCCGCGCGTCTGGCGGCCCACCGGCCCCAACGGCTACAGCTTCGTCTCGCTGGCCGCGGCCTCGGACCCGCCACAGCCGGGAACCACCCCCACGCCCACCCCGTCCGACGAGGACGAGCGGCAGTTGCGCGCGATGGTCCACTTCCTTTCCGAGGTGGCGCTGCGGAAGTACCGCTGCGTGACGGCGGCCGTGGTCTGCACCGCGGTGATGGGAACCGCCGCGGGGCTCTGCCTGCTGCTACGGCCGCTCTTCGGCTGATCCGCGGGGCCGGCGCGGGGCGGGCGGCACCACGGGCTCGGCGAGTTCGGCGACGCGGGCGAGCCGGGCGAGGTCGTGGACGGTGGTCGTGCGGTATCCGGTACTGAGCAGCCCCTCGTCCCGCAGGTCGCGCAGCCCCTTGTGGACGGTGGTCTCGGCGGCGCCGGTGAGGGCGGCGAGTTCGGGCTGGGTGAGCTGGAAGCCGATCACGTGGCCGCCGCCCGACCGGGGACGGCCGTACGCGACGGCCAGTTCCACCAGCAGCCGGGCGAGACGCACCTTGACCGTGTAGCCCCGGAAATCGAGCCGCCGCCGATTGGCCCAGCGCAGCCGGTCGGCCACGATCCGGGTCAGCGCCATGGCCACCTCGGGCCGCCGCATCATGAGCCCGCGCAGGGCGTCGGGCCCGATCACCCTCGCCCGCAGCGGCCCGCAGGCCACCACTCCGGCCGACCGCGGCGCCCCGTCGAGCGCCGCCATCTCCCCCACGCTGTCACCGCCGACCCGGACGGCGAGCAGCGACTCCTGCCCGTTCTCCACGGTCGCGGTGACCTTGGCGAACCCGCTGAGGATCACGTACAGATGCCGGTCCGTGGCGCCCTCGGTAAGCAGCACGCCACCGGATCCGAACGTCAACTCCGACCCCAGCCGGAGCAGTTCGGCCCGCGCGGGAGCGGGCAGCACCCCGAGCAGACTCCGGTCCGGCCATCCCCACTCCCCGCCCGGCTCCACACCCACGCCTCCGCTCTCCACCCGCCCAGGCTAGATCCTCCCCCCACGAATGCACCCGCCCGTACGGAACCGGCACCCTCGCCGGAACCGCGGCCACGCACGACACGGACCGCGAGAAACCCGGCGGCCGCCCACGGGCCTCTCGCGGACCGGCCGACAACGCCGGGGCGGAGAAATCCATGGCACCCCGGCGAGCCCTGCGACGAGACTGCGCGGGTGAGCGATTCCCACCCCTGCCCGTGCTGCGGGCACCGCGTGCTGGGCGCGATGCCCGGCTCGGACGAGATCTGCCCCCGTCTGCTTCTGGGAGGACGACGGGGTCCAGTTCCGCCGGCCGGCCATGGCGGGCGGGGCGAACAAGGTCTCGCTGATCGAGGCCCAGCGCAACTACCAGGACTTCGGCGCCTGCGACGAACGAGGCCTTCGGCACGTCCGCCCTCCGACCGAGGACGAACCGCTCGACCCCGCCTGGCGCCCCATCGACCTGGCACGGGATTCCTTCGAGGACTGGGCAGCCGAGGAGCGCGCCCCGTGGCCCGAGGACCTCTCGGTGCTCTGCTGGTGGCTGCCCGCTTTCTGGCGCCGGGCCCACTCATGACCACCCGCATCGAGAGACTCGTCAAGCAACTCGACGACTCGACCGGCCCGTCCTACGACGCCCGCGCGGCACTGATCGACATCGGCCCCGACGCCGTCCCCGCCCTCGTCGACGCACTGCCCTCCCTCGGCGGCTTCGGGCAGCTGACCGCACGTACGGCGTCCCCAATACCGACCCGGACCGGGAAATCGACTGGACCTCGCCCTGGGAGCACCTGGTCGAAGAGTCCCGCACCCGGCCCCTACTGAAAGCCTCCGAAGCGCCCGCCGACGACAGCATCTTCGTCGCCCCGAGCCGGATAAACCGCACCGACCCGCAGCCGGAAAGGTGACCGGTATCGTTCCGGCCCCCGAGGAGACCGGCTACGGCTACGCAATCGAACGCTGTGACTTCGTGAACGGCCGGGCCCGTCCGCGATTCCGTCATTCTCGATCACTCTGTCCCGATCACGGTCGATCCCGGTCACTCTGAGGAACGGGTGGGGAACAACGGAGAACTGAAGAGGCAACGGGCAACACCGCCGAACCCCGATTCTCCAGGCGCGCATCGTGTCAGACTCGCTTTCGGACGCGAAGAGAGACGACGCCGTTACAGAAGGTGTTCTTCGTCAGGATTCGTGTCGCCCGGTGGCCGTCTGACGACGGCTCCCGTGAGGGCGGACAGCTCTTGCGATCACTATTCACGGGGAGGTTGACGATGAGCACAATCTTACGTTTTGGTCCGGAACTTCGCCGGTTAAGAGTAGAAGTGGGGCTTACTCTGACCGAGTTCTCCGCAGCGCTCAACTACGACAAGGGGCACCTCAGCAAGGTCGAGCGCGGAGAGCGTTCCGCGTCCCCCGAACTGGCCCGGCGGTGCGATGCCTTCCTCGGCGCGGACGGCGAGTTGCAGCGCCTGGTCACCCGCCCAGAAGCGGACTCGAACTCGAGCACCGTCGAATCCCCCACCGGTCCGAGCCGCTGGCGCGTCGGGCGCCGGGCGGTCCTCTCGGCGGGCACGGGAGCGCTGATCGACCTCGGCCTGAAACTCGGCGGTCAGGCGTTGCCCTCCGCCGACGATCCCCTTCTGGCCTCCTACCGCATGCAGTTCGACCAGCTGAGGAAGCTCGGTCAGTCCACCGCCCCCAAGATCCTGCTGCCCCTGCTGGAGACTCAGACCCGCATGATCGCCGGGCTGGCCTCCGACGCCCGGTCCGCTTCCCGAGCCCCCACGCTTCTGCTCGCCTCGCGGTTCGCGGAGTTCACCGGCTGGATGGCCCAAGAAGCCGGGGACAGCGACGCGGCACTCGGCTGGACTGGCGAGGCTGCCGAGTTGGCGCGCGCCGGAGGTGATCCGTACCTGGGTTCCTACGCACTGGTAAGGCGCGCCCTGGTCACCATGTACGGCGGGGACGCGGCCGGCACCGTCGCCCTGGCCCGCCGCGCCCAGAACAGCGAGCTCCCATCGCGCATCCGGGGACTCGCAGCCCAGCGGGAGGCCCAGGGGCACGCGCTCGTCGGCAACGAAGTCGACTGCCTCCGCAGCCTCGACAGGGCACGGGAACTACTCGCCGGCGACGACGCTCGCAACGGCGCCGAGCCTGTGATCGGCACCACCCATGTGAACGATCCGGCGGCGATGTCGACCGGCTGGTGCCTGTACGACCTCGGCCGGCCCAAGGCCGCCGCCGAGGTACTCGACCGGGAGTGCAGCCGCCTCCCGGCGCACGCGCTGCGTACCCGCGCCCGGTACGGCTTCCGCCGGTCGTTGGCCCATGCCGCCTCCGGGGATCTCCTGGGGGTGATGCCGGCCGTACCCTCGGCGACGGTGAACAGCGACGTCCGGCGTCTCGCACGGGAACTCGCCCGGTTCCGGAGCAGCCGGGCCGTACGCGATCTGCAACCGGCGCTGGCACGGGTACTCGCCCCCGCGCACGGCTGACACAGGCCCCGCGGCAGACACCGGCTCGAGCCGCCCGACCCTCCGGATCCCACGATCTCCGGCAGGACCCTCTATTCCGCGCCTGACGCGTCGCATCGCCCCCCGGCTTCTTCGGGATGCCCGCGACCAGTGACGCACCAGGCGGCGTCCTTCGCTCCACGCGTCCTGCCGTGGATGCGCCATGCCGTCACACGGTCGGGACCTCACGGCCCGGGCGGACTGGAGACCCGGTCCACAGCCCAATGCCCGTTCACCCCCCGTTCTTCTCTCACGAAGGGAACCTTCATGCCCGACGTCTTCGTCAACTACCGCACAGGTGATGAGGAATCCGCAGCGACCATGATCGCCCGGGAACTCGCCCGGCGGTTCGGCGACGAGCGGATCTTCTTCGCCAGCAACTCGATCGAGCCCGGACGCCGTTTCCCGGTGGAACTGGTCAGGGCGGTGGAGGAGTGCGAGGCCCTCCTCGCCGTGATCGGCCCGCGTTGGGCGGAGGTCCGGGGGGCCGACGGTCGCCCCGCCCTCGAAGCCGAGCAGGACTGGACCCGCCACGAGATCCAGACCGCGCTCGACCGCGGGGTCCTGGTGATCCCCGTGCTCGTCGGAAAGGCGACGAGGATCGACCGCTCCGCCCTCCCGGAGGATCTGCTGGAACTGGCGGACTGCCAGTACAGGCGGTTCGATCACCGCAACGCCGAGTCGGACCTGACGGCGCTCGGCGACACCCTCTCCCGGCTCCTGCCCGAGCTGGGCGAGGCGGACCGGAGCGCCCGTGCGGTACGAGAGCCGACGGAGGCGAAGTCCCGCGAGAAGTCGGCCCGCGACACCGGGCACGCCAGGATGCGGACGCGCGACGTCGAGCAGCGCGTGCGCGGCGGCATCGGAAATCTCAACGGAGACCTGTCCGGCACCTTCGTGAACGAGCCGCAGGGGCCGGTGAACACCGGCCGGGGCCATCAGTACAACGCGCCGCACTTCGAGGGCGACAACACCGGGGTCCAGTTCACGGCGGGCGACAACAGCGGTACGGTCCACCAGCGCTTCGAGCGCGAGCGCCAGCACTCGGACGACGGACGATGACCGAGCAGGACCGCGTCACCGTCAATGATCCGCGCGGCCCGGTGAACAACGGAGAAGGACACCAATACGTCTTCTACGGCGCTGGCGTGGACTGGATGATCCGCAAAGGGGTCGAGTCCCTCCGGATCGCCCACGAGGACCGGGTGCGCCTGGCGGACCGGTTCGTTCCGCCGGTGGGCTACCGCGTTGCCGCTGACCGCCTGGAGAAACCCGGGTCGGTGGTGCTGCTGACAGGGCCGCCCGGCAGCGGTCGCCGCGCTGCGGCGATCATGCTGCTGCACGGGTTCGAGGAGGACGGGGGCATCGATCAAGAGGGGGCCCGGTTCGAGGAGCTTCCCGCCATAGCCGAGGACGAAAGCCTGTTAGCCCCCGGTGAGGGGGACCGCTTCCTCCTCGACCTCTCCGGGATCGCCGACGAGGAGACGTACCGCAAGGCCCAGCGCCGCCTGGCCGTGCGCCGGTCACAGGTCCAGGAGGCAGGGGCCCACATGGTCGTCATCCTGCCGTCGGTCATGGAACATGCTCATGCACCGGACTTCGAACCGCACACGGTGAAGCTGGAGCGCCCCCGAGGCGTCGCCGTCATCACCCGGTACCTCCGCATGGACCGGATGCCCTTTAGCCCCGCCGACCTGGCAAGCGCCGACTTCCAGCACCTGTGCGACCGCTCCCCCATGCGGGAACTGGCACGGCTCGCGGGCCTGGTGAGGGCTGCTCGCGACAGCGGTCGGTTCGGCGCCGACTTCGCGGGATGGCTCGACCAGGCGATGCATGCGGTGACCGACCGTGCCGGTGAGGTGGGCCTACAGGTGGCCGCGGTTCGCACCGTGCCCGAGCGGGCCCTGCTGCTCGCGACGGCAATGTTCGAGGAGGCCCACGCCGACATCGTCTACGAGGCGTGGCACGGCCTGATGAAGACGGTGGGGTACGAGGAGGAGGCGACGACCGAACTCGCGCGGACTGATTTCGGAGAGCGGTTGACGGGGCTCGGGATCGAGCGGGATCCGGACGGACGGCTCCGCTTCGAACGGCTCGCCTACGCCGACGCGGTACGGACGTACTTCTGGGCGAACTTCCCCGGGGTGCGCGACGACCTCAGAAACTGGATCGGTCGCGCCGCCGGGCTGCGTGGTCTGACCACCGACGACCGGGTGAACGTCGTCGTCCACTTCGGTGAACGAGCCCTGGCCGTCGGACGACCCGACCATCTCTTCGCCCTCGTGGTGCGCTGGGCAGACCGCGCGACCGGAACGCCCTGTGATCCGAGAGCCGTGGCAGCCCTCGAACTCGGTCTCGGCCACGAGAGGTTCGGCGGGTGGTTCCGCAAGCGGATGTATGAGTACGTCGTGAAGCCCGGCTCCTTGTCGAACGGTCTCGTCCGTGTCCTGACCGTCGCCTGCTTCCAGAGCCTCGCCGCGACGCACCCGGATCAGGCAGTGGTACGGCTCCACTACCTCGCAGTACGGAAAGGAAAGGAGGCACGCGAGGCCCGGGAGGCGCTTCTCGACCTCGTCGGCCGCGACCGTCGACTCTACCGACTGCTGATCGACCGCTTGCGGGACCGGGCGCATCGAGATCCGCACGGAGCAGATCCCCATCTTCAGCTTCTCACAGAGTTGTTGAGGAGTGACCGAGCGCCGGACCCACCACACTGGCCGGACCTGTTCCTGGGCTGGAAGACGGTGTTCTCCCAGCCTGCGACGGAGCTCTGGGGTCCGCTGGTGAGCAGTTGGCTGAACGCCGTGGCGGGCGACAGCACACGGAAGATGGCGCTGGACGTGATGGTCGGGGCGACGTGCGGCCGCGCGGCCGCTCTCCACCGCCTCTACGCCATCGCCTGCGTCTGGGCGGGCTCCACGCACCACCCATCCCGGGCAGCGGTCGCCGTCCTCTTCTGGCAGTACATCGACCACGTGCAGTACGGACGTCCAGAGCGTGCTGACACCGAACCACGGACCATGGAAGAGGCATGATGAGACACCGTTTTCCCAGCTTGCTGTTCATCGCTCTCTGCGGCCTCGCACCGGCCGTGCTCGGAAACCTCCTGCACTGGTCGGCATGGTTGTGGGGCTTCATGTCCACGGTCACGGCCTCGGGTTCCCTGCTGCTCGCGATGACGGTGCTCAGCGGTGATCGCGCGCCAGCCGACCCGTACCAGTCTGGGGAACCCGAGCCTCCCGCGGCACCGGCGGAGCAGCCGTACCAGGAGACACGGGTGATCGACGCAGCGCTGCCGAGCGCGACGGAAGGCTACGACTTCCTCTTCTCCGCCACCGTGTGGTGGAAGCCCCTCCCTGACCACACCGGCCGGTCCGACGACGCGTCCCCGGCCCTCGCCGCGTCCTCGATCCTCAGCCGGGCCCGGGAGGTCGTCCGCCACGAGGAACCCGGCCGGACGAGCTTCGCGCAATACCTCCTGGAAGGAGAGTTGGGCATCCTGCTGCCGGACCGGAACGAACGGGTGAAGGCGCTGGCGATCGATGTGACACTCGCCCTCGCCCCCGCCGACCGCGAGCGCCTGCGGAAGCTGAACGACCTTCGCAAGGACGAGGAGGTCTGGGAGTACGAGCGCCGGCACGAGCGCAATAAGCGGCGCTACCTCGGCGACGACGTACTCAAGAGTGCAGGCAGCGCGGTGGTGTGGTGGCTGGCCCGCCACGAGGACGAGATCGAGAAGGCGGTCCACATGATCGGCCCGCTCGCCCAGATCGCGGCGGCGGCCAACGACGAGGAGGTTCCCGAGCTCTTCCGCCATCTGCTCGTTCCGCCCGTGGACATGCGGAGCGAGGCGACCGTCGGAGGACCCCTGCGGGACGAGGACGGTCCCGGAGGGCAGATGCTCGACCGCGAGGAGGAAGTGGGGGTACCGGATCGGCTGCGTCTGTTGCTGACAGCCGCGGGCCTGAAGCCGGACATGGACGGGTACACGGTGTTGGTGCACCGTGTGATGCGGTTCCTGAAAGCGGAGGGGCTGGACGAGGCCGCCCAGGAGATCAGCCGGGCCTTTGGCCTGGCACCTGACGAGGGCCCAGAGGACGGACCTTCGGAAGAGGGGAACAGCACGGGGCCCTGGCCGCCCCGCTCCCCAGCACCGGATGGCCCGCCGTTCACCGGCACGACCGCGGACCCGGATGCCGACGCGGGCATGTTCACGTCCTGGACGGCGGAGACCAGCGCAAACGAACGGAACCGGGACCAGTGGGAGACGGGCGAGTACGACATGGCGTCCGCACATCTCTGGGACCCCTCGCACAGCCCACACCGGCCCGCCGAACCCAGCCCACGGAACGAGGAAGACGTGGCCGGGAACTGATCCGGTAGACGGTCGGTTCTCCGAGGTTCCCCTTCGCCGCCCACCGCAGCAAGGGGAGCCCTTTCCCGTCCTGAGACAGTTGCCGTTCCGTTCCAATGAGCATGCGGCCGAAAGCAGAGAAGATTCACCCGACCCGCTGCCGTTCCCACGCTGCGAGGTTCACGGCGATACCGCCGCGAAGATCAACACCATTGCGATCCGGACGACCGAGCGACTCATGGGCAGATGCCGGGCAGTTTGCCCGTAGCGAATCGACAAGTCGCCGGAACTCCACTCGCCCCTTGGCCCGGGCCGTACGCGCTACCGTGAGGCCATAACCGGACTGCCCGACTGGACGCGCCCGCCGCGCGCGGAAGGCTGGTTCGCGGAGGACCTCGACCACCTCCCCGAGGCACCTCGTCATACCGAGCTGATCGACGGAACCCTCGTCTTCATGATGTCGCCCCAGAGGTGGTGACACGGCCACCTCGTCACCGTGCTCACCGTCGCACTCATGGAGCAGGTGCCTGCCGACACCAGAGTCGGCCGCGAGAGGACCATCAAACTCGACCCACGCAACCGCCCCGAACCCGACCTGCTGGTGACGACGGCCGATTTCGACGGCGACCGCACCTGGTTCGCACCGGAGGACGTCCAGCTCGTCATCTAGGTCGTCTCCCCCGAGTCCGCCCATCGCGATCGCACAGTGAAACTCCGCAAGTACGCGGAGGCCGGCATCCCGCACTACTGGTGCATCGAGGACAAGGCTGGGGCACCCGTCGTCCACGTCTACGAACTCAACGGCCCCACCGGCGTGCACGCGCCCGCCAAGATCTTCCGGGGCACCCTCCAACGCCCGGTGCCCTTCGAGATCAGTCTGGATCTCGACAAGCTCATGCCGCCCCGAAGCGGCTGAAAAGTCAGCACGGACATATATAGAGGGTCGGCCTCGTCAGAGACTGACCCTTTCTGAACCGCATGACTGACGAAACTGCCCGACATGCGGTGACGGAACGCCTACACGTTGAACCGGAACGTCAGCCATGACGCTCCGAACTGCGGAAACGCCCCTTCCGGAGATCACATCCAGCACAGCTCCAGCACGGTAGCGGTCTACTCGGCACCTCCGAGCGACCGTGAGCCGTTGTGTACACATGAGACACTCGGTACACTTGGGCTCATGACGCAGCCACTGCCCATAGAGTCCATCCGTGATGTCCGGGCACATCTGGCCGAGGTTGTGGAGCGGGCCGACCGGGACGACGTACCCACCGTGATCACCCGGCGCGGCAAGCAGGTCGCCGCCGTGGTGTCCATCGAGGTGCTGCGCAAGTACCAGGAATGGGAAGAGCGCGAGATCAACCGGATCATCGACGAGCGCATGGCCAACCCGGCCCCCGGCATCCCGATCGAGGACATCATGAGGGAGACGCTGGCGCGCAGTGAGTGAGTACCGCACCGTCTTCCGGCCCGAGGCGCAGGCCGAGCTCCGCAAGGTCCCGCGAGACATGGCCCTCCGCATTCTGGCCAAGCTGACCGAGCTGGAGACCGACCCGCTGGGGTTCAACACCACCGCCCTCGTCTCCCGACCCGACCGCCGCCGTCTACGGGTAGGCGACTACCGCGTGGTCTACACGATCGACAACGGCGAGCTGGTGGTGTGGGTCATCCACATCGGGCATCGCTCCACCGTCTACGACAGCTGAACGGTCCTGACGAGGCCAGGTCGGAATATCCAGCACGGGATCGACGAAGGGGCCGGGCTGTCGAGAGCCCGGCCCCTTCTGATCTGCTTGTTTGCCGCATCAGCGACGTGGTGTCATTTCATCCGCTCAGACGTTGAAGCGGAACTCCACCACGTCCCCGTCCTGCATCACGTACTCCTTGCCCTCCATCCGCGCCTTGCCCGCCGCGCGGGCGTCGGCGACCGAGCCCGTTTCGACGAGGTCGGTGAAGGAGATGACCTCGGCCTTGATGAAGCCCTTCTGGAAGTCCGTGTGGATGACGCCGGCCGCCTCGGGGGCCGTCGCGCCCTTCTTGATCGTCCAGGCGCGGGACTCCTTGGGGCCGGCCGTCAGGTAGGTCTGGAGGCCGAGGGTGTCGAAGCCGACGCGGGCGAGGGTGGCGAGGCCGGGCTCCTCGGCGCCGACGGACTGGAGGAGCTCCATGGCGTCCTCCTCGTCGAGCTCGGCGAGGTCCTGCTCCAGCTTGGCGTTCAGGAAGATCGCCTCCGCCGGGGCCACCAGGGCGCTCTGCTCGGCCTTGAAGGCGTCGTCCGTCAGCTCGTCCTCGTCCACGTTGAAGACGTAGAGGAACGGCTTGGTGGTGAGCAGGTGCAGGTCGTGGAGGAGCTCCGCCTTCTCCGAGCCCTGCACGATGCCCTGCGAGAAGAGGGTGTCGCCCTTCTCCAGGATCGCCTGGGCGGCCTCGACCGCGGCGACCTTGGGCGCCGTGTCCTTCTTGATCCGCATCTCCTTCTGGAGGCGCGGCAGGACCTTCTCGATCGTCTGGAGGTCCGCGAGGATCAGCTCCGTGTTGATCGTCTCGATGTCGTCCTTCGGCGAGACCTTGCCGTCGACGTGCACGACGTTCTCGTCCTTGAAGGCGCGGATGACCTGGCAGATCGCGTCCGACTCGCGGATGTTCGCCAGGAACTTGTTGCCCAGGCCCTCGCCCTCGCTCGCGCCGCGCACGATGCCCGCGATGTCGACGAAGTCGACCGTCGCCGGGAGGACGCGCTGCGAGCTGAAGATCTCCGCCAGCTTGGTCAGGCGGGCGTCGGGGACGCCGACGACGCCGACGTTGGGCTCGATCGTGGCGAACGGGTAGTTGGCCGCCAGCACGTCGTTCTTGGTCAGGGCGTTGAACAGGGTCGACTTGCCGACATTCGGCAGACCGACGATTCCGATCGTGAGCGACACGGTGGCGACTTCCTGAAGTGTGGATGGTGGGCCGATCCCCCAGTTTACGGGCGGGCCGAACCGGCCAGTGACGCCGACCTTCGGTCGATCTCGGGGGCAAGGTCACCCAAAGGGCGTGTCCCGGACCCGGTTCCCGCCCCCTCCCGACCTACGTTGGTCGGGTGGAGCAGCACAGGACAAGTCAGCCCCAGGGGCGCCGACGGCCGAAATCGTCCGGTTCGCCGGCCGCCGCCCCGCCCCCCGCCGCGCCCTCCGGCCCGCTCGTGGAGGGTGCCGCCGTGTACCGCGTGACCGGCAGAACCAGGCGGGCCCCCGGCGGCGCCCGTGTCGAGCGGGCCGCGACGGCGGGCACTCCCGGCCGTGCCCCGGGCCGCGGCGCGGGGCCCGCCCCCGGCAGGCGGCCCGGCGGCCCGGCCGGCGGCCGGCCCGTGCCCCCCGTCGTCCTCGCCCTGCGGCGGCTGCCCGCGCCCCGTCTCACCGGGCTCGGCGCCGGGCTCTTCGCCTCCGCCGTCATGCTGGTGTTCGGCTTCCTCGACCTGCTGCTCCTCGACGGCTCCCCCGTCGCCTACGGGCTGCTGTTCCTGCCGGTCAGCGCCCTGACCGCGCTCTGGGTCCGTACCGCCGACCTGGTCACCGCCCCCATCGCCGTCCCCATCGCCTTCGCCGTCGGCGTCCTCCCCATCGCGGGCGGCACCGGCGGCCTCGGCGGCCAGGCCATGGCCGTCGTCACCGCCCTCGCCGTGCACGCCGGGTGGCTGTACGGCGGGACCCTGGTCGCCGGTCTCATCGCCAGCGTCCGGAAGGTGCGGGACATGGGGCGGCGGCAGCAGCGGACCCGGACCGCCACCGGGACCTCCGGGGGCGTCGGAACCACCGGAGCCGCGGACCCCGTCGCGAAGGCAGCCAAGACCGCCAAGGCCACGAAGGCCGCCAAGGCCCGGTGAACCACCGGGCCCCGGAGCCCTTCGCTACTTCCCGCCCGCCGCCATCGCCGCGCCCACGATCCCCGCGTTGTTCTGGAGCTCCGCCGGGACGATCTCCGCGCGGATGCCCTCGATCAGCGGCAGGAACCTGTCCGCCTTGCGGCTGACGCCGCCGCCGATGATGAAGAGCTCCGGCGAGAACAGCATCTCCACGTGCGCGAGGTACTTCTGCACCCGCTTGGTCGCCCAGTGCTCCCAGCTCAGGTCCTCGTCCTCCTTGGCCTTCGTCGAGGCCCGCTTCTCCGCGTCGTGGCCCTTGAGCTCCAGGTGTCCCAGCTCCGTGTTCGGGACGAGCCGGCCGTCGACGAAGAGGGCCGAGCCGATGCCCGTGCCGAGGGTCAGCATGATCACCGTGCCCTTGCGGCCCCGGCCCGCGCCGAAGGTCATCTCCGCGATCCCGGCCGCGTCCGCGTCGTTCAGGACGGTCACGGGGAGGCCCCCGACGCGTTCGCCGATGAGCGCGCCCGCGTCGACGTCGATCCAGGACTTGTCGACGTTCGCGGCCGTACGGATCGTGGAGCCCGTCACCACGCCGGGGAAGGTCAGCCCCACCGGTCCCGTCCAGCCGAAGTGCGCCACCACCTCCGCGACGCAGCCCGCCACACCGTCGGGTGTGGCGGGCTGCGGGGTCAGTACCTTGTGGCGCTCCTCGGTGAGCGCGCCTCGCTCCAGGTCCACGGGAGCGCCCTTGATGCCCGAGCCGCCGATGTCCACTCCGAAGACGTTCATGGACCCACCGTAAGGGACCGTGAGGGCGTAGGGGGCGGGGCGCCTCGACACCGGCCGGCTCTTACCGCCGAGCCGCCCGGCCCACCGCCCGCCGCCTCCTACTCGGCCGCGCCGAGCCTCTCGGCCACGGCCCGCAGGTCCTTGTCGCGGAGCTCCTTGGGGAGCGAGAAGGTCAGGGACTCGTCGGCCGTCTTGACGATCTCGACGTCCGCGTAGCCCCGCTCGGCCAGCCACTCCAGGACCTCCTGCACCAAGACGTCCGGGACGGAGGCGCCGGAGGAGAGGCCGACGCTGGTCACGCCCTCCAGCCAGGCCTCGTCGATCTCGCTCGCGAAGTCGACGAGGTACGCGGCGGGCACGCCGGCCTGCTTGGCGACCTCGACCATGCGGATCGAGTTGGAGGAGTTCTTCGAGCCGACGACGATCACCAGGTCGGCCTGGCCGGCCAGCTCCTTGATCGCGGTCTGGCGGTTCTGCGTGGCGTAGCAGATGTCGTCCGACGGCGGGGAGATGAGCTGCGGGAACTTCTCCTTCAGCGCGTCGACCGTCTCCATCGTCTCGTCGACCGACAGCGTGGTCTGGGAGAGCCAGACGACCCGGGAGGGGTCGCGGACCTCGATCTTGGCGACGTCCTCGGGGCCGTCGACCAGCTGGATGTGGTCCGGGGCCTCGCCGGAGGTGCCGATGACCTCCTCGTGGCCCTCGTGGCCGATGAGGAGGATGTCGAAGTCCTCCTTGGCGAAGCGCACGGCCTCCTTGTGCACCTTGGTGACCAGCGGGCAGGTGGCGTCGATGGTCGCGAGCCGGCCCTGCCGGGCCTCCTCGTGGACGGCCGGGGCGACGCCGTGCGCGGAGAACATCACGATGTTGCCCGGCGGCACCTCGGTCGCCTGGTCGACGAAGATCGCGCCCTTCCGCTCCAGGGTCTGGACGACGTACTTGTTGTGGACGATCTCGTGCCGGACGTAGATCGGGGCCCCGTACTGCTCCAGGGCCTTCTCCACCGCGATCACGGCACGGTCCACGCCCGCGCAGTAGCCGCGGGGAGCGGCGAGCAGGACACGCTTCGGGCGGTTCGTCGCGGGGGCGGAATCGGGCGTCGGCGCGGGCGTTGCAGTCATGCGTCCCATCGTAAGGCCGCCCCCGCGTGCGCCCGCGTCGCCGTGTCCCACCGGGAACCCCCGCGCCCCCGTGCGCCCGCGTCGGCGGGCCCCACCGGGAAACGCCTCGCCCGCGTGGCGGCACGCGGACGGGCCCGCACCGCCACCGCCGCGTCGCTCAGCGATTCGTCCGCCCTCGTGGCAGAAACTGAGCCCATGGCCGAGGAATCGCAGGTGGCGGCGGGCGGGAACGGCGACGGTGGCGGCGGTACGGACCACACGGGGCTCCGACGGAACCTCGGGTTCCGCGACCTGGTCGTCTACGGGCTGCTCTTCATCGCGCCCATGGCGCCGGTCGGCGTCTTCGGGACGCTCGACGCCAAGTCGCACGGCGCGGTCGCCCTGGTGTACGTGGTGGCGACGGTCGCCATGGCGTTCACGGCGTTCAGCTACGCCCAGATGGTGCGGGTCGCCCCGCAGGCCGGTTCCGTCTTCACGTACGCGCGCAAGGGCCTCGGGGAGGGGCCGGGCTTCGTCGCCGGGTGGATGGCGATGCTCGACTACCTCCTGATCCCGGCCGTCGCCTACCTCTTCGCGGGCATCGCCATGGAGGCGCTCGTCCCGGCGGTCGACCGGTGGGTGTGGACCGGGATCGCCGTGGTCCTCACCACCCTGCTCAACCTGTGGGGCGTCCGGGCGGCGGCCCGCGTCGGCTTCGCGGTGCTCGCCATGGAGATCGTCGTCCTCCTCGTCTTCGTCGCCTCGGCCGTGGTGGTGCTCGTACGGGACGGGGCGCAACGCGACTGGTGGTCGCCGCTGACCGGCGACGCGTCGTTCTCGCTCGCGGCGGTGATCGGCGCGGTCTCGGTCGCCGTCCTCTCCTACCTGGGCTTCGACGCGATCGCCTCCTTCGCGGAGGAGGTCACCGGCGGCTCGGCGAAGGTGGCGCGGGCGCTGCTGTTCTGCCTGGCGCTCGCGGGCGTGCTCTTCGTGGCGCAGACCTGGCTGGTGGCGCTGCTCGAACCCGTCTCCTCGGCCGAGCTCGCCGCCGACCCCGGCAGGCAGGGCTCCGCCTTCTACGACGCCGTGGACACCTCGGTCGGCGACTGGCTGCACGACCTGGTGGCCGCCTCCAAGGCGATCGGCGCGGCCTTCGCGGCGCTCGCGGGGCAGGCGGCCGGCGGGCGGCTGCTCTTCGCGATGGGCCGCGACCGGCGGCTGCCGCACCTGCTGGCCCGTACGGACGGGGGCGTGCCGCGCGTGGCGCTGCTGGTGTCCGCCACGGTGACGATGGTCGCGGCGGTGTGGGCGGCGCGGCGGGACGACGGCCTCGACCACCTGGTGTCGGTCGTCGACGTCGGCGCGCTCACCGCCTTCGTACTGCTGCACGCGAGCGTGGTGGGCTGGTTCGCCGTACGGAGGGCGGAGGGGCCGCCGCACGTGCTGAAGCACGTGGTGGCGCCGGTCGTCGGCGCCGCGATCCTGGTCGCGGTGATCGTCGAGGCCTCGGCGGAGGCCCAGGTGGTGGGCGTGGTCTGGCTCGGCATCGGCCTGGTGGTGCTGGCGGTCCAGGGGACCCGGCGGGCGCCGGGGAGGTGACGGCGCCGGAAGGGCCACCCCGCCGTCCCGACACCGCCGTCCCAACAGCGCCGCCCTGACGCCGCCGCCCCGACGCCACCATCCCGACGCCACCGCCCTGACGTTGTCCTACCGCGCCGTTACGCTCGGTCCATGGCTCTGACTACCTCCGCCGAAACGCCGCTCCCCGTCGGTGAGGTCTCCCGGCTGATCGGGGGCTGGATCGACCGGCTCGGGGCGATCTGGGTCGAGGGGCAGATCACGCAGCTGTCGCGGCGCCCCGGTGCCGGGGTCGTCTTCCTGACGCTGCGGGACCCCTCGTACGACGTCTCCGTCGGCGTCACCTGCTACCGGCAGGTCTTCGACGCGGTCGCGGACGTCGTGTCGGAGGGGGCCAGGGTCGTCGTGCACGCCAAGCCCGAGTGGTACGCGCCGCGCGGGCAGCTCTCGCTGCGGGCCGCCGAGATCAAGCCGGTCGGGATCGGGGAGCTGCTCGCCCGGCTCGAACAGCTGAAGCGGACCCTGGCCGCCGAGGGGCTGTTCGCGCTCGACCGGAAGAAGCCGCTGCCGTTCCTGCCGCGCCGGATCGGCCTCGTCTGCGGCCGCGCGTCGGCGGCGGAGCGGGACGTCCTGGAGAACGCGCGCCGCCGCTGGCCCGCCGTCGCCTTCGAGGTGCGCAACGTCGCGGTGCAGGGCGTGAAGGCCGTCCCGCAGGTCGTCCAGGCGGTCCGGGAGCTCGACGCGGACGAGGACGTGGACGTGATCGTCGTGGCCCGGGGCGGCGGCAGCGTCGAGGACCTGCTGCCGTTCTCGGACGAGCAGCTCGTCCGGGCCGTGGCCGACTGCCGCACGCCGGTGGTCTCCGCGATCGGGCACGAGCCGGACTCCCCGCTGCTCGACCTGGTGGCCGACCTGCGCGCCTCGACGCCGACGGACGCGGCCAAGAAGGTCGTCCCGGACGTCGGCGAGGAGCTCGACCGGGTGCGCGGCCTCAGGGACCGGGCGCTGCGGACCGTGCAGGGGCTCCTGGACCGGGAGGAGCGCGGGCTGGCGCACGCGCTCGCGCGGCCCGTCATGGAGCAGCCGCTGCGGATGGTCGAGGTGCGCGAGGACGAGGTGTCCGCGCTGCTCGCCCGGAGTCGGCGGGTCCTCGGCCACCTCCTCGACCGGGCCGACTCGGAGCTCTCGCACACACGGGCGCGGGTCCACGCGCTCTCCCCCGCCGCGACCCTGGAGCGGGGGTACGCGGTGCTCCAGCGGGCGGACGGCACGGTGGTCCGCTCCCCCGGCGAGGTCGCCGGGGACGAGGAACTGCGGGCCCGGGTCGCGGAGGGCGAGTTCGCGGTGCGGCGCGTGGCCGACCCGGGCTGAGCGGCCCGAGGACATCACGACCTCATGGCCCAGTGACTTCACGGCCTCATGGCCTCATGGCAGATCACCACATCGACGGAAGGACGGACATGGCAGCGGGCACGGGCACGGATACGAGTACGGACGGAACCGCCCTCGGGTACGAGCAGGCGCGGGACGAGCTGATCGAGGTCGTCCGGCGGCTCGAAGCGGGCGGGACCACTCTGGAGGACTCCCTCGCGCTCTGGGAGCGCGGCGAGGAGCTGGCGAAGGTCTGCCGGCTCCGTCTGGAGGGCGCCCGGGCCCGCCTGGACGCCGCACTGGCGGCGGACGGGGACGGGGACGGGGCGGGAGAGGGCGGGGGCGACGGGGAGTGACGCGCCGGGGCGTCCCCGGCCCGGCGTAGACTCATGAGTGAACCGGATCACTATCCGGATGAGATAGTTGAACTTTCACCAATCACGGGCGTACTGTCGAGGGCATCGCTTGAACTTTGTACGAGCGACCCCCACCTTGTGCAGTTTGTGCAGTCCGGAAGGTACGCAGCATGTCTCTCGCCCTTGACCCCGCCGCCCAGGACCTCCTCTTCCGCGAGGCCCGCACCGCCAACACGTTCACCGACGAGCCGGTGACCAACGAGCAGGTCCAGGCGATATACGACCTGGTGAAGTACGGCCCCACCGCCTTCAACCAGACCCCGCTGCGCATCACCCTGGTCCGCTCCCCCGAGGCCCGCGAGCGCCTGGTCCAGCACATGGCGGAGGGCAACCGGCCCAAGACCGCCGCCGCCCCGCTCGTCGCGATCCTCTCCGCCGACAACGAGTTCCACGAGGACCTGCCGGCGCTGCTCCCGCACTTCCCGCAGGCCAAGGACATGTTCTTCGGCGAGCGCCCGGTCCGCGAGCAGTCCGCCCTGCTGAACGCCGCCCTCCAGGCCGCGTACTTCATCGTCGGCGTCCGCGCCGCCGGCCTGGCCGCCGGTCCGATGACCGGCCTGGACTTCGCCGGCGTCCAGAAGGAGTTCCTCGACGCCGACCACACCCCGCTGATGGTCGTCAACATCGGCCGGCCGGGCGAGGACGCCTGGTTCCCGCGCTCCCCGCGCCTCTCCTTCGACGAGGTCGTCACCACCGTCTGAGACCGGTGACCGGCCGCGCGACGGCCGGCCCCGGGCACGGAAAGGGCCCCGCACTCCACGAGTGCGGGGCCCTCCCCGTACGACCGCGTCCGTCAGACCTTCTGCGCCCGCAGCGAGCCCGCCATCTCGGTCAGCCGCTCGAAGGACGCCGTGCCGGTCACCACCGTCGTCGCGCCGCCCTCCGTCCGTACGAGCGCGTCGTACTTCGGGCCCTCCCAGCGCTGCCAGACCTGGCCGGCCACCGTCTCGGTCCTCCCGGTGTCCTTCGCGCCCTGGCTCACCTTGGGCGCGAACGTGCGCGCCTCCGCCGTCGACTGGTGGATCGCCACGTACTGGGTGTCCGGCGAGAGGAAGCCGAGCTGCCAGGCGTCGGAGTTCTCGCGCTTGTACGAGACGACCGTCGCCTTCCAGCCGTCGCCGAGGCCCTGGGGGGCCAGCACCGGGTACGGCGCCGCCCGCTGGGCCGTCAGGAGCTCGACCCGGTAGTCCTTCGCCTTCACCGGGTCCGCGTGCTCGTCGTGCGGGATGAAGAGATACATCACGCCCGCGGCGACCATGATCACACCGAGGGACTGGAACATCCCGCGTACCGTCTGCCTGCCTCGCATACCTGCCACGCCCCCCATGGTCGCATCACGGTCCCGCGCTCATACGTGGGCCCCTCTGCTCAATTTGTCGACCTGACGATAGAGTCGCAGCACCCTCGTATTCTCCGGCCGTCGCCGTACAGATTTCCGGCCGTCGCCGTACAGAAAGGTGCGCAACGATGACCGAGCACACCCTCCCGCCCGAACTGGAGGTCTCGCCCGAGGCCCCCGACCGCAACCTCGCCCTCGAACTGGTGCGCGTCACCGAGGCCGCCGCCATGGCCGCCGGACGCTGGGTCGGCCGGGGCGACAAGATCGGCGCGGACGGCGCGGCGGTCAACGCCATGCGGACCCTGATCTCCACCGTCTCGATGGACGGCGTCGTCGTCATCGGCGAGGGAGAGAAGGACGAAGCGCCGATGCTCTTCAACGGCGAGCGGGTCGGCGACGGCACCGGCGCCGAGGTCGACATCGCGGTCGACCCGATCGACGGCACCACGCTCAACGCCAAGGGCATGCCGAACGCGATCGCCGTCCTGGCCGCCGCCGACCGCGGCACCATGTTCGACCCGTCCGCGGTCTTCTACATGGACAAGCTGGTCACCGGCCCGGAGGCCGCCGACTTCGTCGACATCGACGCCCCCGTCTCGGTCAACATCCGCCGGGTCGCCAAGGCGAAGAACTCCTCGCCCGAGGACATCACGGTCGTCATCCTGGACCGCCCCCGCCACGAGGGCATCGTCAAGGAGATCCGCGAGACCGGGGCCCGGATCAAGTTCATCTCGGACGGCGACGTCGCCGGTTCGATCATGGCCGTCCGCGAGGGCACCGGCGTCGACATGCTCATGGGCATCGGCGGCACCCCCGAGGGCATCATCTCCGCCTGCGCCATCAAGTGCCTCGGCGGTGTGATCCAGGGCAAGCTGTGGCCGAAGGACGACGCCGAGCGGCAGAAGGCGCTCGACGCGGGCCACGACCTGGACCGGGTGCTCTCCACGGACGACCTGGTCAGCGGCGACAACGTCTTCTTCGTCGCGACCGGCATCACGGACGGCGAGCTGCTGCGCGGGGTGCGGTACCGCGCCGAGACGGCGACCACGCAGTCCCTCGTGATGCGCTCGAAGTCCGGCACGATCCGCCAGATCGACTCCACGCACCGGCTCTCGAAGCTGCGCGCGTACAGCAAGATCGACTTCGACCGCGCCAAGTAGGTCCCGGGCGGGCACCCGCCCGCCGGACGACACGGAGAAGGGCGCCCCCATGTGCGGTGGGGGCGCCCTTCTGTGTACGTACGGATCGACGCAGGTCCCGCGTCCGGTCCCGGCGTCCGGGCTCCGCGCCTCCGTCAGCCCGCCTGGGCGATCCGCTCCGTCGCGGCGGCCTTCCTCAGCTCCACCTCGCGCCGCCGGCGCCGGGCGAGGACGACGCGGCGCTCCGCCGCCGTGAGCCCGCCCCACACCCCGTACGGCTCGGGCTGGAGCAGCGCGTGCTCGCGGCACTCGACCATCACCGGACACCGCGCGCAGACCCGCTTGGCGGCCTCCTCGCGGGCGAGCCGCGCGGCCGTCGGCTCCTTGGAGGGAGCGAAGAAGAGTCCTGCCTCGTCACGGCGGCACACCGCCTCCGCGTGCCACGGGCCGCCCTCGTCCTCGCGGGCCGGGGTGCGGGCGGGAGGAACGGCGACGGCCTGGAGGGGCTGATGCGGCAGTTGCAGCACGGTCTACTCCTGACGACTGACGACGGCTTCGCGAGCGAGAGGCGATGCCACGAGCCTTACCCGCTGTGCGCGCGCCTATGCACTGGGTGCCGCGCCGTTCCGCACTGCGGATGCCCGACGGCGGATTCCGGTCGCCCGCCGGGGCGGCCGGCCGCGCGCGGGCCCGTCGTCAGTGGCCGAGGTGCTTGCGCATCCTGCCCTGGAGGTCCGTGATCCACTTGCCGCGCTTGGGCCGCGCCTCGACGTTCCCGAAGACCGAGTAGCCGTTGATGACGACGACCGGGGCCTGCGGGTCGACGCCCTCCAGGGTCACGACCTCGAAGTTGCCGAAGATCCCGCTGCCGTTGCCGCGCAGGCTGATGTTCTCCGGGACCCGCACCTCGACGTTGCCGAAGATGGAGGTGGCGTTGATCGTGGTCAGGCGCTGGGCGAAGATCGCCTCGGTCAGGTCGATCTCGATGTTCCCGAAGAACGCGAAGGCGTTCGTCCGGCGGCTGACCCGCCAGCGGCCCTTGCGGGTGGTGCTGGAGAAGATCGCCACCAGGTTGTCCGGGGTCCCCTCCTGGTCGTCGGGGCCGTAGGAGTAGGCCGGCTCGGGCTCCGGCCGGGAGGTCCGGGCGGCCGGCAGGTCGCGGACGATCGGCTCCAGCTCGCCGACCGTCTTGGCCCGGTAGACCGCGTCGATCCGGTCGGAGTGCTCCTCGGCGTCGAGCCGCCCCTCGGCCAGGGCGTCCCCGAGGATGTCGGCGATCCGGTCCCGGTCCGCGTCCGAGGCCCGCAGCGCGCCCCGCGGATCGGCGAAGGCGGGCTCCGCGGGGGCGGTCTCGGCGGGGGCGGCCGACCGCTGCGGCTGCGGCTGCTTCTCGGGTTCGGGCTGCTTTTCGAGGTCCACGGAGCCAGCCTAGCGAAACGCGATAGATCGCGACCAGGGGGCGGGGCCGGTACCTGTGGACGGGGCCGGATCCGGTCGGCCCGTACCAAGTGAGCCTTACCTCACAGGATCGGCGGAACGGGGGCGTTCTACGCTGGAGGGCGCGTTGCCAACGGAGGCGGCGCCGTCGCCCGCCGAGTGAGGAATGACCGCCGTCATGCCAGAGTTTTCGTACTCCGATCTGCTCCCCCTGGGAGAGGACACCACGCCCTACCGCCTGGTGACCGCCGAAGGCGTCTCGACCTTCGAGGCCGACGGGCGTACGTTCCTCAAGGTCGAGCCGGAGGCGCTGCGGCGGCTGGCCGCCGAGGCGATCCACGACATCCAGCACTTCCTGCGCCCGGCCCACCTGGCCCAGCTGCGCCGGATCATCGACGACCCGGAGGCCTCGGGCAACGACAAGTTCGTCGCGCTCGACCTCCTCAAGAACGCGAACATCGCCGCCGCCGGCGTCCTCCCGATGTGCCAGGACACCGGCACCGCGATCGTCATGGGCAAGCGCGGCCAGAACGTGCTGACCTCCGGCCGCGACGAGGAGGCCCTGTCCAAGGGCGTCTACGACGCGTACACCAAGCTCAACCTGCGGTACTCGCAGATGGCCCCGGTCACCATGTGGGAGGAGAAGAACACCGGCTCGAACCTGCCCGCGCAGATCGAGCTGTACGCGACCGACGGCGGCGCGTACAAGTTCCTCTTCATGGCCAAGGGCGGCGGCTCCGCCAACAAGTCCTTCCTCTACCAGGAGACCAAGGCGGTCCTGAACGAGGCCTCCATGATGAAGTTCCTGGAGGAGAAGATCCGTTCGCTCGGCACGGCCGCCTGCCCGCCGTACCACCTGGCGATCGTCGTCGGCGGCACCAGCGCCGAGTTCGCCCTGAAGACCGCGAAGTACGCCTCCGCGCACTACCTGGACGAGCTGCCCACCGAGGGCTCGGCCGAGACCGGCCACGGCTTCCGCGACAAGGAGCTGGAGGAGAAGGTCTTCGAGCTGACGCAGAGGATCGGCATCGGCGCGCAGTTCGGCGGCAAGTACTTCTGCCACGACGTGCGCGTGGTGCGCCTGCCGCGCCACGGCGCCTCGCTGCCCGTCGCCATCGCCGTCTCCTGCTCGGCCGACCGCCAGGCCGTCGCGAAGATCACCGCCGAGGGCGTCTTCCTGGAGCAGCTGGAGACGGACCCGGCGCGCTTCCTGCCGGAGACCACCGACGAGCACCTCGACGAGGCCTCCGACGTGGTGCGGATCGACCTCAACCAGCCGATGGACGAGATCCTCGCCGAGCTGACCAAGTACCCGGTCAAGACCCGCCTCTCGCTGACCGGCCCGCTGGTCGTGGCGCGCGACATCGCGCACGCCAAGATCAAGGAGCGCCTGGACGCGGGCGAGGAGATGCCGCAGTACCTGAAGGACCACCCGGTGTACTACGCGGGCCCGGCGAAGACCCCCGAGGGCTATGCCTCCGGCTCCTTCGGCCCGACGACGGCCGGCCGCATGGACTCGTACGTGGAGCAGTTCCAGGCGGCGGGCGGCTCGAAGGTCATGCTGGCCAAGGGCAACCGCTCGAAGCAGGTCACGGACGCGTGCGGCGGCCACGGCGGCTTCTACCTCGGCTCGATCGGCGGCCCGGCGGCGCGCCTCGCGCAGGACTGCATCAAGAAGGTCGAGGTCGTCGAGTACGAGGAGCTCGGCATGGAGGCGGTCTGGAAGATCGAGGTCGAGGACTTCCCGGCGTTCATCGTGGTGGACGACAAGGGCAACGACTTCTTCCAGAACCCGGCCCCGGAGCCGACGTTCACGCACATCCCGGTGCGGGGCCCCGGCCTGGCCTGACCCTTCGTCACCCCGCCGACGCCCCCGGTCCCTTCGGACCGGGGGCGTCGGCGTGTCCGGACGCCGTCGGGCCAGAAAGTCGCTACCGACCGGTAGTCCTCCCGTCGCCTACCCGTCAGTATGGGGCGCGAGCATGACAAGCACTGAGCAGCACCCACCGATCAGTCCGCATTGGTCGACCTCTCGGGAGCCCCCATGCCCTCCACCCCCCTCCGCGGGCGCGCCGCCGCCGGATCCGCCGCCGCCCTCGCCCTCTCCGCGTTCCTCGTCGTCGGGCCCGCGCCCAGCGCGTCCGCCGCCACCGCCTCCGCCCCGAACGACCACCTGGTGTCGACCGCCGCCATCGCCGGCATCGACTACGCCACCTGGCGCCGCGACGTGGCGGCCGTCGTCGCCGAGGCGCGCCCGTACGTCGAGGAGCGCGCCAAGGACGCCGGACGCGAGAAGCAGGCCCTGGTCCTCGACATCGACAACAGCTCCCTGGAGACGGACTTCCACCCGTTCTGGGAGCTGCCCACCCCGGCCATCGCCGACGTCCGCGCCCTCGTCCGGGACGCCCACGCGCGCGGGGTGGCCGTCTTCTTCGTCACCGCGCGGCCCGGGATCATCCACTCGCTCACCGACTGGAACCTGAGGAAGGCCGGCTACCCGGTCGACGGCCTGTACGTGCGCTCGCTGCCCGACCTGTTCGCCGAGGTCAGCGCGTACAAGACCGAGAAGCGCGCGGAGATCGAGGCCAAGGGCTACACGATCATCGCGAACATCGGGAACAACACCACCGACCTGGTCGGCGGCCACGCCGAGCGCACCTTCAAGCTGCCGGACTACGGCGGCAAGCTCTCCTGACGTCCTCCCGGGGTCCGGGGGCGGTTACGCTGCCGATCATGAGACTTCCGATACGGCTCCTGGTCCCCGTCGTCCTCGTGGCGGGGCCGCTGCTGACCGGCTGCGGCGGCTCCGAGCCGCGCCCCGAGGCCGTCCCGGGGGCGCCGGCACCGACCGCGAAGCCGTCGGACGCCACGCCCTCGGAGGCCGCGACCCCGGCCGTGCCCGCCGCCGCGGCCTCCCTCGGCGGGCCGGGGACGGCCTGCCCGCTGCCGGTCTCCTTCTCCCTGGCGAAGGACTGGAAGCCGAAGGCGGTCGAGCTCCCCAAGGACCCGGACCTGGCGGACCTGGCGCGCCAGGGGCCGGCCGTCATGCGCTGCGAGATCGACGCCAAGCCGGCCGGGCACATCGGCTTCCTGCGGGTGTGGACGGTGGAGAAGGGCTCCGCGCAGCCGTCCGCGCGGGCCGCGCTCGAAGCCTTCGTGAAGGGGGACGAGAGCAGCTCGGCCGTCTCCTACCGGGAGAGCGGGGCGGGCGGGCTGCCCGTCGTCGAGGCGACGTACACGGTGCGGAGCGAGCTCTTCGACGAGGACAAGGAGGAGCGCGCCTTCGCCGTCGCCACCCCGCGGGGGGTGGTCGTCGTCGATCTCGGCGGGTCGGACACCGAGGAGCACCGCGCGATGCTCCCGGCGTACGAGCTGGCCCGTACGAGCCTGAAGCTCGGCTGAGCCGTGACCGCGGCCCCCGTCCCTCGCCGGACGGGGGCCGCGGCGTTTCCGGCCGGGTGCGGGCTACGCGAACTTCTGCTGCGCGGAGCCGTCGCAGGCCCGGAGCCTGATCTGCTCCTTCGCCGCGCCCTGGGTGAGGCACATGCCGGTCGCGGCGGCGGGCCGGAGGGTGGCGCCGTCGCGGACGAACCTCTGGTTGGCGCCGCCGTGGCAGTTCCAGAGGATCAGGCCCGTGCCGGCGCGGTACTGGAGGTCGGGCACGTCCACGCAGCGGTCCTGGGTGAGGCCGGTGTGGACGGTCTGCCGGGCGGAGTCGTACCACCAGGTCTGGTTGCGGCCGTCGTGGCAGTCCCAGCCGAGGACCCGGGTGCCGTTGGCGCTGGCGGCCGCGTCGACGTCCAGGCAGTTGCCGGTCGCCTGGTTCTTCAGCGGACGGTAGGCGTCGTCCCAGGCGAGCGGGAAGAGGGCGGGCTTCCCGGTGGAGTTCACGTCGGCGCAGCTCGCCTCGCGCAGGCCCGAGGCGTAGAGCTGGGTGAGGCAGGACGCGAAGGCGGCGTGCCCGCGCGCGTTGGGGTGGAAGGACTGCCGGACCGAGTTCTCGTCCGGGAGGCCGGGCTTGGAGAGGTCGATGTAGAGGCCCCGGGCCCAGGGCTCCTCCGTGCAGACCTCGTGGCCGTGGAAGAGGCGGGAGTTGTCGAGGTAGGTGGCGCCGGTGGACGCGGCGGCCTTCCGCATGCCGCGCTCGAAGGCGGGGACGGCGGTGTTGCGGCCCCAGACGGTGTCGGAGTCGTAGCCCATGCCGCCGCAGACCAGCTTGCCGGGGAAGTTCGGGTTGTCGCGGAAGTCGGGGCCGATCGGGCTCGGGTAGCCCATGAGGACGAGCTTGTAGTCGCCGTCGGCGTATCCGGCGTCGCGCATGACGCCCTTGAGGTCGCGGACGGTCTGCTCGACCTTGGGGACGAGTCCGTCGACGCGGGCCTGCCAGCCGGGGGCGTACTTGGGCTCGCAGGCGCCCTGGCTCAGCAGGTAGCGGGTGACGCAGTCGGTCATGACCGGGCCGAACTGGAGGTCGTCGTTGGCCCCGGCGACGAGCAGGACCATCTTGATGCGGGTGTTGCGGGCCTTGATGGCGAGGCTGTCGCTCTGGACGAGTTCGTCGGCGTACTGCTTGGAGCCGCCGACCTTGATGTTTCCGGTGTACGCGCCGGAGCAGGACACGTTGAACGTGAGGTCCGCGGGGATGCCGGTGCGGTGGACGGCGGCCTCGGGCGAACGGTGGCACCAGTTGGCGGGACCGTTGGTGGGGGGTTCGTAGGTGCCGACGCCCTCGCCGGAGATCTCGCTGTCGCCGAGCGAGATCAGTCCGCTCTTCCGCTGGTCGAGCGGGCGCTCCTCGGGGCTTCCGTAGATCTTGGTCGCCTCGGCCGCCCGGATGGTCTCCAGGGCGGGGGGCAGGGGTACGGAGGTGGCGGCGGCCCTCGTGCCCGTGGCCGCGGCCGTGTCGGCCGCGCCGGCGGGAGCGGTGGCCGCGATCATCGTTCCGAGGACCGCGGCGGCCGTGGCGACGGCGGCGACGGGTCGGCGGAATCTGTACCTGGTGCGCGTCATTGCGCCTCCTGGAAGTGGGGTTACCCACGGTTTTTACTGGCCGGTACGCGCCTTGGGAATACATCGAACAAGACAAGTGCTCAACTTTTGCGGGAGGTTGGAGAAGATGAACGACAGCGAGCAGGCCGGGGACTTCCGGATCGAGCACGACTCCATGGGCGAGGTGCGGGTCCCCGCGCACGCCAAGTGGCGGGCCCAGACCCAGCGGGCGGTGGAGAACTTCCCCGTCTCGGGCCAGCGCCTGGAGCGCGCCCACATCGAGGCCCTGGCCCGGATCAAGGCCGCCGCCGCCACGGTCAACGCCGGGCTCGGGGTGATCGACGAGGACCGCGCGGAGGCGATCGCCTCGGCGGCGGCGGAGGTCGCGGAGGGGCGCTGGGACGCGCACTTCCCCGTGGACGTCTTCCAGACCGGCTCGGGCACCTCGTCCAACATGAACACCAACGAGGTGATCGCCACCCTCGCCACCGAGCGGCTGCCCGAGGGCCGGGAGGTGCACCCCAACGACCACGTGAACGCCTCGCAGTCGTCCAACGACGTCTTCCCGTCCTCCATCCACATCGCGGCGACCGGCGCCGTGACCCGCGACCTGATCCCCGCCCTGGAGCACCTGGCCGCCGCCCTGGAACGAAAATCGGCCGAATTCGCGAAGGTCGTGAAGTCCGGCCGCACGCACCTGATGGACGCCACCCCGGTCACCCTGGGCCAGGAGTTCGGCGGCTACGCGGCGCAGGTCGGGTACGGGATCGAGCGGCTGCGGGCCGCGCTCCCCCGGCTCGCCGAACTCCCCCTCGGCGGCACGGCGGTGGGCACCGGCATCAACACCCCGGCCGGCTTCTCGGCGGCCGTCATCGCGGAGGTCGCCCGGACGACCGGACTGCCGCTGACCGAGGCCCGCGACCACTTCGAGGCGCAGGGCGCCCGCGACGGCCTGGTGGAGACGTCGGGGCAGCTCAGGACCATCGCCGTCTCCCTCACCAAGATCGCCAACGATCTGCGCTGGATGGCGAGCGGGCCGCGCACGGGCCTCGCCGAGATCAACCTGCCCGACCTCCAGCCCGGCTCCTCGATCATGCCGGGCAAGGTGAACCCGGTGATCCCCGAGGCGGTCCTGATGGTCGCCGCGCAGGTGACCGGAAACGACACCACGGTGGCGGTGGCGGGCGCGGCCGGCAACTTCGAGCTCAACGTGATGCTGCCGGTGATGGCCAAGAACCTGCTGGAATCCGTACGGCTTCTGGCCAACGCCTCCCGGCTGCTCGCGGACCGCACGGTCGACGGGATCACGGCCAACGCCGAGCGCGCCCGCGAGTACGCCGAGTCCTCGCCGTCCGTGGTCACCCCGCTGAACAAGTACATCGGCTACGAGGAGGCGGCCAAGGTCGCCAAGAAGTCCCTCGCGGAGCGGAAGACCATCCGCGAGGTGGTCCTGGAGTCCGGCTACGTCGAGCGGGGCGACCTCACGGTGGAACAGCTGGACGAGGCGCTGGACGTGCTGCGGATGACGCACCCGTAGAGAGGGGGGAGGGGGCCGTCCGGCCCGCCGACGGCCCCGTACACCCCGCGCGCCGGCTCTTCCGTGACCCGCGTCGCAGCACGGGTGGGAGCGCGCCCCTAAGATCTGCGCATGACAGGATCGGACGCCTCTCAGCACTGGGCGCCGGGGGACCACGTCCTCTGGCGCTACCGCGGCAACGGCACCGGGGCCGTGCACATCTGCCGGCCGGTGACGGTCGTCCAGGACACGCCCGAGCTGCTCGCGGTCTGGATGGCGCCCGGCACCGAGTGCGTCCGGCCCGTGCTCGCCGACGGCACCTCCGTCCACGACGAGCCGCTCGCCACCCGCTACACCGCTCCCCGCACCACCGAGCGGGCCCGCTGGGCCGGCAGCGGGGTGCTGAAGCTGGCGCGGCCCGGCGAGCCGTGGTCGGTGTGGCTGTTCTGGGAGCGCGGCTGGCGCTTCCGGAGCTGGTACGTGAACCTGGAGGAGCCGCGGACCCGCTGGTCCGGCGGCGTCGACTCCGAGGACCACTTCCTCGACATCTCCGTCTACCCGGACCGCAGCTGGCTGTGGCGGGACGAGGACGAGTTCGCGCAGGCCCAGCGGTCCGGCCTGATGGGCCCGGAGCAGGCCGCGGAGGTGCGGGCCGCCGGGCGGCTCGCGGTGGAGCGGATCCGGGCGTGGGGAGCGCCGTTCGCGGACGGCTGGGAGCACTGGCGGCCGGATCCGGCCTGGCGCGTTCCGGAACTGCCGGCGGACTGGGATCGCACCCCGGCGCACACCGGGCCGTGAGACCCTTGATGCGCCCCAGGGGTTCAAACGTAGGATCGTCCTCCGCACGTCGGAGACGGACCGCACGGCACGTCGGACCTACCGAACAGTACGTCAGCGACCGAACAGCACACTGGACCTGACCGACAGTCACCCACGAGGGGGAGAGCAGTGCCGGACGTCTGCCCGGGTGTTCCGACCCCCGTCGCCGCCGCGCCCCGCGGAGCGTCCGCATCCGCCGCACACGAGGGGTTTATCCCCGCCGAAGGCGCGGCATCGGCGAGAAGAGCGAGTGCATCGCACCACCGGCCCGGACGGACGGAATCCCACGCGTGACGGAGCATCCCACCTCCCACGAAGGCCGGCGGCCCCTGGCCGCCCGGCCGCAGGAACGTGCGCGCCCCCGCCAGGAGGCGGCGGCCGGCCTGCCCGACGTGCCCGCGCAGCCGGGCGGATCATCGGTCCCCGGTACGGAGTCCCCGGCGGCGCCCGGCGCGCCCGCGGCGCCCCTCGGGGCCGGTGTCCCGGGCGGCTCCGCCGCCGTGGCCGTCGCCGTCTCCCCGCAGCCGTCCGGCGGCGGCGGGACCGCCTCGGCGCGGCGGGAGGGCGAGCGGCTGCGGTTCGTCGGGGCGGCGACCCGCCGCATCGCCCGCGGCATCGACCTGGACGAGATCGTGCTCGGCCTGTGCCGGGCGACCGTGCCCACGTTCTCCGACGAGATCCTGGTCTACCTGCGCGATCCGCTGCCGGTGGGCGACGAGCGCCCGGTGGCGCCGTTCGTGCTGCGGCTGCGCCGGACGGACCGGCTGCGGTTAACGGACCCGGAGTCCGAGGAGCTCGTCCTCGTGCCCGATCCGGATCCGACCCCCGCGGCCGAACTCTGCGAGGTGCGGTCCGGAGGAGCCCTCGCCGAGGTGCTGCGCGGGGTGCGGCCGGTCTTCGGCGACTCCGCCGCCGCCCGGGAGGCCCTGTCCGAGCTGCTCGGCACCGACCATCCGCTGCCCGGCGGGCTGCGGGCGATACTGGCTCCGCTGCGCGGCCGGCGCCGGGTGATCGGCGCGGCCGTGTTCCTGCGCCGTCCGGAGCGGGCCGGCTTCGAGCCGAACGACCTGTTGGTGGCGGCCCAGCTGGCCACCCACACGGCGCTCGGCATCGACAAGGCGGTCCTGTACGGCCGGGAGGCGTACATCGCGGACGAGCTCCAGCGGACGATGCTGCCGGACTCGCTGCCGCAGCCGACCGGGGTCAGGCTGGCCTCGCGCTATCTGCCGGCGGCCGAGACGGCCCGGGTGGGCGGCGACTGGTACGACGCGATCCCGCTGCCCGGCAGCAGGGTCGCCCTGGTCGTGGGCGACGTCATGGGCCACTCCATGACGTCGGCGGCGATCATGGGCCAGCTGCGCACCACCGCGCAGACCCTGGCCGGGCTCGACCTGCCGCCGCAGGAGGTGCTGCACCACCTGGACGAGCAGGCGCAGCGGCTCGGCGAGAACCGGATGGCCACCTGCATGTACGCGGTGTACGACCCGGTCTCGCACCGGATCACGGTGGCGAACGCCGGCCATCCGCCGCCGATACTGCTCCATCTGGGCGGGCGCGCGGAGGTGCTGCGGGTGCCGCCGGGCGCGCCGATCGGAGTGGGCGGGGTGGACTTCGAGGCGGTCGAGCTGGACGCCCCGGCCGGTGCCACGCTGCTGCTGTACACCGACGGTCTGGTGGAGTCCCGGCTGCGGGACGTGTGGACGGGGATCGAGCAGCTGCGGGAGCGCCTGGCGGCGACCGCGCAGCTGACCGGGCCCGACCACTCGCCGCCCCTGGAGGCGCTCTGCGACGACGTCCTCGACATGCTGGGTCCGGGCGACCGGGACGACGACATCGCGCTGCTCGCGGCCCGGTTCGACGGGATCGCGCCGAGCGACGTGGCGTACTGGTTCCTGGATCCGGAGGACGCGGCCCCGGGCCGTGCCCGGCGGCTCGCCCGGCGGGCGCTGGCCCGCTGGGACCTGGAGGAGCTGACGGACTCGGTGGAGCTGCTGATCAGCGAGGTCGTGACGAACGCCGTGCGGTACGCGGAGCGGCCCGTGACCCTGCGGCTGCTCCGTACGGACGTGCTGCGCTGCGAGGTCGGCGACGACTCCCCGCAGCTGCCCCGGCAGCGGCGGGCGCGGGACACGGACGAGGGCGGGCGCGGCCTGTTCCTGGTGAACCGGCTGGCCCGGCGCTGGGGGGCGACCCGGCTCTCGGGCGGCAAGGTGGTCTGGTTCGAGCTGGCGACCCGTACCTGAGCGGGATCGTCCCCGGACGGCCGGAAGGCCGGACCCCCCGGGGGGGTCCGGCCTTCCGTGCGTCTCCGTACGGCTGCCTCGTTATCGCGGCGCCGTCGGGCGGACGGGCCTGCCGGTCGTGTCGCCGCCCGGGTCGGGGCCGGTGCCGCCGCCGTCGGGCGGTTCGACGGAGGGCGGCGGGGACGGCTCGCCGGTCGTCGGCTCGTCGGTGGGCGTCGGCGGGGTGGTGGCCGGGTCGCTCGTGCGGGTCGGCGGGGTGGTGGCGGGTTCGGTCGCGGGCGGGGTCGTGGTGCCCGGGGAGGCCGTGGTCGGCTCGTCCGTCGGCTCCTCGGGGCCCTCGGTGGTCGCGCCGGGGTCGGGCTCGACGGCGTCCGTGCCGTCGGTCTCCAGGTCGAACCGGGCGTCGGAGCCGCCGTTCAGGGCGCGCGTCGTGTAGTCGCCCCAGATCTGCGCGGGCTTGCCGCCGCCGTTGGCGCGGCCCCGGTTGATGGTGTTGGTCAGGGTGACCTGGTTGCCCTTGGCGTCCTCGCCGAAGAGGCCGACGGCGGTGACGAGTTCGGGGGTGTAGCCGACGAACCAGGCGGAGCGGTTGTTCTCGGAGGTGCCGGTCTTGCCGGCGGCCGCGTAGTCCCCGGCGGCGAGGGTCCCGGAGCCGCTGCGCACGACGCCGGTCATGGCCTTGGTGGCGGTGTCGGCGGCCTCGCGGGTGATGACCTGGTCGCCGATCGCGTCCGCGGCCCGGACCGTGCGGTCCCGGTGCGCGGCGGACTTCACCAGGGTCGGGGTGACCCGCTTGCCGTGGTTGCCGAGGGTGGCGTAGACGCCGGCCATGTCCAGGGTCGAGGCGTTCATGACGCCGAGGGAGATGGCGGGGGCCTCGGGGAAGTCCCTGCCGTCCTTCATGCCGAGGGCGAGGGCGGTCTTCTTCACCTTGGCGGGGCCGACGTCGACGATCATCTGGGCGTAGACCGAGTTGATCGAGCTGTTGGTGGCCTTCTGGACGGTGACGGGGCCGTAGCTGCGGTTGCTCTCGTTCTCCGGATCGAAGGGGATGTCGCTGCCCACGACGGGGCGCTTGCTGGTGCCGTCGTAGATCGTGCCGAGGCCGATGTGGCGCCCGTCCTGGGTCTTCGAGTGGTTCTCGATCGCGGAGGCGAGGACGATCGGCTTGAAGGTGGAGGCGGGCTGGTAGTCGCGGCGGGTGGCGTTGGAGATCCAGTGCTCGGTGGCGCCGACGCCGCCGTACATGGCGACGACCGCGCCGGTCTTCGGGTCGACGGAGGTGGCGCCGGCCTGGACGACGGCGTGCTTCTCGTTCCCCTTGCGGTCGAGCCTGGACTCCAGCCGCCTGTCGACCGCCTTGACGAGGTCCTTCTGCTTCTTCTCGTCGATGTTGAGGGTGAACGTCCAGCCGCCGGCCTTGATGTCCTCCTCGCTGACGCCCCGGCGCATCAGCTCCTGGTTGGCGGCCTCGACGAGGTAGCCGGTCTGGCCCTCCATGCCGGGGAGCGGCTTGGGCTTCTGCGGCACGGGGAACTTCATTCCGGCGCGCTCGGAGGCCGACAGCCAGTTCTGCTCGACCATGTTGTCGAGGACGTAGTTCCAGCGCTGCTCGACGAGCTTGCGGCCGGTGGCGTTCGCGGAGGTCCAGTCGTACTGGTTGGGAGCCTGGAGCAGGGCGGCGAGGTAGGCGCCCTGGGCGGTGGTGAGCCGGGAGGCGTCGACGCCGTAGTACGAGCGGGCGGCGGCCTGGACGCCGTAGGCGCTGCGCCCGTAGTAGCTGGTGTTCATGTACCCGGCGAGGATCTCGCTCTTGCCCATGTTCTGGTCGACCTTGAGGGCGATGACCATTTCCTTGAGCTTGCGGGTCGCCGTCTGGTCCTGGCTCAGGTAGTAGTTCTTGACGTACTGCTGGGTGATGGTCGAGCCGCCCTGCTTGCCCTTGCCCGTGATGGTGGACCAGGCGGCGCGGGTGGTGCCCTTGATGTCGACGCCGTTGTCCTTGTAGAAGGTCTTGTTCTCGGCGGCGACGAACGCCTGCTGGACCTGCTCGGGGATCTTGTCGAGGTCGACGATCTCGCGGTTGATCTCGCCGGTGCGGGCGAGGATCTTGCCGTTGGAGTACTTGTAGATGTTGCTCTGCATCGTCGCCTCGGCGTTGGCCGTCGGCACCGGGACCAGGAGGTAGACGACGTACAGGGCGCCCATGCCGAGCAGGCAGCACACCAAGAAGGTGCCCAGGAGCTTCTTCCAGGAGAAGAGGCGGCGTATGCCGCTCTTCCTCGCCTTGCCCGTCTCAGGTCGGCCCATCTGTCCTGTCGCTCCGCTCGTCGTGTGTCCCGGCGCTCCGGCGCGTGTCCGCGCGGGCCGGATCAGCTCAGCAAGCTAACACCGGCAGGACGGACATAGGAGACCGATCACGTCTTTTCAGGACGTGAGAATCAGCACCCACGCCCAGAGGAACCGACGCCCCTACGCGTCGAACGGTTGCGTGAAGGGTGGATTCCGCTTGCGCCGACCCCTTGTCCGGCGCCCGCCCCGCGCCCGCCCGACACCTGCCCCGACCGCTATACATCGCAGGTATACACACCATGTACAGTGACCGGCATGTCCATCGGTCACACCCTCCTCGGGCTCCTGGAGTCCGGCCCGCGCCACGGCTACGACCTCAAGCGCGCCTTCGACGACAGATTCGGCCACGACCGGCCGCTCCACTACGGCCAGGTCTACTCGACCATGTCCCGGCTCCTGAAGAACGGCCTCGTGGTCGTCGACGGCGTCGAGGCGGGCGGCGGCCCCGAGCGGAAGCGGTACGCCGTCACCGAGGCGGGCATCACCGATGTCGCCCAGTGGCTCGCCACCCCCGAGAAGCCGGAGCCGTACCTCCAGTCCACCCTCTACACCAAGGTGGTCCTGGCCCTGCTGACCGGTCGCGGGGCCGAGGGGATCCTCGACGCCCAGCGCTCCGAGCACCTGCGCCTGATGCGCGAGCTCACCCGGCGCAAGAAGGACGGCGACCTGGCCGACCAGCTCATCTGCGACCACGCCCTCTTCCACCTGGAGGCGGACCTGCGCTGGCTGGAACTGACCGCCGCCCGGCTCGACCGCCTCGCCGAGGAGGTCCGCCGATGACCCCGCGCCTCCCGGGACACGACGGAAGAAGGGCCCGCCGATGACCTCCGTACCGCTTCTCAGGGCCGCCGGCCTCGACAAGGCCTACGGGCCGACCCCGGCGCTCGCGGGCGCCGACTTCTCGCTGCGGGCCGGCGAGGTCGTCGCCGTCATGGGCCCCTCCGGCTCGGGCAAGTCCACCCTGCTGCACTGCCTGGCCGGGATCGTCCGCCCCGACGCCGGCACCATCACCTACGACGGGCGGGACCTCACCGCGCTCTCCGACCGCGAGCGCAGCTCCCTGCGCCGCACCGACTTCGGCTTCGTCTTCCAGTTCGGCCAGCTCGTCCCCGAGCTGACCTGCGCGGAGAACGTGGCCCTCCCGCTCCGCCTCGACGGCGAGAAGCGGAAGGCCGCCGAGGCAAGGGCCGTCGAGTGGCTCGCCCGCCTGGAGGTCGACACGGTCGCGGCCAAGCGCCCCGGCGAGATATCCGGCGGCCAGGGCCAGCGCGTCGCCGTCGCCCGCGCGCTCGTCACCGCGCCCCGGGTGATCTTCGCCGACGAGCCGACCGGCGCCCTCGACTCCCTCAACGGCGAACGGGTCATGAGCCTGCTCACCGAGGCCTCCCGGGACACCGGCGCCGCCGTCGTCCTCGTCACCCACGAGGCCAGGGTCGCCGCCTACTCGGACCGCGAGATCGTGGTCCGCGACGGGCGCGTGCGGGACGCGGAGTGGGTGGCATGAGGCTCCGCGTCTGGGCCCGCGACCTGGCCCTCGGCGCCCGGTTCGCCGTCACCGGCGGCCGCCCCGGCCTGCTGCGCACCCTGCTGACCGCGACCGGCGTCGGCTTCGGGGTGGCGATGCTGCTGCTCGCCGCCTCGCTGCCGAACATGCTCTTCCAGCGGGAGGTGCGGGAGGCGGTCCGCGCCGTCGACGGGAGCCGGGAGGTCACCGCCCCCGGGCCCGACACCTTTCTCCACCTCACCCGTGCCACCACCTACCGGGACGACGTCGTCTCGGGGCTGCTGCTGCGCGCCGAGGGCGACGCGCCCCCGGTCCCCCCGGGCGCGACCGCGTTCCCCCGGGTCGGCGAGATGCTGGTCTCCCCCGCGCTCCGCGACCTGCTCGACTCCCCCGAGGGCGCCCTGCTCAAGGAACGGCTCCCCTACGAGGCGGTCGGGACCCTCGGCAAGGACGGGCTCATCGGCCCGGCCGACCTGCGGTACGTCGCCCACGCCGGCTTCCTGGACACCGACAACTTCGACGGGCGCGGCCAGCGCTTCGGCTGGTCGGTGCCCGAAGAGCCGATGAACGCCTTCATGGTCCTGCTCGTGGTCGTCGCCTGCGTCGTCCTGCTGCTGCCGGTGCTCGTCTTCATCGCGACCGCCGTCCGCTTCGGCGGCGAGCAGCGCGACCGGCGGCTCGCGGCGCTCCGGCTGGTCGGCGCGGACGTCCCCACGACCCGGCGGATCGCGGCAGGCGAGTCCCTCGCGGGCGCGCTCCTCGGCCTCCTGGCCGGCGCCGGACTCTTCGCGGCGGCCCGGCAGTTCGCCGGCTCCTTCACCATCTGGGACGCCAACGCCTTCCCCTCCGACGTCGTGCCGATGCCCGCGCTCGCCGCCCTCGCCCTCGTGACCGTCCCGGTCGCCTCGGTCGTGGTCACCCTCGTCGCGCTGCGCGGGGTGGCGATCGAGCCGCTCGGCGTCGTCCGGGCCGCCGCGCCGCGCCGCCGCCGGCTGTGGTGGCGGCTGCTGCTCCTGGCGGCAGGCGCCGCCCTGCTCGCGCCGCTCATGGGCCGGGTCTCGGTGACCGAGACCAGCATCGACACCGTGCCCGTCGTGGCCGGGACCGTCCTCTTCCTCATCGGTCTGACCACCCTCCTGCCGTGGCTGGTCGAGGCCGGGGTGAAGCGGCTGCACGCGGGCCCGGTGGCCTGGCAGCTCGCCGTCCGCAGGCTCCAGTTGAGCAGCGGCACGGCGGCCCGCGCGGTCAGCGGCATCGTCGTCGCGGCCACCGGCGCCATCGCGCTCCAGATGCTCTTCCAGGCGATGGAGAACGACTTCACGCTGCCGACCGGCGAGGACTCGTCCCGCAGCCGGATCGCCGTCGGTTTCCAGGGCAGGACCGCCGCCGAGGCCCGCGACATCACCGCCCGCTTCGCCCGGACCGAGGGCGTCGCCGGGACGCTGTCGGTCATCGAGTCGAACGCGTGGCGGCCCGGCCCCCTGGAGAAGGACAGGGACTTCGCCCCGTCGGCCTCGATCAGGGTCGGCGACTGCGCCTCCCTGCGGGAGTTCGCCGCCCTGCCCTCCTGCCGGGACGGCGACGTCTTCGTCGCCCTCGCGCACGGCGCGCAGGGCGCCCCGGACGACGCGCGGATCACCGCGGTCGCGCGGCCGGGCGCCACGGTCGTCCTGCGCGACCCGCACCCGCCGCGGGACGGGCCGCAGCGGCCCGCGAACGGCCCGCTGCCGCAGTGGCGGATCCCCGCGGGCGCGAAGGTCGTGGACTCCCGCCCCGATCCGACGGGCATGTACCGGTACGGCGTCCTCGTCACCCCGTCGGCGATCGACTCGGCCCGGCTCGACGCGCCCTACGCGCAGAGCATGATCCGGCTCGACCCGGCGGTGCCCGACGCCGCCGAGCACGCGCGGAACACGGCGGCGGCGATCGACCCGACCGTCTGGGTGAAGGACCTGAAGGAGACCGAGCGCGACGCGGCCTTCTCCAGCGTCCGCACCGGCATCCTCGTCGGCTCCACCCTGACGATGCTCCTGGTGGCGGCCTCGCTCCTGGTCACCACCCTGGAGCAGCTCAGGGACCGCAAGCGGCTGCTCTCCTCGCTCGTCGCCTTCGGCACCCGGCGCTCCACCCTGGGCTTGTCGGTGCTGTGGCAGACGGCGGTGCCGATCGTCCTCGGCCTGGCCCTCGCCGTGGCCGGCGGGCTCGGCCTCGGGGTCGTCCTGCTGGGGATGGGCGGGCAAGAGGTCCACGACTGGTGGGTGTTCCTGCCCGTGGTCGGCATCGGCGCCGCCCTGATCGCGCTGGTGACGCTCCTGAGCATGCCGGTCCTGTGGCGGCTGATGCGCGCGGACGGGCTGCGCACGGAGTAACCCGTCGAGCGCATGTATGGATACGGGCGGCGGTTCCTGGTGCCGGGGGGCTTCGGGAACCGCCGCGCCGGGGTTTCAGGACCCGCCGCCCACCACCCGTACCGGCAGTCCCCTCATCGCCCCCCGCAGCGCCTCCGCCAGTTCCTGGAACTCGGCCTGCCGGGCCGCGCCCGTCCGCATCGCGAGGGCGATCCGGCGCGAGGGGGCCGGTTCGGCGAAGAGCCCCGTCCACAGGGCGGTGTTGCGGGCGGTCTCGACCGTGACGGCGGTGCGCGGCAGCAGGGTCACACCGAGCCCGCCGGCGACGAGCTGGACCAGGGTGGCGAGGCCGGCCGCCGTGGTGGTGACCTCGGCGCCGTCCGAGCGCCCGGCCTCGCGGCAGATGTCGAGGGCCTGGTCGCGCAGGCAGTGCCCCTCGTCCAGGAGCAGCAGCCGCAGCTCCCTCAGGGCCTCGCGCGGGATGTCGTCCCGTCCGGCCAGCGGATGCCCGGCCGGGGTGACCAGGACGAAGTCCTCGTCGAAGAGGGGAAGTTCGGTGACGCCGGGCACCCCGAGCGGTACGGCGAGGAGGAGCAGGTCGAGCCGTCCGGCCGCGAGCCCCTCCAGGAGCGAGGAGGTCTGCTCCTCGTGGACCTGGAGGTCGAGCTCCGGGTAGCGCCGGTGGACCAGGCGCAGGACGGTGGGCAGCAGATAGGGGGCGACGGTCGGGATCACGCCGAGCCGCAGCGCCCCGGTGAACGGGGCGCGGGCCGCCTCCGCCTCCTCCATCAGCCCGGCCACCGCGTCGAGCACCGTCCGCGCCCGCACCGCGAGCCGCTCCCCGGCGGGCGAGAGCAGCACCTTCCGCGTCGTACGCTCAAGGAGCTGGACACCGAGTGCCTCTTCGAGTGCCGAAACCGCGCCCGAGAGCGCGGGCTGGCTCATGCCGATGGCCGCCGCCGCGTCGCGGAAGTGCAGATGCTCGGCGACCGCCGCGAACGCTCTGAGCTGGGAGAGGCTGGGCTGCTTGGCGCGGTGCGGGCCGTGCGGGGGGCTGTACGGGGATGCCACTGATAACCACCTTCGATCAACCCGACCCACTCTAGCTATTTCACTGATCAATGCACTCCGTGCCATGCTGTCGATCCGTCCAACCCCCATGGAAGCCCCTCAAAAGGGGCGCTTCCCTGCTGCAAGGAGAGCGCGTGCTCACTGTCGGTGACCAGTTCCCCACCTACGACCTGACCGCCTGCGTGTCGCTGGAGAGCGGCAAGGAGTTCGAGCAGATCGACCACAAGTCCTACGAGGGCAAGTGGCGCGTGGTGTTCTTCTGGCCGAAGGACTTCACCTTCGTCTGCCCGACCGAGATCGCCGCGTTCGGCAAGCTGAACGACGAGTTCGCGGACCGCGACGCCCAGATCCTCGGCGTCTCCGGCGACTCCGAGTTCGTGCACCACGCCTGGCGCAAGGACCACGAGGACCTGCGCGACCTGCCCTTCCCGATGCTCGCGGACTCCAAGCACGACCTGATGCGGGACTGCGGCGTCGAGGGCGAGGACGGCTTCGCCCAGCGCGCCGTCTTCATCGTGGACCCGAACAACGAGATCCAGTTCACCATGGTGACCGCCGGCTCCGTCGGCCGTAACCCCAAGGAGGTCCTGCGGGTCCTGGACGCCCTGCAGACCGACGAGCTGTGCCCGTGCAACTGGTCCAAGGGCGAGACCACGCTCGACCCGGTCAAGCTCCTCTCGGGCGAGTGATCCGCCATGGCTCTCGATGAACTCAAGGCCGCCATACCGGACTTCGCCAAGGACCTGAAGCTCAACCTGGGCTCGGTCATCGGCAACAGCGACCTCCCGCAGCAGCAGCTGTGGGGCACCGTCCTCGCCTGCGCGATCGCCTCGCGCTCGCCGAAGGTGCTCAAGGAGCTGGAGCCGGAGGCCCGGGAGAACCTGAAGCCCGAGGCGTACCAGGCCGCCAAGTCCGCCGCCGCGATCATGGCGATGAACAACGTCTTCTACCGGACCCGGCACCTCCTGTCGGACCCCGAGTACGGGACGCTGCGCGCCGGTCTGCGGATGAACGTCATCGGCAACCCGGGCGTGGAGAAGGTCGACTTCGAGCTGTGGTCGCTGGCCGTCTCCGCGATCAACGGCTGCGGCCAGTGCCTGGACTCGCACGAGCAGGTCCTGCGCCAGGCCGGTCTCGACCGCGCCACCATCCAGGAGGCCGTGAAGATCGCCGCCGTGATCCAGGCGGTCGGCGTCACCCTCGACGCGGAAGCGGTCCTGGCCGAGCAGGCCTGACCGTACGCGTGAGAAGGGCCCCGGGGCTTTCCGCCCCGGGGCCCTTCCGTCACTTCCTGAGCTCGGCCATCAGGGCCAGCACGTCCTGGGTCATCGGGACCTCGATCCCGGAGAGGTCGATCGGGTCGGTCTCCTGGATCACGTCGCCGTTCGCGTCGGTGGAGTACTGCCGGTAGAGGCTCAGCTCGATCTCGACCTGGCCGTCGAGCACCTTGAGCTCGCCGCCCTCGCCCCCGCGCTCGTCGAAGAGCGCCTTCTCGCCGACCCCGTCGATCGGGGTGCCGAGTTCGTGGTACTTCCCCCACGCCCCGAACTCGGGCCCCGGGTCGGTCACCTTGTGCAGGGTGTACGAGACGTTGGCCTGGTAGCCCGTCTCCGGCGAGCCGAAGACCAGCGAGCAGGAGCGGTGGTGCACGGCCGGTTCGTCCATCACCGGCCCGTCCCCGGTCCCGTTCCGCTTGCCCAGGGCCCCGGTGAGCGCCTCCAGCTTCGCCTCGGCGCAGAGGTCGCCCGCCTCCTTGTATCCGCCGAGGTCCGGGCCCGAGGGCTTGCGCACCTCGTACGCGTAGAGCCCGCCGCCCCAGACCGCCGAGGCCACGACCGCGCCGCCGAGCGCCCACAGCCAGGGGCGGCGGGCGCTCGGCGGGCGGGGCGGCCGGGGCGGTGGCGCCTCGGTGAGCACCTCGGGTCTCTCGAAGCCCCCGCCGCCCACCAGCTCCGGTTCCGATATCACGTGCTCTCCCCCTTGCCCTGCTTGTCCCGCACCGAGCCGGGGGCCGGCGTCGGGGCCACTTCGTACGCGGTCGCCCCGCGCGGCTCCGGCGTGCTGCGCAGGGCCTGCTCGGTGGTGTACGCGCGCAGGTAGCCGACCGCCGTGTTGGTGACGGCGACCAGCGGGACGGCGGCGACGGCGCCGCCGATGCCGGCGGTCAGGCCGCCGGCGGCGACCGCGAGGACGACGGCGAGCGGGTGGACCCGCACCGCGCGGCCGAGGATGAACGGCTGGAGGACGTGGCCCTCGATCTGCTGCACGGCGAGGACGACGACGAGCACCATGAGGGCGGTGAACACGCCGTTGGTGACGAGGGCGACGACGACCGCGAGGGCGCCGGAGACGACGGCGCCGACCAGCGGGATGAAGGCGAAGAGGAAGATGAAGACGGCGAGCGGCACGGCCATCGGCACGTCGAGGAAGTAGAGGCCGATGCCGATGAAGACGGCGTCGATGAGGGCGACGAGGACCGTGCCCCGCACATAGGCGGTGAGGGTGCGCCAGGCGCGCGGCCCGGCGCCCGCGACGCCCGGGCGGGCCTGGGCGGGCACCAGCTTCAGCGTCCACTCCCAGACCTTCTTGCCGTCGTACAGCAGGAAGAGCGTCGAGAACATGGCGAGGAGGATGCCGGTCATCGTCTCGACGACGACCGTGACGCCCTGGAGGCCGACCTGGGTGATCTGCTCGGCGTTGGTGCCGACGGAGTCGCTGAGGTTCTTGGCGATGCCGTTGATCTGCTGCTCGGTCACGTGGAAGGGGCTGTTGAGGAGCCAGCGCTTGAGCTCCTCGATGCCGTCCTTGACCTGGCCGGAGAGGTTGTCGATGTTGTCCATCACCTGCCAGACCACGAACCAGCCGACCAGGCCCATCACGACGAAGCCGGTGACGGCGGTGACGGCGGTGGCGAGTCCGCGCGGCAGGCCCCTGCGGCGCAGCATGGCCACGGTGGGCTGGAGCAGGGCGGTGACGAGGAGCGCGGCGACGAACGCGAGGACGACCAGCTGTACGGAGCTGATCACCTTCATCAGGACCCAGACGGTCCCGGCGAAGACGAGCAGGCGCCAGCTCGCCTCGGCGGCCACGCGCATGCCCCAGGGGATGGCGGCGGCGGGGTCGGGGCGGGCGGCGACGGCCGGCGCGTACGAGGGGGGCGCGGGGACGGAGAGACCGGCTCCGCCCTCCGCGGCGCCGTCCTCCTGCTCCGGGAGGGGCGCGGCGGTGTCCGGGTCGGCCCCGGGCCGCGCGGGGACGGTGGCGGCCGCGCGGGGGCGGTCGGCGGGTCTCCCGTACGGCGCGTCGAGTTCGTCGTCCCGCTCCGCCTCGGCCCTGCGCTCGTCGAGCCGTCGGCCCACCCGGCTCAGGCCCTCGCCCAGCCGGTTCAGCCACCCTGGCACTCTCGACATGTTCTTACCTCTTCCCCCGCCCGCTCTTCCCGGTCCTCCCCGGGTGCCCGTGGATCCCCGAACCTACACGCCCACATGCGGAAAGCCCCTCACCGTAGGACGGTGAGGGGCTTCCCGGGGTTGAGACGCCGGTACTAGTACCAGTGGTTGTTCTGCCAGAAGGCCCAGGCGCCGCACGGGCTGCCGTAGCGGTCGTTCATGTAGTTCAGGCCCCACTTGATCTGGGTGGCGGGGTTGGTCCGCCAGTCGGCCCCGGCCGAGTTCATCTTGGTGCCCGGCAGGGCCTGGACGAGACCGTAGGCGCCCGAGGAGGGGTTGACCGCGCGGTAGTTCCAGGTGGACTCGTGGTTCACGATGGTGCTGAAGCACTGGAACTGCGAGGCCGGCACGATCTGGCGGGCGATCGCCTTGACCTCGGCGACGGTGTAGGAGCCCTGGACGGCGAAGGTCGAGGCGTCGCGGACCGCGGAACGGCTGGCGCGCTCGGCCTCCTCCTCCTTCTTCTTGCGCTCCTTCTCGGCCTTGGCCTCGGCCTCGGCCTTGACGGCCGCTTCCTTCTTGGCCTCGGCGTCCTTGGCGGCGCGCACGCGGGCCGCTTCCTCCGCAGACTTCTTCACGGCGGAGTCGGCGGCGGCGGCCTGGACGGAGGCCTGCTCCGCGAGGGAGGAGACCTGTACCTGCGCCTGCTCGCCCGCGGGGATGTCCGCGAGCAGCGTGGTATCGGCGGCGGTGGCCTCGAAGTTGTCGTCGGCGGGCTGCGCGGCGTTGCCCGAGGCGACGCCGACGACGGCGCCGACGGTGGTGACCGCAGTGGCCGAAGCCACCGCGAATCCCCGGACCGAGATCCGGCTCACACGGTTTCCTTCCAGCATCGCCCGCACAGGTGACCACACGGGCGAAATCTTGCCCCTGACACTGGTCTCCGAGGTACGGGGTCACAGGAGACGCGGGCCCGTGGTGCTGTGGGCGGCATACGGCGGACGGCTGTTGAGTTGTGCGGTGCGCTCCCCGGAGGGTGCACGGGTGCCGTATGCGGGGCCTGACGGAAGCAAGACTCTGCCGGACGGTGATGCCGCAAGGCAATTCTGTGTTGCGTGTGAAAGCTCACATCGCGAAAGGGGCAGGTGTTTTGGCGTATGTGGCGGACACGGCGACGCCGCCCGGCTAAGCTCCTGCGCTTCGCCGGGCGGCGTCAACTTCCGTACCGATACAGAAAGGTACGAAACGGTCAGATCTGAACGTCCTCCAGCATCTCCGTCACCAGCGCGGCGATCTGGGAGCGCTCGGAGCGGGTGAGCGTGACGTGGGCGAAGAGCGGATGCCCCTTCAGTTTCTCGATGACGGCGACGACTCCGTCGTACCGGCCCACCCGGAGGTTGTCGCGCTGGGCGACGTCATGGGTGAGCACGACCCGCGAATTCGCCCCGATCCTGGACAGAACGGTCAGCAGGACGTTCCGCTCCAGGGACTGGGCCTCGTCCACGATGACGAAGGCGTCGTGGAGGGAGCGGCCCCGGATGTGGGTGAGCGGCAGGACCTCCAGCATCCCCCGGCCGAGCACCTCCTCGACGACCTCGCGGCTCGCGACCGAGGACAGCGTGTCGAAGACGGCCTGCGCCCACGGGCTCATCTTCTCGGCCTCGCTGCCCGGCAGGTAGCCGAGCTCCTGGCCGCCGACCGCGTACAGCGGACGGAACACCATCACCTTCTGGTGCTGACGGCGCTCCAGGACCGCCTCCAGGCCCGCGCAGAGCGCGAGCGCGGACTTGCCGGTGCCGGCCCGGCCGCCCATGGAGATGATGCCGACGTCCGGGTCGAGGAGCAGATCGAGCGCGATCCGCTGCTCGGCGCTGCGGCCGCGGAGCCCGAAGGCCTCCCGGTCGCCCCTGACGAGCCGTACGTTCCCCTCGGCGGTGACCCGGCCGAGCGCCTTGCCGCGCTCGGACTGGAGCACCAGGCCCGTGTGGACCGGGAGCTCGGCGGCCTCCGGCACGTACAGCGTCTCCTGGTCGTAGAGCAGGTCCACCTGGTCGGCGGAGAGTCCGAGCTCGGACATCCCGGTCCAGCCGTTGGCGTCCGTGATGGCGAGCTCGGCCCGGTACTCCTCGGCGAGGAGTCCGACCGAGGAGGCCTTGATGCGCAGCGGCAGGTCCTTGGAGACGACCGTGACGTCGTACCCCTCGGCCTGGAGGTTGCGCGCGACCGCGAGGATCCGTGAGTCGTTGTCCCCCAACCGGTAGCCGGCGGGCAGGACGCCGGGGTCGGAATGGTTGAGTTCGACACGCAGGGTGCCGCCCAGGTCCCCGATGGGGAGCGGGGCGTCGAGGCGTCCGTACCGGACCCGGAAGTCGTCGAGCAGGCGCAGGGCCTGCCGGGCGAAGTAGCCGAGCTCCGGATGGTGCCGCTTGGCCTCCAGCTCCGTGACCACGACGATCGGGAGCACGACTTCGTGCTCCTCGAAGCGGGACACGGCGTTGGGGTCGGCCAGCAGGACGCTGGTGTCGAGAACATAGGTGCGCCGGTCGGAAAGGCGGCGCTTCGTGCTGGTCACCACGGAAGGACAGACCCCCTCTGAAGACCCCTGTGAGGTCGGGGCGCGACGGAACCGGTGTCGCTGCGGGATGGGACCGGGTGCGGGCCGCGATGCGCGGGCCGGACCACGGCCCTCCACGTCTCCCGTGCGTGTCCCGCACGGTCGTCCTGGTGCAAGGGGCCTCCCGGGTGGCGGTCTCCGTGCCGCTCACTTCACCAGGGATATGCCCTCGAACGAGCTCTGCCATGCCATGGCATATGACGACGTGTTCGTGAACACGAGGTGATCGGTTCCGACCGGGGTGGCGGGTGGTGCGTCAGGTCCCGTAGCGCCGGTGCCGGGCGGCGTAGTCGCGCAGCGCCCGGAGGAAGTCGACCTTGCGGAAGGCCGGCCAGTGGACCTCGCAGAAGTAGTACTCCGAGTGGGCGCTCTGCCAGAGCATGAACCCGGAGAGCCGCTGCTCGCCGCTGGTGCGGATCACCAGGTCCGGGTCGGGCTGGCCGCGCGTGTAGAGGTGCTCGGAGATGTGCTCGACGTCGACGATCTCGGCGAGCTCCTCGAAGCTCGTGCCGCGCTCGGCGTGCTCCAGGAGCAGCGAGCGGACCGCGTCGGCGATCTCCTGGCGGCCGCCGTAGCCCACGGCGACGTTCACGAGTATCCCCGTGTTGTCCCGGGTGGCCTCCTGGGCCTCCTTCAGGACGGACTGGGTGCGGGCGGGCAGCAGGTCCATCGTGCCGACGTGGTGGACCCGCCAGCGTCCGTCGGCGGCCAGCGCGCGCACGGCGTTCTCGATGATGCCGAGCAGCGGGACGAGCTGCTCCTCCGGCCGGCTCAGGTTGTCCGTGGAGAGCATCCAGAGCGTGACGACCTCGACGTCGGTCTCGGCGCACCAGCCGAGCAGCTCCTGGATCTTGTCCGCGCCGGCCTTGTGTCCCTGCTCGGGGGTCCCGCCGGACGCCTTGGCCCAGCGCCGGTTCCCGTCGAGGATGACCCCGATGTGCTTGGGCACCTGGGCGTGGTCGAGACGGCCCTCCACCCGGCGTGCGTAGAGCCCGTACACCAGGTCGCGCAGGTTCACCGTTCTTTACCCCTCTGTGCAGCGACGGACCCCAGGCATCGGCGGTCCGCAGGCGGCCACACTACTGCGCGGGGGCCGCGGGCTCCCAGCCCGGGACGGTCACAAGTCCGTGATAAGCAGAGATACGTGACTGATTCCTCCCCGTACCGCGCTTCCGCGGACCGCTACGACACCATGGAGTACCGCCGCACGGGCCGCAGCGGCCTCAAGCTCCCGGCGGTCTCGCTCGGCCTCTGGCACAACTTCGGCGACGACCGCGCGCTCGACTCGCAGCGCGCGATCCTGCGCCGCGCCTTCGACCTGGGCGTCACCCACTTCGACCTGGCGAACAACTACGGGCCGCCGCCCGGCTCGGCCGAGCTGAACTTCGGCAAGATCTTCGCCCAGGACTTCGCCCCGTACCGGGACGAACTGGTCGTCTCGACCAAGGCCGGCTATCTGATGCACCCCGGCCCGTACGGCGAGTGGGGCTCCCGCAAGTACCTGCTGTCCTCGCTCGACGCCTCCCTGGACCGGATGGGCCTCGACTACGTCGACATCTTCTACTCGCACCGCTTCGACCCGGAGACCCCGCTGGAGGAGACGATGGGGGCCCTGGCCTCCGCCGTCCAGCAGGGCAAGGCGCTGTACGTCGGCGTCTCCTCCTACACCGCCGAGCAGACCGCCGAGGCCGCGCGGATCCTGAGGGAGATGGGCGTCCCGGCCCTCATCCACCAGCCCTCGTACTCGATGATCAACCGCTGGACCGAGGAGGACGGCCTCCTCGACACCCTGGAGGCGGCCGGCATGGGCTGCATCTCCTTCGTGCCGCTGGCGCAGGGGCTGCTGACCAACAAGTACCTGAAGGGCATCCCGGAGGGCTCGCGGGCCACCCAGGGCAAGTCCCTCGACCCGAACCTGCTCTCCGACGAGGTGCTGCGGCGCCTGCGCGGCCTCGCGGACATCGCGGAGCGGCGCGGCCAGTCCCTGGCGCAGCTCGCGCTGTCGTGGGTGCTGCGGGACCCGCGGATGACCTCGGCGCTGATCGGCGCGTCCAGCGTCGCCCAGCTGGAGGAGAACGTGGCCGCGCTCGCCGGCGCTCCCCTGACGGACGAGGAGCTGACGGAGATCGACTCGTTCGCGGTCGACACGGCGGGCACGAACATCTGGGCCGGCCGGGGCTGACGCCCCGGGCTCTCCCCCGGAAAGAAAAAACGGGCCGGTCCGTGGGGGGGATACGGACCGGCCCGAGGGGGGGTTTCCACCATAACCCTTCGATAGTCGTCCCGCGCGCCACGTGCGCCCGAAGTCCCGCCCGGAATCCCCCGGAACCCGGGCGGGACAAGGGATGTGGGGCCTCGTGGCGGGTTTACGCCCCGGCGTGGCGGCGGGGTTCCGTCCCTCCCAAGGGGGACCGCGCGACGTTGACGCGGAGGTCTCCGGCGAGCCGTCAGGGGACGGCGGTGAACGCGCCGAGGAGGAGGCCGAGCAGGCCGCCCGCGAGCATGAAGGGCCCGAAGGGGATCGCCGAGGAGCGGTCGGCCCGCCGCAGCAGGACCAGGCCGAGGCCGTACACCGCGCCGAGCAGGAAGCCGGCGAACGCCCCGGCGAAGAGGACCCCCCAGCCGTACCAGCCCAGGGCCGCGCCCAGCGGGAGCGCCAGCTTCACGTCGCCGAAGCCGAGGCCGCTCGGGTTGACCAGGAAGAGCACCAGGTAGCCGCCGCCGAGGGCGAGCGCGCCGAGCAGCGCGTGGAGCCAGGAACCGGCGTCGTACGGCAGGAGCTCGGCGGCTCCGAGGAGCGGCGGCAGGGCGGCGGCGAGCGGCAGGGTCAGTCCGTCCGGCAGCCGGTGGACGCGGGCGTCGACGCAGCCGAGGAGGACGGCGAAGGGCGCGGCGAGCAGCCAGACCGCCAGCTCGGGCCGGGGCGTACCGGTGACGGCGGCGAGCGCGGCGCAGACCAGGACGGTGAGCAGCGGGGCGGCGACCGGGGCGGCGGTCGCGCAGTCCCCCCGGCCGGGCCCGCCGAGCCAGCCCCGCGCGGGCCCCACGAGCACGTGCCCGGCGGGGCAGCGGTCCCGCCACGGCTCCTCCGGTGCCACGGCGAGCCGGTGGGCGGCACGCGGGACGAGCAGCCCGGCGGCGGCGCCCCACAGGGCGGCGACGGCGATCAACAGCGAGACGTCCACGGGCAGACCCTAGGCAGCCGAGGGGGCTACGGTCTGGCGCATGGGGAAATGGAAGGACGGGACGGGGACGTTGGCGGCGTCCGGAGACTCGGCGGTCCCCCTGGAGGTGGCGGCGTCGTACCGGGCGCGGCGGCGGGGGCTGCTCGGGCGGGACGGGATCGCGGGGGCGCTGCTGATCGTCCGGACGAACAGCGTGCACACCTTCGGCATGCGGTTCGCGATCGACGTGGCGTACCTGGACCGCTCCTTCCGGGTCCTCTCCGTGGTCACGATGCGCCCGGGCCGGCTGGGCATGCTCCGGCCGCGCGGCCGGCACGTCCTGGAGGCGGAGGCGGGCGCGATGGCGGGGTGGGGGGTGCGGCGGGGGGCACGCGTGCGCGTGGATCTTCCTGAGGGCCCGACCCGGGGAGGTCCTACGGAGGGCCCGACCCGAGGAGGGTGAAGGCGCCGTACGCGGCGGAGGCGAGGGCGAGGGCGGCGAGGACCGGGGCGGCGGTGCGGGTCCTGAGCCGCGCCAGGGCCGCGGCGGGCGGGAGCAGCAGTCCGAACGCGGGCATCATCAGGCGCGGCCGGGAGCCGAAGTAGGCCGCGCCGACGAGGGAGACCAGGACGACGCCGATCGTGTACACGAGCAGGGGCAGCGGCTGCCGCTGCCGTACGCAGAGGACGACGAGCCAGGCGAGCAGGGCGAGGGCGGCGGTCAGGCCGAGGGCGGCGGGCCAGGGCAGGCCGGCGATGAACCGGGCGAGCGCGAGGCCGCCGTCGATGGAGTTGCCCCAGGCGGCCTGGACCTCGAAGTAGGCGGTGGGGCTGTCCTCCCGTACGCCGACGTACACGACGTACCCGAGCCAGCCCAGGGGGGCGATCAGCACGCCGGCCACCGTGCGGGCGGGCAGGCGCCGGTCCCGTACGAGGGCGGCGAGGGCGGTGATCCCGAGCGCGGCGATCAGGGCGGCGGCCGTCGGCCGGGTGAGCCCGGCGGCGGCGCAGAGGAGGCCCGCGAGGATCCAGCGGTCGCGCAGGACCGCGTACAGGGACCAGGCGGCGAGGGCGGTGAAGAGGGTCTCCGTGTACGCCATGGACTGGACGAACGCGGTCGGGTACACGCCCCACAGGACGGCGAGCAGGACCCCGGTCCTCGGCCCGAAGGCGTGGGCGCCGCACTTGTGGATGCCCCCGGCGGCGACGAGCCCGGCGGCCCAGGAGACGAGGAGCCCGGCGGTGGCGGCGTCGAGGGGCGACACGGCGGACAGGCCGCGCTCCAGGGCCGGGAGGAGCGGGAAGAAGGCCAGGTCGGAGTGGACGTCCCCGTCGGGGAGGACGGTCTCGTACCCGTAACCGTGCTCGGCGATCCGCACGTACCAGACGGAGTCCCAGCGGCCCTTGAGCCGGTGCAGCCCGTCCTCGCCGGTCGCGGCGGCGGCGATCGCGAGGACGGCGAGACCGATCACGCGGGTGGCGGCGTAGCCGCCGAGGGCGAGGAGGAGGGGGCGGAAGGGACGGCGGGGGCCGTCGGGACGGGGCGGGGGCATGGGTTCGATTATCGATTCCGGGCGGCGGAGGCGGGGCGGCGGGGGCGACGCCCCGTCCCGGGCGGGCTCAGTCGAGGAGGCGGGGCCGACGCCCCGTCCCGGGCGGGCTCAGACGAGGAGACGGGGCCGACGCTCCGCCCCGGCCGGGCTCAGACGAGGAGACGGGGCCGACGCTCCGCCCCGGCCGGGCTCAGACGAGGAGGCGGGCCACGACGACGAGGGCCACCAGCGCGGCCAGCGCGACGGCGGCGATCAGCCGGACGCGGTTCCCGGAGGGCCACGCGGCGACGTGCGGCCCGTCGTGCCCGGGGACGACGAAGAACACCCGGTGGGGGTCCGAGGCGAGGGTGACGCGTGCCAGGGACAGATGGCGCAGGGTGACCCGGCGGGCCACCTCGCCCTCGTGCCGGACGAGTCACGGCTCCAGGGTCCCGGCCACTTCCCCGTCGGTGTCGCGCGCCAGGACGGACCGCGCGCCGACCACGCGGACGTCGGTCCAGGCCCCGTGGTCGCGGGCGCTCTTCCACGCCCCGTACGGCAGGTCGGGGGAGGCGATCCTGACCTTCACGTCGAGCGGGCTCCTGGTGACGACGCCCTCGGTCCACGTCACGGTCCGCGCGGTGCCCCCGCAGCGCCGATGGGGGACGGTGCCCGTCCGGTCGCAGTCGGAGCAGGCGCGGGAGCCCGAACCGCCGCACCGGGCGCAGGTGGTCCTGCCGCGTCCGCCGCAGTCGGCGCACGCCGAGTTCGCGGTGCCGCACCGGCCGCACCTGACGCGGCCCACCCGTCCCTGCTGCCCCGCGTCCGGCCGGCCGTACGTCGGACGGCTGCGGCGACCGGTGCCGTCGCACCACAGGCAGCTCGCCACCCCCTGGCACCCGCCGCAGGCCTCGGCCGGGACGCACGGCAGCTCACCGCTGCCCTTGCAACGGTCGCAGGCCACCAGGCCATTGCCGCAGTCGCAGGGCCGGTCGTCCACCGAACCGCGCCGCACCAGTCTCAGCGTCGTCTCGACGGCGGGGTCCTCGGGGGGGCGGTATGCGGTACGAGTCGAGGGCGGAGCCGTACACGGGCCGGTCCGACAGGTCGACGAAGCCCTGGTGGAACCGCTCCTCCTCCGCGCGGGTCTCCAGGGAGCGCAGGACCCGCCCCTCGATCAGGAGGTGCCGGGTGACGACCGCCTCCCCGGGGGAGAACGGGCCGGTCCCGCCGCGCTCCTCGACACGGCGCCGCACGGCCGCCAGGACGTCCTCGTCGCTCAGCACGCTCGCGCCACCCCCGGTCCGCGCCGGAGCGCGTCAGCCTCGGCGTGTCCGCGAAACGATATCCAAGTACCCCTGGGGGATGGCGAGTTAAATAAGGCGGGAGGTGGCGGAGGGGACGGCGGAGGGGAAGGCGGAGGCCCCGGCGGAGGCTCCGGTGAGGGGATCAGCCGAACGGTCTCATACGGGCGAACCTGCCGGCCATGACGGGGCCGAGCCGGTGGACGAGGGCGTGTCCGGGCTCGTGCGGGGAGGGCAGGTCGCCCAGGAAGGAGGTGACGATGACCTCGTCGACGCCGAGGACGCCGCGACAGCTCTCCTCCTCAAGGAAGGCGAGCGTGCGGCGCCAGTCGGGCGCGGCCGGGTCCTCGCCGAGGAAGGAGCGGACGGTGTCCTGGACGACGTCCCAGAAGAACACGTGCGGAAGCACGCCGCCCTGGTGGAGGACATGGGTCTCGTAGGCCTCGCGGAACTCGGGAATCCGGGTGACCAGGTCACTGACCAACTGCACACTCGGCGTCACGCTCGGCGTCGTCGTCATCCGTCCAGGATGCTCCCGCCCGGCGACCGCGTCCCGCCGCTTTTGCGCTTTCCTGGGAACGTCTTTCGCGGGGTTTTTCCCCGGGGGCGCGAAGTGTCCCCCTTCCGTGGAGCGTCGGCCGTATGTGCGAGTTGGCGGTACGCGGCGGCCCTCGACGAGGGTGGGGGCAGGGCGCTGTCCACCAGCAGCCGAGAGGAAAAGGTTTTCCCGGCATCCATGGGGCCCCCACGCCTCCGAGCAACCACCGGCAGCCGGGCCCCGGTTCGCCCACGGTCCGTTCCCGCCGCCTCCTCGGCGGCTGCCCCGAGGGCGGGGCTGGTTCGCCCGCGCCGACCGGCACCTCGGAGACGCCTTCCCAGGTCTCCTCGGACGGGCCGGCCTCGACGCCCGAGGAGTCCGGGAAGTCGTCGGCCGACGACGGCTCCGCGCCTCACTCCGCGTCCTCGAACGCGGCGCCCGCGGGACGGCGGCTGCGAGCCCGACCCGGCTGTCGCTCAGGGAGTGGCGGCGGGCGGTGTGGTGCGCGGGAAGGAGATCTCGACCCGGCGGTTCTTCTTGCGGCCCTCTTCGGTGGCGTTGTCGGCGATCGGGTAGTCCTCGCTGTAGCCGCGGATGTCGAAGGTGGTCCCGGGGCCCAGGCTCCGGGCGAGCACCTGCTGCACGGCCACGGCGCGCTGCTTCGAGAGCTTCAGGCCGTGCTCGTACGTCCCGAGGTTGTCGGTGAACCCGAAGACCCGGACCCGCCCGGATCCCTGCTTGTCGATCTCGGCGGCGATCGCGGCGATCCGGCTCGTGGCGGCGGCCCCGAGCTTGGCGCTGTCCTTCGGGAACAGCACCTCGGCCTGGAGCGCGAACGTCACGTCCACGTTGGTGTCCTGCCGGCGCTGCGCGCCGCCCTCCTCCTCGACGATCTGCTTGATGTCGAGGACCTTCGGGGCAGCGAGGACGGCTCCGTCGGGCAGCATCAGACCCGGCGCGCTCTCGTCGATGACGGGCACGGGGGACGCGGTGCCGGCGGAGCCGGGCGGGTCGTCGGCGTGGGCGAGCGGCACGGAGACGGGCCACAGGACCACGGAGACGAGGGCGATTGCGGCGAGGCGGCAGGGTGTCGTCGTCATGGCGTCGCCTCAGGAGAGTTTGAGGGTGGCGGGTTCGAAAGTGGGGAGTTGGAAGGAGACTTCGGTGGTGGAGGTGGGGGGGGCGGGGAACTGGAGGAAGACGGCGGCTGCCTCCCCTGCGGAGAGGATGCTGAGTGCAGAGGTTGTCAACGGTCGACCGTCCGTGTCACGCAGAACGTAGTACCTCTTCTTGCCGACGGAGTCGACGAGCGTGGCGCCGCCCAAAGAGTTGCCGTGCTTCACCACTTCGGTCTCATCCCCACTTGCCTGGGCGGGAATGATGCTGGAAGAGTCTGACGTATTTTTCAACTGCCCTTTGATGGTGAGGAAGCCACCCAAGTCCCGCTCTGCCGAGGTAAGCGTAAGCTCCAGCCCCTTCTGGCCTTTGAGGACGGCCAGCTCTTCCACCGGCTGCTCGGCGCCCGGTTGCTCTTTGCTCGACTGAGACGTTTGAGGGGAAGTGGCGGTCGCGGCAGGCTTGTCCGCCTTCGGCTTCTCATCAGCTCCGCAGCCGACCGCGAGGAGAGCCACCGACGCGACCACGAGGGAAGTCAGCCCTCTTCGCGTATAACGAACATTCATGAAGCGTGCTTCCTTTACTCGTCGTCACCAGACAGTCGAACAGTGAAAAGGTGGGCGACACTGGGCAGCTCGGGATCTTCGGGATCAATATCCCAAACCTCGCCGTCACAAGTAAGCCCAGTGATCGGCTCCGGTTCCGGTTCCTCCTCCGGCCCCGTCGGCTCGGGGCCAGGCTCGGTTTCCTCCGGTGTCGGCACTTCCGGTGCTTCGAAGCTGCACTTCGGCTCGATTACGGCTTTCGCAGAAGCGGTAGCACTCTGCGCTTCCGCATCCGTCGTCGTTACTGTGACGCTGAATCCCTCATGCTCCCCGGACAGGCGCGCACAACCACCACCCGAAATTCTCGCGCCGTTTCTAGCAGCGAAGATGGCCGCCTGCTGGCATGCGGAGGGGGTAGTGAAGCCCTCCCCCCCAAGGAACCCGTCCCACTGCGCAGGGTCGAGGATCACGTCGAGCCACCCTTCGCGCAGCTGGTCCCGTGCGTCCTGGGCGGCTGCAAGCGCCGCTGCGTCCGCAGCAGTCTGAGCGCTATTGCGAGTGGCGGCGGCCTGCCCGAACGCAAAGTAGACGAAGGATAAGAACAGGAGGCCCGCTATGACGGCAATGTAAGCGGGGAATGCCTGACCGACATCGTCACGCGACCGAAGCGCAGCTACTTCCCACCGGTCAGATCGGCGATCTTCTGCGTGATGGCATTCTTGATCGACTGCCCGATGTCCGTCCCGGTGATCGCCACCACAATCGCCACCACCACCACAATGATCCCCAGATACTCCACCGCCGTCTGCCCCCGGTCCCCCGTCCTGGGCTTCGTGCGAGTGGTCAGTTCGACCCTGGCCTTGGTCAGGGCCTTCAGCATCGCGTCGTTCATCGTGGTCCCCTCCGCGTTCGGACGCCTGCGCTCCGGAACGGTATGCCCGTGGAGCCGTCGGTGCACAGGGTCCCCGGGCCCATTCGTCAGGTCGGGTCATGGGAGGGACCTCGTGCCCCGCCAGGAGGTTATGGCCTCGGCGCCGGTGCGGGTGTGGAGTTCGGCGAAGATTCGGTTGAATCGGTCGAGGTGATTCTTGACCGGTTTCCCCGCGGCCAAGCATGTCGCGGCGATCCGCTGCCCGTCGAGACCCGTGCTCCTCAGGTCCATCGCCCCCCGCCTCCCCTCGCTCTCAGTCCGCACTGTGGCACACTCCGTTGCATCCGCGAAGCCTTTTGGGGGAACAGATCTTCGGACGCACCCCCGGCTCACTCGCCCGTCACCGAGCCGAAGTCCGTTCCCGTGCCCAGGAACAGGCCCGCGCCGAGGAGGATCATCGTCGCCGGGACCATCAGGGTCGTGATCACCATCGTCGCCTTCGGGACCGCCTTCGCCGCCTTGCGGCGGGCGTTCTGCGCGTCCGTGCGCCGCATGTCGTTCGCGATCTGGATCAGGGTGTCGACGATCGGGGCGCCCAGCTCCTCGCCCTGCTGGAGCGCCGTCACGAACTGCGCCACCTGTTCCGAGTCGTTGCGGCGGCGCAGTTCGTCGAAGGCCTGGCGGCGGCTGACGCCCATGTCCATCTGCCGCAGGGTGATGCGGAGTTCGTCCGACCACGGGCCCTCGTACTTCTCCGCGACCCGTTCGAGCGCCTGGCGGAAGCCGAGGCCCGCCGAGACGACGACGGCGAGGACGTCCAGGAAGTCCGGCAGCGTGCGCTCGATCTGGTCCTTGCGGATGCGGACCGCCGACCAGATCCCCACCTCCGTCCAGAACGCCCCGAAGGCCAGCAGGAGCAGTGCCGTGAGGTACGAGCCCTTCGACAGCATCAGGAGGGCGCCCAGGGCCCCCAGGAAGCCGTACACCGCCCGGCGGGCGCCGTAACGGTCGATCGTCAGGCCGCCCGGGTTCCCCGCCAGGTCGATGCGGCGGCGCACCGCGCTGACCCGCTTCGGTCCCATCAGGCGCAGGACGGACGGCGACCAGCGCATGCCCAGGCGGTCGACCGCCGAGTCGACCGCGCCGGTACGGGTCGCGCCGACCTCCAGGGCGAGCCGGAGGTCGTCGGGGAGCTTGGCGTCGGCCCGGTAGAGGCGGACGCCATAACAGGCACCGGCGACCGCCAGGCCGGCCAGGAGGGCGAGGAGGAGTTCCACGGCGGTCCGTCCCTACACGTCGATCTTCGAGAAGCGGCGGATGATGACGAAGCCGACCGCGTACAGGGCGAACGCGGCGATCACCGCGAACTGCCCGAGGCCCGAATCCGTCATCCGGTCGAGGGCTCCCGGCTGCATGTTGTCGATGAGGAGCAGCGAGCCGACGCCGATGACGGGGACCGAGTACGCCGTCATGCTCACCTGTGAGAGCTGGGTGCGGACCTCGCGCCGGGTCTCCTTGCGCTCCTCCAGGGTCTCGGTGAGGTTCCGCAGGGAGGAGACGACGGTGCCGCCGGCCCGGTTGGCGAGGACGAGCGTGGTGACGAGCACGACGAGTTCGCGGGAGGGGAGCCGTTCGGCGAGTTCGCCGAGCGCGTCGTCGAGGGAGGTGCCGACGGACAACTGCTGCGCCACCTTCTCCAGCTCGTCGCCGGCCGGGGCCTCCAGCTCGTCGGCGGCCAGGCTGAGGGCCATCCGGAGGGCGAGGCCCGCCTGGGTGGCGTTGGCCAGGATGCGGGAGAGCTCGGGGAGCTGGTTGATGAACTTCTCGATGCGCTTCTGCCGCTGCCAGTTGAGGTAGCCGAGGGCCACCCAGATGCCGAGGAATCCGCAGATCGGGCCGAAGAAGGGGGACAGGAGCGCCTGGCCCCCGGCCCAGAGGACCGCCACGGTCGCCGTGAGGGCGACGGTGAACTCGCCGGGCGTGACGTCCAGGCCGGTGGCCGCGATCCGCCGCTCCAGCCTCCGGCCGAGGGCGGTCCCACGCACCCTCCGGTCGACGCCCCTGAAGTGGCGCCTGCGGCGGCCGGCGGTCTCGGGCGCGGCCGTCTCGTCGAGGCGGGCGACGAGGGCCGCGTGCCGGCGGGCCCCGCTCGCGTACAGCTGGACGCCGGTCACGCCCAGGACGCAGCAGAGCAGCGCGACGCCGATCGTCAGCCAGAAGGGGTCGGTCGTCATTCCGCCTCCCGGACGGACGTGTGCCCGCCGTATCCGTCGGTCTTCATTCCGCCTCCCGGACGGCCAGGTGCGCGTCGGTCGCCGCCACGCCGAAGGCCTGCGGGAGGGGCTGCCCGGCCAGGTAGAGTCGTTCGGCGACCCGGCGCGGCAGCGGGTGGTACGTGAACCGCCCGTACACCCGTCCGTCGGCGGCGAGCGGCTGGGCGTGGAAGCGGCAGACCGTGGCGAGCAGGAAGCGTTCGCGGCCGTGCGAGGCGAGGACGGCGATCTCGGTGATCCGGCGGGTGCCGTCCGGGTGCCGGGTGAGCTGTACGAGGACGTCGACCGCGCTGTTGATCTGGTCGCGCAGGGCCTCGAACGGCACCTTCACCTCCGACATGGAGGCGAGGGTCTGGAGCCGCATCAGGGCGTCCTCCGCGGAATTGGCGTGCACGGTGGCGAGGGAGCCGTCGTGGCCGGTGGACATGGCCTGGAGCATGTCGAGGGTCTCGCCGCCGCGGACCTCTCCGACGATGATGCGGTCGGGGCGCATGCGCAGGGAGTTGCGTACGAGGTCGCGGATGGAGATGGCCCCCCGGCCCTCGATGTTGGGCGGCCGGGCCTCCAGGCGGATGACGTGGGACTGCTGGAGCTGGAGCTCGGCCGAGTCCTCGATGGTGATGATCCGCTCGCCGTCCGGGACGAGCCCGGAGAGGGCGTTGAGGAGGGTGGTCTTCCCGGTGCCGGTGGCGCCGGAGACGATCAGGTTGAACTTGGCCTGCACGAGCCCCGAGAGCAGGAGCAGCATCTGCTCGTCGAGGGAGCCGAGGCCGATCATCTCGTGGAGGGTGTACGCGCGCGGGAAGCGGCGGATGGTGAGGGTCGCGCCGGTGAGGGACAGCGGCGGGATGATGACGTTGACGCGCTCGCCGGAGGGCAGACGGGCGTCGACCATCGGGTTCGACTCGTCCACGCGGCGGTTGACGGTCGAGACGATCCGCTCGATCGTCTGCATGAGCTGGTCGTGGGAGGCGAAGCGGAGCGGCAGGAGTTCCACGCGGCCGTTGCGCTCGATGAAGATCTGGTCGGGGCCGTTCACCATGATCTCGGTGATGGAGGCGTCTTCGAGGAGCGGTTCGAGGACGCCGAGGCCGAGGGCCTCGTCGACGACCCGGCGGATCAGGCGGGCGCGCTCGGCGGTGGAGAGGACCGGACCCTCGCGGCTGATGATGTGCCCGAGGACGCGCTCCAGACGGGCGCGCCGCTCGGCGGCGGCGAGCGCGGACATCTCCGTGAGGTCGATCTCCTCCAGGAGCTTGGCGCGGAAGGCGGCGACGAGGTGCCCGTCCTCACGGGCAGCCGCCGCGCCGCTCTCCTCGGGGGCGTTGATCCGGGAGCGCAGGCTCACGGCAGGTCCTCCTCGTCGGGCATCGGCATGGTGGCGGTCTTCTTCACGGAGCCGAGCCCCTCCCAGAAGGGGACGACGGAGGGGATCTCGACGGTGACGGTGTAGGTGGCCTCCCCGCTCCCCCCGCCCCGGGAGACGGAGGAGCGGCTCGCGATCCAGCCGCTCACGGCGGCGCCGGCGGCCGCTTCCGGGCTCGGCGCCTCCTCGTCGTCGCTGCTCGCCGCCCGGGCCGCCGCCCGCGCCGCCGTGCCCGCCTGCTGGGCGGCGTACGCGGCGATGCCGAGCTGGAGGCCGGCGAGGCCGACGAGGAGCAGGATCGGGAGGAACCCGAGGTACTCGACGGCCGCCTGGCCCCGGTCGCGGGCCCGTCCGGGCCGTGGTCGTTCGCCCGTGTCGCGGGCCCGTCCGGGCCGTGGTCGTTCGCCCGTGTCGCGGGTCCGTCCGGGCCGCTGCTGTTCGTTCATGGCGTGGCCCCCTCCCAGATCGCGCCCGCCTTGCCCTCCACCGTGAACAGCCCTCCCACGCCCGGGACCAGGACGGGAACCTCGATCCTGACCACCACGGTCACCATGCCTCCGGAAGGGGATCCGCAGTCCGGGCTCGCGCCGGCCGCCCACGCCCCGTCCAGGTGCCGCATCACGGCCTCCTCGCAGTCGCCGCCCACGGCCGCCGCCCGCGCCCCCTCGTCCGCCGCGTTCCCCGCCAGGCTGTACGTGTACCCCACCAGGACGACCTGCCAGAGCAGGGCGAGGGTGAGCAGGATCAGCGGCACCATGCCGAGGAACTCGACCGCCACCTGCCCCTCGTCGTCGCCCCCGTGGCCGCGCATCGGTCAGCGGCCCCCGGTGCGGCGGCGCAGGCCGAGGGAGCCGCGGTCGCCGCCGGAGCGGGCGAGCTGCTTGCCGGGCTGTCCCGCGGCCCGGTCCGCCCGGACGAGGCCCAGTTCGCCCGCGAGGGACCAGAGCGCCTGCTTGACCGTCGACCTGGCGTCGAGCTCGTGGAGGCGGCCGGCGTCGACGACGGCCTGGAGCTCCTTGAAGTGCGCGGGGACGGAGACGCCGGCGACGCGGGTCCCGGTGATCTTCTGGACGAGCGGCGGCTGGATCTCGCTGGAGCGGTGCTGCCGGTTGACGAGGGTGACGGTCTCCTCGGCCTTGCGGACCTGGAGCCGTTCCCACATGCGTACGGTCCGTTTGGCGGCCCGGACCGCGACCACGTCGGGGGTGGTGACGAGGAGGGCGGTGTCGGCCATCTCGATCACGGCGGCGTTGGCGCCGTCGAGCCGGGAGCCGCAGTCGACGACGACGACCTCGTGGCGGCCGCGCAGGGCGCTGACGGCCTGGCGGGCGGCGCGGTCGGTGACCTCCTCGCCGCGTTCGCCCTCGGCCGGGGAGAGGAGCAGGGAGAGGCCGGTCTCGTGGACGTAGACGGCGTCCTGGAGGACGCGGGGCGAGATGTCGGTGATGGCGGCGAGGTCGGCGACGGAGCGCCGGAACTGGACGTCGAGGTACGAGGCGACGTCGCCGCTCTGGAGGTCCATGTCGACGAGGGCGACGCTCCGGCCCGAGGCGCGGGCGGCGAGGGCGAGGTGGACGGCGGTGACGGTGGTGCCGACGCCGCCCTTGGCGCCGCTGACGGTGACGACGGTGCCGCCGGGTCCGGTGACCTGGTCGGGCCCGGTGCCGAGGTGGCGGCGGACCCCGGCGGACCACTGGGCGGCGGCCTGGACGCGGCTGGCCAGCTCCTCGTACCCCAGGGGCAGGGTGACGAGGCCGCGGGCGCCGGAGTCCATGGCGGCGGAGAACAGCACGGGGCTGGCGTCGGCGGTGATGAGGACGACGCCGACGGCGGGGAAGCGGAGGGCGACCTCGCGGACGAGTTCGAGCGCGGGGACGGGCCCGATCCGCTCGTGGACGAGGACGACCTCGGGGAGCTCGTCGAGGGAGGCGGCGGCGAGGCGGGCGAGGGTGTCGACGAGCTGGGTGGAGTCGGCGACCGGCGGGGCGGGTTCGGCGTCGGGCAGCTGGCTGAGCAGCGTGGTGACGGACCGGGCCGCGTCGGGGTCGCCGACGGCCGGCAGGATCCTCGTGGTCATACCGGCCTCACTTGTCCTTGTCGAGCGTGTAGGTGCGGTCGCGCTGGTCGACGGGGGCGCCGCCCGTGGAGGGGGCGACGAGGGCGAGGCGTACGTGCTCGGCGAAGGACTCGGCGTACGCGACGCGCTGGGTGTCGAGGGTGGAGAGCGCGAAGGTGATGGGGACGGTGGAGGTGGCCCGGTCGGCGCGGTCGGAGCGCTCGGAGGCCGGGGTGAGCTTGCCGACGTCGAGGACGCGGGCGCCGGAGACGATCATCCGGGACTGGTCGGGGTCGCCCTTCTTCTCACCGTCGAAGGTGGCGTAGATGTTGACGGTGGCACCGGCCGTGATCTTGCCCGCGACGCCGGTGCCGGCGTCGATCATGATGGCGATCTCCTGCTGGCCCGGCTGGAGCGCGGGCCGGTCGACGATCATGTCCTCCTGGAGGAGGGAGCCCTTCTTCAGTTCGGTGACGGCGATCTTGCCCCGGATCAGCGCGAGGTCGGTGACCGCGGTCCCGGAGAGCCAGCGCTTCGGCATCGTGATCTTCTCGAACTGGCTCGTCTTCAGCGGCTCGTAGGGCCTCACGTTCTCCGTGATCCGGTACGCGGTGGTCTCCGGGCCGACCTTGGAGTTCACGTCGCTGATGACGGCGAGCACGCCGGCGAAGGCGCCGAGGGCGCACAGGACGGAGAGCAGCAGCAGGATCACGCCGCGGCGCTGGCGGGAGTTCATGGCCGTACTACCTCGATCGGAGACGTGGGTCCGGACGGACGGAGACGGTGGGCTGGCGGGTGCGGGCGTACGAGGACGGGCCGGTGTACGGGGGCGGGGGCCGGGGCACGGTTCATGGCAGGGCGCGGGGGGTGTGCGCGCCGGGTCCGAGGGCCCGGGTGGGGTGCGGGACGGCGGGCCTCAGGGCGCGGGGGTCCGCGGAGGTGTCCCCGGAAGCCAGGGCGTGCCGCGGATCGGCGGTGCGGGGATCGACGGCGCGGGAGGCGGCGGTGCGGGGATCGGCGCCCTGCGCGCCCGTGTACGCGCCCGCGTAGGTGCCGCCGCCCGGTTCCGGCACCGTCAGGGGCGCCGCGCAGAAGCCGCAGCGGTCGCCGATCAGGTCCATGCCGCACCAGTGGCAGGTCTCGCGCCGTACGGAGGCGACGAGTTGGTGGAGGACGGCCGGGTCGGGGAGGTACGCGGCGAACTCGACGAGTTTCCCGGTGCCCCACCAGCCGGGCGAGGCGGCGGGCAGCGGGGTCTCCTGGACGGGGCCGGGGATCCGCCAGCGCGGCACGAGGGTGGTGGCGAGCCAGTCGGTCTGGAGCTGGCCGCGGGCGAGGAGGAGTTCGGTGGCGAACTCGGGGCCCGCGAGGGGCTCCTCCGCCTTGCCTCTGCCGCCGACGCGCACCATCTGCGGGGTGGGTCCGGCGAGGACGGCGAAGTGGGCGCCGGGCAGCCAGCTCTTGAGGTGGGAGCCGAGGCCGACGGGGACGCGGTCGAGCCGGGAGACGGAGCCGAGGACGGCACCCGCGTAGATGTAGTGGGCGAGCAGCCGGGCGGCGGAGGCGAGGACTCCGGGGCTGAAGTCGAAGGCGGCCAGCTGGCAGAGCTGGCGGACGAGGACGGCCGCGCCGAGCGGCGGCAGGTCGGTCCTGACCAGGGCGATCCGGTCGCTCTCCAGGAGGGAGCGGACGGCGTGGAGGCGGTTCTCGACGGCGGCCGGGACGGAGGTGGGGCAGACGACGACCACGTGTCCGTACCGGGCGAGGAGCTGTTGCAGGTCCGCGACCGAGGCGTCCAGCGGGCGCCCTTCGGGGGGCGGGAGCACGGCGGCGCGCGGGGTTCCGGGGTCGGTCGGCGGCAGCACCAGGTCGCCACTGGTGACCGCGATCGCTGTCGGCACGTCGGACCCCCCGTCCCCTCCGGCCCCCGGAGTCACGGGGGTCACGGTTCACTTACCGCGTTCACGACGTCACACCGGGGTGCGGCCGTCTCTGCACCTTATCCGCGTGCCCCGGGGTGGTGAACACACAATCCGCCAAGCTCCCTCCATTTATTCGGCTCCGGGCCCCGGGTCCGGTGGCGGACCCGGTTCCGGACCCGGGAGCGGGCCCGGAACCTGCCCCGATCCCGCCGGAGCGCGTTCCGGAGCACATCCCGGAGTGCGCCCGGGAAGCCGGGCCCGCGGTCCTTTCCGGCCCCGATTCCCCGCTCCCCCCGAACACCGTTTGCCGCCAGAGGTCTTGACAATGCGATTGGTCTGGACCAACTTGTTCGCACAACGGTGGCCACCGTCCCGACCCGTACCCCTCGTACCGCCTCGTACCCCCGTACGAACCCCCTCCGTACGACGACGTACGGCACCTCCACATCCCCAACTCCCCACGGAGGATGCACGTGGACCGCACCACCACCCGCCCGCGCGGCCGCAGATGGCTCGGCGGAGCCCTCGCGCTCGCCGTCGGCTCCGGGCTCGTCCTCGTCGGCGGAGCCGGCACCGCCCAGGCGGCGGACGTCAACGTCGCCAAGAACGCGGGCTTCGAGAACGGCCTCGCCAACTGGGCCTGTTCCGCCGGGAGCGGCGCCGCCGTCTCCTCGCCGGTCCGCACCGGCGCCGGCGCCCTCCGGGCCGCCCCGGCCGGTCTCGACAACGCCAAGTGCGTGCAGACCGTGACCGTGAAGCCCAACTCGACGTACACGCTGAGCGCCTGGGTCCAGGGCGGCTACGCCTACCTCGGCGCGAGCGGCACCGGCACCGGCACCGGCTCGGTCTCCACCTGGACGCCGGACTCCCCGTCCTGGAAGCAGCTCACCACCACCTTCACCACGGGCGCCTCCACCACCTCGGTCGAGATCTACACCCACGGCTGGTACGGCACCTCCCCCTACCTCGTCGACGACGTGAGCGTCTTCGGGCCCGACGGGGGCGGCGTCCCGGACCCCGACCCGGTCGTCCCGACCACCCCGGCCGGCCTCGCGGCGGGCACCGTCACCTCCTCCTCCGTGAGCCTGAGCTGGGGCGCGGTCTCCGGCGCGACGGCCTACAAGGTGTACCGGGACGGCACCGGCCCGCAGACCGTGAGCGGCACCTCCGCCACGATCACCGGGCTCACCGCCGACACCGCGTACCAGTTCCAGGTCTCCGCGACGAACGCCGCGGGCGAGTCCGCGAAGTCCGCCGCCGTGACGGCGCGCACCGCCAAGAACCAGACCGGCCCCGGCCCGGCCGTGCCCAAGCACGCCGTGACCGGCTACTGGCAGAACTTCGACAACGGCGCGGCCAAGCAGAAGCTGCGGGACGTGCAGGCGGCGTACGACATCATCGCCGTCTCCTTCGCCGACTCGACGACGACGCCCGGCCAGATCGTCTTCAACCTCGACCCGGCCGTCGGCTACGCCTCGGTCGCCGACTTCAAGGCGGACGTGGCGGCCAAGAAGGCGGCCGGCAAGTCCGTGATCATCTCCGTCGGCGGCGAGAAGGGCAACGTCACGATCAACAGTGACGCGAGCGCCACCGCCTTCGCGAACAGCACGTACGCCCTGATGCAGGAGTACGGCTTCAACGGCGTCGACATCGACCTCGAACACGGCATCAACTCCACGTACCTCACCAAGGCGCTGCGCCAGCTCTCCGCGAAGGCGGGTTCGGGCCTGGTCCTGACGATGGCCCCGCAGACCATCGACATGCAGTCCACGGGCACGGAGTACTTCAAGACCGCGCTCGCCGTGAAGGACATCCTCACGGTGATCAACACCCAGTACTACAACAGCGGTTCGATGCTGGGCTGCGACGGCAAGGTCTACAGCCAGGGCTCGGTGGACTTCCTCACCGCGCTCGCCTGCATCCAGATCCAGGGCGGTCTCGACCCGTCCCAGGTCGGCCTGGGCGTCCCCGCCTCCACCCGGGGCGCGGGCAGCGGCTACGTCTCCCCGCAGGTCGTGAACAACGCGCTCGACTGCCTGACCAAGCTCACCAACTGCGGAAACTTCAAGCCGGCCCAGGCCTGGCCGTCCCTGCGCGGCGCCATGACCTGGTCCACCAACTGGGACGCGACGGCCGGCAACGCCTGGTCGAACGCGGTCGGCCCGCACGTGCACGGCCTCCCGTAACGGGATCCTTCCCCGTCCCCGTACGGCCTCCGCAGCGCCGCCGCTCCCCCGGCGGCGCTGTGTCGTTCCCGGGGCCCGGCGGCCGGGCCGCTCAGCGGCGGGGCAGGAACGTGGCCAGGACCGGGTCGAGCCGGGCCACCCACTCCTCGACCCGGGCGGCGCGACGGCCGTCGAGCTCGCAGGTGTAGGCGCCGCCCTCGTGGAGCGAGACCACGACGCGCAGCCCCCGGCCGCGGCGGGTGCGCAGCAGGTCCACGCCCGAGATCTCCGCCCAGCCGAAGTCGATCTCCTCGCCGTAGAGCTGGAGGTGCACGCCGGAGCCGTCGACGACGATCCCGGACACCCGGTCGGCGGCCACGAACTCCGGAACGAAGCCGGGCGGTACGGCTCCCGGCCGTACGGCTCCGGGCGGCGCGGCGGGCGGCGGCGGTACGGCGAAGGCGTCCGGGGGCCCGAAGCCGGGACCCGGCGGCGTCGCGTACCCCTGTCCGTACCCCGGGGGCCCGTAGGCGGGCGCCGTCGGGAGGCCGGAGGGCGGTACGGAGGGTGGTGCGGGGGACGGCGGGGAGCCGTAGGGGTGGGCGGGCGCGGGCACGACCACCGTGGCGGGCGGGCGTTCCCCCTCCCCCGGCGTTCCCTCCCCCGGCGTCCCCTCCCCCAGCGCGTCCAGGATCTCGTCCGGCGTGGGCCGTTCGGCCGGGTCCTTGGCGAGGCAACGGGCCACCAGGGCGCGCAGCGGCTCCGGGACGGAGCCCAGGTCGGGGGCCTCGTGGACCGAGCGGTACATGAGGCCCATCGGGGTGCCGTCCCCGAAGGGGCGGCCACCGGCGGCGGCGACGAGGACGGCGCCGAGGGCGAAGACGTCGGCGGCGCCCGTCACCTCCTCGCCGAGGGCCTGTTCGGGGGCGAGGTAGCCGGGGGTGCCGAAGGCGGACCCGGTGGCGGTGAGGCGGGTCGACTCCAGGGCGCGGGCGATCCCGAAGTCGAGGACGCGGGGTCCGTCGGGGGCCATGACGATGTTGCCGGGCTTGAGGTCGCGGTGGACGAGTCCGCAGGCGTGGATGGCCTCCAGGGCCTCCGCGAGCGCGGCGCCGAGCGCGCGCAGCCGCGGCTCGTCCATGGGGCCCTCGGCGGTGACGAGTCCGGCGAGGGTGGGGCCGGGGACGTAGGCGGTGGCGAGCCAGGGGGCCTCGGCGTCGGGGTCGGCGTCGACGACCTGCGCGGTGTGGAAGCCGCCGACCCGGCGGGCCGCGGCGACCTCGGCGCGGAAGCGTGCGCGGAAGGAGGGATCGGAGGCGAGTTCCGGCCGCGCCACTTTGACGGCGACGGCGCGTCCGCCGCGCGATCGGGCAAGGTAGACGGTGCCCATGCCGCCTTCGCCCAGCTTGTGCTCGATGACGTATCTGCCGATGAGGGTCCCCACGCGGGACAGTATGGCCGAAGTCCCTACCTTGACCGGTCCATGACATAACCTCACCATGTCCGGAACACCCCGCACGACCCGAACGATCCGCAGGGCCCGGCTCCACCCCCGTATCCCCCGATCCGCTTTGTCGTTGTCGCACCCCCCACACTCCCCACCCAGGAGACAGCATGCGACGTTCCCTCCGCGCCAGGAGGCCCGGCAGGAGGTCCGCCACCCTCGCGGCCCTCGTGTCACTCGCCCTCGTGGCCCCCCTCTCCGCGCTCGCGACGCCCGCCGGGGCCGACCCGGCGCCGACCGCCGCCCGTTCCTCCGCGGACGGGGAGGTGGTCCGGCAGTACGAGGTCGCCGGCCCCGCCACCCCGGCCGCCCGCACCGCGCTCGCCGCCACCGGGGTCTCGATCGACGAGGTCGACGCCCGGGCGGTCGTGGTCAGCGCGAACACCGAGCAGCTCGGGCGCCTGAAGGCCCTGGGCTACAAGCCGGTGGCCCTGCCCGCGCCGCCGGACCGCGGCGAGGCGGGCCGGTCGGCCCTGGGGCCGCTGGACTTCCCGTCGGCGGACTCCCGCTACCACAACTACGCCGAGGCGAACGCGGAGATCAACCAGCGGCTCGCCCAGTACCCCTCGATCATGAGCCGGCGGGTGATCGGCAAGTCGTACGAGGGCCGGGACATCGTCGCGATCAAGATCAGCGACAACGTGGCCGTCGACGAGAACGAGCCCGAGGTCCTCTTCACCCACCACCAGCACGCCCGCGAGCACCTCACCGTCGAGATGGCGCTCTACCTGCTGCGCGAACTCGGCGCGGGCTACGGCACGGACAGCAGGATCACCAACGCGGTGAACGGGCGCGAGATCTGGATCGTGCCGGACCTCAACCCGGACGGCGGCGAGTACGACATCGCGTCCGGCTCCTACCGGAGCTGGCGCAAGAACCGGCAGCCCAACTCCGGTTCCTCGTACGTCGGCACGGACACGAACCGGAACTGGAACTACAAGTGGGGCTGCTGCGGCGGCTCCTCCGGCACCAAGAGCTCCGAGACCTACCGGGGCACGGCCCCCGAGTCCGCCCCCGAGGTGAAGGTCGTCGCCGACTTCGTCCGCTCCCGGGTGGTCGGCGGGAAGCAGCAGATCAAGGCGTCGATCGACTTCCACACGTACAGCGAACTGGTCCTCTGGCCGTTCGGCTGGACCACCGCCGACACCGCCCCGGGCATGACCCAGGACGACCGGAACGCCTTCGCGGCGGTGGGCGGGAAGATGGCCGCGAGCAACGGCTACACGCCCGAGCAGTCCAGCGACCTGTACGTCACGGACGGCTCGATCGACGACTACCTGTGGGGCACGCAGAAGATCTTCGCGTACACCTTTGAGATGTACCCGACCTCCTCCTGGAACGGCGGCTTCTACCCGCCCGACGAGGTCATCGAACGCGAAACCGCCCGCAACCGGGACGCGGTGCTCCAACTCCTGGAGAACGCGGACTGCATGTACCGCTCGATCGGCAAGCAGGGGCAGTACTGCGCGGCCTGATCCGGCGGACGGACCGGGGCCGCCGGGGGAACTCCCCCGGCGGCCCCGGCGTTCGTTGCTCGGCCCGTACGCCAACTCCCTTCCCCCGCATATCGATCGACCACGGGGCAGGGGCGCCGGCGGGCTGTAGATTCCCTGCCATGGCCAAGAGCAGAGCGAGTGAGAACCCGGAGTCGCGTTTCTCCGCCGTGCTGGCGAGCGTGGCGAACCTTCCGGGCGTACGCATCGACAGGGAGGCGTACCTCCGGAGCGCCCTGGCCCGGCACTGCTCCGAGGACGAGATACGCAGGGCGATCGAGGACTCCCCCGCGGCGGCGGGCATCCCCCTCGACGTCCTGGACAAGGCGGCCGACGCCTCCATCACCTACGAGACCAGCAAGGCCGGGGCGCTCTCCGCGGCCGCGGGGATGCCCGGCATCTTCGCCCTCCCCGTCACCGTCCCCACCGACATGGCCCAGTACATGAGCCACATGCTGCGCATCGCGCAGAAGCTGGCCTACCTGTACAGCTGGCCCGATCTGCTCTCCACCGACACCGACGATCTCGACGACGCCACCAAGGGGGTCCTCACGCTCTTCGTCGGCGTCATGTTCGGCACCCAGTCGGCGAACAGCGCCGTGGGGCAGGTCTCGAACATGATGGCGAAGCAGGTCGCGAAGAAACTGCCCCAGAAAGCGCTCACCCAGGGCGTCGTGTACCCGATCGTGAAGAAGGTCGCGGCCTATCTCGGTGTCGAGATGACGAAGCAGACCTTCGCGAAGACCGTCTCCAAGGCCATCCCCGTCGTCGGGGCCGTCGTCTCCGGCGGGCTCACCCTCGCGACCTCCCGCCCCATGGCGAAGAGGCTGAAGAAGCACCTCTCCGGCCTGGAGCTGGCGAACCCGGCGCGCCGCGCCGCGGACGGAAACGTCGTGGACGGGGAGGTCGTGGACGTCGTGGACGGGGAGGTCGTGGGCGAGGACGTCCACGGCTCCGCCGCAGGGCGCGCCGAGCCCTCTCCGGCCTGACGCCCCGGCACCCGGGACGACCCGCTCCCGGGTGCCGGACCGTGTCCCTCAGCCAAGCACCGCCAGCGCGTCGATCTCGATGAGGAGGCCGGGCGGGAGGCCGACGTAGACGGTGGTGCGGGCGGAGGCGGGGGCCTTGAGGCCCTGCTCCTCGAAGTACTGGTCGTAGATCTCGTTCATCTCGGCGAAGTGGTCCACGTCCGTCAGGTAGACGCGCGTCATCATCACGTCGTCCCAGGTCGCGCCGCCCTCCTCCAGGATCGCCTTGACGTTCGCGAAGGTCTGGAGGGTCTGCTCGCGCAGGGTCGGGCCCGCGACCGCGGGGGCCCGGCCCTCGACGGCGGGCAGGAAGCCGACCTGGCCCGCCACCTGGAGGATGTTGCCCTTCTTCACGCCGTGCGAGAACTTCGCGGGCGGGGTGGTGTGGGTCGCCGGGGTCAGGGCGGTCTTCTCGGTCGGCTGGTCGCTCATGCGGTGTCCTTGGTCGGTGCGGTGCCGGAGTACTCCCGGCTGATGGCGTCCGCGGTGCGGCGCACCTGCGGGAGGAGGGTGAGGAGTTCCTCGGCCGTGACGACCACGTTGGGCGCCGAGACCGACATGGCGGCGACGACCCGCCCGTCGGCGCCGCGCACCGGGGCCCCGACGCAGTTGATGGACTCCTCGTGGCCGCCGAGGTCGGTGGCCCACCCCTGCTCGCGCACGGTCGCCAGCTCCTTGAGGAAGGCGGCGGCGTTCGGCGTCGAACGGGGCGTGTACGGGGGGTAGTCGAGCTTCGCGGCGACCGCGCGCCGCTCGGCCTCGGGCAGGTCGGCGAGGAGCAGCTTGGCCACGGCGGCGACCGTGATCGCGACGGGCCTGCCGATCCGCGAGTACATGCGGACCGGGTAGCGGCTCTCGACCTTGTCGATGTAGAGGACCTCTCCCTCCTCGTACACCGCGAGGTGGACCGTGTGTCCGATCCGCTCGTTGAGCGCGGTGAGGTAGGGGTGGGCGATCTCCCGGACGTCGAGGTTCTCGACGGCCTCCTGCGCGAGCGCGAAGAGCCGGGCGCCGAGGCGGTAGCGCTGGTCCTGCTGGCGGTGGACGAGACCGTGTTCGTGGAGGGTGCGCAGCAGCCGCAGGGCCGTGGACTTGTGGACGCCGAGGCTCTCGGCGACCTGTCCGAGGTCGGCGGGCCCCCGCGCGAGCAGCGGCAGGATGCTGAGCGCCCGGTCGACGGTCTGGCTCATGGCGTGCGTACCTCCTGGTCGTCCCCCGTGCGGCCGGGGCCTTCCGGGCCCTCGCCCGTCCGCCCGGGGTCCTTCTCGTCGGCCTCCGTCCAGCCGGGGCCGAGGTGAAGTGTCCCCCAGGCCGCGTCGTCGAGCGCGGCCAGGCGGTCGACGCGGTCGCGGCGGGGCGGGACGGCCAGGTCGCCGGGGACCGTGAGGGCGGCGGCGGCCATCAGGTGCCCGTGCCGGAGCCGGGTCCGCAGGTCGAGGCCGCGGAGGGTCGCGGAGAGGAAGCCGGCGGCGAAGGCGTCCCCGGCGCCGATCGGGGAGACGACGTCGACGCGGGGGGCCGGGACGAGGACGTCGTTCCCGTTCCCCGTACGGGCCTCCCGGTCGACCGCCACGGCCCCCGTCCCGCCCAGCTTGACCACGACCGTCCCCGGTTCGGGCAGGGCCTCGAAGACCGCCCGCGCGTCCTCCAGCCCCCACAGCCGCTCCGCCTCGTCCGCGCCGACGAAGACGACGTCGGCGCGGCGGGCCAGGCCGAGGAGCACGCCGGGGGCGTCGCCGTCGCGCCACAGGGCCGGCCGGTGGTTGACGTCGAAGGAGACCAGCGGCCGGCCGGGGCGCGGAGCGGTGAGCTCCCGCACCAGGGCCAGGCAGTCGCCGGAGAGGGCGGCGGTGATGCCGGTGAGGTGCAGGATCCGGGCGCCGGCGACGCTCTCGTACGGGACGGTGGCCGGCGACATGGCCGAGGCGGCGGAACCGGCCCGGTAGTAGACGACCTCGTGGGCGTCGGTGGCCCGGTCCTCGTCCGTGCGGAAGTAGATCCCGGTCGGCCGGTGCGGGTCGCGGCCGACGGCGGTGACGTCGACGCCGTGACCGCCGACGACCTCGACCAGGTGGTCCCCGAAGCCGTCGCCGCCGACGCGGCCGACCCACTTGGCGCGGTGTCCGGCGGCGGCCAGGGCACAGGCGACGTTGGTCTCGGCGCCGCCGATCGCGCGGGCGAAGGAGGGGACGTCCGCGAGGCGGCCCGGCCGGGAGGGGAGGAAGGTGACCATGGACTCGCCGAGGCAGACGACGTCCACGGGGTCCACGGGGTCCACGGGGTCCACGGCGCGGACGACGTCCGGGATCGCGTCCGGGATCGCGTGTCCGCTCACTCTCGTGCTCCCTGCGACTCCCACGGGTCCATTGACCCGGCCTTGGCCCGGATGTTAGACAGCCGTGAGCAAGATGCGCAATGAGCGTTGCACTGAATGCAACACCGCGAGGAGGAGCCCATGGCAGGCCCGGCGAACGAGACGCCCGCGCAGGAGGACGTACGGAAGGGGCACGAGGTCCCCGACCTCTCCGCCGAACGCGTCGACCACCGCTTCAAGGCCCTCCCCCCGGACGCCGGGGGCCTGACCGTCGGCGAGCTCTCCGCTCAGCGCCGCGACCTCTTCACCGGCGGCTACACCACCCCCGTCCTCGCCCTCTCCGCCGAGTCCGTCGCGCACAACCTGCGCCTCCTGGAGACGTACGCCGAGCGCCACGGCCTCGCCTTCGCCCCGCACGGCAAGACCTCCATGGCCCCGCAGCTCTTCGACCGGCAGCTGGCGCACGGCGCCTGGGGCATCACCGCCGCCGTGCCCCACCAGGCCCGCGTCTACCGCGCCCACGGCATCGCCCGGATCTTCCTCGCCAACGAGGTGGTCGACCCCGCCGCCCTGCGCTGGCTCGCCGCCGAGCTGGACGCCGACCCGGACTTCCGCCTCGTCTGCTACGTCGACTCCGTGCGCGGCGTCGAGCTGATGGACGAGGCCCTGCGCGCCGCCGGGGCGGTCCGGCCGGTGGACGTCGTCGTGGAGCTGGGCGCGGGCGAGGGGGCCCGTACCGGCGTCCGTACGGAGGCCGGGTGCGCCGCCGTCGCGGACGCGGTCGCCGCCACCGCCACCCTGCGGCTCGTCGGCGTCGCCGGGTACGAGGGCGAGGTCCCGGGGGCCGACCCCGAGCGGGTGCGCGCCTGGCTGCTGCGGCTCACCGGCCTCGCCGCCGCCTTCGACGCGGAGGGCCGCTTCGACGCCGGGATCGGCGAGATCGTGGTGAGCGCGGGCGGCAGCGCCTGGTTCGACACGGTCGCGGAGGTCTTCGCGGAGATCCCCGCGCTCTCCCTCCCGGTCCTGAAGCTGCTGCGCTCCGGCGCGTACGTCTCGCACGACGACGGCCGCTACCGGGACGTCACCCCCTTCAACCGGGTGCCCGAGGAGGGCGCGCTCCGCCCGGCCTTCCGGCTCTGGTCGCAGGTCGTCTCCCGGCCCACCGGCGAGCAGGCCTTCACCAACGCGGGCAAGCGGGACGCCGCCCACGACCTGGACCTCCCGGAGGCGCAGGTGGTCCGCGACGCCCGCACGGGTGAGATCCGGGCCGCCGAGGGCATCACCGTGACGGGCCTCTCCGACCAGCACGCCTGGCTGCGCACGGAGCCGGGCGCGGACCTGGAGGTCGGGGACTGGGTGGGGATGGGCCTCTCCCACCCGTGCACGTCGTTCGACAAGTGGCAGCTCATCCCGCTGGTCGAGGCCGACGGCACGGTGGTCGGCCACATCCGTACGTTCTTCTAGGCACCGGGGAGCCGGAACAGTGCTGGAACTCGTCATCCGCGACGCCGAGGTCGTCGACGGCGGCGGCGGCCCCTCCTACCGGGCCGACGTCGGCGTCGAGGGCGGCAGGATCACCACGATCGTCCAGGAGGCCGCGGCGGCCGGCTGCCAGCGGCCCACCGGCCGCCGGGTCCTGGACGCCGAGGGCCTCGTCCTCTCCCCCGGCTTCGTCGACATGCACGCCCACAGCGACCTCGCGCTCCTGCGCGACCCGGACCACTCCGCGAAGGCCGCGCAGGGCGTGACCCTGGAGGTCCTGGGCCAGGACGGACTGTCGTACGCGCCGGTGGACGGCCGCACGCGCGCGGAGGTGCGGCGGGCGATCACCGGCTGGAACGGCGACGGCTCCGACGTGGACATGGACTGGCGGACGGTCGGCGAGTACCTCGACCGGCTCGACGGCGCGCACGGCGGCCGGGGCATCGCCGTCAACGCCGCCTACCTCGTCCCGCAGGGGACGGTCCGGGCCCTCGCCGTCGGCTGGGAGGACCGCCCGGCGACGGAGGCCGAGCTCGACCGGATGCGGCGGCTCGTCGCCGAGGGCCTGGAGCAGGGCGCGGTGGGCATGTCCTCCGGCCTGACCTACACCCCCGGGATGTACGCGCCGGACGCCGAGCTGACCGAGCTGTGCCGGGTCGTCGCGGAGTACGGCGGCTACTACTGCCCGCACCACCGCTCGTACGGGGCCGGGGCCCTCGACGCGTACGCGGAGATGGTCGCCCTGACCCGCGCGGCCGGGTGCGCCCTGCACCTGGCCCACGCCACCATGAACTTCGGCGTGAACGAGGGCCGGGCCCCGGAGCTGCTCGCCCTCCTGGACGCGGCCCTGGACGCCGGCGCGGACATCAGCCTCGACACCTACCCGTACACCCCCGGCTGCACGACCCTGGTGGCCCTGCTGCCGAGCTGGGCGAGCGAGGGCGGCCCGGAGGCGGTGCTCGCGCGGCTCCGGGACGACGCGACGGCCGAGCGGATCCGGCACCACCTGGAGGAGACCGGCTCGGACGGCTGCCACGGCGTCCCCGTCGACTGGGACACGGTCGAGGTCTCGGGGGTGACCGGACCGGCGCTCGCGGGGTTCGTCGGCCGCCGCGTCGACGGCTGGGCCACGGCCCGCCGGCTCCTGGTCGAGGACCGGCTCGGCACCACGATCCTCCAGCACGTCGGGCACGAGGAGAACGTCCGGACGATCATGTGCCACCGGGTGCACACCGGCGGTTCGGACGGCATCCTCCAGGGCCTCAAGCCGCACCCGCGCGCGTACGGCACGTTCCCGGAGTACCTGGGGCGGTACGCGCGCGACCTGGGCGTCCTCTCCCTGGAGGAGTGCGTCGCCCATCTGACCTCCCGCCCGGCCGCCCGCCTCCGCCTCCCCGACCGGGGCCTGGTCCGCGAGGGGTACGTGGCCGACCTGGTCCTCTTCGACCCGGCGACGGTCGCCTCCGGCGCGACGTACGAGAACCCCAGGACCCTCCCGACCGGCATCCCGCACGTGCTGGTCGGGGGGAGGTTCGTGATCGAGGACGGGAAGCGGACGGACGTGCTCGCGGGCCGCGCGGTCAGGAGGACGCCGGTCTCCCGGTAGAACCGGCGCGCACGGGTCCGGCGTCCTCCGCGGCGCCGGCCCGCCACGGCTCCCGCCGCGCCCACAGCAGCCCGAGCGCGGCCACGACCGCCGCCGCCGCGAACCCGTACCACGGCGTCCGTCCCGACGGCGCCGTCTCGTACACGAGGGCCGCCGAGAGCACCGCGAGAACCTGCCCCGCCCGGCCGTACCACGCCACCGACGCGACGACGGCCGTCCCCCACAGCAGGTACCAGGGCTGGACCATCGGCGAGAGCGCGACGAGGGCCACCAGGGAGAGGCCGAGGCCGAGGACCGGGTCGAGGAGCTCCCGCCACGAGCGCCACGCGAGGACCGCGATCAGGACGAGCGCGGCGGCGAGGCCCAGCTTCTGCACGAGGTCCTTGACCGGGTCGGGGTCGTCCGCGAGGAGCAGCCCGAGCCCGAGCCCGAGGTCGCTGGTGACGGACAGGGCGGTGTGGATGGTCCCGGCGACGCTCTGCGTCCGCAGCCATCCGAACCCGGTCCCGGCGAGCAGCGTCGCCCCGGCCGCCACGGCCCCCGCGACGGCCCCGGGCAGGACGAGGCCCTTCGCCAGGCCCCGGGCGCCGCCCCCGTCCCGGCGGGCGACCATCACCCCGATGAAGAGCAGGGCGACCGCCGCCGGGGACTTCACCATCACGGCGAGGCCGACGAGGACGCTGCCGAGCACCCACCGGCCCCGCGTCGCGAGCAGGACGCCGCCGAGGACGAGGGCGGCCATCAGGCCGTCGTTGTGCGTGCCGCCGACGACGTGGATGAGGAAGAGCGGGTTGAGGACGGCCAGCCACAGCGCGCCCGCCCGGCCGCCGGGCCCGCCGCCGAGCCCCCGTACGGCCCACACGGCGAGCGCGAGCGCGCCGAGGGCGATCAGGCGCATGCCGAGGACGGCGGGCACGACCGCGCCGCCGGTGAGCTTCACGACCGCCGCCGCGAGGAGCAGGAAGGCGGGCCCGTACGGGGCGGGGGTGTCGGTCCAGTGCCCGCCGACGCTCGCCGCCGCCTCGGCGCCGAGGTCGCCGGGGCCGAGGACGGAGGGCCCGGCGCCGTACACGTCGTGCCCTTCGAGGACCATCGCGCCCTGGGCGACGTAGCTGTAGACGTCCGCGCTGTACAGCGGCGGGGCGAGGAGCAGCGGCACGGTCCAGCAGACGAGTGTGCCGAGGACCCCGCCCCGTACCGCCTCCCCGTTTCCGGCGGACGCCCCGTCCCGTACGGCCTTCCCGTTCCCGCCCGGCGCCCCGCCCCGCGCCTCCCGGCCCAGCAGCACCCCGTACCGCCACCACGCCGCGACGAGCAGGGTCAGGCCGAGGTACGCGAGGAGGGCGCCGGCGACGGCGGGCGCCGGGCCGTGCCGCTCCCACAGGCCCCAGCCGCCGCGCACCGGCAGCGTCCCGGCGAACCATCCGCCCACGGCGACGGCGAGCGACCCGCCCGCACCCAGCCACCGGCATCCGGAGGCACTGAAAACCCACATGGCGTGCCAACCTATCCGGCCCCGTCGCACGGCGGCGTCCCCGGCCCCCGGCCCGCCGCCCTCCCCGACGTGGCCCAAAACACGGAGCGTCCCGGCCGCCCCGGCCGTAAGCTCTCGTCATGCAGGTGATCCAGTCCACGAAGCTCGCCAACGTCTGTTACGAAATCCGGGGTCCGGTGCTCGAAGAGGCGATGCGGCTCGAAGCCGCGGGTCATCGCATCCTCAAGCTCAACACGGGCAACCCTGCGGCCTTCGGCTTCGAGTGCCCGCCCGCCATCCTGGAAGACGTGCTGCGCAACCTGGCCGACGCGCACGGCTACGGGGACGCGAAGGGGCTGCTCTCGGCCCGCCGGGCGGTGATGAGCCACTACGAGACCAAGGGCATCCCGCTCTCCGTCGAGGACATCTACCTCGGCAACGGCGTCTCCGAGCTGATCCAGATGGCGATGCAGGCGCTCCTCGACGACGGCGACGAGGTCCTCGTCCCGGCCCCGGACTACCCGCTGTGGACGGCCTCGGTGTCGCTCGCGGGCGGCACGGCCGTGCACTACCGCTGCGACGAGCAGGCCGACTGGATGCCTGACCTCGCGGACATCGAGCGGAAGATCACCGACCGCACCAAGGCGATCGTGATCATCAACCCGAACAACCCGACGGGCGCCGTCTACGACGACGAGATGCTCCGCTCCCTGACGGAGATCGCCCGCCGGCACGGCCTGGTCGTCTGCTCGGACGAGATCTACGACAAGATCCTCTACGACGGCACCACGCACACCCCGACCGCCGCCATCGCCCCCGACCTGCTCTGCCTCACCTTCAACGGGATGAGCAAGAACTACCGGGTGGCCGGCTTCCGCTCCGGCTGGCTCGCGGTCTGCGGCCCGAAGCACCACGCGTCCTCGTACATCGAGGGCCTGACGATCCTCGCCAACATGCGCCTGTGCGCGAACATGCCGGCGCAGCACGCGGTGGCCGCCGCCCTCCAGGGCCGGCAGTCGATAGAGGACCTCGTCCTGCCGGGCGGGCGGCTCCTGGAGCAGCGGGACACGGCGTACGAGCTGCTCACGCAGATCCCGGGCGTGACGTGCGTGAAGCCGAAGGGGGCGCTGTACCTCTTCCCGCGGCTCGATCCGAACGTCTACAAGATCAAGGACGACCGGCAGATGGTCCTGGACCTGCTGCGGGCCGAGAAGATCATGGTGGTGCACGGGACGGGCTTCAACTGGCACGAGCCGGACCACTTCCGGATCGTGACGCTCCCGGCGGCGGCGGACCTGGCGGACGCGGTGACGCGGATCGGGCGGTTCCTGGACGGCTACAGCCAGCCGTGACCTCCCCACCATCGGACACGACTCAACTTTAGACTCGATCTAAGCTAGGATGGCTCCAGAGCACCTCAGGAGGCCGTCCCATGTACGAACCGATCCGCACCAAGTCGGTCCACCGGATGGCCGACGACGACCACGACGCGTATCCGCACCGTTCCCGCGAGGAGGAGCTGGACATCCAGCTCGCCGGACACCTCGCGGCCCTGCTCGCCGTCACCGACGAGCTGGGCGACACGGAGGCCGGCGAGCTCATCGCCCGGCAGGTGGCGCGGCTGCGCGGCGCACCGCCCGCGCGGCACGCCGCCCTGAGCGGCGCGTCCGCGCGGGAGCTGCACGGAAAGGCGCACGCCCTCGCGGGCCGTGCCCTGGTCGTCGCCGCCTCCCGGGCCGACACGGCCGTCGCGATCCTCGCCGCCGGGCGGATGGACGCGCACACCGCGGCACTGGCCGGGGAACCCACCCTGGTCGCCGCCCCCTGACGGCCCCGGTCCGCGCGGCACGAACCGCGCGGACCGGGCGCCAACCACTCCCCTTCCGGGCGGGGGTGCGCGGTAGCGACCCCTCCGGTTCGGTACCGGGATCGCCCCTTCACCCCCCGTCCACCCGGCCCGCCCCGGAACGTGGGTTTCCGCGAGCACGCTTCCCGTGTGAGACGCATCCTGGGAATCGTCCTCGCCGTCCTGCTCCTCGGCGGCGTGGCCGCCGTCCTCGTGACGGGCGGCGACGAGGACACGGGCACGGCGACGAAGACCGTGCGGGGAGTCATCGGATCGGAGAAGGCCGAGTTCTTCGCCGATCCGCAGGTGGTGAAGGCCCTGGCCGCCAAGGGCCTCACCGTGGGCACCCAGACCTCCGGGTCCTGGGACATGGGCGAACTTCCCTTCGAGGGCTACGACTTCGCCTTCCCGGCCTCGAAGGCCCCGGCCGACGGCCTCCGCGCCAAGGCCGCCGAGCGGACGAAGGACAGGGCGGCCACCGCGCCGCTGCGGCCCTTCTACTCGCCGCTCGTCGTCGTCGCCCACAGCGCCGCCGCCCGGATCCTCGCCGGCAACGGCCTGGCGACCCTCGGCCCGCGCGGCACGAGCGGCACCCTGAAGATGGACGCCTACCTGGCGGCGGCCCGCGCCGACCGCACCTGGCAGCAGCTCAAGGGGGCCGAGGGCCACGCCGAACTGCGCGGCACCCTCTTCATCACCTCCACCGACCCGGTCGCCTCCAGCTCCGGGGCCCTCTACCTCGCCGCCGCGAGCTACGTCGCCGACGGCGGGCGGGTCGCGGGCGACAAGGCCGCCGTCGCCCGCACGGCCCCGCTCCTGCGCAAGCTGATCCAGGTCCAGGGCGCCCAGCAGGCCGGCTCCGACGCCCCCTTCCGCGACTTCGTCAGCGGCGTCGGCAACCCGCTGGTCCTGGTGTACGAGTCCCAGGTCGCCGCGCAGCTCCTGGCCGGCCGGCCCATGGGCGACCTCGTCGTCCTCTACCCGGACACCACGGTCAGCAGCGACCACACCCTCGTACCGCTCACCGAGAACGGCCGGGCGCTCGGCGAGCTCCTCTCCACCGACCCCGAGCTGCGCCGGCTCGCGGTCCGCCACGGCTTCCGGCCGCAGGGCGCGGCGGGCGAGTTCACCGCCGCGACCGACGGCCACACCGCCTACCTCAACCAGACGCTGAGCGGAGTCCGCCAGGCGCCCGTGCCCACCGGCGAGGTGCTGCACGAGATGGCGCTGCGGGCCCGCGACCAGGGGGACACCGCATGACGACACCGCGAGACCCGAGGACCGCCGCCCCGAGAGGGACGACGGGCCCGGGACACACCACGGCCCCGGCCCCGCCCGGGCAGGACGTCCCGCTCGTCCTCACCCCGCCCGCCCCCGTGCCGCCGATCCGCGCCGCGCAGGCCTCCGGCCTGGTGCCGCTCGGCGAGGCGGCCCGTACGGAGATGGCCCGCCGGGCCGCCGAGTACATCGGTTCGATCGAGGGACTCGACCCGCGCTCCCCCGAGTTCGCGGGCCGCGTCGGCGAGGTCGCGGCGCTCGGCGCGGGCGAGATGCGCTCGGCCGCCCAGCAGTCGAACCGCATGCTGGACCGCACGGTCCGCTCCCTCGGCGCCGGAGCCCCCGGCGGCGACCCGCGGGCCCGGGTCGGCGCCTCCCTCGTCGAACTCCGGCGCACCGTCGAGGACCTGGGCCCCCGCGACACCCCCGCCAAGGGCTTCAAGGGGTTCCTGGCGAAGCTCCCGGGCGGCAACCGGCTGCGCGACCACGTCGCCGCGTACGCCTCCTCGCAGACCACCCTGAACCGGATCGTCGGCGCGCTGCGCGGCGGCCAGGACGAACTGCGCCGGGACAACGCCGCGCTGGAGACCGAGCGGACCCGGCTGTGGGAGACCATGAGCAGGCTCCAGGAGTACGCGGTGCTCACCGAGGCCCTCGACGCGGCCGTGGAGGAGCGGATCGCCGGCACCCCCGACCCGGCCCGGGCGGACGCCCTCCGCGCCGACCTGCTCTTCCCGGTCCGGCAGAAGCACCAGGACGTCCTGACCCAGCTCGCCGTCTGCGCCCAGGGCTATCTGGCGATGGACGTGGTCCGCCGGAACAACGACGAGCTGATCAAGGGCGTGGAGCGGGCGGCGACGACGACCCTGTCGGCGCTGCGGATCGCGGTGATGCTCGCCTCCGCCCTGGAGAACCAGCGGAAGGTCACCGAGCAGGTGGACGCGCTGCGTTCCACCACCGAGGACCTGATCCGGGGCAACGCCGGGATGCTGGCGACCCAGGCCGGCGAGATCCAGCGGATCGCGGCGGACCCGGCGGTCGGCGCGGAGACCCTCCGGACCGCCTTCCAGCAGATCTACCGGACGCTCGACACCATCGACGCGTACAAGGCGCGGGCGACGGAGTCGATGGCGGCGACGGTCCAGTCCCTGACGGCCGAACTCCAGGAGGCGAGCGCCCATCTGGAACGCGGGCGGCGCGCGCACGCGCCGGAGGGCGGGGCCCTCTCATGACCGGCCTCATGACCGACGCCTCCCGCACGCCCCGCAGCCGCCCCCGTCCCCGGGCCCGCTCCCGCTTCCCGAGGCGTACGTTCGCCGCCCTCGCCCTCGCCCTGCTCGTCACCGCCACCGGCGGCTCCTGCGGGCCCGGCGACCGGTCCGCGAAGGACGACGGGAGCACGGCGTTCGAGCCCGGCACCCTCCGCGTCCTCGCCTCCTCCGAGCTGGCCGACATGGCCCCGGTCCTCGAAGAGGCCCGGAAGGCGACCGGGATCACCGTCCGCCCCACCCACGCCGGCACCCTCGACGCCGTCGAGCGGATCGCGTCCGGCGAGGCGGAGAAGGACTTCGACGCGGTCTGGCTCTCCTCCAACGACTACCTGCGGCTCCGCCCCGACACCGCGAGGAGGATCACCGGCGAGACCCCGGTCATGACCTCCCCGGTGGCGCTCGGGGTGCGGCCCGCCGCCCTCTCCCGGCTCGGCGGGGACCCGGCGAAGGTGACCTGGTCGCAGCTGCACCGGGCCGTCGCCGACGGGAGGCTGACGTACGGCATGACGGACCCCAAGCGCTCGAACTCCGGTCTCTCCGCGCTCGTCTCGGTCGCCTCCGGGCTCTCCGGCGCCCAGTCGGCGCTGACCGGGGAGGACGTGCGCCGGGCCACGCCGAAGCTCAAGGAGTTCTTCACCGGGCAGAAGCTGACCTCGGGCTCCTCCGGCTGGCTGGCCACCGCCTACGGGCGCCGTCCCGACGTGGACGCGCTCGTCAACTACGAGTCGGTGCTGCTCTCCTCGTTCCCGGCCGGGGAGCTGACCGTGATCCGGCCGTCCGACGGCGTCGTCACCGCCGACTACCCGTTCACCCTGCTCGCCTCCGCACGGCCTGAGGCGAAGGAGGCGGCCGGGCGGCTCACCGCGTACCTGCGCACCCCGGACGTCCAGCGGCGGATCACGGAGACGACCCTGCGCCGCCCGGTCGTCGCCGGGGTCGCCCCGGCGCCCGCGCTCGCCCGCGACCAGCGCCGCGAACTCCCCTTCCCCGGCAGCCGGTCCGTCGCGGACGGGCTGCTCGACGCGTACGACAACACCCTGCGCAGGCCCTCCCGCACGGTCTACGTGCTCGACACCTCGGGCTCCATGCGGGGCGAACGGCTCGACCGGCTCAAGGCGGCCCTCACCGAGCTGACCGGGGACTTCCGGGACCGCGAGGAGGTCACCCTGATGCCGTTCGGCTCCTCGGTGAAGCGGGCGGAGGTGCGGACGCACACGGTCGACCCGGCATCCCCGAAGGCGGCGCTGGACGCGATCAGGGCCGGGGCGGCGGGCCTCTCGGCCTCCGGCGGCACGGCGGTCTACTCCAGCCTCCAGGAGGCGTACCGCTCCCTCGGGAGGTCGCCGGGCGACGTCTTCACCTCGGTGGTCCTGATGACGGACGGCGAGAACACCGACGGCGACACGGCCGACGGCTTCGCCGCCTTCCACCGCTCCCTCCCGGCGGAGCAGCGGCGCACCCCGGTCTTCCCGATCCTCTTCGGGGACTCCGACCGGGCCGAGCTGGAGGGGATCGCGGAGCTGACCGGCGGGAAGCTCTTCGACGCCACCGGGGGCTCCCTGGACGGCGCCTTCGAGGAGATCCGTGGCTATCAGTGAGCGGCTGCTGCGGTACGCGGAGTCCCGCAAGAACCTGGCGGGCTGCCTCGGCGGCCTGGCCGGCGTGGGGATCGCCCTCACCGGCGCGGCGGGCGGCCTCTGGCCGCTGGTGGTCGCGGGCCTGTACGGGGCGGGGGCGCTGATCGCCCCGCCCGAGCGGCCGGACGCGCCGGACTTCGAGGACGGGGGCGAGCGGCTCGAATCGCTGCGGGCGGACTTCGCGACCCTGCGGGCGTACCTCGCGGAGGCGGACCTGCCGGCCGTCGCCCGCGAGCGGCTCGCCGAGCTGGACGCGCTGCTCGAAGCGCTCCTGGAGCCGGGCTGGGTGAGCGACCCGGACCATCTGCGCGTACTGGCCCGCGCGGTCCGCCAGGACGTGCCGGAGGCGGTCGACACCTTCGTACGGACCCGGTGGTGGTCGCGCGTGGCGCCGGGCACGGAGCCGCCGGAGCGGCACCTGGAGCGCCAGCTGGCCGCGCTGCGCGAGGAGGCGGCCGGGATCGCCGCCGCGCTCCACGAGGCGGAGGAGATCCGGCAGCGGACGCACACCCGCTATCTGGAGGACCGGGGGCGCGGCTGACCGGGCGCATGCGCCGGCCCCCGGAGCCTGAGGGGGCGCCGGGGGCCGGGCGGATCGTGGTGGGCCGTCGTGACCCCACTGGTCAGGGCGGAATTTCGGGGCAACCCACCACGAGTTCGGGGTGCGGGATCAGCCGAGGCGCTCCACGAGCGCGCGGTACTCGTCCCACAGCTCCTTCGGCGTGTGGTCGCCGAAGGTGTTGAGGTGGTCGGGGACGAGGGCGGCCTCCTCGCGCCACACGTCACGGTCGACCTTGAGGAGGAACTCCAGGTCCTCGGCCGGCAGGTCCAGGCCGTCGGTGTCGAGGGACTCCGCGGTCGGCAGGATGCCGATCGGGGTCTCGACGCCCTCCGCCTTGCCGTCGAGGCGCTCGACGATCCACTTGAGGACGCGGCTGTTCTCGCCGAAGCCGGGCCAGACGAACTTGCCGGCGTCGTTCTTGCGGAACCAGTTCACGTAGTAGATCTTCGGCAGCTTCGCCGCGTCCGCGTCGGCGCCGACCTTGACCCAGTGGGCCATGTAGTCGCCCATGTTGTAGCCGCAGAAGGGCAGCATGGCGAAGGGGTCGCGGCGCAGCTCGCCGACCTTGCCCTCGGCGGCGGCGGTCTTCTCGGAGGCGACGTTGGCACCGAGGAAGACGCCGTGGTTCCAGTCGAAGGACTCGGTGACCAGCGGGACGGCGGAGGCGCGGCGGCCGCCGAAGAGGATGGCCGAGATCGGCACGCCCTTCGGGTCCTCCCACTCCGGCGCGATGGTCGGGCACTGTCCGGCGGGGACGGTGAAGCGGGCGTTGGGGTGGGCGGCGGGCGTCTCGGACGCGGGCGTCCAGTCGTTGCCCTTCCAGTCCGTGAGGTGGGCCGGGGCCTCCTCGGTCATGCCCTCCCACCACACGTCGCCGTCGTCGGTGAGGGCGACGTTGGTGAAGACGGAGTTGCCCCAGAGGGTCTTCATGGCGTTGGCGTTGGTGTGCTCGCCGGTGCCGGGCGCGACGCCGAAGAAGCCGGCCTCGGGGTTGATCGCGTACAGGCGACCGTCCTCGCCGAAGCGCATCCAGGCGATGTCGTCGCCGATGGTCTCGACGGTCCAGCCGGAGATCGTGGGCTCCAGCATGGCCAGGTTGGTCTTGCCGCAGGCGGAGGGGAAGGCGGCGGCGACGTACTTCGAGCCGCCCTGCGGCGGGGTGAGCTTGAGGATCAGCATGTGCTCGGCGAGCCAGCCCTCGTCGCGGGCCATGACGGAGGCGATGCGGAGCGCGTAGCACTTCTTGCCGAGCAGGGCGTTGCCGCCGTAGCCGGAGCCGTACGACCAGATCTCGCGGGTCTCGGGGAAGTGCGAGATGTACTTGGTGGAGTTGCAGGGCCACGGCACGTCCTGCTCGCCCTCTGCGAGAGGGGCGCCGAGGGTGTGGACGGCCTTGACGAAGAAGCCGTCGGTGCCGAGCTCGTCGAGGACGGCCTGTCCCATGCGGGTCATGGTGCGCATGGAGACGGCGACGTACGCGGAGTCGGTGATCTCGACGCCGATGGCGGAGAGCGGGGAGCCGACGGGGCCCATGCAGAAGGGCACGACGTACATGGTGCGGCCGCGCATCGAGCCGCGGAAGATGCCGTCCTCGCCCGCGAAGACGTCCTTCATCTCCGCCGGGGCCTTCCAGTGGTTGGTCGGGCCCGCGTCCTCCTCCTTCTCGGAGCAGATGAAGGTGCGGTCCTCGACGCGTGCCACGTCGGAGGGGTCGGAGGCGGCGTAGTAGGAGTTCGGGCGCTTGACCGGGTCGAGCTTCTCGAAGGTCCCCTTGGCGACGAGCTCCTCGCACAGGCGCTCGTACTCGGCCTCGGAACCGTCGCACCAGACGATGCTGTCCGGCTGGGTGATCTCGGCGATCTCGTTCACCCAGGAGACGAGCTCCTGGTGCTGGGTGGGGACGGTGGTGGGAGCCGCGTTGTCGCGCGCCACGATTGCTCCTTTTGAGGGGTTTTTTAGATGTTTGCCCCGTGGGGGCCGCGACCCGGATGCTTCGTAGCTTGCTCATCCGGTGCCGACCGCACTCATTTGATCATCCGATGGAACTGCCCATATGTCCAGAGGGCCGCACATGTGAGCATCGCCACTCATATTCGGGACCTACGGGCCCGTAGGTACGATTCCGTGCATGACTGCAGCTACCCCGGAAGTGACCCCGGACGACCCTTCCCCGGTGCTCCCGCTGAAGCCCATGCTGAGAGGCTGGCTGCACGCGGGCATGTTCCCCGCCGTGATCGTCGCGGGCCTGGTCCTGGTCGCCCTCTCGGACTCCCCCCGCGCCCGCGTCGCCTGCGGGATCTACGTCCTCACCGCGTGCCTGCTCTTCGGCGTCAGCGCGCTCTACCACCGCGGCACCTGGGGCCCGCGCGGCGAGGCCGTGCTCCGGCGCCTCGACCACGCCAACATCTTCCTGATCATCGCGGGCACCTACACCCCGCTCACCCTGCTCCTGCTCCCCGACTCCACGTCGAAGCCGCTGCTGTGGGCGGTCTGGGCGGCGGCCGTCGCCGGCATCGCCTTCCGCGTCTTCTGGGTCGGCGCGCCCCGCTGGCTCTACACGCCCTGCTACATCGCGATGGGCTGGGCCGCGGTCTTCTTCCTGCCCGACTTCCTGCGCACGGGCGGCATCGCCGTCCTCGTCCTGGTCGTCGTCGGCGGTCTGCTCTACAGCGCGGGCGGGATCATCTACGGCATCAAGCGCCCCAACCCGTCGCCGCGTTGGTTCGGCTTCCACGAGGTCTTCCACACGCTGACCCTCGCGGCCTTCATCGTCCACTACGTCGGCATCTCGCTGGTCGCGTACCAACACGCCTGACCTGCGAGAATGGTGGCATGGCCGCCGACGTCCCCGCCCGCCCGAGTCTCCGCGAACGCAAGAAGGCGAAGACCCGCGCGGCGATCCGGAGGGCCGCCTACCGGCTCGCCGCCGAGCACGGCTGGGAGGCCGCCACCACCGAGCGGATCGCGGCGGCGGCCGAGGTCTCCCCCTCGACCGTCGCCCGCTACTTCCCGGTCCGCGAGGACATCCTGCTCACCGGCGAGGACGACGCCCTCCTCGAAGCCCGGCTGCGCGCCCGCCCCGCCGGCGAGGACCCCCTGGAGTCCCTGCGCGCGGTCCTCCTCGAAGCGGTCCGCACCGCCCTCGCCGAGGAGCCCGAGGAGACCCGGCTGCGCGCCCGCCTCATGGTCGAGATCCCCGCCGTGCGCGCCCGCCTCACCGAGACCACCGCCGAGACCGGCCGCCGCCTCGCCCGCGCCCTCGCCAACCGCACCGGCCGCGCCCCCGACGCCCTGGAGGTCCGCGTCTTCACCGCGGCCGTCCTCGGCGCCCTCCGCGAGACCACCGTCCACTGGGCCGAACACGGCCGCACCGACGACCTCGTGACCCTCCTCGGCCGCACCCTCGACACCCTCAGGGGCGGCCCGGCGCTCCCCTGACCCCGCTCACACCGGCAGGTCGCCCTCCCCGCCCGTCACCTCGCGCGCGATACGGCTCCACTCGTCCCGCCCGCCGGGCAGCGGCCAGGCCCAGGTGGGCCGCGTCCCCGTGCGCAGCTCCGCGAGACGGCGGGCCAGCGCGGGCCCCGCGATCTCCGCGCCGTCGGGAACGACGTCGCCGTGCCGGGCGCGGAGCCCCGCGAAACGGGCCAGCTCCGCCTCGTAGTCCCGCGCCGCCCGCTCCGTCCCCGCCGCCACCTCGTCTCCGGACGCGGTGCGGTCCAGGTACAGCAGCGGGGGCGCGACCGACTCGGCGATCGCGGCGGCCAGCCGGGCGTGGCCGTCCAGGACCACGTGGCAGTCCAGACCGCTGACCCACCACAGCAGGACGGGCGGAAGGATCCCGTCACGGGCCTGCTTGCGGTACGCCTTGACCCGCGCGTCGCCGTGGTCCGGCATCGGCCGCAGCGGCAGGACCTCCCACGCCCCGTGGTGGACGAACCAGTCGAGGTACCCGTCGGGATGGCCCTCGACGAGCGTCTCGCCCCAGTACGCGGAGGGCGGCAGGTTCAGGTGGTTCCAGAACGCCGGGCCCTCGTACGAGAGCAGCCACCGCCCGTCGTGCAGCGGCCCGTCCGGCGCCTCCGCCAGGTGCTCCGCGAAGCGGTGCGCCCAGCGGTCCGGCCGCCCGGCCGCCTCCCGCGCGGCCGCGGCCCGCAGCGGCGGGACGACGGAGCGGTAGGCGTCGGTGCGCCGGAACACGACCCCGCAGTGGTCGTCGTCGACGGCGGCGAGGAGCACCGGCCGCCCCTCCTGCGCGAGCAACAGCCGCCCCTCGGCGGCGAACGGGCACAGTCCGGGCCGGCCGCGGGACTCCACCTCCAGGGACAGCCCCGCCCGGCCGCCGTCCTCCCCGAGGACATCGGTGCGTCGCATGCCGAGAACCCTAGGGCGTGTGTCGAAAGTCCCGCCTGCCCGGCGGCGCCCGGCACGCACGCCCTAGAGCCCGCCCGGCGCTCCCAGCACCTCCCTGACCACCCGCGCCGACTCCGGATTGTCCGCGCACTCCCACACCCCGTGCGGGCAGTAGTCCGTCACCGTCTGGTAGACCGGCCGGTGCACGGCGAACCAGTCGAGCATCCCCCGGACGTACGCCGGGTTGTCGCCGTTGCGGAAGAGGCCCCACTCCGGGTACGAGACGGGCTTTCCGTGCTCCTCCGCGAACCGGACGTGGTGGGCGAGGCCGTACTCCTCGTTCACCTGGCCCTCGAAGGAGAGCCCCTCGGGCTGGTCGTAGGCGTCCATGCCGATGATGTCGACGACGTCGTCCCCGGGGTAGCAGAGCGGCCACGGCACGGCGTCGCGCCCCCGGCTCGGCGTGAAGTCGAAGCGGAACCGCTGCCCCGGCACCGCCCGCAGCACCTCCACCGTCCGCCGCCAGTGCGCCTTCCACGCCTCCGGGTCGGGACCGCAGCGGTGGCTGTACGTGGTGCCGTTCATCTCCCAGCCCAGGACCAGGACCGCGTCCCCGAGCCGGTGCTCCACCAGCCGCTCCCCCAGGGCCCGGAAGTGCCCGTCGAACGCGCCCGCCGCGCCCCGCCGCAGACCCTCCCGCACCTCGGCGTCGGACAGGCCCTCCTCGCTGCGGTCGAGCAGCGGCACGTTGAGCACGAAGAGCCGCCCGGGCCGCTGCTCCTTCCAGCGCGCCCACGGCCCGAAGAGCGCCGGATGCCCCTCGATGTTGGACCAGCGGTCCCCCGGCAGATACGTGTGCCCGACGGTCAGCGCCGTGCCGCCGAGCCACTCCCGCACCTGGGCGATCCGGCGCACCCCGGCCTCGTCGGAGCCGGTGAAGAACCCCGAGGGCACCCCCTGCGGCGGCCGTTCCCCGGCGGGCCGGCCGTCGGGCGCGAGCCGGTCGTGCGACAGGAGGAGGACGAGAACGGCCGCGAGCAGCACGATCGGTGCGGCTCGCGGCCGGAAGGACGTCGAGGAGGGGCGGTTCACGTCAGCTCGTCCAGAAGTCCCACCACCGGGTCAGGATCAGCATCCCGACGATCCCGATGTGCAGGAGGGGCGGCGCGAGGGCGAACTCGCCGAAGAAGGTCCGCGCCCCCGCCGGCGCGGGCAGCACCCCGGTCCGGACGTTGTGCGCGGTGACGGACCAGAACATCAGGATCGTCGCGGTCCAGGCCAGGCAGCACCACAGGCAGAGCGCGTTGATCTCGTACAGCGACTGGTGCATCAGCCAGGTGCAGAAGCCGACCCCGAACAGCGTCCCGGCGTTGAGGCCGAGCCAGAACCAGCCCCGGTAGCGGGCCCCGGCGAGCAGCCCGGCGCCGATCGCGACGACGACGGCGTACGTGACGAGCCCGAGCATCGGGTTGGGGAACCCGAACACCGCCGCCTGCTCGCTCTTCATGACGCTGCCGCAGGAGACCACCGGGTTGAGGCTGCACCCCGGGGTGAAGCCGGGGTCCTCCAGGAGCCTGAACTTGTCGAGCGTGATCACCCAGCCGGCCAGGGCGCCCGCCGCGCCGGTGACCACCAGGAGCCAGGCGAGGCCCCGGCCCGCCCCGACCGGACCGCCGTCCTCCCGGACGTCCTCCCGCCGCCGCTGGCCCGGCATTCCGCCCCGTACGTCCACCGTCGCCATGGCGCGACCCCTCTTCCCGGTTCTTCCCGCTCTTCCGTCCGGCCCGTTCAGCCCTGGAGGCGGCGGGCCGGCAGCAGGACGTGGGCGCTCTCCGCGAGCATCTCCTCGTCCGACACGAAGGCCCGCAGCCGCGCCTCGTCGACGGGCCGGCCGGGGACCGCCTCGGGCCAGGGCCGCACCGAGCAGATCAGATAGGCCTTGCCGCTCTCCCGGGCGGCCGTCTGCCACTCGTCGGGCACCGGGCACTGCACCTTCAGGAAGGGCAGGCTGAGCACGGCCGAGCCGCCCTCGACGAGCAGCGAGGCGTTGATCCCGGTGTCCTTCTCCAGGTCGAAGAGGCGGTCGCCGACCGAGAGGCCCATGGCCTCCAGGGCCGCCCGCATCGCCTGCTGACCGGCCTCCGGGCCGTCCCGGCCGTCGCCGAGCGAGTACGCCATGAGGAACGGCGTGCCCGCCGACTCGGCGGAGGGCTCGCTGGACCACGGGATCACCGTGAGGGTTCCCAGCGGGGAGGCGCTGCGCGCCGAGGACACGACGTTGGAAGTGGTCATGAATCGGATGCTAGTGCTCCAACCGCCCTTTCCCCGCGCCCCTTTCACCCGAACGGCCGACATTCACGCCGCTGGCATTTCCGCCGCAACGAACCCGGGGTTTCATCGTTGTGCCCTGAAGGCTCCCCCTCGCCGCGGCGGGGGGCCTCCGGCCGACCGACTGGAGACCACCGATGACCGTCCCGCGCCGCGTCGCACTGCGGTCCCTCTTCGCCCTGGCCGTCACCGCCTTCACCGGCGGCGCCCTCGGCCGCGTCGCGCTCCGCGCCCCGGACGGAGGGCCGGGCGCCCCGCGCGCCGACGATCCGCACGCCTTCGACGAGATGTACGGGGGCCGCCGCATCCTGGGCCTCTCCGGCCCCGGCGGCGAGCCGACGGCCTTCGTCGACGGCCGGCCGCTGCACCTGATGCGCTGTGCCGACGGCGGCTACGTCACTCCGATCGACCACTACGAGTCATGCCCGACGCCGCTGGCGGCGGTCCGCGCGGCCGTGGACGAGCTGGGCACCGCCCCGCTCTCCCCTCTCGCGGGCGCCCACGGCGTCCCCACGGGCCCTACGGGAGGGAGCCCGCGTGGTGTACACGCGTAAGAACCAGCGCGACCTGACCGGCGCCGAGCGCCGCAGGTTCGTCGCCGCCGTCCTGGAGCTCAAGCGCGCCGGGACGTACGACCGCTTCGTCCGCACCCACATCGACCACTACGTGGCCGACGGGGAGGGCAGGCTGCGGGTCGCGCACATGACGCCGAGCTTCCTGCCGTGGCACCGGAAGTACCTCCTCGAATTCGAGACGGCGCTGCGCCGGATCGACCCCGCGGTGAGCGTCCCGTACTGGGACTGGACCCGGGACAACAGCCCGGCCTCGTCGATCTGGGGCGAGGACTTCATGGGCGGCAACGGGCGCCGGTCCGATCTCCAGGTGATGACCGGCCCGTTCGCGCACTCCTCCGGCCGCTGGAACATCACCCAGTCGATGACCGAGGGCCGCTTCCTGACCAGGGACTTCGGACGTCCCCGCGACCCGATCGCGCTCCCCACCCAGGCCCAGCTGGAGGAGGTGATGCGGGAACGGGTGTACGACGCGACGCCCTGGAACTCGACGAGCCCCTCCGGCTTCCGCAACCGCCTGGAGGGCTGGGCGCCGGGGCAGGGCAACGACCGGTTCCGGATCCACAACCGGGTGCACCGCTGGGTCGGCGGGCTGATGCTCGGCGGCGGCTCCGTGAACGACCCGGTCTTCTGGCTGCACCACGCCTTCGTGGACCTGGTCTGGTCGCGCTGGCAGCAGCGGAACCCCGGGGCCGCCTACCTCCCGGCGGAGCCGCCGCCGCTGGGCGACGGGCAGTACCGCAAGGTGGTCGCCCGGCACCAGCCGATGGCGCCGTGGGGGGTGACCCCGGCCTCGATGTTCGACCACAGCCGGATCTACCGGTACGCCTGAGCCGCCGCGCACGGGCCCGTACGCGCGTGTCCCCCCGGCCTCGTCGGGCCGGGGGGACACGGGTGGGGAGCGGGGGGATCAGCCGCCGTAGCCGCCGTCGTCCTCGCGGTCCTCGTCGGCGTCGGCGTTGATGCAGGTGTTGCCGAAGGCCGGGTTCAGCAGGCCGATGACGTTGACGGTGTTGCCGCAGAGGTTGACCGGGACGTGGACCGGGACCTGCAGGACGTTGCCGGAGGCGACACCGGGCGAGTGGGCGGCGACGGCCTCGGCGCCCGAGTCGGCGACGGCCAGGCCGGCTCCGCTGAGGGCAACGGCACCCGTGCCGGCGATGACAGCGGCAGCCTTCGCGATGCGAGACATCAAGAACTCCTTGGACGGGGAAAGCGACCGCAGGAATCACGGTCGTCATACCGGTTCAACGCCGGCTGGAGGTGCGGGTCACGGCCATTGGGCCGAACGAGAAGAAGGAAAAAGGAAAAAATGGCCCGCGGACCGGAATTCCGTCCGCCGTCGGATACGACGGGACGGGCCCGGTCCGCGGGCCTCGGCCATGCGACAAGCCTTCTCCTGCAACGACCGACGGCCCGCCGGGGTGACGGGTGGCGGACGACGGGATGACGGGCGGCGGGCGAAGGGCGGGGGTGAGGAGAAGAATCGTCCCTTCACCCGCTCCGGCGGCCGGTCGCGCGCTCCGGTCAGTGCCCTTCGGGCGCCAGGCCGAGCCGGGAGTCCAGGGCGCCGCTCAGCGTCGGGGCGAGCAGGCCGACGCGCGGCAGGACGAGGTCCGGCAGTCCGTCGAGGCCGTTGCCGCGGGGCGCCTCCACCGGGTTGCCGACGGTGGCGCCCGGCGTGGCCGCCGCCATCTCCGAGTGCGGGGTGGTGAGGAGGGCGTGGCCGGGCTCGCTGCCGCGCAGGAGCTCGGGCAGCGGGGCGTCCACCACGGTCTTCGGCAGGGTGCCGGCCAGCGGCACGGCGGGCAGGGTGACGCCGGGCAGCGTGCCGGTGCCCTCCTGGAAGCCGGTGGGGGCGCCGGGCACCGGGACGGGGACGCCGGTGGCCACCGTGGGAGCGTCCATGGGGAGGACGGGCTCAAGGCCTTCGAGCGGGACGATCACCGGCGCCTCGACGGCGGAGGCCGGTGCGGCCAGGGCGGCGGAGGCGAGTGCGGTCATGAGGAGACCCATGCCGGCGTGGGAGCGCGGATTCATGCTCTGCCAACGAGGCCCGCGGGAGAACGTGGCGGGTTTCCCCCGGGTGCGGCAACGCGCGGGGCCCTCACCGGTGAAGGTGAGGGCCCCGGTTGACGCGGTGTCCGTACGGAGGGTCAGTGACGGCGCGCGAACCGTCGTCCGGCACGGGCGTAGACCACGGCACCGCCGATGACGAGCGCGGCGCTGACCGCGGCCGCCCCCATGAGCGCGGGCTCGCTACCGGTCTCGGGGAGCTGCGGTGGAGTGGTGGGGGGCTTCGTCGGCGGCGTCGTGGGAGGCGTCGCCGGCGGGGTGGTCGTCGGCGGAGTCGTCGGCGGGGTGGTGGGAGGCGTCGTCGGAGGCTTCGTCGGCGGAGTGGTCGGAGGCTTCGTCGGCGGAGTGGTCGGAGGCTTGGTCGGCGGGGTCGTCGGCGGCGTGGTGGGAGGCGTCGTCGGCGGCTTCGTCGGAGGGGTGGTGGGCGGAGTGGTCGGCGGCGTCGTGGGAGGCGTCGTCGGCGGAGTGGTGGGGGGTGTGGTGGGCGGCGTCGTGGGAGGCGTCGTCGGCGGAGTGGTGGGGGGTGTGGTGGGCGGCGTCGTGGGGGGTGTCGTCGGCGGCGTGGTCGGCGGGGTGGTGGGAGGCGTCGTCGGCGGGGTCGTGGGAGGTGTCGTCGGCGGGGTGGTCGGCGGGTGCGAGGGCTCCTCGCCGTAACCGCCCTCGTCCTCGCCGTAACCGCCGTCGTCGTCCCCGCCGTAACCGCCGTCGTCCTGGCCTCCCGCGTGACCGCAGAGGTGCCCGACGGCCGCCGCCGCGGCGGCCCCCTTCTCCGCGATCCGGCCGCAGACGTCCGCCGTCAGGGGAGCCTGGACGTGGCCGGCCGCACCCGGGCCCGGTCCTTCGCCCGCGCCCGGGTGGGAGCTCGCGGCAAGGGCGAATCCGCCGCTCAGCGACAGGATTCCGGTCGCTGCCGCCGCGGTGAGTACTTTCCTGCTGATGATGGACCGCATACCGCTCTTCCTCTGAGAAAAGGAGAGGCCGACGAAACTCCCCCTCGCTCCGACCGGCCTGGTACCCACCGACGTGCGCGTGGGACTGGCGAGAGAGTAGGAGCCGGAGCGGGGCATGGAGCGTGGACCACACGGCAGATCATCTGAAAATCATTCGATCAGCCGACCGTGGGGAACGGGGCGCGAAGGCCTCGGGGAATGCCCCTGGGGGACACCCGTACCGACGGGGTATCAGCCGCCCAGCGGAAGGCCGCCGGCGAGCGGGAGGCCGCCGAGCAGCGAGCCGCCCTTGGTGGCCTCGTTGAGCTGGGACGCCGTGTCCGTGACGGTCTTCACCGGGGAGCCCTCCGTGGTGCTGCTCAGCACGTCGGTCTTCAGGCCGTTGGCGGCGATCGCCTCCAGGCCGCCGTTCAGGCTGGTGGGGGTGAGCGCCTCCGTGGCCATGGCGGGCGCGGCGGCACCCAGCGCCATCAGCGAACCGGCGACGACCGCGGCGACCTTGGTGGGCTTCATGGGGTGAATCCTTCCTCTGACTTTCACGTCACTTCTCGTACGGACTTCTCGGGCGAATCCCGTACGTCGTTCTGCTTCTGTAACGAGAAGTGCGCTTCCCGGAAACTCCGGCGGGAGGGATTTCTCGACACTGCACCCGATCGATGAGACCGGTGCTATTTGCCGACCGCACACGCGTTCCCCCGCTCCGCGGGTCGGCCGACCATCACCCGGAGGGGCCTGCGGCCATAGCCCTCCGCAGTCGGAGAACTACTGAGCGCCACGCATCCGTTCGGGTGAATCCGCCCTCCCGCCCTGTCCCGCAGAGGGGCGTGCGCCGTTGCACCGGGCGGCGCGCACCCGTGCGCCGGAGCGGGTTCAGACCCCGCGACGACATGGAAAAGCCGGTGCGCCCGTCCCTGGCGGGAGCGGGCGCACCGACCTCGAAAGGACCGATCGGGCGTGCCGGATCAGACGTTGGCGCAGGTGTTGCCGAAGGCGGGGTTCAGCAGACCGATGACGTTCACGGTGTTGCCGCAGACGTTGACCGGGATGTGGACCGGGATCTGCGCGATGTTGCCGGAGAGGACGCCGGGGGAGTGCACGGCCGCGGCCTCGGCTCCGGCGTCGGCGACGGCGGCACCCGCGGTACCGGCGACGGCGGCGGCGGCACCCATGGTCAGGACAACGGCCTTGGCGATACGGGACATGGAGAGGTACTCCTCGATCGAATTCATACGGCTCGGACTGCGCGGACCGGCGGGCCCGACTCCTTCAACAACGCCTCCGATTTCCATCGGTTGCGCTCCCGAACGGGTGACTCGCGACCGGCCTTTGGGCCGAAAGGGGGGCACGGGAGCGTCCGGGCGCGAAAAGGCGCAACACGCACAACGACGAACGGGCCACATGGATACGGGAGTTAGGGTTGCCGTGCATCTAATGCCCGATATCGCCCCGCTTCGGGGTTATAACTTTCCCGAACGTTGCTTCCGGGCCTGCCGCGCGTTCATTCATTTCGTGCGGACCACACCTTCCCCCCTCCCGGCCTTCGCGGGTCTTCCCTTCCTCCTCTCGTCAAAGCGGAGAACCTGTATGCGGAATTCAGCGGTTCCCGCCGTGCCCCGCGGCACGGCGGCCGCCCGGGCGGACGTGCGGCGCTGACGTGCTGTCACCACACGACACGGACCCGGAGTCCGTCACCGTCCTGCACGCGGTCCAGCCCGGCGACGGCGGGGTCGCCCGCGTCGTCGTCGACCTCGTCCGCGCCCAGCGCGCCGCCGGCCTGCGGGTCGCGGTCGCCTGCCCGCCCGGCACCGTCCTCTCCGCCGCCGTCCGCGCCGAGGGCGCGGAGGTCCACGACTGGCGGGCCGGCCGCGACCCGGGGCCCGCGCTCGTCCGCGAGACCGCGTCCCTGGCCCGCCTCGTCCGGGCGGTCGGGCCCGACCTCGTCCACGCGCACAGCGCCAAGGCCGGGCTGTGCGCCCGGCTCGTCCTGCGGGGCCGGATCCCGACCGTGTACCAGCCGCACGCCTGGTCGTTCGAGGCGGTCCGGGGGACGACCGCCGCGCTGGCCCGGCGCTGGGAGCGGTTCGGCACCCGCTGGACGGACCGGATCCTCTGCGTGAGCGAGGCCGAGCGCCGCACCGGCGAGGCGGCCGGGATCGAGGCGGACTGGTCGGTCGTCCACAACGGCGTGGACACGGCCCGGTTCGCGAACGACGGCCCGCCCCGCAACCCGGCCCCCACGGTCGTCTGCGTGGGCCGGCTCTGCCGCCAGAAGGGACAGGACGTGCTGCTCGCCGCCTGGCCCGCCGTCCTCGCGGAGGTGCCCGCGGCCCGGCTCGTCCTGGTCGGCGACGGCCCGGACGCGGAGGGGCTGCGGGCCGCCGCCGGCCCCTCGGTGCGGTTCGCCGGGGCCGTCGGGGACACCGCCCCCTGGTACCGGGCCGCCGACGTGGTCGTCCTGCCGTCCCGCTGGGAGGGCATGGCGCTCGCGCCCCTGGAGGCCATGGCGAGCGGCCGGCCCGTCGTCGTCAGCGACGTGGACGGGGCCCGGGAGAGCCTGCCGCCCGCCCACGAACCCCTGTGCCTGGTCCCGCCCGAGGACCCGGCCGCACTCGCCGCCGCTCTCGGCCGCCTCCTCGGCAGGCCGGAGCTGCGGCACCGCCTGGGCCGGGAGGCCCACGAGCACGTACGCAGCAGTTTCGATGTCCGGCGCACCGGCGCGGCCGTCGCGGACGTCTACCGCGAACTGGCCGGAGTGCGGGGGGCCGAGCACAGAGAGCCGATCGCACAGTGACCACGGAAAGCACCAGCGTCCCCTCCTCGCCGGGCCCCTGGCCCGCGGCGGGCCAGGCCTTCGGCCTCACCTCCCTCGCGCCGCCCCGCGGCGCCCCCGGCCGCCTCCCGGTGCCGCGCCACCGCCGCCCCGGCGCCCGGACCCGCCGGCGGGCCGGCGCGGCGCCGCTCGTGGCGGTCGACGGCCTGGCCGTCGTCGCGGCCGCCTCGGTCCTGAGCGCGGCGCACCACGACGTCCGGCTCGTCCTGCCGGTCCTGGCGCTCGTCCTGCTCCTCGACGGGCACGCCGGGCTCCACCGGCCCGCCGCGCACGTCCGGGCCCTGGACGAGCTGCCCGCGCTCGCCTCCCGCGCCGGGGTCGCCTGGTGCCTGGCGGCGGCGGGCGTCGCCGCGTACTCCCCGCACCTGGCGATCGGACCGCTGCGGCTCTGCGCCGCGTACGCCGTCCACGTCCTCCTCGTCTGCGCGCTCCGCGCCCTCGTCATCGGCCGGCGGCGCCGGGCCGCGAAGGCGCACCCCCGGTCGGCGCTGGTCGTCGGCGGGACGGGGGACGCGCGCCGGTTCGCGGCGGCGGCCGTCCAGCATCCCGAGTACGGGGTGCTGCCGGTCGGGATCGTCGGCGTGCCCGAGCAGGGCGGTGCCCCCCGGGCGGCCGGCGAGGCCGGGCTCCCGGTGCTCACCACGACCGAGGAGATCCACCGGGCCGTCATCCAGAACACCGTGCGCGACGCGGTGTTCCTCGACGACGACCCGGGCCTGATGACGCTCTTCCAGCAGTACGGCTGCACCACCTGGCGGGTCGGCGGCCGGCACCAGGACGGGCCGATGGGCGAGCACATGTGGGGGCACGCCTGGCACCGGATCGTCCCGCTGGACGAGCGGCGCGGCCTGACCGCCAAGCGCGCCCTGGACATCGCCCTCGCCGCCCCCGCGCTGGTGCTCGCGCTGCCCGTGCTGCTGCTCTGCGCGCTCGCCGTGCGCCTCTCGGACGGGCCCGGGATCCTGTTCCGGCAGGAGCGGGTGGGCCAGTACGGGCGCCACTTCACGCTGCTCAAGTTCCGTACGCTCCGGCCCTCGGACGACACCGAGTCGGCGACCCGCTGGAACGTGGCGGGCGACCGGCGGATGAGCGCGGCCGGGAGCCTCCTGCGGAAGACCTCGCTGGACGAGCTGCCGCAGCTCTGGAACGTGCTGCGCGGGGACATGAGCCTGGTCGGGCCCCGGCCGGAACGCCCGTACTTCGTCGCCCAGTTCAGCAAGATCCACGCCGGTTACGCGGCCCGTCACCGGATGCCGGTGGGGCTCACCGGGCTCGCGCAGGTGCACGGGCTGCGCGGCGACACCTCGATCGAGGACCGCTGCCGCTTCGACAACCACTACATCGACCACTGGTCGCTGTGGCAGGACGTCTGCATCCTGCTGCGCACGGCCACCGAGCTCGTCCGACCCACGGGGAGCTGAGGATGGCCACGGCCGCGACACTGCCCGTGGTCGGCCCGGCGGCGCGGGACCGGCTCCGCAGGGCCGGGACGCTCTCCCCGGTCCTCGCCGTGATCGCGCTGCTGCTCGTCCCGGGCGGCGGCGGCGCGCAGGGCGGCACCGGCGGGACGGGCACGGTCGCGGACGCGGCCTCCGGGCTCCTCGTGCTGGTCTGCCTGGTGCGGGTGGCGCGCGGCGGGGCCCGGCCGCTGACCCGTACGGCGGCCGTCGTCCTCGGTCTGCCGGTCCTCGGGATCTGTCTGGCCGCGATCACCTCGAACGACCCGGCGTCGAGCCTGCCGGGCGTCGCCCGCTACGTGCAGGTCTTCGTCCTGGTCCCGGCGGCCGTGCTCCTGACGGTCCGCGACCGGCGGGACTTCGCCGTGGTCGCCTGGGCGCTCGTCGGGCTCGCGCTGCTCCAGGGCGCGGTGGGCGTCGGCCAGTACCTGACCGGTACGGGCGCCTCGTACCAGGGCGAGGACGTCCGGGCCGTCGGGACGTTCGGCGCCACCGACGTGATGGGCATGGCGACCGTCGTCTCGTACGGGCTCGTCGTCGTCACCGGGATCGCGCTCGGCAGCGGTCCGGGACGGGCCCGGACGGCGGCCCTGGTCTGCGCGGGGCTGCTGTTCCTCCCGCTGGTCCTCTCCTTCAGCCGGGGCGCGTGGATCGCGACCGTGGTCGCCTGCGCGCTCCAGCTGCTCCTGGCGGGGCCGCGCCGGGCGGTGCGGGTCGGGCTCGCGGCGGGGGCGCTCGGCGTGGTCCTCGTCGGCGGCCTCGGGATCGGCTCCGACCTGGTGGAGGAACGGGTCGCCAGCATCACGCGGGTGACGGCGGCGCCGGACCAGTCGGTGACGGACCGGTACACGATGTGGGCGGCGGCCGGGGAGATGTGGCGCGCGGAGCCGCTCACCGGCGTCGGTCTGAAGGGCTTCCCGCAGTACCGCGACGCGCACGCCTCGGTCGCGCTGTCCTCGGGCAGCGACACGGCGGGCGCGGGCGCGGCCTTCCGGCGGCAGCCGCTGCTCTCCCCGCACAACATGTACCTGCTCGTCCTGAGCGAGCAGGGGCTCGTGGGGCTGCTCGCCCTGGCCGGGAGCTGGACGGCGCTCCTCGTCGCAGCGCTGCGGCGGCGCGGCGGCCCCGGGTCCGGCGCCGGCGCGGACTGCGCGCTCGTCGCCACGGGCCTGCTCGTCTGGCAGCTCACCGACTTCTTCTACGCGGACATCGGCGGCCCCTCGACGGTCCTGATGTCGGTCGTGCTCGGCCTGGCGGCCTGGTGGTCGCTGGTGGGGGCGAGACGTGCGTGACCCGTGGGCCGGGGAACCGGAACCCACGGACGCGGGATGGCCGGGGCCTGCGGGGCACGGGGGTGCCGGGCCCGTGGACCCGCCGCGGCCCGACGGCCGCCTCACGGCGCCCCGGCAGCCCCACGGCGCCCCGCCGGCCGACCCCTGGTCGACCCCGCCCCTGAGCCCCACGGACTCCCCGTGGGCCCCGGGGGCCGTCGTGCTGCCGGGGGCGGGCGGGCGTCCCCATGGCACCCCGCCGGGGGGCGGTCTCGCCGGGGCCCGCCGCGTCGCCGTACGCGGACGGCCCGTGGGCACGCAGGGGCCCGGAGCCGGGAACGGAAGCGGTACGGCGGCCGGGCCCCGAATCGACACCGCCACCGACGCCGGGGCCGGGGCGGGCACCGCGACCGGAGCCGAACCGGCCGCCGGAGCCGCGACCACGACCACGCCGCCGATGTCGCCAACGGCGACGACGCCGACAACCCCCCGCACCGGCCGACGCGCCCACGCACGCACGCGCGTGAGGAGGCGCGCGCGGGCGAAGGGAGGCGGCGGCAGACCCCAGGGCCGCGGGTTCCTGGCGAAGGCGGCGGCCGTGACCGCCGGGCTCACCGCCGTCGGGGCGGTGCTCGGGCTCGTACGGGACCAGATCCTGGCCGGGTACTTCGGGGCCGGGGCCGCGACCGACGCGTTCCTGGTGGCGTGGACCGTGCCCGAGTTCGCCTCGACGCTGCTCATCGAGGACGCGATGGCCCTGATCCTGGTGCCCGCGTTCTCCCGCGCCCTGGCCCGGCGCGGCGACGGGGCGTTCGAAGGCGCGCTCGACGACCCGGTGCGCGCGCTCGTGCGCGGGACGCTCCCCCGGCTCACCCTCACCGCCGTCCTCGCCGCCGCCGTCCTCGTCGTCGCCGCCCCGCTGCTCGTCAAGGCCCTCGCCCCCGGCCTGCCCGATCCGGCGCTCGCGGTCGACTGCACGCGCCTCACCGCGACCTGCGTGCTCTCCTTCGCCCTGGTCGGCTACTGCTCGGCCGCGCTGCGCGCGCACGGCCGCTTCCTGCCGCCGGCCATGATCTACGCGGCGTACAACGTGGGGATCATCGGCACGATCCTGGTCCTGCGCGATCCCTGGGGGGTGCGGTCGGCCGCCGCCGGGGTCGCGGTCGGCGGGGTCCTGATGGTCCTGGTCCAGGCGCCCTCCCTCGTACGGGAGCTGCGCTCCGGACCCGTACCCCCGCCGGCGCGGGCGTCCGCGCCCCGGGGCGGGCAGGACGGGCGGATCCTGGTGCTCGGCCTGATCGCCCCGGTCGTCGCGTTCTCGCTGTGCCGCCAGTCCCAGACGCTGATCGAGCGGTTCCTCGCCTCGCCGCTGCCCGCCGGGGCCATCTCGCACCTGAACTACGCGCAGAAGGTCGCGCAGTTGCCGATGATCCTCTCCCTGATGCTGTGCACGGTCAGCTTCCCGGTGGTCGCCCGCGCCCTCGCGGCGGGCGACGAGGAGACCGCCCGCCACCGGGTCGAGCGGGACCTGCTGCTCGCCGCCGTCGTGGTGCTCGTCGGCGCCGCGACGGTGATCGCCGCCGCCCCCAGGATCGTGGAACTCCTCTTCGAAAGGGGCGAGTTCGGCGGCTCCGACACCACCGCGACCGCCGCCGTCATGCGGGTGTACGCCCTCGGCCTGCTGGGCCAGACGATGGTCGGCGCCCTGGTCCGCTGCTACTTCTCCGCCGCCCGCCCGCTCTGGTACCCGGCCGCCGCCATGGGCGCGGGGCTCGTCACGACCGGCGTCGCGGGCGTGCCCGGCGCCCAGCACTGGGGCGCGGTCGGCATCGCCGCCGCCAACGCCCTCGGGATCACCCTGACCGCCGTCCTGCTCCTGCGGGGCGCGCACCGCCAGTCCGTCCCGGTCCGGGCCGGCCGGCTCGGCGCGGGCCTGCTCCGGCTCGCCGCCGCCGGCGCGGGCGCCACCGGGGCCGGCTGGGCCTGCTCGGTCGCGATCGGCCCCGCCGTCCCCGCCGTCGCCGTCGCCGCCCTCGTCGCCGCCGGCGTCTTCCTGCTCTTCCTCGCCTGCGCCCCCGAGGCGTCCGGCCTTCCGTCCCTGCCCCGCTCCGCCTACCGGAGGACCCCCCATGCCCGCCGTCACCGCGCTGAGCCGTCTGCTGCCGAAGCCGCCCCTGGGAAGGAGCCTCCCCCCGCGGGGCGGGTCGCCCCTGTGGGGAAGGCCTCCCCTGTGGGTGGCGATGTACCACTCGATCACGGACACCGCCGATGATCCGTACCGGGTGACCGTCTCCCCGGCGCGCTTCGCCCGGCAGCTGCGCTGGCTCGGCGACCGGGGGCTGCGCGGGGTGTCGGTGCGGGAGCTGCTGGCCGCCACCGCCCAGGGGCGCGCCAAGGGCCTGGTGGGCCTGACCTTCGACGACGGCTACGCGGACTTCGTCGACGCGGCGCTGCCGCTGCTCCGCCGGCACGGCTTCACCGCCACGGTGTACGTCCTGCCGGGCCGGCTCGGCGGCGAGAACGGCTGGGACGCGGCCGGTCCGCGCAAGCGGCTGCTCTCCGGGGAGGAGATCCGGCGTATCTCCGGCGCCGGGATGGAGATCGGCTCGCACGGGCTGACGCACGTGGCGCTGCCCGAGGCCGACGAGCGGACGCTCACCGCCGAGACCCGGCGCAGCCGCGAGCTCCTGGAGGAGATGACGGGCCGCCCGGTGGAGGGCTTCTGCTACCCGTACGGGCGGGTCGACCCGCGCGCGATCCGCGCCGTGCGCCGGGCCGGCTACCGCTACGCCTGCGCGATCGACCCGGGGCCGTACACCGGCGCGTACGCCCTGCCCCGCGTCCACATCGGCGAGAACGACACCGCCTGGCGGCTCACCGCCAAGCGCGTGCTGCACCCGCTGCGCCGCCGCCACCCGGCCGACCTGGCGGTCCCCGCCGCGCACGCCCCGGCCGTGGTCGGTGCGCGATGAGGGTCCTGCACGTCATCACCGGCCTCGGCATCGGCGGCGCCGAGCAGCAGCTGCGGCTGCTGCTGCGCCACCTCCCCGTCCAGAGCCGGGTGGTGACGCTCACCAACCCGGGCGCGGTCGCCGCCGGCATCGAGGCGGACGGCACCCCCGTCACCCACCTCGGCATGACCGGCAACCGCGACCTCGGGGCGCTCCCCCGGCTCGCCCGGATCGTCCGGCAGGGCCGCTACGACCTCGTGCACACGCACCTGTACCGGGCGTGCGTGTACGGCAGGACGGCGGCCCGGATCGCCGGGGTGCGCCGGATCGTGGCCACCGAGCACTCCCTCGGCGAGCACCAGATCGAGGGCCGGCCGCTGTCGGCGGGCACCCGCGCCCTCTACCTGGCGTCCGAGCGGCTCGGCACCTCCACGGTCGCCGTCTCGCCCAGCGTGGCCCGCCGGCTCACGGACTGGGGGGTGCCCGAGGAGCGCGTCCGGGTGGTGCCGAACGGCATCGAGACCGGCCGGTTCGCCTTCGACCTGGACGCCCGCCGCCGGACCCGGGCGGCGCTCGGCCTCCCCGAGGACGCGTACGTCGTCGGCGGGGTCGGGCGGCTGGCCCCCGGGAAGCGGTTCGACCTGCTCGTACGGGCGGTGGCGGCGGTCCCGGAGGCCCGGCTGCTGCTCGTCGGGGAGGGCGGCGAGCGGGAGGAGCTGCTGCGGCTCGCCCGCGGGCTCGGGGCGGCCGAACGGGTACTGCTCACCGGGGCCTGCGAGGATCCGCCGCCCGCCGGGTCGACCCGGCCCTCGCTGCCCGGACTCCTCGCCGCGATGGACGCGTTCGTGTCCGCCTCCCCCGACGAGGCCTTCGGGCTCGCGGTCGTCGAGGCGCTCGCGGCGGGCCTGCCCGTCCTGTACGCGGCCTGCCCGGCGGTCGAGGACCTGCCGGCGGACGCGGCCCCGGGCGCGCGCCGGACCGGCTGCTCCGCGGCCGAACTGACCGCCGCCCTCCGCGAGCTCGCGGAGGCCCGGCCCGCCCGGCTCCCGGTGCCGGAGGCCGTCCGCCACTACGACATCGCGCGCAGCGCCCGGCAGCTGATGTCCCTCTACGACCAGGCCGCCGCGGCACACCGTCGCCCGTGAAGCACCAGCAAGCATCCGTGAAGTGAGAGAAGCCCGACCCATGAAGACCACCACAGCCTCCCGCGCCTTCCCGCCCGCCGGGCTCCGCCTCCCCGGCCGCTGGGCGGTGCTGCCCGCCGCCGTCCTCGCCGGGGCCGTGCTCGGCGGCGGCTACGGAGCCCTGAAGACGCCGGAGTACGCGGCGACCAGCTACGTCATCGTCGTACCGGGCGAGAAGTCCGACCCGGCGGGGGCGCTCGGCTTCGCCCAGGCGTACGGGCGGGTCGCCACCGACATCGCGGTGACCGGCGACGCCCAGGTGTGGGCCGGTGTGACGGCCGCGACGCTGCGGAAGCAGGTGACGGCGGAGACCTCCCCGGACGCCCCGATGATCTCGATCACCGCGCGGGCCGCCCAGCCCGCGAAGGCCGTGTCCATGGCCGACGGGGTGGCCCGGGCGCTCATCCTCGACAGCTCGCACGTGGCGTCCAGCACCGGCGTGAAGGTCGTGCAGTTCTCCCGCGCCACGAAGCCCGTCGACCCGGTCTCCCCGTCCGCGTCGCTCTCCGCGCTCGTCGGCGGCTGCGCGGGCGGCCTCCTCGGCGGTCTGGGCCTCCTCGTCCGCCCGAAGCGGGCCGCCGCGCGCGGCGAGTCCCGCCACTCCCGCCGGGCCGGGGCCCCGGTGCCCGCCCCGGCGGCCGGCACGCACCAGCCGGAGACGGTGTGACCACGGGCGCCCCGCGGACGGAGGTCTGCCGTGACGAGGAGGGGTTCGGGCGGCTCGCGGCCGAGTGGACGGCGCTGTACGGCCGCTGCTCCTCCGCCACCCCCTTCCAGTCCCACTCCTGGCTGCACTCCTGGTGGCTCTCGTACGGGCGGCCCGGCGCGCTGCGGGTGGTGCTCGTACGGCGCGGGGACGGCGCACTGGTCGCCGCCGCACCCCTGATGCGGGCCCGGGGCCCGCTGCCCGTCCTCACCCCGCTCGGCGGCTCGATCACCGACTTCACGGACGTGCTCCTCGACGACGACTGCCCGGAGGCGGCGCCCGCCCTGGCCCGGGCCCTCGCGCGGGCGGCCCGGGGCGCGGTGGTCGACCTGCGGGAGGTCCGGCCGGGCGCGGCCGGCGAACGGGTCTTCGCCCACTGGCGGGGGCCGCGCCGGCGGCTGCCCGACTCGCTGTGCCTGGAGCTGCCCGCCGTCCCGATGGAGGGCCTGCTCGAACGGATCCCCTCCGGGAAGGCCCAGCGGGTGCGCGCCAAGCTGCGGAAGCTGGACGCGCTCGGCATCGACGCGCGCGTGGTGACCGGCGAGGAGGTCCCGGCCGCCCTGGACCGGCTCCTGACGCTCCACCGGCTCCAGTGGCAGGGCCGGGGCGTCACCGCCGAGCACACCAGCGAGCGCTTCGCCCAGCACCTGAACCGGGCCGTGCGGCCCATGGTGGAGCGCGGGGACGCGATGGTCACCGAGTTCCGGCTCGCCGGGGACGTGGTCGCCGCCGACCTGACGCTGATGTCGCCGCGGCTGGCCGGCGGCTATCTGTACGGAGCCGATCCGGCGCTGCGGGCCCGCAAGGTCGACGTGGCGACGATGCTGCTGCGGCACGGGGCCCGGGAGACCAGTGCGGGCGGACGGGCCACGCTGAGCATGCTGCGGGGCAGCGAGTCGTACAAGCACCACTGGCGCCCGGAACCCGTCCGCAACCGCCGCCTGCTCCTCGCCGGGCCCGGTACGGCCCCGCTGCTCTGGCTCCGCGCGGGCGCGGCCGACGCGCGGCGCTGGGCGGCCCGCCAGGCACGGGAACGCGCCTGGGCGGGGCGGGCGCTCGACCGGGTCAAGGGTCGCCCGCCCCGCGACGGCGGTTGAGTCCCGCCCCGGTCAGAAGGGCCAGACGCCCTTGAGCGCCTCCTTCCAGTCGAGATCGGCCTCGCCCTTCCAGGAGTCCTTCGACATGCAGACGGGCCCGCCGATCCAGCTCTCGATCCAGGAGCCGAGGTTAACGGGCCAGCAGTTCGGCTGGGGCACGGGCGTGGGAAGGGGCACGGGCACCGGCGCGGGCTTCGGCTCGGGCTGCGTGGGGGTGGGGGTCGGCGTGGGGGTGGGGGTAGGTGTGGGCGTCGGTGTCGTCGGCGCGGGCTTCGGCTCGGGCTGCGTGGGTGTCGGCGTGGGCGTGGGTGTGGGAGTCGGCCTGGGTGCCGGCGTCGTCTGCGTCGGCGCGGGCTTCGGCTCGGACTGCGTCGGCGCGGGTGTGGGCGTCGGGGTAGGCGTCGGCGCGGGGGTCGTCTGCGTCGGCGCGGGCTTCGGCTCGGACTGTGTGGGAGTCGGCGTAGGCGTCGGTGCGGGTTCCGACGTCGGAGTCGGAGTCGGAGTCGGCGTCGACTCGGGCTTGGGTTCCGGCGCGGGCTGCGTCGGAGTCGGCGTGGGAGTGGGCGTCGGGGTGGGAGTCGGCGTCGGCTCGGGCGTCGGGAGCTCCGGCTCCTTCCCGTACAGCATCTGACGGAACACCAGCGACGACCGCGGGTTGTCGTCGCACTGCCAGACGCCGTGCGGGCAGTAGTCGGTGATCGTGTGGTAGAGCGGCTTGTGCTGCTCCATCCATTCGAGCATGCGCCGCATGTATTCCGGGTTGTCGCCGTTCCGGAAGAGGCCCCATTCCGGATAGGAGATCAGTTTTCCGTGCTCGGCCGCGAAATCGATCTGCTTCCGCAGACCGTACGGCTCGTTGACGTGTTCGTCGAAACTGCTCCCCGGCGGCTGGTCGTACGAATCCATGCCGATGATGTCGACGACGTCGTCGCCCGGGTAACACTCGGTCCACGGAACGGCGTCGCGGCCGCGGCTCGGGTTGAAGTCGAAGCGGAACTTCTGGCCGGGGACGGACCGCATCGCGGCGACGATGCGGTTCCAGTACGCCTTCCACGCCTCGGGGTCGGGGCCGCACCGGTGGGTGTAGGTGATGCCGTTCATCTCCCAGCCGAGGACGACGACGGTGTCGTTCGCCCTCAGCTCGACGAGGCGCCGGGCGAGGGTCCTGAAGTGGTGGTCGTAGTGCCCGGCCGCGCCGAGCCGGAGCAGTCGGCGGACCTCGGCGTCGGGGACGCGGGCCTCGTTGCGCTCCAGCATGGGGACGTTGAGGACGAAGAGGCGGTCGGCCTTCTCGTTGCGCCAGTTCGCCCAGGCGTCGAGGAAGCCGGGGGGTGCCTCGATGTTCTTCCAGAGGTCGCCGGGCAGGTAGGTGTGGCCGACGCGGAGTTCGCGGCCGCCGAGCCAGCGTTCGAGTTCGCCGATGCGGGTGACCCCGTACGCGCCCGAGGAGAGGAAGGCCCCCATGGCGCCGGCGACCGAAGGACCGGGGTCCCGCGCCTCGCGCGTCTTCCCCGCCTCCCGTCCGTCCACGGGTTCCGCGGCGTGGGCGGAGGGCGACAGCGCGAGGGAGCCCGAGGCGAGGAGACCGGCGGCGAACACCCCCAGCCACGCTCTCGAACTTCTCCGGCTTGCAGCTTTCATGGCCGCTCCTCCGCGTCGCGCAGTAGGTGACTGATCGTCAATCAGATGTTCCGAAAGTATTCCTAATAAGCCGTCCGTGAACTCGGCTTTCCTTCGCTCGCTAGTCCATTAGAGGATTTGATCGCCCGGTTGGTGCACCGAGACGAAGGGCATGCCGTGCCGAGTTTTGACACCCGCGTCCCGGCCGTCCTCGTACGGCTCGACCGGAACCCCTTTCACCACGGCACGCTCGGGGCGGTCCGCTCACTGGGCCGGGCGGGAATTCCGGTCCACGCCGTCGTCGAATCGCGGACGAGTCCGGTGGCCCGTTCCCGTCACCTCCGGTCGGCCCGCCCCGGCCCCGGGGCCGCCTCCTCCGCCGAGCTGGCCGCCTTCCTCCGCCGGGTCGGGGACGAGGTGTCCGAAGGGGCGTCGGCCCCCCTGCTCGCCGTCCCGCTGGACGACGTCACCGCGCTCGCCCTGGCCCGCCGCCGCACCGAGCTCGCCCCGCGCTTCCTGCTGCCCGAGCAGACCGAGGCGCAGCTGCTGCGGGTCGCCGACAAGGCGGCGCTCGCCGAGACCTGCGCGTCCCTGGGCCTGCCCCACCCCCGTACCGCGCTCCCCGCCGACGCCGACGAGGCCGCTGCCATGGCCTGGGCGCTGGGCCTCCCGGTGGTCGCCAAGTGGAGCCGGCCCTGGCTGCTGCCGGTCGGCGCGGGGCTGCGCAGCACGTCGATCGCGCGCTCGCTCGCCGAGGTCCGGGAGCTGTACGCCCGCGCCCCGGAGGCCGGCAGCCGGCTCCTCCTCCAGGAGCTCCTCCCCGAGGGCCGCGACCTGGACTGGTTCTTCCAGGGGTACGTGGACTCCGCCGGCCGCTGCACGACCGGGGCGACCGGGCGCAAGGAGCGCGCCTGGCCCACCGGGGCCGGGCTGACCGCCGCGGGCCGCTGGACCGTGAACCCGGCGGTGGAGCGGACGGCGCGGACCCTGCTCGACGCGCTCGGCTACCGGGGCGTGTGCGACCTGGACTTCCGGCTGGACCGGACGACCGGCGCGTACCACCTGCTCGACTTCAACCCCCGGCCCGGCGCGCAGTTCCGGCTCTTCACCGACCAGGACGGCCTGGACGCGGTCCGGGCGCTCCACCTGGACCTCACCGGGCGCCCCGTCCCCCCGCCCTCCCCCGCGTACGGGCGCCGGTTCGTGGCCGAGAACTACGCGCTGCTCTCGCTGCTCGCCGTCCCGCGCCGGCGGTACGCGGCCGAGACCGGCGGGGTGCGGCGGCCGACCGAGTGGGCGTGGTGGGCGGCCGACGACCCGCTGCCCGCGCTCGCCATGGGCCGCGCCTGGCTCGCGCACCTGCTGCGCAAGGCCCTGGCGGCGCTGCGCCGGCGCCGGGCGCCCGGCGGGCCGCGCCCGGCCGCCGACGTGCCCCCGGCGCCCCGCACCGCCCCGGAGGACGCGCCCGACCGGCTCAGCCCCCGTTGACCGCGGCCGCGGCACGACGAGGGCCGGCCCCGGGGAGCGAGTGCTCCCCGGGGCCGGCCCCGTGCCTGTCCGCGTACCGCGTCGGGTCAGTCGTTGGCGCAGACGTTGCCGAGGGCCGGGTTCAGCAGCGCGATGATGTTCACGGTGTTGCCGCAGACGTTGACCGGGATGTGGACCGGGACCTGGATGACGTTGCCGGACAGGACGCCGGGCGAGCCGACGGCCGCACCGTCCGCGTCGGCGTCCGCGAAGGCGGGCGACGCCACACCCATGGCCAGGACGATACCGGCGACGACGGCCGCAGCCTTCTTACAGTTCATTTCGTCTGGATCCTTTCCTCGGCGGAAGAATTCTCACGGATCTCGTGATGCCCGGGGAAGGGATTTCCCCGGCCTCCGCAGTACACAACACAACGAACATCCCGCACGAAGGAAACCGGAATAACTCCGGAGGCGTTCGTTTCACCCCATTGCCCGCACGGAACCGCCCGCACGGAACAATGCCGGTGCTCGCACGGAACAGGGCCGGAGGAGAACGTCGCCGTTCTCCTCCGGCCCTGCCGTACGCGCCGCGGGTCAGCCGTTGGCGACACCGTTCCCGGAGAGGACCGGAATGTCCTCCAGGATGTGCGACAGCGGCTCGTCGCCCTTGGCCTGGGTGGAGTTGTCCGCGCACTGCTGGTTCTGCGGGGAGGACAGCACGTTGACGTCCTGGACGGTGATCGGGACGACGCCTACGAGGGAGCCGAGGTTGCCCTTGACCGGAACACCGAGGCAGAGCTTGTTCAGCGAGCCCTGGACCAGCGTCATCTGCGGGCTCAAGTCGCCCGCGGTCTCCGAGTTGCCGTACGCCTGGGTGGCGCCGTTGCCGCTGAGCGAGGTGGTACCGCCGTCGTCGGCGATCGCCAGCGCCGGGGAGGCCGCCGCGGCAGAAGCGCCGACGACGGAGGCCGCAACAGCCGCAGCCGCCACAATCTTCTTGATCACGGTGATTCCGTTCCTGTTCCCACCAATCGACCTGATTGATGCGCCCGGCTCAACTGCCTCCGGAGGGTTTGGTTCCGGCGCTTCACCCTTTCGAAGGGACACTCGTTTCGCGCTGCCGCGCGCGCTCCGCCAAGAGGGTGACACGACGGAACCCCCGCGTCCGGACCCCTGTTGATCAGGTCGCTCCCTGCACGGAGCAGGTTCTAGAAGGGAACTCCCGTGATCAAGAAGGTTATGGCCACCGCGGCCGCGGCCGTCTCCATCGTCGGCGCCTCCGCCGCCGTGGCCTCCCCGGCGCTCGCCATCAGCAACGACGGCGGCACCACCTCGTTCAGCGGCAACGGCGCCGCCCAGGCGTACGGCAACTCCGCCACGTACGGCAACATGAGCCCCCAGATGGCTCTGATCCAGGGCTCGCTCAACAAGCCCTGCATCGGCCTGCCGGCCAAGCTCAACGCCGGTTCGCTGATCGGCCTCGTCCCGATCACCGTCCAGGACATCAACGTCCTGTCCTCCCCGCAGAACCAGCAGTGCGTCGAGAACTCCACCCAGGCCAAGGGCGACGAGCCGCTGTCGCACATCCTGGAGGACATCCCGATCCTGTCGGGCAACGGCGTCGGCAACAACTGACGTCCCCACCCGGACGCGACGCCGTTCACACGTCACGTTCCCGCGTCAGGGGCCGCCCTCCGGGGCGGCCCCTTTCGTCGTGCCGTACGTTCCCGCCGTCCCGCGCGGCTCCTCAGCGCGGCCAGACCGGGGCCGCCATCAGCCGCTCCCACTCCCGGTCCGGCACCCCCGGCACCGCGCGGCCCGCCTGCGTCCACTGCGTCACCAGGGCGGAATAGACCGGGAACGGAGTGCGGTCGGCGGGGGTCGGGTCGCTCACGTACCGGCTCTTCGGAATGAAGGCCATCCGTTCCCATTTCCCGGGCTCCGGCGCCATCTTCGCTCCTTCCGCTGGGATTCCCGCATCATTACACAATGGGCGCGGGAGAGTGATTCACCCTCTCCACGCCGCGTCGCGCACCTCTGTGCGAACGGCTCGAAATACGGTGCGGGACAGGGTATTTCGCTCATCTGCCCGTAGTCCGTCCGGTGGACTTCCCGGAACCTTCGGCATTCCCGCCGGTTGATCAGTACGGCTCGGCAATCGGCGAGCCAGTATCCGAAAGGCCTGAACTGATGAAGAAGCTGTTCGCTACGGCTGCTGTGGCCGCGACGGTCCTCGGCGCGACGGCGACGGGCGCCGGGCAGGCGCTCGCGATCGCCGACGACGGCGGCACCACCTCGCTCAGCGGCAACGGCGCCACCCAGGCGTACGGCAACTCCGCCACGTACGGCAACATGAGCCCCCAGCTCGCGCTGGTCCAGGGCTCGCTGAACAAGCCCTGCGTCGGCCTGCCGGCCAAGGTCAACGCCGGTTCGCTGATCGGCCTCGTCCCGATCACGGTCCAGGACATCAACGTCCTGTCCTCCCCGCAGAACCAGCAGTGCGTCGAGAACTCGACCCAGGCCAAGGGCGACGAGCCGCTGTCGCACATCCTCAGCGACATCCCGGTCCTGTCGGGCAACGGCGCCGGCAACAGCTGAGCGACCAGCCCCGGTTCCGGCGCGGCCCCGCCGCCCCTCTTCGGAGGGGCGGCGGGGCCGTCGCCGTTCCGGGCCCTGCTCAGAGCTTCCGGCGCAGCGCCTCCGGGTCGGTGACCGGCGCGTCGCAGGTGAAGCGGCGGCAGACGTACGCGGCGGGTCCTCCGGCCACCAGCGGCCGGCCCTCCAGGAGCGGGAACTCCTCGCCGCCGGGGGCGCCGGCGGCGAGGACCGCGCCGGGGGCGGTGGCCAGGAGCGCGGTACGGCGCAGCTCACGGAACGCCTCGTCGCCGGGGTCGCCCACGACGGCGACCTCCCGGGGGCCGTCGAGGAGGGCCTCGGCGACGGCCAGGCCCCAGCCGATGAAGCGGGGCGCGCGGGGGCCGAGGGCCTTGACGACGCCGAGGGCCCCTTCGGCGGCGGCCCGGTGGGCCTCGGAGCCGGTGTGGGCCGCGTACGAGAGCAGGGCCCCAGCGGCGGCGGTCCAGCCGGACGGGGTGGCGTTGTCGGTGGGGTCCTGGGGGCGCCGGATGAGGGTCTCGGCGTCGTGGGCCGTGTCGTACAGCGCGCCGCCCTCGGCGGTGAAGCGGTCGAGGACGAGGTCGAGGAGGAAGCCGGCGAACTCCAGCCAGGCGCCCTCGCCGGTGACGGCCGCGAGGGCGAGGAAGCCCTCGGCCACGTCGGCGTAGTCCTCCAGGACGCCCGCGTTGGTGCCCGCCCGGCCGTCCTTGGACGTACGGGTGAGGCGGGCGCCCTCGTCCATGTGGACCCGGACGAGCAGGTCGGCGGCCTCGGTGGCGCGCTCGACCAGGTCGGGGCGGTCGAAGAGGGCGCCGGTCTCGGCGAGCGCGGCGATCGCGAGGCCGTTCCAGGCGGCGACCACCTTGTCGTCCCGGCCCGGACGCGGGCGCTCGTCGCGGGCGGCGCGGAGCCGGTCCGCGATCGACGCGATCCGCTCGGCGTCGGCCACGCCCGCGTCCTGCGGGAGCTGGAGGACGGAGCTGCCCTCCTCGAAGGTGCCGTCCTCGGTGACGCCGTAGTGGGCGGCGGCGACGGCGGCGTCCTCGGGGCCGAGCACCTCGGCGAGCCGCTCGGGCGTCCACACGTAGTAGGCGCCTTCGACGTGCTTGCCGGTGCCGTCGTCGGAGTCGGCGTCGAGCGCGGAGGCGAAACCGCCCTCGGGCGTGCGGAGTTCGCGTACCAGGAAGTCGGCGGTCTCCAGGGCGACCCGGCGGGCCAGGTCGCTGCCGGTGGCCTTCCAGAGGTGCGCGTACACCCGGCAGAGCAGGGCGTTGTCGTACAGCATCTTCTCGAAGTGCGGGACCGTCCAGGTGCGGTCGACGGCGTAGCGGGCGAAGCCGCCGCCGAGCTGGTCGTAGATGCCGCCGCGGGCCATGGCCTCGCAGGTGTCGGAGGCCATCTGGAGGGCCCCCTCGGAGCCCGTGCGGGCGTGGTGGCGGAGCAGGAACTCCAGGACCATGGACGGCGGGAACTTGGGGGCGCCGCCGAAGCCGCCGCGGGTGGCGTCGTACTCGCGGGTGAGGCCGAGGAGGGCCTGCGCGAGGTCCTCCTCGCCGGGAACGCCGTCGCCGCCGTACGCGAGGGAGCGGCCAGCGAGCTCCTTCACGATCCGCTCCGCGACCTCGTCCACCTCCCCGCGCCGCCCGGCCCACGCGTCCCGGACACCCGTCAGGACCTCGCCGAAGGAGGGCATGCCGTGACGGGGCTCGGGCGGGAAGTACGTGCCGAAGTAGAAGGGCGCGGCGTCCGGCGTGAGGAACACGGTCATCGGCCAGCCGCCCTGCCCGGTGGCGGCCTGGACCGCCTCCATGTAGACGGCGTCGACGTCGGGCCGCTCCTCGCGGTCGACCTTGACGGCGACGAAGCCGTCGTTGATCAGCGCGGCGGTGGCGTCGTCCTCGAAGGACTCGTGGGCCATGACGTGGCACCAGTGGCAGGCGCTGTAGCCGACGCTCAGGAGGACGGGCACGTCGCGCCGCCGCGCCTCCTCGAAGGCCTCCGGTCCCCAGGGCCACCAGTCGACCGGGTTGTCAGCGTGCTGCAGCAGATACGGGGAGGTCACACCAGCCAGCCGGTTCATGCGATCCAGCCTCTCACAACGCCTGGCACGGCCGGCGAAACCCTCACGAGCCCGTCTCGCTTGGCCGAATTGCCCTTGCGAGCCATCACGTGGCGGGCGGCTCCGTCCCGCTCCGAGTCGGGCGGCCCGACGCCTCGGAACAGTAGGCTGGGCGCAGCGCCGGACCTGCCGAGGCCTCTCGAAGGAGGTAGACCATGAGCGCCGAGATGGTGGCGCCCGCGTGGATGCATTCGCAGATCAGCGCGGAGCAGTACGACTCCTGGTCCGAGGAGCAGTGCGCCGGCATCGAGATCGTGGACGGGATGGTCGTCGTGAGCCCGAGCGCCTCCAAGCGCCACAACCGGCTGGCCCGCGTCCTGGCCAACGCCCTGGATGCCGCCGCGGGCCCCGACTGGAACGCGGACACGGACTTCGACGTCCGCCTGCAGGACGTTCCGCTCACCAACCGCCGTCCGGACGTCATCGTCTACCGGGCGGAGACGATCGACGTCACGCCCACCCGCCCCGAGCACGTGCTCCTGGTCGTCGAGGTCGTGTCGCCCGGCTCGGAGACCACGGACCGGATCGTGAAGGTCGACCAGTACGCCAAGGCCGGCATCCCCTTCTACTGGCGGGTCGAGCAGGCTGCCACCGGGGTCCCGATCGTCTACACCTACGTTCTCGATCCCGCTACCGAGGCTTACCGGGACGGCGAGATGTTCACCGGCGCGGTGAAGGCCACCGTTCCTTTCTCCGTCGCGGTCGATCTCGGGGTCTTGTAGGGAACGTTGTTCCATTTTGCCGTTGATGCCACTACCTCGGCAGCCGCGGCTGGAACCACGACGCTGCAGGCAAGTACGGGCTGATGCGCTCGGCCACCGGTTGACCGTCCATGCGGACATCGCCGTCAGCGGCGAGCCAGAAGGGCACAAGGAGGCAAGGCCGATCTTCACCGAGTCGGGCGTAGAAGCTTCGTGTGGTGATCCCGACCGCGCGGGACGACGGAGGGGCACCCCGCACGGCCGTCTCGGTTCAGACAGGGCCCAGGTAGCTGGTGATCACCATGCCATTGACGACAGGTTGATCCATCCGAGCGCTGCTGGTGATCACGCACAGTACGGCTTGGCTGCCTGTGTCATCGCCCGCATACGGACCTGTATCGGTGCCTCAGATCAACCAAGGAAGACAGGTCCCCATCGGATGCGCCAGCGGGAACCACTGGCTGCAACGGACCGAAGGGGTTGTTGTTCCCCTCGCCGATGCACATCCACACGACCTGAGGCACAGTCAGCCGGATGGTAGATCAGGACGGTGCGATGGCGGCGACGCGGGCTGCGAGGCCGGAAGGACAGTCGGCGTGCTCCTGCCGGACGCCTTCAAGCGCACCCGGAGCTGCATTCCGTGTGCGTCCCCCGTTCGCCCGGCTCGGACACACCTGCGGCTTCCTGGTCCTCACAGGCGGCTCGACCGCGGGAAAGACCTGCTGCGCCTTCGAAGTCATGTGGGCCGACTGACCGGGTGCCGGGTGTGGACGCCCCCTCACACCGCCGACCTGCGGCCTGTCGCGGGCCTCTCTGTGCGAACAGGGCGGCTGAGGTGAGGCGGGTTGGTCAGCCCCGGCTAGGTGATCGCCCGAGAAGGGCGGCCTCCCTCCGGGGACACGCTCGAAGTGCCGAAAGCCTTCACCGCCCCAAGCCCCTCCCGCTGTAATAGATACTGTCTTACACTAGAGACATGAAGACGACCCGAGCCGGGACCACCGAGAACATCTCTGTCTCCATGCCCTCCGATCTGGTCAGTGAGCTCCGCTCAAGGGCCGGACGCCGAGGCGTGTCCAGCTACATCACCGAAGCCGTCAGGCATCAGCTCGCCATGGACGGGCTCGCCGAGATCGTGGCGGCTCACGAGGAGGAGCACGGCGCGCTCACGGAGCAGGAGGTCGAGGCCGCCCGACGCGAGTTGTTCGGAGACGAGAACGCCGAGCGGGGCGCTGCGTGAAGGAGCAGCCGGCCCGCTCGCTGGTACTGGACTCCGAGGCGCTCTCCCTGCTCCTGCGCGACGACCGCAAGATGGCGGCTCGCGTCGAGGCATCCCGGCAGGTCGGAGTTCCCGTCCTCGTGTCTGCGCTGACCATCGTCGAAGCCGTGCACGGGAAGACCGATCTGGCGCGCTTGAAGTGGGTGCTCTCCCGGCTGCGGGTGGAACCAGTCAGCCAAGAGGACTCCCTAACCGCAGTGCAGCTGCTTCAGGACGCAGGCGGGCTGCACGGGCACAAGTACGCGATCGATGCCCTCGTCGCCGCGCTCGCGCTCCGCGTCCCGGCTCCCGTGATCGTCCTGACCTCCGACCGCGACGACTGGTCGAAGCTCTGCGGAAGCCGCGTGATCATCAGAGAGGTGTGAGTTCCGCCGGCTATTGGGCTCGCGAGTCCGTTGCCACCAGTGGCACGCCGAGTAGCCGAGCGACAGCAGGGCGGGCCTGCCACGGCGACGTGCCTCCTCGAAGGCCTCCAGGCCCCAGGACCACCAGTCGACCGGATCCCCGGGGTGCTGAGGCAGATACGGCGGGGGTACACCGGGCCAACCAGTTCATACAAGCGGCGTCGCACGTGGGTCCGCCGAGTTCACGAACCGGTTCGGGGCCGGACCCGGCTCGCGTCCTCGAAGGTGAGTCGGAGGGTGGGGTGGCCGGGGGCCTCGTCGGGTGTGCCCGGGGGGAGGACCGGGGCCAGGGCGTGGAACACCGCCTCCAGGTGCGGCCGGTCGTAGTCGGCGAGGGTCTCGGTGGACTGGAGCAGCAGGCCGCCGGCGCGCAGTTCGCGTACCGCGTGGAAGGCGCCGGTGGCCTCCAGTGCGGTCGGGCCGCCGAGTCGGGCGGCCAGTTCGGCGGGGACGCCGGTGACCCACGAATAGCCGCGCAGCAGGGTCCGGGATTCGTGCAGCGACCGGCGGTGGGGGCGCTTCAGGACCGCCTCCAGGTCGGTGGTCTCCTGGAAGTCGAGGTGGCCGATCCGCGCGAAGGCGGGGTCCGCCCCGTCCAGGGCGGTGGCGAGGAAGTCGACCAGGTGCGCGCACCAGGCGGCGTCGGCGATGCGCTCGGCGCCCCGCACCTGGGCCGACAGTTCGGTGTGGCTGCCGCCGCGGCCCGTTCGCGTACCGCCGATCCGGCCGTGGTCGTCGACCCCGACTCCACCGGGGGACGGCTCGTGGAAGCCCGCCGCGGCGTAGAACGGTGAAGGGCGCAGTGCGTCGGCCAGTTCCGTCCAGTGGGCGCGCACGTCGCGTACGCGGACCTCACGGTCACCGTCGATCGACTCCGTGACCAGGGCCCAGGATTCGGACAACTCCCTTTCCCCCGTGGCGAAGAGGAGGTCGGTCGCGGTGCGGAACCAGTGGACGAGGAGGTCGCCGCGGGGCGCGGCCGCCCGGTCGTCGAGCGTGGCCCGGAGGGTGACGTCCGTACAAAGGGCCTCGTCGTCCATCGGCGCGTCCCTTTTCTCGTCGTACCGGGAGGATGTGGCGTCGGCTCGAACCTACCGGGGCGATCGGTCGCCGTGGGCGTCGGCTCCTCCCTCGCGCCGGAGTGCGTCGCGCAGGAGACTGGGGCCGTCTCGTCGGGTACGTGCGGAGGGGGAACGCGGATGAGGGAGAGTCACCGGGCCGAGGTCGAGCGGCTGTTGGAGCGGATCGTGGCGGAGGAGGTGCGCGGCGGGGGCCGGGACGCCGGGGCGCTGCTCGCTCGGGGGCGGTCCGAGCTGGACGTGATGGCCGCGGGGGCGAGCGGGGAGTACGCGGAGTTCCTGCGGGCCGTGGAGTCGGCGGAAGGCAGGAAGGGCGGCGGGTCCCGGGGCGGTGGGGCCGTGCTGGTCGCCGGGGTCGCGGCCGTTGCCGCGGTCGGGGCCGATCTGGCCCTCGGCACGTCGGCGGGGACCGCGCTCGGCGCGGGCGCCGCGGTGGCGGTGGCCGGGGCGGCGGCGACCGTGCTGAGGGCGACGTCCGGGTCCCGGGCCGAGGCCCCCGGGGGCGTCGAGGAGGCGCGGGCGCGGTGGTTGGCGGCGCTGGAGAGTCGTGGGGTGCGGCCGTTCCTGGAACGGGAGCCGGCCGCGGCCGCCCCCGCCCCCGCCGTACGGTCGTTGCGGGGTGTCGACCGGAGTGCCGCGGCCCGGAGCCGTACCGTCCTGGAGCGGTCCTTCGGGCAGTTGCCCGAGCCTGCCGGGGTGTTCGCGGGGCGGCGGGAGGAGCTGGAGCGGATCGCCGGGTGGGTGCGGGAGGGCAGGGCCTCGGTGGAGACCCGGCCGACCGTGGTGCTGCTGCACGGCGCGCCGGGGTCGGGGCGCACCGCGCTCGCGGTCGGGGCCGCGCACGCGCTGCGCGAGCGGTTCCGCGGGGCGTGCGTGGTGGACCTGCGGGGGAACGCCACGGCCGTGCCGGGTACGGCGGCCGAGGGGCCGGTCGCGACCCGGGAGGCACTGCTGCACCTGCTGAACCGGCTCGGCGCCCCGCGCGAGCGGCTGCTCTTCCGGGAGGGCGCCTCGGTGGAGCAGCAGGTGCGGCGGCTCACGGAGTCGTACCACCGGCAGCTCGCCGGGACGCCGGTGGTGGTGGTCCTGGACGACGCCGTGGACGCGGCCCAGGTGCGGGCCCTGCTGCCCGGGCGTTCGGAGAGCCTGGTCCTGGTGACCTGCCGGGAGCCGCTGGACCTCGGTCCGGACGTGCCGGCCGCCGTGCACGCCCTTGAGGTGGCGGCGCTCGGCGCGGCCGGGGCGGAGGAGCTGCTGCGGGCGGCGGGCGGCCCCGGGCCGTACGACGCGGAGGCCGCCGAACGGATCCGGGAGCTGTGCGGCGGGCTCCCGCTGGCGCTGCGGGCGGCGGGCTCCCTCCTCGGGCGGCGGTCCGCCGTCGAGGTGGCGGAACTGCTCGGCCAGCCGGAGCGGGGCACGGACCCCGTCGGGCGCGCCCTGCACGCGCGGTACTCCGCCGACCTCGACGACGACTCCCGGCGGCTCCTGCGGCGGCTCGCGCTCGCCGGGCGGGCCTCGCTCGGCGCGGCGGCGGCCGGGGCACTGCTCGGCACGGACGGCGCCGAGGGAGCGCGGCTGCTGCGCGGTCTCGCCGACGCCGGGCTCCTGGACCACGTGCGCGGGGAGCGGTACCGGCTGCACGACGCGGTGCGCGGCTTCGCGGCCGCCCGGCTCCTCGACGAGGAGGACGCGGCGGAGGCCGCGTCGGCCCAGGAGCGTCTGATCCGCAACTACGCGGAGCTGGCGGACGCGGTGATCCGGATGGTCGACGGCAAGATGTCGACCCGCGCCGACCGGTTCGGCGGGCACGGCTTCGGCTCCCTGGAGGCGGCCCTGAACTGGCTCGACGAGGAGACCAGCTTCATCACGGCGGCGCTGCGGCACAGCCGGGGCGTCGACCAGCGGACCGTCCTCGACCTGCTCGGCGCGCTCTGCGACTACTGCCTGCTGCGCGGCGACCTCTACCGGCTCGGGGAGATCGACGAGCTGGCCGCGTCGGTCGGGCAGGGGCCGCTGTCGCGCTCGGTGCGGTGGCGGACCGGCATCGCGGCCCGGCAGATCGGCGAGCTGGACAAGGCGCGCACGACCCTGACCTCGGTCGTCTCCTCGTACCGGGAGGACCGCCGGGACCCGGAGGCAGCCCTCGCGCTCTGCTCGCTCGGGATCACCCTGCACCACCAGGGGAAGCTGGCGGAGGCGGCGGAGCGGCTGCGGGAGGCGCTCGCGCTCCAGGAGCCGGAGGCGCTCGCCGCCGACCGGGGCTGGACGCTGCACGCGCTCGCGGCCGTGGAGCGGGACCGGGGGCGGCTCGCGGAGGCGACGGCGCTGCTCGACCTGTCCCTCGCGCTGCACCGGGAGCACGAGTCCCCGCACGGCGAGGCGTGGGCGCACTTCCAGCGCGGCCAGGTGCTGCTGCTGCGCGGTGACGTGCCGGGCGCCGAGGCCGAGCTGCGGTCCGCGCTCGACGGGTACGGGCGGATCCACGACGGGCGCGGCGAGGCCTGGGCGCTGACCCAGCTCGCGCGGGCCCGGCTCGCCGCCGGGGACGCCGAGCCGGCCGTGGAGGGGCTGCGCGGCGCGCTGGCCCGGCACCGGGAGCAGGAGGACGCGCGGGGCGAGGCGTGGACGCTGTACCACCTGGGGCACGCCCTGGAGGAGCGCGGCGACCGCGACGAGGCGGTGCGGGAGCTGGGGCGGGCGCGGACGCTGTTCTCCCGGATGCGGGACGTGTACGGGCTCGCCTGCGCCCGGCACCACTCGGGCCGGGTCACCCGCGACCAGGCGGCCGCCCGCACGGGGGGCCTGCGGAACTCGGGCTTCGCCCGTCAGCTGCTGGTGGACGCGCGGGCGGACTTCCACCGGATCGGGGTGGCCCACGGGGAGGCCTGGACCTGTCTGGAGCTGGCGGTCGTCGACGCGGGCAACGCGCGCGTGCCGCAGGCGCTGGGCCTGTGCGACGAGGCGCGGGCCCTGTTCGCCTCGTACGGCGATCCGCGCGGCGCGGACTGGGCCCGCTTCCTGCGCTGCACCCTGCTCCCGCACGCGGCCCCGGGCTCCCCGGAGCCGGGGACGGCGACGGCCCGCGAGGAGCTGGCGGCCCTGGTCGCGGACCGGCACCCGGCGCGCGACCCGCGCCTGGACGACTGCGCCGAGGCGTACGGGGCGGTCCTGGCGCGTGGCGTGGACGCGGGGACGCCGTGGCAGGCCTGGGACCTGGGCCTGGTCCCGAACCGACGGGCGCGGGACGTACTGGGGGTGCCGGGGGCGTAGGTCCTGCGGCGGGAGCGTCGGGCCTCCGGCCGGAGCGTCGGGCCTGCGGCGGGGGCGGGGACGTCAGGGCGCGGGCGCCCGTCCCCCGCGGACCGGCCGTCCCCCCGCGCGTCTGAACGCGCGGACGCCCTCCGGGCCGTACCGCGGCGGTACGGCCCGGAGGGCGAGGGTGCGCGCCGGTTACTTCTTGGGCGTCTCCGCCGGGGCCGCCGGCGTGGCCGCCGGGTCCGGGGCCTCCTCGAAGGAGACCCGGCCCATGTGGCGGTTCATCGACTTCATCAGCATCCAGACCGCCAGGGCCAGGACCGCGAAGACGACGAAGCCGAGGACGCCGGGGGTCACCTTGTTCTTGTCCAGCTCTTCGGCGGCGAAGGGGACAAGCTGGGTCAGTGCCAGGTGTGCGCTCATGTCAGGCATTGTCGCGGATGCCCGCGAAGAGATCTTCCTCGGGGAGGGAGGTCGGCACCAGCGCCTTGCTGAGCTCGTACTCCTCCGTCGGCCAGACCTTCCTCTGGATCTCCATGGGGACGCGGAACCAGCCGCCGTCGGGGTCGATCTGGGTGGCGTGGGCGATCAGCGCCCGGTCCCGGACCTCGAAGAAGTCGGCGCAGGGCACGAAGGTGGTCAGGGTCCGCTCCTTGCGCTCGAACTCCTTCCAGCGCTCCAGCCACTCCCCGTACGGGGACTCCAGGCCCTGGTCGAGGAGCGCCTGGTGCAGGGCCTCGGTGCGGGGCCGGTTGAAGCCCTGGTTGTAGTAGAGCTTCAGGGGCTGCCAGACCGGGCCGAACTCGTCCTCGGGGAACGCCTCGGGGTCGCCCGCGCCGTCGAACGCCACCATCGTGATCTTGTGGGTCATGATGTGGTCGGGGTGCGGGTAGCCGCCGTTCTCGTCGTAGGTCGTGACGACCTGGGGACGGAAGGAGCGGATGCTGCGGACCAGCCGGCCGGCCGCCTCATCGACGTCCTGGAGGGCGAAGCAGCCCTCGGGGAGCGGGGGCAGCGGGTCGCCCTCGGGCAGGCCCGAGTCGACGAAGCCCAGCCACTCCTGGGAGACGCCGAGGATCTCGCGGGCCTCGTCCATCTCCTTGCGGCGCACCTCGTGGATGTTCTCCTCGATGTAGGGGTCGCCCTGGAGCTTGGGGTTGAGGACCGAGCCGCGCTCGCCGCCCGTGCACGTCACCACCAGGACGTCCACCCCCTCGGACACGTACTTGGCCATCGTGGCCGCACCCTTGCTCGACTCGTCGTCGGGGTGGGCGTGCACGGCCATCAGTCGCAGCTGGTCAGTCAAGACTCGATCCTCAGTGATTGGTCGCGGAGGGAGGTCTCTATAGTGACGGAATCGGGGGGCCGAAAATTCCGCCACCCCCGGCTTCGAGAGGATCGATCATGAGCGCGGTGCGAGAGCAGCCGCCCGAGGGGCGCTACGGACGCTCCGCGGACGAGCGGGCCGACCGCACGCTCAAGGTCGTCGGGTCGGTGCTCGGAGTCCTCTTCCTCGGCCTGCTCGGCTGGTTCGGCTGGTACTACGTCGTCGACAGCAGGATCAGCGCCGAGATGATCAAGTTCGACGTGGTGAGCGCCACCGAGGTCCAGGTGCACCTGGAGGTCCGCAAGGACGAGGGCGTCGAGGGCGTCTGCACCCTGCGCTCGCGCTCCGAGGACGGGACCGAGGTGGCCCGCAAGGACGTGCGGATCGACGATCCCGCCGCCCGGGTCGACCAGGTCTTCTCCCTCCGCACCACCGCGCACGCGACGAGCGCCGAACTGATCGGGTGTACGGCCCGGTAGCGGTGGGTAGGGAGCCGGTGACGAGTCCCGGCGGGTCACCACCGTGACCTGGGGTGACGCCATTCCGTGGTTTATGTCCTCCCGCTTTTCGCCACTGATTGTTAGGCTCGTGGTTTCGCCCACCCGGGACAGCACAGCATTCCCGTGTAGGGCGATGCTTTGTATTCCCAGTACCTACGAGGAGCACCTGTGACCCAGACCAGCGACAACGTCACCTGGCTCACCCAGGAGGCGTACAACAAGCTCAAGGACGAGCTTGAGTACCTGTCTGGTCCCGCGCGTACCGAGATCGCCGCCAAGATCGCCGCCGCGCGCGAAGAGGGCGACCTGCGCGAGAACGGCGGGTACCACGCGGCCAAGGAGGAGCAGGGCAAGCAGGAGCTCCGGGTCCGTCAGCTCACCCAGCTGCTCCAGCACGCCAAGGTGGGCGAGGCCCCGGCGGACGACGGCGTCGTCGAGCCCGGCATGGTCGTCACGATCGCCTTCGACGGCGACGAGGACGACACCCTGACCTTCCTCCTCGCCTCCCGCGAGTACGCGAGCGGTGACATCGAGACCTACTCGCCGCAGTCCCCGCTGGGCGTCGGCGTCAACGGCAAGAAGGCCGGCGACGACGCCGAGTACGAGCTGCCGAACGGCAAGAAGGCCTCGGTGAAGATCCTCAGCGCGAAGCCGTACACCGGCTGAGGCTCCCGCCTCACGATCGACCGAGGGCCGGACCCCCATGGGGTCCGGCCCTCAGTGGTACGCCTCGGCCGTGCGTTTCACCCGTACACGCGTGCGCGTGGTGACGCCGTGCCGGGGGTCAGGACGCCGCCGAGCGGTACTTGCGGACCGCGAGGGTCCGGAAGAGGGCGACGATCAGGACCGACCAGATGATCGAGGCCCAGACCGGGTGCTGCATCGGCCAGGCGTCGGAGGTCGAGACGCCGGGGTTGCCGAACAGCTCCCGGCACGCCTGCACGGTGGCGCTGAAGGGGTTCCACTCGGCGATGTGCCGCAGCCAGGGCGTCATCTGGTCCGAGTCCACGAACGCGTTCGAGATGAACGTGACCGGGAAGAGCCAGATGATGCCGCCCGAGGTGGCGGCCTCCGGGGTGCGGACGGAGAGGCCGATCAGGGCCCCGATCCAGGTGAAGGCGTAGCCGAGGAGCAGCAGCAGGACGAAGCCGGCCAGGACCCTTCCGGCGTTGGTCGGCTCGGCGGAGCCGGTGCGCCAGCCCACCAGGAGCGCGACGATCGCGAGGACGAGCAGCGTGACCGACGTCTGCGCGAGGTCGGCGACGGTGCGGCCGGTGAGGACCGCGCCCCGCGCCATCGGCAGCGAGCGGAAGCGGTCGATGATCCCCTTCTGCATGTCGTCGGCGATGCCGGCCGCCGATCCCGCCGTGGCGAAGGTGACGGTCTGCGCGAAGATGCCCGCCATCAGGAAGTCGCGGTAGACGTCGGGGTCGAGGGTGCCGCCGATCGCCATCGAGCCGCCGAAGACGTACGTGAAGAGCACCACGAACATCACCGGCTGGATGACCCCGAAGAGGATCATCTCGGGGATCCGGGTCATCCGGATGAGGTTGCGCTTGGCGACGACGAGGGAGTCGCCGAGGGACTGGGCGATGCCCCCGCGCGGCCGGGGGGCACGGGCCGGGGCCTCGGTGGTCACGGTGCTCACTTCGCCTCCTCCTTCACGTCCGTGGCGGTCATGGTGCTCACTTCGCCCCCTCCTTCGCGTCCTCGGCGGTCTCCGCGTCCTTCGCGGCCTTTCCGCGGTGCCTGCGGCTCCGGCCGCCCTGCTCGTCCGGGGCGTCGCCCTCCTCCTCTTCCTGCTCGGCCGCGTGGCCGGTCAGGGAGATGAAGACGTCGTCGAGGGTCGGGCGGCGCAGGCCGATGTCGTCGATCTCGACGCCGACGGCGTCCAGGTCGCGGATGACCTCGGCGAGCAGCTTGGCGCCGCCGGTGACGGGGACGGTGAGCATGCGGGTGTGCTCCTCGACGGAGACCTCGGCACGGCCCGGGCCGGGGCCACCGATGCCGCCGGCACCGCCCGCGACGCCGTAGCGGCCGAGGACCTCCCGGGCACCGGCGAGCATCCCCCGCTCCCGGACGACGACCTCGACGCGCTCGCCGCCCGTCTGCGCCTTGAGCTGGTCGGAGGTGCCGCGCGCGATGACCCGGCCGTGGTCGACCACGCAGATGTCGTGGGCGAGGTGGTCGGCCTCCTCCAGGTACTGGGTGGTGAGGAGCAGGGTCGTACCGCCGGCGACCAGCTCCTTGATGACCTCCCAGAGCTCCTGCCGGTTGCGCGGGTCGAGGCCGGTGGTCGGCTCGTCCATGAACATGACCGGCGGGGAGACCACGAGCGCGGCCGCGAGGTCGAGCCGGCGCCGCATGCCGCCCGAGTACGTCTTGGCGGGGCGGTCGGCGGCCTCGGCGAGGTGGAACCGTTCGAGCAGCTCGCCCGCCCGCGCCTTCGCCGCCCTCGCCTTCATCTGGTAGAGCTGTCCGACCATCTGGAGGTTCTCGCGGCCGGTGAGGTACTCGTCGACGGCCGCGAACTGGCCGGAGAGGCCGATTGAGCGGCGCACCTCGTTGGGGTGTTCGAGGACGTCGATCCCGGCGACCACGGCCCGCCCGCTGTCGGGCCGCAGGAGGGTCGTCAGGACGCGCACGGCGGTGGTCTTCCCCGCGCCGTTCGGACCGAGCAGGCCCAGGACGGTGCCCTCGGGCACGTCGAGGTCCACCCCGTCCAGAGCTCGTACGTCACCGAAGGTCTTCACCAGACCCTCGGCGTAGATCGCGCCTGGCATGTGGGTACTCCCCATGGATCGGGACTTTTTCCCACCGATCCTAGGTTTGGGGGACGGCCCGCGCCCACCGAATAAGTGATCTGCGCCACAAGCCGAGGTCAGGGGCGCGCGGGGGTCGGCCGAGGGCCGTGCACCCGACGCACGGAGGGCGGCCGAGGACCGTGCACCCGACGTACGGAGGGCGGCCGAGGACCGTGCACCCGACCTACGGGGGTCAGCCGAGGACCGTGTACCCGGCGTCCCGCAGCGCCTCCGTCACCTGCCGGCAGTGCTCCGGGCCCTTCGTCTCCAGGTGCAGCTCGACCTCCGCCTCCGTCAGGCCGAGCCTCGGGTCGGTCCGTACGTGGCTGACGTCCAGGACGTTGGCGTCGACCACCGTCAGGGCCGCGAGGAGCGACGCCAGGACCCCCGGCCGGTCCGTCACGCGCAGCCGCAGGCTCAGGTAGCGGCCCCCGGCGGCCATGCCGTGCCGCAGCACGCGCTGGAGGAGGAGCGGGTCGACGTTGCCGCCGGAGAGGACCGCGACCACCGGGCCCCGGAAGGACCCCGGGTCGGCGAGCAGGGCCGCGACCGGGCTGGCGCCCGCCGGTTCCACGACCAGCTTGGCGCGCTCCAGGCAGAGCAGCAGGGCGGAGGAGAGCGCGTCCTCGGAGACCGTGCGGACCTCGTCCACGTACTCCCTGATCAGGTCGAACGGCACGTCGCCGGGCCGGCCCACCTTGATGCCGTCGGCCATCGTCACCGGCGACTCGACGACCACCGGGTGCCCGGCAGCCAGCGAGGGCGGATAGGCGGCGGCGCCCTCCGCCTGCACCCCGATCACCTTTACGTCCGGGCGCAGCGACTTCACCGCGAGCCCGATGCCGGCCGCGAGACCGCCGCCGCCGACGCCGACCACGATCGTACGGACCTCGGGGCACTGCTCCAGGATCTCCAGGCCGACCGTGCCCTGCCCGACGATGACGTCGGGGTGGTCGAAGGGGTGGATGAGGACGGCGCCGGTCTCCCGCGCGTACTCCTCCGCCGCCGCGAGCGTCTCGTCCACGACCTGCCCCTGGAGACGGACCTCGGCGCCGTAGTCCCGGGTCGCCGCGACCTTCGGCAGCGGGGCGCCGACCGGCATGAAGACGGTGGCGCGCACCCCGAGCAGCCGCGAGGCGAGCGCGACGCCCTGCGCGTGGTTGCCGGCGGAGGCGGCGACGACCCCGGCGGCCTTCTCCTCGGGCCGCAGCCCGGCGATCCGCACGTACGCCCCGCGCAGTTTGAAGGAGCCGGTCCGCTGGAGGTTCTCGCACTTGAGGTGCACCGGCGCCCCCACCAGGGAGGACAGGTGCCGGCTGCCCTCCATCGCCGTCACGCGGGCCACCCCGGACAGCATCTTCTGCGCCCCGCGCACGTCGTCGAGCATCAGCCGGTGCAAGGGGCGTGGTGTACGGAAGCTCATGACAGCAAGTCTCGCAGCTCACGGCCCTGGTGACCGCCCGGACGGCAGGCGTCCGAACGGGTTTGGACGGGCCCGGTACGGACCCCGTCGGGTCCGCGTACTCTGTCCCCCACCGTCCGACCGCTCCCGCACGAGAGAGACCCACAGCCATGCCCCCGTCCCAGGACATGACGACCGCTCTCGACCCCGGTCTCCTCGACGCCCTCCAGCACCAGGTGGCCGTCTTCGCCCGCCGGGCCGAGCAGACCCGCCTCGGCGGCACCGGCCAGCTCCGCAACTCCATGGACCGGGCCGCGTACCTGCTCCTCAACCGGCTCGACCAGGAAGGCCCGATGGGCGTCAAGGCGCTCGCGGCGGGCATGGGGATCGACTCCTCGACGGTCACCCGCCAGGTCGCCCCGCTCGTGGACACCGGCCTGGTGAAGCGCACCTCGCACCCCGAGGACGGGCGGGCGGTCGTCCTCCAGCTCTCGCAGCGCGGGCTCGCGCGCCTGGAGGAGGTCCGCGCCTCGCGCCGCCGGCTGATGGCCGAGGTCACGGAGGGCTGGACACCGGACGAGCGCGAGGTCTTCTGCACCCTGCTCACCCGCTTCAACACCGCCCTGTCCGCACGCCAGTCGGCGCACACCGGGCACCTCCCGGCCGAGCCGGAGGCCACGGGCGGAAGCGAGTCCGCTCCGGCCTCTTGACCCCGTCCCCGCGCTGTCGTCGGATGAGGGGGTGCGAGAGCGGCGGAACGGCCGGGACGTCCGACGCGCCTCCCGCGCCCGGGAGTTCGACGCGTTCGCGGCCGGGGCGGCGGGGCGGCTGCTGCACGTCGCGACCCTGCTGACGGCCGAGACCCGCGCCCGGAACCCGTACGCCCGCGCCCTCCTGACGCACGTCCTCGCGCACACGTACGCGGTGTGGGACCGGCTGCGCGACGACGACCCGTACGCCTGCGCGCGCGACGAGCTCGTGCTCCGCTTCGCGCGCGTCCCCCGCCGCCGTCGCGGCGGCCACGGCGGCGTCCTCGCCCCGCTGAGCCCCCGGGAACGGGTCGTCGTCGTGCTGCGCCTGTACGAGGGGATCGCGGAGGAGCAGGTCGCGGCGCTGCTCGGGGTCTCCGAGGCGCGGATCCTGGCCGTCTGCGCCCGGGCGGTCGCCGTGCTGCGGGACACCCGGTGAACCGGGAGGAGGCGGTCCGGCGGCTCCTCGACACCCCGCACCCGCCGGTCCCCCGCGACCTCGCGCCCCGGGCGGCGGCCCTCGGCGCGCGCCGGCTGCGCCGGGCCCGGCGGACCCGGCGGCTGCTGTGGACCCTGACCGCGCTCGCCCTCCTGGCGTTCGTGGTGTGGGCGTCGGCGGCCCGCCCGTGGGAACCCCCGCCGGCCGGGACGACGCCGCCGCTCGAAGCCTGGTGAGAACGGTCCCAGGGCGTGTCCGGCGGATCATGGCCGGGGCCGCGACGCCCGGCACGGCACCTCGCCGCGTTGCCGAAACGTCCCGACAGCTCCGCTGTCGAGCCGCTCCGGCGCCTTGCGAGGCACCGCACCGGACACCGCGGCCTACCCGACCCCGATCCGCCGGACACGCCCTAGGCTGGAGGGGAACGGCACGCACACGGGTGCCGAGGAGGCTGTCATGACCAGGAAAGTCGCCGACTGCCGCAGGACGCCGAGCGTCATGGGCTGCACCCTCACCATCGTCGGTGAGGAGGAGGAAGTGGTACGGGCCGCCGCCGAGCACGCGGTCTCCGTCCACGGCCACGAGGACACCCCCGAGCTGCGGGCCATGGTCCGCGCGGACCTGGAGGACGAGAAGGTCCCGGCCTGAGGGCGTACGGGAGCACAGCGCCACACGGAAACACGGAGACGGCCGGGCGCGACCCCATGGGGCCCGCGCCCGGCCGTCGTACGTCCGCCGCCGGATCTAGCCCAGCGCCTGCCGCAGGTCGGCGAGCAGGTCGTCGGCGTTCTCGATGCCCACCGAGAGGCGGACGAGGTCGGCCGGGACCTCCAGGGCGGAGCCCGCGACGCTCGCGTGGGTCATCCGGCCCGGGTGCTCGATGAGGGACTCGACGCCGCCCAGGGACTCGCCGAGGGTGAAGAGCTTGGCGCGGTTGCAGACCTCTACGGCCGCCTCCTCGCCGCCCTCCACGCGGAAGGAGATCATGCCGCCGAAGGACCGCATCTGCTTGGCGGCGATCTCGTGGCCCGGGTGCTCGGGGAGGCCCGGGTAGAGGACCTGGGTCACCTTCGGGTGCTGGACCAGCATCTCGACGATCTTCTCGGCGTTCTCGCTGTGCCGGTCCATGCGCACGGCGAGGGTCTTGATGCCGCGCAGCACGATCCACGAGTCGAACGGGCCGGCGACCGCGCCCATCGCGTTCTGGTGGTACGCCAGCTCCTCGCCGAGGGCCGCGTCGGCCGTCACCAGGGCGCCGCCGACGACGTCCGAGTGGCCGCCCATGTACTTGGTGAGCGAGTGCACGACGACGTCCGCGCCGAGCGCCAGCGGCTGCTGGAGGTAGGGCGAGGCGAAGGTGTTGTCGACGACGAGCTTCACGCCGGCCTGGCGGGCGACGCCCGCGACGGCCTCGATGTCGGTGATGCCGAGGAGCGGGTTCGAGGGGGTCTCGACCCAGATCAGCTTCGTACGGTCGTTGATCGCGTCCCGCACGGCGGCGACGTCGGAGGTGTCCGCGACCGAGAAGTCCACGCCCCAGCGCTGCACGACCTTGGCGAAGAGCCGGAAGGTGCCGCCGTAGGCGTCGTTCGGGATGACGACGTGGTCGCCGGGGACCAGCAGGGCGCGCAGCAGGCAGTCCTCGGCGGCGAGGCCGGAGGCGAAGGCGAGGCCGCGCCGGCCGCCCTCCAGGGCCGCCAGGTTCTCCTCCAGGGCGGTGCGGGTCGGGTTGGCGCTGCGGCTGTACTCGTAACCGCCGCGCAGCCCGCCCACGCCGTCCTGCTTGTACGTGGAGACCTGGTAGATGGGCGGGACGACCGCGCCGGTCAGCGGGTCGGCGGTGTTGCCCGCGTGGATCGCGCGGGTCTCGAAGCTCTGGTGGATGTGCTGGTCGCTCATGCTCAGGAGCGTAGTGCCGCCGGGCCCCCGCCGCCGCGTTCGTCTCACGGCCTGTCCTGGACAATGGACACATGGAGATTCTCTGGTTCCTCATCGCGCTCGGGCTGCTGTTCGGCGTCCTCGGCCCCTACGTGCTGCGCCGCCGGAGCGGTGGCATCCGGCTGGCCGTGCCGGGCTCGCCCGACGCGGCGGATCCGGAGGCGTACGGGTTCGTGCCGCAGGAGGACCAGGACGTGCGGCTGCCGGGGGCGGACGAGGACCTGCTCGACGTGCTGAACGTCGTGCAGGCCACCCAGGACTGGAAGGCGGCCTCGCAGCTGCTCGCCGGCACCGGCAAGGACGGCGAGCTGCGCTGGCAGCGCGTGCAGGCGTTCGCGGGCGCGGCCTGCCTGGAGCTCGGGGAGAGGCCGGGCGTCGGCGGGGCGTGGCTGCGGGCCTGGCGGGCGGACGCGCCGAAGGACGCGGGCGGGGCGGCGGTGCACGCCGAGTTCCTGGTGCAGCAGGCGTGGCGCTCCTCGGCGGCCGGGAGCGACGACTTCCGGATCATCCTGGAGGAGGCGCTGAAGGTCACCGAGGAGGCGGCGCTGCTCGCCCCGGGCGACCCCGTCCCGTACATCACGCGGCTGGCCGTGGCGCGCGGTCTCGGTTACGAGCACGAGCGGTTCGACCAGGTGTGGGCGAAGGTGATCGACCGGGCGCCGCAGCACATGGGGGCGCACCTGGCGGCGCTGCACTACTGGTGCGAGAAGTGGCACGGTTCGCGCGAGGAGGCCGACCACTTCGCGACGACGGCGGCGGCGCGCGCCCCGCGCGGCTCGCTGCTCGCCGCGCTGCCGCTGTTCGCGGTGTACGAGCACGTGCCGGACGTGGTGCTCGTGCAGGACTTCTTCCGTACGCAGGTGGTGTCGAAGGCGGTGGAGGGCGCGCTGTACGCGGTGCACTCGGCCCGCCCCGACGACCCGATGCTGGCGCACGTGCGCCATCTGCTGGTGTGGTTCCTGGTGCGGGACGAACGCTGGGCGGAGGCCATGCACCAGTTCGTGAAGGTGGACGGGCACGTGGGCGCGGTGCCGTGGACGCTGGGCGCGGACCCGGCGGCGGAGTACACGGTCTTCCGGAACCTGGCGGTGGCGGGGTACGAGGCGAACGGCGGCAGCCCGCTGACGCTGCCGCGCTGAGGGAATCCCGGCGCTCCCGCGCTTGTTGTGCGGACTGCCGACGACCGTCGAGGAGAGATGCAGCATGTTCCTGTCCCGCACCCCCGTCCTCCCCACCCCCGAGCAGGCCCTGCCGGGCCGCGCCGAGCCGGAGTTCTCCGTGCCCGGGCGCCACACGGTCCTCGGCAACCCGCTCGTCGGCCCGTACCCGGAGGGTCTGGAGGTCGCCGACTTCGCCCTGGGCTGTTTCTGGGGCGCCGAGCGCAAGTTCTGGCAGACCGAGGGCGTCTGGACGACCCTCGTCGGCTACCAGGGCGGCTTCACGCGGAACCCGACCTACGAGGAGGTCTGCTCGGGCCTGACCGGCCACACGGAGATCGTCCGGGTGGTCTTCGACCCGTCGAAGGTCTCGTACGAGTCCCTCCTGAAGCTGTTCTGGGAGTCCCACGACCCGACGCAGGGCTTCCGCCAGGGCAACGACGTGGGCACCCAGTACCGCTCGGCGGTCTACACCCACTCCCCCGCCCAGGCCGCCGCGGCCGAGGCCTCCCGCGAGGCCTACCAGAAGGTCCTGACGGGCTCGGGCTACGGCGAGATCACCACCCACGTCCTGCCGGCCGCCGACCGCCCGTTCTACCCGGCGGAGGCGTACCACCAGCAGTACCTGGACAAGAACCCGGCGGGCTACTGCGGCATCGGCGGCACGGGGGTCTCGTGCCCGATCGGGGTGGCGAAGGCGGAGTAGTGGCCCTGTCAGTGGCCCTTGCCGTCCGCCCCGGTCACCCCGCCGCCGCCTCCCTCAGCGCCGCCGCCGTCGTCGCCGGGTCGTATCCCTCCGGGACCCCGTCGATCAGGAGGACGTCGCCGGTCATGTGGCGGGTGCGGAGGGGGATCAGGGCCCGGTAGGGGGCGGAGGCGTACCAGGCTCGGGCGTTCTCGTAGGTCGGGAAGGCGATGATCACGAGGGCGCCGGGCCAGGTGCCTTCCGGGACCTCGCGGGCGGGGGCGCCGTGGACGAGGAAGCGGCCTCCGTAGGGGTCCAGGGTGGCCTGGACGCGCTCCATGTACGTGAAGACCTCCTCGTCGAGGACGGGCTTCGGGTGCAGGTTTCCGAGTGCGTATGCGGTCATGGGGACAGCGTGCCGGGGCATGCCGTACGGGTCGATTACTCCCGACGTCATGCCCCGGCACGCTGTCCGGACCCGTCAGATGGTCGACGTGTCGATCACGAAGCGGTAGCGGACGTCGCTCGCGATCACCCGCTCGTACGCCTCGTTGATCCGGTCCGCCGCGATCACCTCGATCTCCGCCCCCAGGCCGTGCGCGGCGCAGAAGTCGAGCATCTCCTGCGTCTCGGCGATGGAGCCGATCATCGAGCCGGCGAGGGTCTTGCGGCCGCCGATCAGGGAGAACAGGCTGACCCGGACCGGCTCCTCGGGGGCGCCCACGTTCACCAGGGCGCCGTCCGTGCGCACCAGGCCCAGGTAGGCGTCGAAGTCCAGCGGTGCCGAGACGGTGGAGATCACCAGGTCGAAGGTGCCGGCGAGCGCGGTGAAGGTCTCCGGGTCGCTCGTCGCGTGGTAGTGGTCGGCGCCCAGCCTCAGGGCGTCCTCCCGCTTCTTCTCGGACTGGCTGAGGACCGTCACCTCGGCGCCGAGCGCGTGCGCGATCCTGACGCCCATGTGGCCGAGCCCGCCGAGGCCGACGATCGCGACCTTCTTGCCGGGGCCGGCCTGCCAGTGGGCGAGCGGCGAGTAGAGGGTGATGCCGGCGCAGAGCAGCGGGGCGGCCTCGTCGAGGCCGATGCCCTCGGGGATGCGCAGGGTGTAGTTCTCGTCGACGACGATGTGGGTGGAGTAGCCGCCGTAGGTCGGCTCGCCGTTCTTGTCGCGGGCGTTGTACGTGCCCGTGCCGCCCTCGACGCAGTACTGCTCCAGGCCCTGGCGGCAGTACTCGCACGTGCGGCAGGAGTCCACGAAGCAGCCGACGCCGACCCGGTCGCCGACCTCGAACCTCGTCACGCCGGAGCCGGTCGCGGCGACCACGCCGGCGATCTCGTGGCCGGGGACCATCGGGTAGATGCCCTCGCCCCAGCCGTCGCGCGCCTGGTGGATGTCGGAGTGGCAGATGCCGGCGTACTTGATCTCGATGAGGACGTCGTGTTCGCCGACCGGCCGGCGCGGCACAGTGGTGCGGGCGAGGGGGGCGTGGGCGGCGGGCGCGGCGTAGGCGGGGACGGTGGTCACGTTCGTGGTCATGGCCCCGAGCCTGCCCGGGAACAGCGGCTTCACCCAGCCACCTGTCCTGCCTACGACCGGTGTGCCTACTACTGCCAGGGACAGGAACGCGCGTCCGCCGGCGCGGACCGGCGGCGATAATGGGCCGGGTGGACCCCAGTGCCGAACTCAGTGAATTCCTGCGCTCCCGCAGGGCCCGGCTGAAGCCCCAGGACGTGGGACTGCCCGAGTTCGGGCGGCACCGGCGGGTGCCGGGGCTGCGCCGGGAGGAGCTGGCGCAGCTGGCCGGGGTCTCGGTGGCGTACTACACCCGGCTCGAACAGGGCAACGGCCGGAACGTGTCCATGGAGGTCCTGGACGCGATCGCGCGGGCGCTGCGCCTGAGCGACACCGAGCGGGCGCATCTGACGCACCTGGCGAAGCCGACGGTGAAGAAGCGGCAGCGGGCGGCGATCTCCCGCCCCCAGCAGGTGCGGCCGGGCATCGCGCACCTGCTCGACTCGATGGACGGGGTGCCCGCCGTCGTCCTGGGGCGCCGCCTCGACCTGCTCGCCTGGAACCGGATGGCGCGGGCGCTGCTCGGCGACTTCACCACCTGGGAGCCGCACGAGCGGAACATGGCCCGGATGGTCTTCCTCGATCCGAACGCGCGCTCGCTCTACCTCGACTGGGAGTGCAAGGCGACCGAGGTGGTGAGCGTGCTGCGACTGTACGCGGGGTGCTACCCGGACGATCCGAAGCTGCTCGCGCTGGTGGGCGAGCTGTCGGTGCGCAGCGAGGAGTTCCGCTCGCTGTGGGCGGCGCACACGGTGGCGGACAAGGGCCACGGCACGAAGCGGATGCGGCACCCGCTGGTGGGCGAGATGGAGCTGTCGTACGAGACGCTGAAGGTGTCCGGCGCCGATCCGGACCTGGTGCTCGTGACGTACCACGCGGAGCCGGGCACGCCCTCGGCGGACGCGCTGCGGCTGCTCGCGCAGTGGGGCGTGGACGAGGCCGTGGACGCGCGGTAGGCGGGCGGGAAGAGCGCGAAGGGCCCCCTCCCGGTGGAGGGGGCCCTTTCTACGTGCGTGCGGGAGTGCGGGAGGCGCGGGGGCGGGTTCAGGCCGCCGAGCCGGCCTTCCAGTCCGACCAGCTCATGTTCCAGCCGTTGAGGCCGTTGCTGGGGGCGATCGTCTTGTCCTTGGAGTTCTTGACGATCACGACGTCGCCGACGAGCGAGTGGTCGTAGAACCAGGCGGCCATCTGGTTGGGGTCGCCGGCGCCCTTGACGTCGTTGAGGCCCACGCAGCCGTGGCTGGTGTTGGAGGAGCCGAAGATCGAGTCCGGGCCCCAGTAGTTGCCGTGGATGAAGGTGCCCGAGCTGGACAGGCGCATGGCGTGCGGCACGTCCTTGATGTCGTACTCGCCCTTGCCGTCGTCGTCGGTGAAGCCGACGGTGGCGCCGTTCATCCGGGTCTCCTTGAACTTCTCGGAGATCACCATCTGACCGTTGTAGGTCGGGTTCTCCGGGGAGCCGGCGGAGATCGGGATGGTCTTGACCGTCTTGCCGTCCTGCTTGACCGTCATGGTCTTGGTGGCGACGTCGACGGTGGAGACCTGGTTGCGGCCGATCTTGAAGGTGACGGTCTTCTGCTGGACGCCGTAGACGCCGTCGGCGCCCTCGACGCCGTCGAGGTTCAGCTTCAGCGTGACGGTCGAGCCCTCGGTCCAGTACGCGTCGGGGCGGAAGTCGAGGCGCTGGGGGCTGAACCAGTGGCCGACGACCTCCTGGCCGGAGCTGGAGCTGACGGTGACGGCGCTCTGGACGGCTTTCTTGTCGGTGATCGCCTTGTTGAAGTTGATCGAGACCGGCATGCCGACGCCGACGGTCGAGCCGTCCTCGGGCGTGAAGTTGCCGATGAAGCTGTTGGCCTGCGAGACGGTGGTGAACGAGGAGTTCTCGTGGGCCTCCAGGCCGGCCGCGTCCGCGGCGGTGGCGGTGATCTTGTAGACCGTGGCGCGCTTGAGCGCGACGGTCGGCTTCCAGCTGAGGCCGTCGGCCGCTATCTCGCCCTTGACCGCCGTGCCCTCGGCGGAGGTCATGACGACCTCGGTGAGCTTGCCGTCGGCGACGGTGACCTTGGCGTCGTTGTTGATGGAGGCGTCCTGGGCGCCGTTCTTCGGCGAGATGGTGATCCGGGCCTTGGAGGTCTTCTGCGCCGCCGCCTCGTCGACCTGCTCCTGGGACTGCGGGGTCGCGGTTCCGGAGGCGCCGCTGCCGCCCTTGTCGCCGTCGTCGCACGCCGAGAGCACCAACACACCGCTGAGCAGGGCAGCCGCGGCCGCCAGGCTCCTGCGGCGCTTGCCGTCCGTCATCACACGCTCCTCCATCGTCGCCGATTCCCTGTGCACGCTTGCTTCCCTACCCATGACAACGCGTTCGGTTCGGGAACCGAACGATTTGTGGGGAACACCACTGATCGACACGCGCCGGCGGAGCGTCCGGTTCCCGTCGCGCGCCCGGTGTCGCGGGAGGGCCCCGGAACGGTGTCCCGGGGCCCGCGAGCAGGCAGGACACCGGCCCTACGGCTGGTCGTCGTCGTCTTCCTCCGCCCCATCCTCCTCCCCGAGGTCCCATTCCAGCGCATCGGGGTCGTAGTCGATCTCCTCGCTGCTCCAGGAGGCCTGGACCATCTCGATGCCGGGGACGTCGCGGATCAGGTCGAAGGGTTCGACGAGGTAGGCGAGGGCCTCGGCGCCGTCCTCGCGCGCGGCGGCGCGGGCGTGCTCCCGCTCCTCCTCGGGCATGAACTCGTCGGCGTCGATCCGGGCCTCGGCGGCCTCGGCCAGTTCGGCCGGTCCGTCGATCTCCAGGACCACATCGACGCGAAGGCGTACATAGCGCGTGGTGTCAGAAGTGCTCATGGTTCGGAGCGTAGGGGTCCGAGGGGCCTCGGCTTTCCCGCGACCCGCTGTGTTCATTAGCATCAACACGCCGCCCTGTTCGTGGTTTCCGCAAGGAGGATCGAAATCTCCGTGTCCGCCGCCCGACGTCTCCTGCTGACCGCCGCCGTCGCGGGAACGCTGCTGTGCGCCCTGTGGTTCGTACCGTCCGCGAACGCCGTGGACCAGGGCGGAGTACGGGTCGGGGTGCCCGCGAACGGCCCCGCCGCGAACGACGGGCGCCTCGCGGAGACCGGCGGCCGGGACACCGTGCCGTACGTGCTCGGCGGGACGGCGTTCCTGGCGGTCGGCGCGAGTTTCGTGGTGCTCGCGATGCGCCGCCGGGGCCGGGCCTCCTGAACCGCTTTCCCCCGCCGCGCACTTACGCGTGAGGGCCCGCCCCCGCCGGGATGCTCCGGCCGGGGCGGGCCCTCACCCGTGCTCCAACGTCCTTACGCCAGCGGACCGGTGACGGGCTCCACGGCGGCGACGACCCCGCCCTCGCGCACGAAGGCGTCGGCGGCGGCCAGGTCGGGGGCGAGGAACCGGTCCGGGCCGGGGCCCTGGACGCCGGCCGCGCGCAGGGCGGTGATGACGGCCCGTGAGGCGGGGGCCGGGGTGAGGCCCGTGCGGAGCTCGACGCCCCGGGTGGCGGCGTACAGCTCGACGGCGATGATCCGGGTGAGGTTGCCGATCGCGGTGCGCAGCTTGCGGGCGGCGGACCAGCCCATGGAGACGTGGTCCTCCTGCATCGCGGAGGACGGGATGGAGTCGGCGGAGGCCGGGACGGCGAGCCGCTTCATCTCGCTGACCAGGGCGGCCTGCGTGTACTGGGCGATCATCAGGCCCGAGTCGACGCCGGCGTCCTCGGCGAGGAAGGGCGGCAGGCCGTGCGAGCGGTTCTTGTCGAGGAGCCGGTCGGTGCGGCGCTCGGCGATGGAGCCGAGGTCGGCGGCGGCGATCGCGAGGAAGTCGAGGACGTACGCGACGGGGGCGCCGTGGAAGTTGCCGTTGGAGCGGACCTCGCCGTTCGACAGGACCACCGGGTTGTCGACGGCGGCGGCGAGCTCGCGCTCGGCGACGAGGCGGGCGTGGGCCAGGGTGTCGCGGCCGGCGCCGGCGACCTGCGGGGCGCAGCGGACCGAGTAGGCGTCCTGGACGCGGGGGGCCTCGCCGGCCTGGAAGTGGCCGGTGAGGCCGGAGCCCTTGAGCACGGCCAGCATGTTGGCGGCGGAGGCGGCCTGGCCGGGGTGGGGGCGGATGGCGTGCAGCTCGGGTTCGAGGACCTTCTCGGTGCCGAGGAGGGCTTCGAGGGAGAGGGCGGCGGTGACGTCGGCCGACTTGTAGAGGGTGTCGAGGTCGGCGAGGGCCATGACCAGCATGCCGAGCATGCCGTCGGTGCCGTTGAGGAGGGCGAGGCCCTCCTTCTCCTTGAGCTCGACGGGCGCGATGCCGTGCTCCGCGAGCAGTTCGCCGGCGGGGCGGACCCGCCCGTCGGGGCCCTCGGCGTCGCCCTCGCCCATGAGCGCCAGGGCGCAGTGGGAGAGCGGGGCGAGGTCGCCGGAGCAGCCGAGGGAGCCGTACTCGTGCACGACCGGGGTGATGCCGGCGTTGAGGACGTCGGCCATGGTGCGGGCGACCTCGGGGCGGACGCCGGTGTGGCCGGAGGCAACGGTCTTCAGGCGCAGGAACATCAGGGCGCGCACGACCTCGCGCTCCACGCGGGGGCCCATGCCGGCGGCGTGCGAGCGCACGATGTTGCGCTGGAGCTGCGCGCGGAGCTCGTGGCTGATGTGCCGGGTGGCGAGGGCGCCGAAGCCGGTGGAGACCCCGTAGACGGGCTCGGGCTTGGCGGCGAGCGCGTCGATGACCTCCCGGGCGGCGGCGAGGGCCTGCACGGCCTCGGTCGACAGCTCGACGCGGGCGCCGTGGCGGGCGACGTCGACGACGTCCTGCGGGGTCGTGCCGGACGTGCCGAGGACGACTGTCTGCATATCCATATTCAGCACCCTACGGATTGAAGACCGACCTGTCACTAGGGGATTTCGTCACCGGCCCTGCGGGGGGTTGTCCCTTACCGGGCCGGTGCCGTTCCCGCCGCCGGGGGAGCCCGTCGCGAGGGCGGTCAGGAGGGAGACCACGGAGGTCGCCGCGAGGCTGCCCAGCAGGACCATGCCGACCCCGATCACGAAGAGGCCGCTGCCGTCGTCCGACCAGTCGTGGAAGGCGGCGGCGGTCAGGCCGGCCGTGGTGCCGAGGACGGCGCCCGGGGCCTGCCGCCGGGCCGCCGCCCAGCACACCGGCACCAGGAGGGTCAGCACCAGGCCCGCCACCTGCCAGACCTCGTACGGGCCGCTCACCGATCCGTCGGGGTGCTCGTCGCGGTGCTGGTCCCAGCCCAGCCAGGCGGCCCAGGCGCCGGCGGCGAGGAGGGCCGTCAGGAGGAGGGCGGCGAGCGCCCGCTGCGTGTTCCGCCCCGTGTTCTGTCCCGCGTTCTGTTCCATGCGCCGAGTCTCGCCCCGCGCCCCGGGGCCGGGGCAGCGCGCGCGTACTCACTTCCGGTGAGTACCCGGACCCCGGCCTCACCGGTCCGCCGACGGGGGCTCCTCGGGCCGGAGGGCCGTCCCGGTCGGCCCCTCGGGCCGGAGGGCCGTCTCCGTCGGCTCCTCGCCCGGCGGCTCCACGGGCCAGGCCGCGGACCCGGGGCGCTCCGGAACCGGATCCGGGCCCAGGTCCGTATCCGTATCCGGATCCGCATCCGGCGGTCCGGGTGCCGCCGTCCCCGGCTCCGGCAGCTCCACCGTCGGCGCGTCGCGGAAGCGGCGGCGGTCGCGGGCGCCGGGCGGCGCGTCCGCGAGGCGCACGACCGTGCCGTCGCGCCCCGCCACCACGGGCTTCGCCGAGCGGCCCGCCTTGGCCTGGTACTGGGCGGCGTCCGCGAGGCGGAAGAGGCGGCGGGCCGACTTGAGGGGCCCGATGGGGTCGCCCGTGGAGGCCACTCCGCAGGCCACGCCCTCGCCCAGCTCCAGCTCCGCCGCCCGTACGCACAGCTCCTCGGCGACCGCGACCACCTCGTCCGCCGTCGGGCCGACCGTCAGGAGGCAGAACTCGTCGCCGCCGAGGCGGGCCGCGAGGGCGCCGGGGAGTCGGGCGCCGCAGCGGGAGAGGACGGAGCCGAAGCGTTCGAGGAGGCGGTCGCCGACCGCGTGGCCGTGGGTGTCGTTGACCCGCTTGAGGCCGTTGAGGTCGCAGACCACCAGGCTCACCACGGAGCCGTCCGTCCGGTAGCGCTCGATGGCCTCGTCCAGACGGGTGTCGACGGCCCGCCGGTTGGCCAGGCCCGTCAGGGGGTCGGTGAAGGCCAGCTTGCGGACCTCCTCCAGGCGCTCGGCCTGGGCGATGCCCGCCGCGACGACCGCGGCGAGGACGGTCGCGAAGCCCGCGTCCGCGTTGGTGAAAGGTTTCTGCCGGGGCGGCCTGGCCACGTACAGCTCGCCCCAGGCCCGCCCGTGGAGCACGATCGGGGCGACCACGCAGCAGCCGCGCCCGCGCCGCCGCAGACCGGTCACCCGGCCGGTCGGGACGGGGTCGGCGGCGGTCTCCACCCAGGCGTCCGGCTCGCCGCCGCCCGCCCAGCGCTCGTGCAGGAACTCGGTGATCTCGGGGAACTGGTGCACCGGGTACGTCTCCGCGTCCGGAAACTCCTCCTCCCCCACGGCCCGCTCCCCGGCGTTCACCAGGACCTTGAGCCGTCCGTGGTCGCGCTGCCAGACGGAGAGGGCGGCGAAGCTCCCGTCGAGCCCGTCGCGGGCCCCGAGCGCGGCCGCCCGCCAGAACTCCCGTGGAGTGTGCGCCGCCGCCATCGCCTGCGCCAGCGCCACTACGGCCCGCAACCGCCCGTCCTCACCCATTCCTCCAGCTTAGGGAGGTTTGATCCGTTTTCCCCTTCGGGGCGTCACGGAAAGTCACCCGCCGGACGAATCGGTGCGGGCGGACCGGTGCCGGGCGAACCGGTCGGGTCACTCGCCCGGCCACTCCGGCTTCCGCTTCTCGTTGAAGGCCGCCACGCCCTCGGCCCGGTCGCCCGAGAAGGCCACCGAGCGCCACGCCGCGTCCTCGACCTCCAGGCCGGCCCGCAGGTCCAGGCCCTGGCCGAGCCGCATGGCCTTCTTCGCGGCGCGCAGGCCCACCGGGGAGTTGACCGCGATCCGCCCGGCCAGCTCCAGGGCGCCCGCGCGCGCGTCCTCCGCCAGGAGGTCCACGAGGCCGAGCTCGCGGGCCTCGGCCGCCTCCACCCGGCGGGCCGTGAAGACCAGCTCGGCGGCGCGGGCCGCGCCCACCCGGCGCGGGAGCAGCTGCGTACCGCCGCCGCCGGGGATGACGCCCACGGAGACCTCGGGCAGGCCCACGACGGCGGTCGCGTCGGCCACGATCACGTCGCAGGCGAGCGCCAGCTCGAAGCCGCCGCCGAGGGCGAAGCCGTGCACGGCGGCGACGGTCGGCATGGGCAGTTCCAGGACGCCGGTGTAGGCGGCGCGGGCGGTCGGGCGCTGGCGGACCAGTTCGGCGTCGGTGAAGGAGTTGCGCTCCTTGAGGTCGGCGCCGACGCAGAAGGCGCGGTCGTTCGAGGAGGTGAGGACGGTGACGCGGACGGCCGCGTCGGCGGCGAGCGCGTCGCAGGCGGCCGCGAGGGAGCGGGCCATCTCGGAGGAGACCGCGTTCATCGCCTTGGGCCGGTCGAGGACCAGCTCCGCGACGTGCCCCTCCCGCCGGACCACCACGAACTCACCGAAACGCTGCTCGGACATGACCGCACACCCTCCCACCAGCCGGCTCCGCCCGTTAACGGCTGTTAACCGGCGTTCACGGGGAGATCCTAAGTGGGACGGCGGCCCAGGAGCCAGGGTTCGATGACGCCGAGGCCCCGGACCGGCCGCTGCCACATCGGCTGGAGCGCGAAGCGGTACGCGGCGGGCGTGCGGCCCTCCTTCTCGGCGCGGGCCGCCTCCTCGGCCGCCTCCGCCTCCGAGACGGGCGCCTCGCCGGTCCTGGTCAGCTCCTTCGCGAAGGCGCTGTCGACCAGGACGGCGTCCTTCGGGGCTATCGAGGTGAGCCGGCTGGCGAGGTTCACGGTGGTGCCGAAGACGTCGCCCATCCGGGTCGTCACGGTGCCGAAGGCGATGCCGACGCGCAGCGCGGGCATCGTGTCGTCGTGGCCGAGGGTCTCGATCAGCCGGAGCGCGATCTCGGCGGCGATGCCGGCGTCGTCCGCCGCGTAGAGCACCTCGTCGCCGAGGGTCTTGATGAGCCGGCCGCCGTGCGCGGCGACGAGGTCGGCGCAGGTCGTCTCGAAGGCCTCGACCAGCTCGCCGAGCTCCTCCTCCTCCAGACGGCGGGTGAGCCGGGTGAAGCCGACGAGGTCCGCGAAGCCGACGGCGAGCCGCCGGTCCACCATCTCCTCGTCGTCGGCGGCCTGCACGACCCGGCCGGTGGCGGCGGCGAGCTGCCGGCGCCACACGTAGATCAGGAACTCCTCCAGCTCGGGCAGGAGCAGCTCGACCAGGGGGTACGTGACCTCGGTGCGGGTCATGCCGGGCTCGGGCGGCTCGGTGAGGCCCTCCAGGAAGGAGTCGATCTGCCACTCGGCGAGCCGGGCGGTGGTCTGTCCGGTGGAACGGGCCACCTGCACGGCCATCGGCTCGCTGAGCAGCCCGGCCTCGACGAGGCCCGCGAGTCGCCGCAGGGCGAGCACGTCGGCCTCGGTGAGGGCCTTGGCCTGCCCGATGTCGGCGAAGCCCATGGCGCGCCAGAAGCGGGAGGCCAGCTCCATGGAGACGCCGGCGGTCCGGGCGGCCTGGAAGGGGGTGTAGCGGCGGTCCGCGCCGAGGATGAGCTGTTCGAGGCGGATGGCGAGGGGGTCGTCGCTCGGTTCGGCCGTGTGGTCGACCTCGTGATGGGGGGTGGGGTACGCGGGAGGCCCGGGCGTTCCGCCCGTGTTCTCGTCGTCGACGGTCACCGGCCGCCTCCTGCCCGTTCCCTGCCCACTTGCCCTGCCGATCTGTCGCCTGGATCGCGCTCCACGATACGACAGGTGTGGAATGGCTCACGCCCCGACGGCGAGCCGTTCCGTCCCTCGGACGGGGTCCGGACCCCGTACGGCCGGGCCCGGACCCTTCTCCGGCCGGGCCCGGCCCGTTCCGGAACCGCCCCTGCCGCCCCGGCGGGGCCGTCAGACGTCCGGCGTCCGTACGTGGACGATGTCGCCCGCGCCCACCGCCTCCGTGCCGCCGCCCTCCGTGGCCACCACCAGGCGCCCGTCGCCGTCCAGGGCGATCGCCTCGCCCTCCAGGGTGCGCTCGCCGGGCAGCTCGGCCCTGATCCGGCGCCCGAGGGTCGCGCAGCCGGCCGCGTAGGCCTCCTGGAGCCCGGAGGCCTCGGGGTCGCCGCCGGCCCGCGTCCACTCGCCGTACCACTGGGCGAGGGAGCGCAGGACGGCCCGCAGGAGGGTGTCGCGGTCGGTGGAGACCGCGTCGGCGAGGAGGAGGGACCCGGCGCCGGGGACGGGGAGTTCGTCCTCGCGGAGGGTGACGTTGAGGCCGAGGCCGACGACGACGCCGTCCGGGCCGGCCCGCTCGGCGAGGATGCCGCCGGTCTTGCGTTCCTCGCCCCGGACGGAAACCAGGAGGTCGTTGGGCCATTTGAGGGACATGTCGACGCCGGCGGCCTTCGCGAGGCCGGTCGCCGCCGCCACGCCGGTGAGCAGCGGGAGCCAGCCCCAGCGGTGGGCGGGCACGTCCGGCTTGAGCAGCACGGAGACGAAGATCCCGGAGCGGGCGGGGGCGGTCCAGGTGCGGTCGAGGCGGCCCCGGCCCGAGGTCTGCTCCTCGGCGACGAGCACCGCGCCCTCGGGCAGGTCGGCGGCCCGGGCGGCGAGGTCGGTGTTGGTGGATCCCGTGGTGGGGACCACGTCGAACGAGGTCCACAGTCCGTCGGGGAGGACGAGCGCGCGGCGCAGCGCGGTCTCGTTGAGCGGGGGACGGTCGAGGTCGGACCAGCGTCCGCCGGAGCCTTGTGAGGACGTCATGCAAGCCAGAGTAGGTGTGGCAAAGACCGCAGTGCCGAACCGTATCGGCGTGGATACGCTACGGGTCAGTAGGGCAGCAGTAGCCCATTCGCAGTCAACGAACCCCCCGTGACCAGGCAGGGAGCCGCATCCCGATGTCCGAGCCGGCAGAGCAGTACGAGATCGACATTCACACGACCGCGGGCAAGATCGCGGACCTCAAGCGCCGTATCGACGAGGCCACCCACGCCGGCTCGGAGCGTGCGGTGGAGAAGCAGCACGCGAAGGGGAAGCTGACCGCGCGCGAGCGGATCGCCCTCCTCCTCGACGAGGGGTCCTTCGTCGAGCTGGACGAGTTCGCCCGGCACCGCTCCACCAACTTCGGCCTGGAGAAGAACCGTCCCTACGGCGACGGCGTCGTCACCGGCTACGGCACGGTCGACGGGCGCCCGGTGGCGGTGTTCTCGCAGGACTTCACCGTCTTCGGCGGGGCGCTCGGCGAGACGTACGGCCAGAAGATCATCAAGGTGATGGACTTCGCGCTGAAGACCGGCTGCCCGGTCGTCGGCATCAACGACTCCGGCGGCGCCCGCATCCAGGAGGGCGTGAGCGCGCTCGGCATGTACGGCGAGATCTTCCGCCGCAACACCCACGCCTCCGGCGTGATCCCGCAGATCTCGCTGGTCGTCGGCCCGTGCGCGGGCGGCGCGGTGTACTCGCCCGCGATCACCGACTTCACGGTGATGGTGGACCAGACCTCGCACATGTTCATCACGGGTCCCGACGTCATCAAGACGGTGACCGGCGAGGACGTGGGCTTCGAGGAGCTGGGCGGCGCCCGGACGCACAACGCGACCTCGGGCGTGGCGCACCACATGGCGGGGGACGAGAAGGACGCCATCGAGTACGTGAAGTCCCTGCTCTCCTACCTCCCTTCGAACAACCTGTCGGAGCCGCCGGCCTTCCCGGAGACCGCGGACACCGAGGTGTCGGACGAGGACCGCGAGCTGGACGCGCTGATCCCGGACTCGGCGAACCAGCCGTACGACATGCACAAGGTCATCGAGCACGTCCTGGACGACGGCGAGTTCCTGGAGACGCAGGCGCTCTTCGCGCCGAACATCCTGACCGGCTTCGGCCGCGTCGAGGGCTTCCCGGTCGGCGTGGTCGCCAACCAGCCGATGCAGTTCGCCGGCTGCCTGGACATCGACGCCTCCGAGAAGGCCGCGCGCTTCGTGCGCACCTGCGACGCCTTCAACATCCCGGTCCTGACCTTCGTGGACGTGCCGGGCTTCCTGCCGGGCGTGGACCAGGAGTACGGCGGCATCATCCGGCGCGGCGCGAAGCTGATCTACGCGTACGCGGAGGCCACGGTCCCGCTGATCACGGTCATCACCCGCAAGGCCTTCGGCGGCGCGTACGACGTCATGGGCTCCAAGCACCTGGGCGCGGACCTGAACCTGGCGTGGCCGACGGCGCAGATCGCGGTCATGGGCGCGCAGGGCGCGGTCAACATCCTGCACCGCAGGACGATCGCGGAGGCCGAGGACGTGGAGGGCACCCGGGCGCGGCTGATCCAGGAGTACGAGGACGCCCTGCTCAACCCGTACACGGCGGCCGAGCGCGGGTACATCGACGGCGTGGTCCTGCCGTCCGACACGCGCCCGCAGATCGTCAAGGGCCTGCGTCAGCTCCGTACGAAGCGGGAATCCCTGCCTCCGAAGAAGCACGGCAACATCCCGCTGTAGCAGCCCCTCCGGACCTCCAAGGAGCCGACATGATCAAGGTCGTACGAGGAAACCCGACTCCGGAGGAGTTGGCCGCCGCACTGGCGGTGGTCCAGGCCCGGGCCGCGGCCACGGCGGCGGCGTCCGCCGGGGACGGCGGCCCGGCGGTACCGGAGGGGTGGTCGGACCCCTCCCGTATCGCGCGGGCCGTACGGCAGCGCCCGGGCCCGCGGGCCTGGGCGAGGTCGTACTGGCCCGCGTAGGAGAGTCAGGGCCGGAGGGCCGGGTCCCGTGTGCGGGGGGCCCGGCCCTCCGCGCGCGTGCGTCCGGTCTCGCAGCCCCGGTCTCCGGCTTTCCGGCTCTCCGGTCCCTGCCCCGCCCCGACCCCCGTCCCGGTCTCCGGACAGTCCTCCCGCACCGGCGCGGTTGAGTATCCGTACTCAGGCGCCGCGGCCCTTCCGGCCGCAGGATCGGAGGCATGCTGTGGTCCGACCCGAAGAACCAGCCGCCCAAGTTCATGCGCGAGACGCAGGCGATGCTCCGCCGCGCGGGCGTGCTCCTCGCCCTCGCGATGGTGGTGGCGATGTTCGCGGTCGGCGTGCGCTGAGCCACGCGCGCGCGTACCCCGGCGGTCCGGTGGGTCCGGGCCCTCCGCACTGGCTACGCTGCCCCCATGACTGCTGATCCGCGCCGTGTCGTGCTCGCCTCCGCCTCCCCCGCCCGGCTCGGTCTGCTGCGGCAGGCCGGACTCGCTCCCGAGGTGATCGTGAGCGGCGTCGACGAGGACAAGGTCCACGCCCCGACCCCGGCCGAGCTCGCGCTCGCCCTCGCGGAGGCGAAGGCCGCCCACGTGGCCGCCCGGCCGGAGGTGTCCGGCGCGCTCGTCATCGGCTGCGACTCGGTCCTGGAGCTGGACGGGAAGGCGCTGGGCAAGCCGGCCGACGCCGAGGAGGCCGTCGCCCGCTGGAAGGCGATGCGGGGCAGGGTCGGCATCCTCCAGACGGGCCACTGCGTGTACGACACGGCCGCCAAGCGCTACGAGTCCGCGACCGCCTCCACCGTGGTCCGCTTCGGCGAGCCGACGGACGAGGAGGTGGCGGCGTACGTGGCGAGCGGCGAACCGCTGCACGTGGCGGGCGCGTTCACCCTGGACGGGCGCTCGGCGCCGTTCATCGACGGCATCGACGGCGACCCGGGCAACGTGATCGGCCTGTCCCTGCCGCTGCTGCGCCGGCTGCTGCGCAAGCTGGGCGTCGAGATCACCGACCTCTGGGCCTGAGGGCCCGACACGCCCTAGGCGGGCGCCGGGGCCTCCTCCGCGACCGGCGCCCCGGGCTCCTTCCCGTACGCCACCAGGGTGAGGACGATCAGGCCCAGAACGACCGTCAGGAAGGCGAAGGCCTCCCAGCCGAGGAGACCGACGGAGACCGCGCCGAGGACGCCGTGGACGATCGCGCAGCCGATGAGCAGGCCCCGGCCGAGGCGGCCCGGGCGGCGGTCGCGGAGGCCCGCGAGGAGGGCGACGAGGGCGCAGAGGACGAGGGCGGCCCCGGAGACGATGCCGAGGGCCCAGGTGCCGGTGACCATCGCGTCGGGGTCCATGCCGTCGAGGGACATCGACTGGGCCTCCACGAAGCGCGCCATGACGGCGTTGACGGCGACGATGCCGGGTGCCTCCAGGAGGAGCACCACGGCCGTCGCGAGAGCTATCGGTCTGCGGGCCACCTCGGCCACCCCCTGGATTCGCCTGTTACCGACAGTACGATCGACAGCGGGAAGGCTACTGGCCGGTAAACCCCTGGACAAGGGTTCGCACACGCCGGGCCACGACCGGAGGCCGGGCAAAGAAACGCCGGAGCGTTCGTAGAGACCCGACAAAGAAACCCGAACGGCCACTGGCCACGTGAACAGAGACCTGCGCCACACCTCGGAGCTACTGTGCCGTAAAGGAACCCTGCGTACCGTGGTGCGACAAGGGAAATCACGATCCGAGCAGGCCCGGGGTCACCCTCCGTGTGGGAAAGCTCACCACTGGGGACGGGTCGAAAGGCCGTGTCGGCAGTCCCTAAACTCAGCTTGTTTCAAGGAGGGAGCCATCGTGCGCAAGGTGCTCATCGCCAACCGTGGCGAAATCGCTGTCCGTGTGGCCCGGGCGTGCCGGGACGCCGGCATCGGCAGCGTGGCCGTGTACGCCGAACCGGACCGGGACGCTCTGCACGTCCGTGCGGCCGACGAGGCGTTCGCCCTGGGCGGTGACACTCCGGCCACCAGCTACCTGGACATCGCCAAGGTCCTCCAGGCCGCGAAGGACTCCGGCGCGGACGCGGTCCACCCGGGCTACGGCTTCCTCTCGGAGAACGCCGAGTTCGCGCAGGCGGTCCTGGACGCGGACCTGATCTGGATCGGCCCGCCGCCGCAGGCGATCCGGGACCTGGGCGACAAGGTGGCGGCGCGTCACATCGCGCAGCGCGCCGGCGCCCCGCTGGTCGCCGGCACGCCCGACCCGGTCTCGGGCGCGGAGGAGGTCGTGGCCTTCGCGAAGGAGCACGGCCTGCCGATCGCGATCAAGGCCGCCTTCGGCGGCGGCGGCCGCGGCCTGAAGGTCGCCCGCACGCTCGAAGAGGTGCCGGAGCTGTACGACTCCGCCGTCCGCGAGGCCGTGGCGGCCTTCGGCCGGGGCGAGTGCTTCGTGGAGCGCTACCTGGACAAGCCGCGCCACGTGGAGACGCAGTGCCTGGCCGACACCCACGGCAACGTGGTCGTGGTCTCCACCCGTGACTGCTCGCTCCAGCGCCGCCACCAGAAGCTGGTGGAGGAGGCCCCCGCGCCGTTCCTGACGGAGGAGCAGAACAAGCAGCTCTACACCGCGTCGAAGGCGATCCTGAAGGAGGCCGGCTACGTCGGCGCCGGCACGGTCGAGTTCCTCGTGGGCCTGGACGGCACGATCTCCTTCCTGGAGGTCAACACCCGCCTCCAGGTCGAGCACCCGGTGACCGAGGAGGTCACGGGCATCGACCTGGTCCGCGAGATGTTCCGGATCGCCGACGGCGAGGAGCTCGGCTACGGCGACCCGGAGATCCGCGGTCACTCCTTCGAGTTCCGCATCAACGGCGAGGACCCGGGCCGCAACTTCCTCCCGGCCCCCGGCACCGTCACCCTCTTCCAGCCCCCGACCGGCCCCGGCGTGCGTCTGGACGCGGGCGTGGAGTCCGGCTCGGTCATCGGCCCGGCCTGGGACTCGCTGCTGGCCAAGCTGGTCATCACCGGCGCCACCCGCGAGCAGGCCCTCCAGCGCGCCTCGCGCGCCCTGGCGGAGTTCAAGGTCGAGGGCATGGCCACCGCCATCCCGTTCCACCGCGCGGTCGTGGTCGACCCGGCGTTCACCGCGGACCCGTTCCGGGTCCACACCCGGTGGATCGAGACGGAGTTCGTCAACGAGATCAAGCCCTTCGCCCCGGCCGGCGCGGACGCCGACGAGGACGAGTCGGGCCGCGAGACGATCGTCGTCGAGGTCGGCGGCAAGCGCCTGGAGGTCTCGCTGCCGTCGTCGCTGGGCATGTCCCTGGCCCGCACCGGTCTGGCGGCCGGCGCGAAGCCCAAGCGCCGCGCGGCGAAGAAGTCCGGCCCGGCGGCCTCGGGCGACACCCTCGCCTCCCCGATGCAGGGCACGATCGTGAAGGTCGCGGTCGAGGAGGGCCAAGAGGTCAAGGAGGGCGACCTGATCGTCGTCCTGGAGGCCATGAAGATGGAGCAGCCGCTCAACGCGCACCGCTCCGGCACCGTCAAGGGCCTCAACGCCGAGGTCGGCGCCTCGGTCACCTCCGGCGCCTCCATCTGCGACATCAAGGACTGACGCCGCACCCAGTACGGTACGGAGGGCCCGCAGGCAGCCGCCTGCGGGCCCTTCGCCGAGTGGAGGGCCTCCGTCACCCATGCGCGCCGACGCACGCCGCAACCACGAACGCCTGCTCGCCGAGGCCCGCGCCGCCTTCGCCGGCCGGGGCGCCGACGCGCCCCTGGAGGAGATCGCGCGCCGCGCGGGCGTGGGCATCGGCACCCTCTACCGCCACTTCCCCACCCGCGCCGACCTGTTGAACGGCGTCTTCCAGGAGGCCCTGGCGGAACTCCTCGACCGCTCGCGCGCGCTGGCGGACGCCGACGAGCCGTGCCGGGCGCTCGTGGAGTGGCTGCGGGCCCTGGTCGCCCACGCGGGCGAGTACCGGGGCCTCGCGCACGCGCTGATGTCCGCCTCGTACGACCGGAGTTCGGCGCTCTCCGGGTGCAGCGACCCGCTGCGCGCGGCGGGCGAGCGGCTGCTCGTCCGGGCCCGGGAGGCGGGCCGGGTGCGGGCCGACGTGTCGATCGGCGATCTGATGCAGCTCACCAACGCGATCGCGCTGACGGCGGAACAGTGCCCGGAGGACCGGGAGTTGGCGGACCGCCTGCTGGAGCTGACGCTGCGGGGCATCGAGGCCTGAGGCACGCGCGCGCGTACGCGTACGGAGACACGCGCGGTTCCGGGCCGCGTACGGCTGCGGGGTGCGTACGTCTCCGAGCCGCGTACGGCTCCGGGCGCGGGACCCCCGGGGGAGGGTCCCTCGGCGTACGGCTGCGGCTTACGGCCCCTCGGCCCTCAGCGGCGGCGCAGGTCCGCGACCCGGGCCGTGCGCTCCAGCGTCTCCGCGGCAAGGCCGCCGCCCGGGCCCCGGAACTGGCCCGCCGCCATCCGGCCGCGCTGGACCGGGAGGGGCACGTCACGGCGGGGCCGGGCGCCCGGGGGGAGCTGGTCACCTCCGGCGGAGCCGGCGCCGCCCGTGCCCGCGACGGCGATCTGCACGCCCTGGTCCGCGAGGGCCTGGAGCTCGGTGGCGGCCCGCTCGTCGTGGGCCGGGGGCTCGTCGGTGACCAGACGGGTGATCACGTCCGTGGGCACCGTCTGGAACATGGTGTCGGAGCCCAGCTTGGTGTGGTCGGCGAGGACCACGACCTCGGCCGCCGCCTGGACCAGCGCCCGGTCCACGCTCGCGGAGAGCATGTTGGAGGTGGACAGGCCGCGCTCGGCGGTCAGGCCGCTCCCGGAGAGGAAGGCCCGGGAGACCCGCAGCCCCTGGAGCGACTGCTCGGCCCCGCTGCCCACGAGCGCGTAGTTGGAGCCGCGCAGGGTGCCGCCGGTCATGACGACCTCGACCCGGTTGGCGTGGGCGAGGGCCTGGGCGACGAGCAGGGAGTTGGTGACCACGGTCAGGCCGGGCACGCGGGCGAGCCGGCGGGCCAGCTCCTGCGTGGTCGTCCCGGCGCCGACGACGATGGCCTCGCCCTCTTCGACGAGGCTCGCCGCGACGTCGGCGATGGCCGTCTTCTCCGCGGTCGCGAGATGGGATTTCTGCGGGAAGCCGGATTCTCGCGTGAATCCGCCCGGCAACACCGCACCGCCGTGGCGGCGGTCGAGGAGTCCTTCTGCCTCCAGGGCCCGTACGTCCCTCCGTACGGTCACCTCCGAGGTCTGGACGACGCGGGCGAGCTCACGGAGCGACACGGCTCCGTTGGCGCGCACCATTTCGAGGATCAACTGGCGACGTTCTGCAGCGAACACGAAACTGACAGTAACGTGGCCGCGCGATGCTTTTCAGCAGTATGCGGCGAATTGCAGAAGTTGCGCACGGACGGGGCCCCCAAGTGGTATGGGAGGCCCCGTCATTGATCGTTCTATGCCCCGGCTTGCCGGGGGTTGTCCGAGTCGGCGAACCGTTCCCGCAGGCGGGAGCCGGGCCGGACGCGGCGACTAGGCGTCGCCCGCCGACTTTCGGGTCTGCAACTGCCGTGCCACTTCCGCGATCGAGCCCGACAGGGAGGGGTACACGGTGAAAGCATTTGCGATCTGTTCGACGGTCAGATTGTTGTCGACCGCGATCGAGATCGGATGGATCAGTTCGCTCGCGCGCGGGGCGACGACGCAGCCGCCGACCACGATGCCGGTGCCCGGACGGCAGAAGATCTTGACGAAGCCGTCCCGGATGCCCTGCATCTTCGCGCGCGGGTTGCGCAGCAGCGGCAGCTTGACGACCTTGGCGTCGATCTTGCCCGCGTCCACGTCGGCCTGGGTGTAGCCGACGGTGGCGATCTCGGGGTCGGTGAAGACGTTCGAGGAGACCGTCTTCAGGTTGAGCGGGGTCACCGCGTCGCCCAGGAAGTGGTACATCGCGATCCGGCCCTGCATGGCGGCGACCGAGGCGAGCGCGAAGACGCCCGTGACGTCGCCGGCCGCGTAGACGCCGGGGGCGGAGGTGCGGGAGACCCGGTCGGTCCAGATGTGCCCGGAGTCCTTGAGGCGCACGCCCGCCTCCTCCAGGCCCATGCCGGCCGAGTTCGGGATCGCGCCGACGGCCATCAGGCAGTGGGTGCCGGAGATGACCCGGCCGTCCGCGAGGGTGACCTCGACCCGGTCGCCGACCCGCTTGGCGGACTGGGCGCGGGAGCGGGCCATGACGTTCATGCCGCGGCGCCGGAAGACGTCCTCCAGGACGGCGGCGGCGTCCGGGTCCTCGCCGGGCAGGACGCGGTCGCGGCTGGAGACCAGGGTGACCCGGGAGCCGAGCGCCTGGTAGGCGCCGGCGAACTCGGCGCCGGTGACGCCGGAGCCGACCACGATGAGCTCCTCGGGGAGCTCCTTGAGGTCGTAGACCTGGGTCCAGTTCAGGATGCGCTCGCCGTCGGGCGCGGCGTCGGGCACCTCGCGCGGGTGGCCGCCGGTCGCGATCAGCACGGCGTCCGCGGTCAGCGTCTCCTCGGTGCCGTCGGCGGCGGTCACGACCACCTGGCGGGAGCCGTCCATCGCCTGCCGGCCGGAGAGCCGGCCGCGGCCGCGCAGCACGCGGGCGCCCGCGCGGGTGACCGAGGCGGTGATGTCGTGGGACTGGGCGAGCGCGAGGCGCTTCACCCGCCGGTTGACCTTGCCGAGGTCGACGCCCACGACCCGGGCGGCCTGGTCGATGTGCGGGGTGTCGTCCGCGACGATGATGCCCAGCTCCTCGTACGAGGAGTCGAAGGTGGTCATCACCTCGGCGGTGGCGATCAGGGTCTTGGAGGGGACGCAGTCGGTCAGGACGGACGCGCCGCCGAGGCCGTCGGTGTCGACGACGGTCACCTCCGCGCCGAGTTGGGCGCCCACCAGGGCCGCCTCGTATCCGCCGGGTCCGCCGCCGATGATCACGATCCGGGTCACTGGGATCTACGCCTCGCGCTCTCGTTCTGCCGGGGGGTCCCCCCGCTGGGGTGCAGTGCGTACGCCATTGTCCCGCACGCTTCAAGTGCGTGCCCCATTGTCCCGCACGTCAGGCGCGGCCACGCGGCGGGGCCTCCGAAGGGGTCCGGCGGCGCTTCCGGAAGGCGGGCCGTCCCTCCGCACCCTCCCGTACCCTCGGTCCCATGTCCCTCTACGCCGCTTTCGCCGGCAACCTGGACGCGCGGCTGATGAGCCGCCGCGCACCGCACTCCCCGCTGCGCGGGACCGGCTGGCTGAACGGCTGGCGGCTCACCTTCGGCGGGGAGCAGATGGGGTGGGAGGGAGCCCTCGCCACCATCGTGGAGGCCCCCCGCTCCCAGGTCTTCGTGGCCCTGTACGACATCGCGCCGATGGACGAGGACTCCATGGACCGCTGGGAGGGCGTGGGCCTCGACGTCTACCGGCGCATGCGGGTGCGGGCGCACACCCTGGACGGCGAGGAACCCGCCTGGGTGTACGTGCTCAACGGATACGAGGGCGGGCTCCCGTCGGCCCGCTACCTGGGCGAGATCGCGGACGCGGCCGAGTCGGCGGGCGCGCCGCACGACTACGTGATGGAGCTGCGCAAGCGCCCCTGCTGAGCCGTCCCCCGGGCCGCCGGCCGCCCGTCGTCGGACCGGCACGCTCCGGTTTTCGTCGGAAACGACAAGACAACGATCGCATGTCCGTCAGCACCGTCATCTACGCGCGTAGGGATTCTCCGGCTACGCTTCTTCGGGTATCAAATCGTCCGGGGCCCGCCTCGGACTCCCCTCCCCGAGGCGAGAGAAGTCAGTGAACGCAACTGCCACCCCGTACGAGGCCGCCGAGGCCGCTGCCGCACGCCTTCGCGAGCTGACCGGAGTCGAGAGCCACGACGTCGCCCTGGTCATGGGCTCGGGCTGGGCGCCCGCCGTCGACGCCCTCGGCGCCCCCGAGGCCGAGTTCCCGGTGACCGAGCTCCCCGGCTTCCCGCCGCCGGTCGTCGAGGGCCACGGCGGCAAGATCCGCTCGTACAAGATCGGCGAGAAGCGCGCCCTGGTCTTCCTGGGCCGCACCCACTTCTACGAGGGCCGGGGCGTCGCCTCCGTCGCCCACGGCGTGCGCACCGCCGTCGCCGCCGGCTGCAAGACCGTCGTCCTGACCAACGGCTGCGGCGGTCTGCGCGAGGGCATGCGCCCCGGCCAGCCGGTCCTGATCAGCGACCACATCAACCTGACGGCGGCCTCGCCGATCGTCGGCGCGAACTTCGTGGACCTCACCGACCTGTACTCGCCGCGGCTGCGCGCGCTGTGCAAGGAGGTCGACGAGACCCTCGAAGAGGGCGTCTACGTGCAGTTCCCCGGCCCGCACTACGAAACCCCGGCCGAGATCAACATGGTCCGCGTCATGGGCGGCGACCTCGTCGGCATGTCCACCGTCCTGGAGGCCATCGCGGCCCGCGAGGCCGGCGCCGAGGTCCTGGGCATCTCGCTCGTCACCAACCTGGCGGCGGGGCTCTCGGGCGAGCCGCTGAACCACGAGGAGGTCCTCCAGGCGGGGCGGGACTCGGCGGCGCGGATGGGCGAACTGCTGACGCGGGTCCTGGACCGGATCTAGCCCTTTTTCGCGTCCCTCGCACCGTTCGGCCCCTGGGGGCCGAACGGGCTTCGGGACGCTGTGGCGGCCTCCGACCGCCGATTCGGCGAGGGCGGGCTGCGCGGGACCTCTCCCCCACCCTGCCCCTTCCCGAAACCGGGGGCGAGCCCCCGGACCCCGTACGGCCTTCGGCCGTGTCCTCAAACGCCGGACGGGCTGGAGTTCAGCCCCGCCGGCGTTTGAGGCGCGGGGTCCGGGGCGGAGCCCCGGTTACGGGAAGGGGCGGGGTGGGGAAAGGCTCCGCGCAGCGGCACGCACGCACCCGCCCACCCACCGGCACCCACCAACACCCGCCCCACCACTCCCGGCACCAGGCCCCCCCGCCCCGCAAAAGGCCCCGCACCTCCGAAAGGCACACCGTGACGCAGGACGACGACCTCCTCACCCGGGCCCAGGCATGGCTCGACGAGGACCCCGACCAGGAGACCCGCGAGGAACTCGCGCGGCTCATCGAGGCCGGTGCGGCCGGTACGACGGACGAGCTCGCCGTCCGGTTCGCCGGCACGCTCCAGTTCGGCACGGCCGGGCTCCGGGGCGAGCTGGGCGCGGGACCCATGCGGATGAACCGCTCGGTGGTCATCCGCGCCGCCGCCGGCCTCGCCGCGTACCTGAGGGCGAAGGGGCAGGACGGCGGCCTCGTCGTCATCGGCTACGACGCCCGCCACAAGTCCGCCGACTTCGCCCGCGACACCGCCGCCGTGATGACCGGCGCCGGGCTGCGCGCCGCGCTGCTCCCCCGCCCGCTGCCGACGCCCGTCCTCGCGTACGCCATAAGACATCTGGGCGCCGTCGCCGGCGTCGAGGTGACCGCGAGCCACAACCCGCCGCGCGACAACGGCTACAAGGTCTACCTGGGCGACGGCTCGCAGATCGTGCCGCCCGCCGACGCGGAGATCGCCGCCGAGATCGCCGCCGTCCGCTCGCTGCACGACGTGCCGCGTCCGGAGGACGGCTGGGAGACCCTCGGCGACGAGGTGCTCGACGCCTACCTGGAGCGTACGGACGCGGTCCTGACCCCCGGCTCCCCCCGTACCGCGCGGACCGTCTACACGGCCATGCACGGCGTCGGCAAGGACGTCCTGACGGCCGCGTTCGCGCGCGCCGGCTTCCCGCCGCCCGCCCTGGTGGCCGAGCAGGCCGACCCGGACCCGGACTTCCCGACGGTCGCCTTCCCGAACCCGGAGGAGCCGGGCGCGATGGACCTCGCCTTCGAGGCGGCCCGCGCCGTGGCCCCGGACCTGGTGATCGCCAACGACCCGGACGCCGACCGCTGCGCGGTGGCCGTGCCGGACCCGGACGCCGAGGGCGGCTGGCGGATGCTCCGGGGCGACGAGGTCGGCGCGCTGCTCGCCGCGCACCTGGTGCGCAGGGGCGTCACCGGCGTCTTCGCCGAGTCGATCGTCTCGTCCTCGCTGCTCGGCCGGATCGCGGAGGCCGCGGGCGTCGGGTACGAGGAGACGCTGACCGGCTTCAAGTGGATCGCCCGCGTCGAGGGCCTGCGGTACGGCTACGAGGAGGCGCTCGGCTACTGCGTCGACCCGGAGGGCGTCCGCGACAAGGACGGCGTCACGGCCGCGCTGCTCGTCACCGAGCTGGCCTCGGTGCTCAAGGAGGAGGGCCGGTCCCTGACCGACCTCCTGGACGACCTGGCGGTGGAGCACGGGCTGCACGCCACGGACCAGCTGTCGGTGCGGGTCGAGGACCTGGGGATCATCGCGAACGCGATGGCCGCGCTGCGCGAGCGCCCGCCGGTCTCCCTGGCCGGTCTGACGGTGGTCTCGGCCGAGGACCTGACCAAGGGCACGGAGGCGCTGCCGCCCACGGACGGGCTGCGCTACCACCTGGAGGGCGACTACCGGGCCCGGGTGATCGTGCGCCCCAGCGGCACCGAGCCCAAGCTCAAGTGCTACCTGGAGGTCGTGGTCCCGGTGGCCGGCGCGGACGCGCTGCCGGCGGCCCGCGCCACGGCGGCGGAGCTGCTCGGCGCGCTCAAGCGGGACCTGTCGGCGGCCGCGGGACTGTAGGCCCCCGGTACATGCGTCGGGGCCGGTACGGAAGCGGATTCCGTACCGGCCCCGACGCGTGTCCGGGAGGGCGGGCGCTCAGCCCGTCGCGCCCAGGATCACCAGGAGCAGCAGCCCGGCGACGGCGGGCGCGATGATCTCGTACGCCCAGCGCACCTGCGGCTCGCCCTGCGCCTCCGGGCTCCCGCCGTGCCGCTCGGCGAGCTCGCGCAGGTCGGCGACGGTCTGGTCGGTGGGCGCGGTGCGCGCGGCGTTCTGCCGTACGTCGGCGGTGACGGAGGTACGGCCGTGGGGGTCGTCCTGGGAGGCGCGGGCGGCCCGGCGGGCGGCCTTCTTGCGCTGGCGCAGCGAGACGGGGACGGCCCAGAGCTGGTACTTCTCGCCCTCCTGGGTGAAGACCTCGCTGGAGTAGCCGGCGCGGACGTCGGCGACGGAGGCCCAGGGCAGCGTGATCGACCGGAACGGGTTGCGGACCCGGAGCCGGCGGTCGTCGGCGTACACGGCGGGCCGGATCGTGAAGGCGACGATCAGCGGCACGGCCAGGACGAGGCCCGCGAGCGCGAGCCAGGGGGCCCGGCCCTCGCCGCGGACCATCGCGTCACCGGCGAACACGGCCGTGAGCGCGAGCAGGAACACGCCGCTCGCGATCCCGAGGGGCGACCGGAAGGCCCGGTCGGCGTAGGGCTGCTCAGGGGTCGACCCGGGGCTGGGCTCGCGGCTCGGCTCGGGGGTCGGCTCGGGGGTCGTCATGCCGCGATTCTGCCTCAGCGGGCGGACGGGGGCTCGGGCGGCCCGCACGGGCAGGGGCCGACCGCGGGGAACGGCGACCACCGGAGCGGCACCACCGGAACGACGACCGCCGACCGACTCGCCGCCACGGGCGACGGGACGCGGTTCGGACCGGGTGCGGCTGATCGGACGCGGCCCGGGCCGGGCGCGGACGACCAGGCGCGGTTCGGGCCGGGCGCGGGCGACCGCTCCCGCAGGTCCGTCTGTGACCTCGGGCTCCATGACCCCCCGCCCCCTGTACAGGTCGCTACGCGCGTAGATATGCTCGACTGGTGACCATGCCCACCACTGCATCCGCAGCACCCGCATTCGCCGACGTGACCACGTCCGACAGTGCGCTGCGCCGCTTCCTCCACGGGCTGCCCGGCGTCGACGCCGTCGGCCTGGAGGCGCGCGCCGCGTCCCTCGGCACCCGCTCGATCAAGACCACGGCCAAGGCGTACGCCATCGACCTGGCCATCTCCATGATCGACCTGACGACGCTCGAAGGCGCGGACACCCCGGGCAAGGTCCGGGCGCTCGCCGCCAAGGCCGTCAACCCCGATCCGACCGACCGCACGACCCCGACGACCGCCGCCGTCTGCGTCTACCCCGACATGGTGGCCACCGCCAAGGCCGTCCTCGCGGGCTCCGGCGTCAAGGTCGCCTCGGTCGCCACTGCCTTCCCGGCCGGCCGCGCCGCGCTCCCCGTGAAGCTCGCCGACACCGCCGACGCCATCGCCGCCGGGGCCGACGAGATCGACATGGTCATCGACCGCGGCGCCTTCCTCGCCGGTCGCTACCTGGAGGTCTTCGAGCAGATCGCCGCGATCAGGGCGGAGTGCGGCGACCGCGCCCGCCTCAAGGTGATCTTCGAGACCGGCGAGCTGTCCACGTACGACAACATCCGCCGCGCCTCCTGGCTCGGCATGATGGCCGGCGCGGACTTCATCAAGACCTCGACCGGCAAGGTCGCGGTCAACGCCACCCCGGCCAACACGCTCCTCATGCTGGAGGCCGTGCGCGACTTCCGCGCGCAGACCGGCGTGCAGATCGGCGTGAAGCCGGCCGGCGGCATCCGCAACACCAAGGAGGCGATCAAGTTCCTGGTGCTCGTCAACGAGACCGTGGGCGAGGACTGGCTGGACAACCACTGGTTCCGCTTCGGCGCCTCCAGCCTGCTCAACGACCTCCTGATGCAGCGCCAGAAGCTGGCGACCGGCCGCTACTCCGGCCCCGACTACGTGACGGTGGACTGATCACCATGGCATCCGCATTCGAGTACGCGCCGGCGCCCGAGTCCCGGTCCGTCGTCGACATCGCCCCCTCCTACGGCCTGTTCATCGACGGCGAGTTCGTCGAGGCGGCCGACGGCAAGGTCTTCAAGACCGTCTCCCCCTCCACCGAGGAGGTCCTGTCCGAGGTCGCCCGCGCGGGCGCCGAGGACGTCGACCGCGCGGTCAAGGCCGCCCGCAGGGCCTTCGAGAAGTGGTCCGCGCTGCCCGGCTCCGAGCGCGCCAAGTACCTCTTCCGGATCGCCCGGATCATCCAGGAGCGCAGCCGCGAGCTGGCCGTCCTGGAGACCCTGGACAACGGCAAGCCGATCAAGGAGACCCGCGACGCGGACCTCCCGCTGGTCGCCGCGCACTTCTTCTACTACGCGGGCTGGGCCGACAAGCTCGACCACGCGGGCTACGGCGCGGACCCGAGGCCGCTGGGCGTGGCCGGCCAGGTCATCCCGTGGAACTTCCCGCTGCTCATGCTGGCGTGGAAGATCGCCCCGGCGCTCGCGACCGGCAACACGGTCGTCCTGAAGCCGGCCGAGACGACCCCGCTCTCCGCCCTGTTCTTCGCGGACGTCTGCCGCCAGGCGGGGCTGCCGAAGGGCGTCGTCAACATCCTTCCCGGGTACGGGGACGCCGGCGCCGCGCTCGTCGAGCACCCCGACGTGAACAAGGTCGCCTTCACCGGCTCGACCGCCGTCGGCAAGGCCATCGCGCGCTCCGTCGCGGGCACGGACAAGAAGGTCACCCTGGAGCTGGGCGGCAAGGGCGCCAACATCGTCTTCGACGACGCCCCGATCGACCAGGCCGTCGAGGGCATCGTCAACGGCATCTTCTTCAACCAGGGCCAGGTCTGCTGCGCGGGCTCGCGCCTCCTGGTCCAGGAGTCGATCCAGGACGAGCTGCTCGACAGCCTCAAGCGCCGCCTGAGCACCCTCCGCCTCGGCGACCCGCTGGACAAGAACACCGACATCGGCGCCATCAACTCCTCCGAGCAGCTGGCCCGCATCACCACCCTGGTCGAGCAGGGCGAGGCGGAGGGCGCCGAGCGCTGGACCGCCGCCTGCGAGATCCCGTCCGCCGGCTACTGGTTCGCCCCGACGCTCTTCACGAACGTCACGCAGGCGCACACCGTCGCCCGCGACGAGATCTTCGGCCCGGTCCTGTCGGTGCTGTCCTTCCGCACGCCCGACGAGGCCGTGGCGAAGGCCAACAACAGCCAGTACGGCCTGTCGGCGGGCATCTGGACGGAGAAGGGCTCCCGCATCCTCGCGGTGGCGAACAAGCTCCGGGCCGGAGTCGTCTGGGCCAACACGTTCAACAAGTTCGACCCGACCTCGCCCTTCGGCGGCTACAAGGAGTCGGGCTTCGGCCGCGAGGGCGGCCGTCACGGTCTGGAGGCCTACCTCGATGTCTGACGTGAACCGTCTGAGCGTCTTCAAGACCTACAAGCTGTACGTGGGCGGGAAGTTCCCGCGGTCCGAGAGCGGGCGGGTGTACGAGGTGACCGACCCCAAGGGCAAGTGGCTGGCGAACGCCCCGCTCTCCTCCCGCAAGGATGCCCGTGACGCGGTCGTCGCCGCCCGCAAGGCCTTCGGCGGCTGGGCGGGCGCGACCGCGTACAACCGCGGCCAGATCCTCTACCGCGTCGCCGAGATGCTGGAGGGCCGCAAGGGCCAGTTCGTGCACGAGGTCGCGGACGCCGAGGGCCTGTCCAAGAACAAGGCGGCTGCGGTCGTCGAGGCCGCGATCGACCGCTGGGTCTGGTACGCGGGCTGGACCGACAAGATCGCCCAGGTCGTGGGCGGCGCCAACCCGGTCGCGGGCCCGTACTTCAACCTCTCCACCCCCGAGCCGACCGGTGTCGTCACGGTCCTGGCCCCGCAGGACTCGTCCTTCCTCGGTCTGGTCTCGGTGATCGCCCCGGTGATCGCGACGGGCAACACGGCCGTGGTGGTCGCGAGCGAGAGGTACCCGCTGCCCGCGCTCTCCCTGGGCGAGGTGCTCGCCACCTCCGACCTGCCGGGCGGCGTGGTCAACATCCTCTCCGGCAAGGCCTCCGAGATGGGCCCGCACCTCGCGGCCCACCAGGACGTCAACGCGATCGACCTGACGGGCGCGTCCGACGACGACCTCGCCCGCGAGCTTGAGATCGCGGCGGCGGACAACCTGAAGCGTGTGCTGCGCCGCCGCACCGAGGACTTCGCGGAGTCCCCGGGCACGGACCGCATGACCGCGTTCCTGGAGACGAAGACGGTCTGGCACCCGACGGGCAGCCTGGGCGCCTCCGGCTCCTCGTACTAGAAGACGCGTACGGCAAGGGCCCCCGGGACGACCCCGGGGGCCCTTCCGCACGTCCGCGTTACGGGAGCAGCCCCTGCGACAGCGGTCCGACCACCGGCAGGTCCGCCACGGCCCCGCCCTTGGTGAGGTGGTCGGTGACCAGGTTCGTGCCGACCGGCTTGAAGTCGGCGACCTGGGTGCCGAGTCCGTTGTCGAGGGGGTCGACGCCGGTGTTGGCCAGCGGGTCGAGCTGGAGCCGGGTCAGCGGGCCCAGGGCGTGGCCGACCCCGCTGAGCGCACCCGCGCCGGCCGCCGCCGTGTCCGTCTGCGTCAGGGAGCCGACCGGCAGCGGCAGCGGGGCGGCGGCCTGGGCCCCGGCCCCCGCGCCGACCAGCGCGGCGCCCGCCGCCGTGACGGTGAGTCCGGCCTTGAGCAGGGCGCTGCGACGGGAGGTGCTGGGGGCTGCGTGACGCGCCATGGCGTTCCTTCCAGGGGGTGTTCGGGCGGACACCGACAGTAGTGGAGGTGTGACGCCCGATACCAACGCCCTCCCTGAGGGTCCCCTGCACGGGGGAATGCCTCACACTGGTGTTCCGTGAGTTCCCAACCGATCCCGACCCGGGTCGTCCTGCTGACGGGCCCCTCCGGCTCCGGCAAGTCGTCCCTCGCCGCCGTCACCGGCCTCCCGGTCCTGCGCCTCGACGACTTCTACAAGGAGCACGACGACCCGTCGCTCCCGCTCGTCGACGGCAGTCCGGACATCGACTGGGACTCGCCGCAGTCCTGGGACGCGGACGCCGCCGTCTCCGCCGTCGTCGCGCTGTGCCGTACGGGGCGGACCGACGTCCCCGTGTACGACCTCGCCACCAGCTCCCGGACGGGCCGGGAGGGGCTGGACATCGGGCGGACCCCGCTGTTCGTGGCGGAGGGGATCTTCGCGGCGGAGATCGTGGCCCGCTGCCGCGACCTCGGCGTCCTGGCCGATGCGATCTGTCTGCGCGGCCGTCCCTCGACGACGTTCCGCCGCCGTCTGGCCCGGGACCTCAGGGAGGGCCGCAAGTCGGTGCCGTTCCTGCTGCGCCGGGGCTGGCGCCTGATGCGGGCCGAGCGCGCGATCGTGGCCCGCCAGGCGGAGCTGGGCGCCCACCCCTGTGCCAAGCCGGAGGCCCTGGGCCGGCTGGCCGCCGCCGCGGCGGGCCGTCACCGCACCCCGGCCACCCGCCCGTAGGGGCTTTCCCCCGACACGCAAGAAGCGGACCGTACGAGACCCCCGGGCCCGTACGATCCGCTTCTTCCTTTTCCCCCGTACCCCCGTACGGTCCCCCCACGTTCCCCCGTGGTCCCCCGCGAGCCCCGTTTCCCCCGTGGGCTCCCGGGGGTCTTTCCCCCCAGCCTTCAGGCCACCAGCTCGCCGAAGGACTCCTCCTCGTCACGGCCGAAGCTCAGCACCTCGTCCTCGCGCAGTCGCCGCAGCGAGCGCCAGATGCTCGACTTCACCGTGCCGACACTGATGTCCAGGATCTCCGCGATCTCCGGATCGGTCCGGCCCTCGTAGTACCGGAGCACCAGCATCGTGCGCTGGAGCTCGGGCAGCCGGGCCAGCGCCTGCCACAGGACCGCGCGCAGCTCCGTGCCCCGCATCGCGTCCGTCTCGCCGACCGTCTCCGGCAGCTCCTCGGTGGGGTACTCGTTGAGCTTGCGGCGGCGCCAGGCGCTGATGTGCAGATTGGTCATGGTCCGGCGGAGGTACCCGCCGACCGCGGCCTTGTCGCTGATCCGGTCCCAGGCGCGGTACGTGGAGAACAGCGCGCTCTGGAGCAGGTCCTCGGCCTCGAAACGGTCACCGGTGAGGTGGTAGGCGGTGGCGTACAGGGAGGCCCGACGCTCCTGGACGTAGGCCGTGAACTCGGCCTCCGAACAGCTGGGGCGTTCCCCCGTGGCCTCCCCGTACACCGCTCCCCCGTCAGCGACGGCCACCATGTACGGCGCCTTGCGCTGACGTCCGACGCTGCGAACGCACCCCCGTCCTCCCCCAAGCTCTCGGCTTCGCTCGAGCAGGGAGGTACCCCCGGTCACCGCGCCGGACTTCTCCGTGCTCCGCACGACGTCGTGGAGACGCGTGACAACTGCGCTTGAGCTGGTGCTGTGCAGTGCGTTCATCTCGCGCCCCCCGTCGGCTGGAGTGTGTTTCGGTCCGTGTGCCAAGAAGCTTGCCCGGGGGACTTCATGGCGTTGTCCGCCGACTGTCACAGGCGTGTCACAGGGGCCGTCGAGGAAGCGTGGCGGCGGGCATCACCTTGACGGTCGAACTCGGAGGGCCGAATGAGACAGAATGCTGTCGTGCCTTTTCTGTTGCTGATCGAGGACGACGACGCCATCCGCACGGCCCTCGAACTGTCCCTGTCCCGGCAGGGCCACCGGGTGGCCACCGCCGCCACGGGCGAGGACGGTCTCCAGCTGCTGCGCGAGCAGCGGCCGGATCTGGTCGTGCTCGACGTCATGCTGCCCGGCATCGACGGCTTCGAGGTCTGCCGGCGGATCCGCCGGACCGATCAGCTGCCGATCATCCTGCTGACCGCGCGCAGCGACGACATCGACGTGGTCGTGGGCCTGGAGTCCGGGGCCGACGACTACGTCGTCAAGCCCGTGCAGGGCCGGGTGCTGGACGCCCGCATCCGGGCCGTGCTGCGGCGCGGGGAGCGGGAGTCGACGGACTCGGCGACGTACGGCTCGCTGGTCATCGACCGGTCGGCGATGACGGTCACCAAGAACGGCGAGGACCTCCAGCTCACCCCGACCGAGCTGCGGCTGCTCCTGGAGCTGAGCCGGCGGCCCGGACAGGCGCTGTCCCGGCAGCAGTTGCTGCGGCTCGTGTGGGAGCACGACTACCTGGGCGACTCGCGGCTCGTCGACGCCTGTGTGCAGCGGCTGCGCGCCAAGGTGGAGGACGTGCCGTCCTCGCCGACCCTGATCCGCACCGTGCGCGGCGTCGGCTACCGGCTGGACGTCCCTGCGTGAGCCGAGGGATCCTCGCGCGGCTGCGCCTCTCCAGCCTGCGCCTGCGGCTCGTCGTCGTCTTCGCCCTGGTCGCGCTCACCGCGGCCGTCGCCGCCTCCGGCATCGCGTACTGGCTCAACCGCGAGGCGGTGCTCACCCGCACCCAGGACGGGGCGCTCAACGACTTCCGGCAGGAGATGCAGAACCGGGTGGCGACGCTGCCGCTGCGGCCCGGCCAGGAGGACCTGCGGCGGACCGCCGAGCAGATGGCGAGCGGCAGCGCCGGCTACCAGGTGCTGCTGCTCGGCGAGCGGGACGAGGGCAAGCCGATCGTGGGCGCCTCGGACCCGGACGACTTCACCCTGGCCGACGTGCCGCGTCCGCTGCGCGACGCCGTGGACACCCGGCGGCCGGTGACGGACGCCAACCCGTACCCGTACCACCTGTTCTGGCAGCGGACGGAGCGGAATGGGACGCCGTACCTGGTCGGCGGAGTGCGGATCGACGGCGGCGGTCCGGCCGGCTACATGTTCAAGTCGCTGGCGGCGGAGAAGGCCGACCTGAACTCGCTGGCCTGGTCGCTCGGGATCGCCACCGCGCTCGCGGTGGCCGGTTCGGTGCTGCTCGCGCAGGTCGCGGCGACGACCGTGCTGCGTCCGGTGCACCGGCTCGGGGAGGCGGCCCGGCAGCTCGGCGAGGGCAAGCTGGACACCCGGCTGCGGGTGACCGGCGCGGACGAACTGGCCGATCTGACCCGTACGTTCAACGGGGCGGCCGAGTCGTTGCAGAAGAAGGTCGCGGACATGAGCGCGCGGGAGGAGTCCAGCCGCCGCTTCGTGGCCGACATGTCGCACGAGCTGCGGACCCCGCTGACCGCGCTGACGGCCGTCACGGAGGTCCTGGAGGACGAGCAGGACTCCCTGGACCCGATGATCGCGCCGGCGGTGGCGCTCGTGGTGAGCGAGACCCGGCGGCTGAACGACCTGGTGGAGAACCTGATGGAGGTGACCCGCTTCGACGCGGGCACCGCGCGGCTCGTCCTCGACGAGGTGGACATCGCCGACCAGATCACCGCGTGCGTGGACGCGCGCGCGTGGCTGGACGCGGTGGACCTGGACGCCGAGCGCGGGATCGTGGTGCCGCTCGATCCGCGCCGGCTCGACGTGATCCTGGCGAACCTGATCGGGAACGCGCTCAAGCACGGCGGTTCGCCGGTGCGGGTGTCGGTGCGCACGGAGGACGGGGAGCTGGTCATCGCGGTCCGCGACCACGGCCCCGGCATCCCCGAGGAGGTGCTGCCGCACGTCTTCGACCGCTTCTACAAGGCCAGCGCGTCCCGGCCGCGCTCCGACGGCAGCGGTCTCGGCCTGTCGATCGCCATGGAGAACGCACTGATCCACGGCGGTTCGATCACGGCCTCGAACTCGGTGGGCGGGGACGGGGAGGTCGACGGCGCGGTGTTCGTGCTGCGGCTGCCCCTGGACGCCTCCGGGATCACCAGCGAGGTGCGGACCCGCAGCGGTCGGGGAGAGGTGGAGGAAGCGTGAGGCACCGTACCCTCGGGCGCGCGGCCGGTGCGCTCGCGCTCGCCGCCCTGGTCGCCGGATGCGGGATCAGGACGACGTCGGTCCCGGTGGACGCGGGCGCGGCCCCGTCCCGGGTGCCGTGCAGGACGGCCGAGGACGGCGCCTCGGGGACCTCGGTCCCGGGCGTGCCGGTCCGGGTGTTCCTGGTCTGCGGCTCGCAGCTGGAGTCGGTGGACCGCCGGTCGCCGCTGCCGGAGGGGAAGGCGGACGCCGATCCGGTGCGGACGGCCCGGCTGCTGCTCGCGCAGCTCCTCGCGGCGCCGTCGGAGGACGAGCGGCGGGCCGGGTTCACGACCGCGGTGCGCGGTCCGCTGACGGTGGGCGGCGGGTACCGGGGCGACCCGGTGGGCACGCTGCGGCTGAGCCGGCAGCCGGAGGACCTGGCGCCGGTCGCGCTGTCGCAGCTCGTCTGCTCCTTCGGGGAGAGCTCGGCGGGCGCGGGCGACCGCACGGTCCTGCTCGGCGGCCCCGGTCCGTACGCGCCGAAGCGCTACCGCTGCACGGCGGAGCTGCGCGAGCGCCCGGAGTCCGTCCCGCCGACGGCCCCGCCGGCGACCGCGACGGCCTCGCCCTCGGGGCCGGTCCCGGGGTCGCCCCCCGCGGCCCCGACCGGCTGAGTCGCCCCGCGGCGGAACCGATTCCGCTCCCGGGCACGTCTTGGGGGGCGTGCAGCGTCAAGGTTCGGGCGGCAGTGCCGCCGTGGTCGTCCGCGCGACGGGGTTCGTCCTCCTCCTCGCGCATCTGCTGCTCGTCGCCTGGGTCAGCCTGCGCCCACGGGACGTGGCCTGGGTGACCGCGCCGAACACGATCCCCCTGGACGGCCTCCGGGCCGATCTCGCGCTGGGCTCCGCCGAGGCGGCCCGGCTGATCGGCGAGGGCCTGCTGCTGCTCGCCCCGCTGGGGGTGCTGCTCCCGATGGCCGACGGGCGGCTCGACGTGCCCGGCTGGGCCTCCCTGGTCCGGACGGCGGCCGCCGGGGCCCTGGTGTCGCTCGCGGTGGAGCTGTTGCAGACCGCGGTGCCGGGGCAGGTCGTGGACGTGGACTCGGTCCTCCTGAACACGGCGGGCGTGGTGCTCGCGCACCTCCTCCTCGTGCCGGCCGGGCGGACCTGGCTGCGCCGCAGGTCGGGGGCGGGCCGGCCGGGGTCCTCCGGAGGGACGGGCCGGGGCCGGGGTTCCGCCCTGCTGCGGAACGAGGGTTCTCAGGGTGCGACCCCGACGATTTCCAGGGTCCCGATCGCCCGGTAGACCGACGTTTCGTCCCCCTTCACGACGGCAGTATGGAGTCATCGGGAGCCCGGAGGAGCGGCTCCCGGACCGACCTTGAAGGAGCCCACCATGGCCGCACTCATCCGCCCCCGTGACGGACGCGTGATCGGCGGTGTGTGCGCGGCGCTCGCCCGGCGCTTCGGCACCTCCGCGACGACGATGCGTCTGATCTTCCTGGTGTCCTGCCTGCTGCCGGGCCCGCAGTTCCTGCTCTACGCGGCGCTGTGGCTGCTGCTGCCGTCGGAGCGGAAGACGGCGAGCACGGCCTGGTAGGGCCGCCGACACGCGCCGAAGGGGCGCGCGCCCGGGATGGTTCCGGGTGCGCGCCCCTTCGGCGTGCGTACGGGGTCGTACGGCGTGTGCGTACGGGGCCTCGCGGGCCGGGTCAGCCGAGCGGCAGGCCGTTCAGGGGGAGGCCGTTCAGCGGCAGGCCGCCGAGGAGGCCGCCGACCGGGGCGGCACCGAGGGCGCCGGTGGCGGAGGCGAGCGGGAGGTTCTGGGTGGCCTGGCCGGCGGCGGCCGGGAGGGTCCGGGTGACCTGGTCCAGGCCTTGGCCGAGGGCGCCCTGCCCGGCGCCGAGGGACTCGGCGGCACCGTCGGGGAGCTCGGTGAGGCCGTCGCCCAGCGGCACGGTCTGGGTCACCAGGCCGAGCGCGTCGGGGGCGGCGGGCGCGACCGGGGCGGCGGAGGCCGTGCCGGCGGCGGCAGCGGCGAAAGCGGCACCGAGGGCGACGACACCGAGCTTCTTGGCGGACTGCTTCATCTGGGAATCTTCCTTGGGGGAATCCGGGGGCTTCGGGAAAGCCGTGCGGGGAAATCCGGGGAACGGGGAATGCAGAGCGGCTCCGCAACCTAACCAGCGGTGGACCCCGCCGCAAACACCGGAAAGCGGCCGGGTGTCGTGCCTCCCCGGCCGCCTCCGTCCCTCCACGAGGGTTCCGTTCAGCCCTCCGTACCAGAAGATCCGCTGGTCGCGGCGGTCTGCTGGAACAGCCATTCGGACCGGAGCTCGGCGTATCCGGGCTTGATGACCTCATTGATCATGGCGAGTCGTTCATCGAAAGGAATGAACGCTGATTTCATCGCATTGACCGTGAACCACTGCATGTCGTCGAGCGTGTAATCGAATGCCTCGGTCAGCAGCTCGAATTCCCGGCTCATGCTGGTGCCGCTCATGAGGCGGTTGTCGGTGTTGACCGTGGCGCGGAAGTGCAGGGTGCGGAGCAGCCCGATGGGGTGCTCGCCGATCGAGGCGGCGGCGCCGGTCTGGAGGTTGGAGGAGGGGCACATCTCCAGGGGGATCCGCTTGTCGCGGACGTAGGCGGCGAGCCGCCCCAGCTTCACCGAGCCGTCGTCCGCGACCTCGATGTCGTCGATGATCCGGACGCCGTGGCCGAGGCGGTCGGCGCCGCACCACTGGAGCGCCTGCCAGATGGAGGGCAGCCCGAAGGCCTCGCCGGCGTGGATCGTGAAGTGGTTGTTCTCCCGCTTGAGGTACTCGAAGGCGTCGAGGTGGCGGGTGGGCGGGTAGCCGGCCTCGGCGCCCGCGATGTCGAAGCCGACGACGCCGGAGTCGCGGTAGGCGTTGGCGAGTTCGGCGATCTCCAGGGAGCGGGCGGCGTGCCGCATGGCGGTGAGCAGGGCGCCGACCCGGATGCGGTGGCCGTTCGCCCTGGCCAGCCGCTCGCCCTCGCGGAAGCCCGCGTTGACGGCCTCGACGACCTCTTCGAGGGTGAGGCCGCCCTCCAGGTGCTGTTCGGGGGCGTAGCGGACCTCCGCGTACACGACGCCGTCCTCGGCGAGGTCGACGGCGCACTCGGCGGCGACGCGGAAGAGGGCCTCCCGGGTCTGCATGACGGCGCAGGTGTGCGCGAAGGTCTCCAGGTACCGCTCCAGGGACCCGGAGTCGGCGGCCTCCCGGAACCAGACGCCGAGCTTGTCGGGTTCGGTCTCGGGAAGGTCCTCGTAGCCCTGCTCGCGGGCGAGTTCGATGATCGTGCCGGGGCGCAGCCCGCCGTCGAGGTGGTCGTGGAGCAGCACCTTCGGGGCGCGGCGGATCTGGTCCGCGGTGGGGACGCTGTGGGTCTGGCTCGTCATTGCCGCACTCTAGCCCCTACGCGCGTAGAGCGCCCCTCGTGGCGCCCGACTTCCCGTGCGTCCGCGGTGACACCCCCTCGGGCTCGAACGGGCTTGCCGGGCACGACCGTTCGAGGCGGACGCGGCGATACGCAACAGTGACCGTGCGTACGGCTGGCGTACACCTCCGATTCTGAGACTGTTCTGCCATGGCGCACTTCGCACTCGTGGGGCCGCCCGACGCACGGAGACCCCGGCTCGGACGGTCCGTCGCAGGTTCCGGCACGTCGGCGGTGGGCGGCGTGGTGCTGCTGCTCCCGGACGGCGAGCCGTCGTCGAGGCGGCGGGCCTCCGCGCGGGCCCACGCGGCGATGGTCCCGCTCGGGCGCGCCCTGGTGCGGGCGGGCCGGACCGAGGGGCTCGTCGCGCACGTGGTGCGCTACCGGGCGCGCGGCTGGAACGGCGCGGACGCGGACCTCGCGGCGGACGCCTCCTGGGCGGTCGCGGAGGCGGTACGGCGCTACGGCGACGTCCCGGTCTGCCTGGCCGGGCACGGGCTCGGCGGGCGGGCCGCGCTGCGGGCGGCCGGGGAGGAGGCGGTCGGCGCGGTCCTGGCGCTCGCCCCCTGGCTGCCGGAGGACGACGTGGCGGCCGAGCCGGAGCCGGTGCGGCAGCTCGTGGGGCGCCGGGTGCTGCTCGTGCACGGCACGAACGACGCCCGTACGGACCCGGAGCTGTCGTTCCGCTTCGCCCAGCGGGCGAAGAAGGCGAACCGGGAGACCTGCCGCTTCGAGGTGCACTCGGACGGGCACGGGCTGCGCCAGTACGCGGACGAGGTCCGGGCCCTGGCCGCCGACTTCGTCCTCGGCGCCCTCTTCTCCCGGCCGGTCGCCCGCCCGCTGACCGACGCCTTCGCCGCGCCCCCGCCGCTCGGCCTGCGGATGCCGCTGGCGGCGGGGTTCGGGGGCGCGCGGCGGAAGTGACGGCCTCACTCCGCCGGTGAGGGCTCCTTCGGGAGGAGGTGGCCGCGCCGGCCCAGGAGGAACTTCTTGAAGGCGGCCACCGGGGCCGTGTCCGGGTGGCCGTCGAGCCAGGCGACGCCGATCTCGCGGACCGCGCGCGGGGCGGTGACGGTCAGTTCGACGACGCCGGGCCGGGGAACGGCAGGCGGGGGCAGCAGGGCGACGCCGAGGCCGGCGGCGACCAGGCCGCGCAGGGTCTCGGCCTCCTCGCCCTCGAAGGCCACCCGGGGCTTGAACCCGGCCTCCGCGCACAGGTCGTCGGTGATCCGGCGCAGCCCGTACCCCGGTTCCAGGGTCACGAAGGTCTCGTCGGCGGCCTCCGCGAGGCGCACCCGCTTGCGGCCCGCGAGCCGGTGGTCGTCCGGGACGACGAGCCGCAGCCGCTGCTCGTCGAGGCGCCGGGCCACCAGGTCGGGCGCGTCCGGCACCGGTGAGGTCAGGCAGAGGTCGAGGTCGCCGGCCCGCAGCCGTTCGATCATCGCCTCGCCGTAGTTCTGGACCAGGGTGAAGCGGACCCGGGGGTGGTCGACCCGGAAGGCGCGGATGAGCCCGGGGACGGTCTCGGAGCCCATGGTGTGCAGGAACCCGAAGGCGACCCGTCCGGCGGCCGGGTCGGCGTCGGCGCGTACGGTGTCGGCGGCCCGCTCCACCTCGGCGAGGGCCCGCTCGGCGGCGGTGAGGAAGCGGCGGCCGGCCGGGGTGAGGGAGACCGTGCGGCCCCGGCGGGCGAAGAGGGCGACGCCGAGGTCCTGTTCGAGCCGGACCATCGCCCGGGAGAGCGTGGACTGCGGGACGCCCATCTCGGCCGCGGCCCGGGTCACGTGCTCGTGCCGGGCGACGGCGGCGAAGTAGGCGAGCCGGGGCGCGAGCAGCGGTCCCATGTCTTCTTCGTTACTGTTCGGTGACAGCCGGGGCTGTGACCTGTACTCATGCGCCATGGGAACGATTACAGCAGTTCCGTGCATTGGACGCATGAAAGCCGCCGTCCTACGTTCGTGGCATGCCTTCCGCCAGTACCAAGGCGGCCGCCACCCTCGCGTCCGCCGACACCCGTCTCTCCCCCGGTGCCCCCGGCTACCGCCGCATGAGCCTCGCGCTCTTCGCCGCCGGGCTCGCCGCCTTCACCCTCCTCTACTCCACGCAGGCCCTCCTGCCGGCGATCTCCGCCGACTTCGGTGCCACCGCCTCCGCCGCCTCGTGGACGGTCTCCGCCGCGACCGGCGCCCTGGCCCTGTGCGTCCTGCCGCTCAGCGCCCTCTCGGAGCGCTTCGGCCGGCGCACGCTGATGACCGTCTCCCTCTCGGTCGCGGTCGCCCTGGCACTCCTGGTGCCGCTCGCCCCGAACCTGGAGTCCCTGGTCGTGCTGCGCGCGCTCCAGGGCGCGGCGCTCGCCGGGCTCCCGGCCTCCGCGATGGCGTACCTGGCCGAGGAGGTGCGGCCCAAGGCGCTGATCGGCGCGATCGGCCTCTTCGTGGCGGGCAACTCCATCGGCGGGATGAGCGGCCGGATCGTGTCCGGCTGGGTCGCCCAGCTGTGGGGCTGGCGCGCCGGCCTGGCCGCCGTGGGCCTGCTCTCCCTGGCGTGCGCGCTCGCCTTCCGGGCGCTGCTGCCGAAGGCCCGGCACTTCACCCCGGGCACGCTCCACCCGAAGGCGCTGGCGCGCACCGTCCGCACGCACCTGTCCGACCCCCTGCTGATGCGGCTCTACGCGATCGGCGCCCTGTTCATGACGGTCTTCGGCGCGGTGTACACCGTGATCGGCTACCGCCTGGTCGAGGCCCCGTTCTCGCTGCCGCAGGGCGTGATCGGCTCGATCTTCCTGGTGTACCTGGTCGGCACGGTCTCCTCGGCCGCCGCCGGGAAGCTGGTCGGACGGCTCGGCCGGCGCGGGGCGCTCTACCTGGCGGTCTCCACCACGGCCGCGGGCCTGCTGCTCTCGCTCTCCGACGCGCTCCCCGCCGTCCTGGCGGGCCTGGTCCTGATCACGGCCGGCTTCTTCGCGGGCCACGCGGTCGCGTCCTCCTCGGTGAGCCGCACGGCGAGGACGGGCCGGGCGCAGGCCTCGGCGCTGTACCAGTCGGCGTACTACCTGGGCTCCAGCGCGGGCGGCACGCTCGGCGCGGTCGCCTTCCACGCGGGCGGCTGGGCGGGCACGGTCCTGATCGGCCTGGTCGCGGTCCTCGGCGTCGTCTCGATCACCCTGTACGGCACACACAGCGCGCGCGTGGAGGCGCGGCGGATCCGTCCGGCGACCGCCTGACGGCCCGTCCTCCCGGTCGCGCACTTCCCGGGACGGCCCGCAACCGCCAGACTCCCCCGTACGTCTTCGGGGACAGGACTCCAGGGGGTGCAGAGGACATGAGGGAAGTCATACGCCGAACGGGCCGGAGGGCGGCCGTCACGGCCGGTCTGACGGCGATGGTGGTGCCGCTGACGATCGCGCTGGGCACGGGCACGGCGGAGGCCGCGTCCTGCAACGTGACGACCGGCCCGTACCAGAAGCAGGTGGAGAAGTTCCTGGGCCGGCCGGTCGACGGGCGCCAGTCGGCCGCCGACTGCTCGGCCATCCAGGCCTTCCAGAAGAAGCACGGGATCACGCCGACCGCCGGGTACGCCGGGGAGATCACCTGGCGCACCATGAACACGATGCTCCAGCAGAGGGCGGCCGGGAAGAACCCGAACAAGGACCGCGCGTGTCCGACGAACAAGGGCCGGATCGCCTGCGTGGACCTGACGCGGCAGCTGAGCTGGATCCAGGACGGCGCCACGCTGAAGTACGGGCCGGTGCCGGTCCGCACGGGCAAGGACGGGACCGAGACCCGCACCGGCGCGAAGAAGATCTACTGGCGGAACATCAACCACTGGTCGACGCTCTACGACGTCGCCATGCCGTACGCGCAGTTCTTCGACGGGGGCCAGGCCTTCCACTCGACCACCAAGTCGATGTGGAACCCGCCGGGCTCGGGCGGCTGCGTGAACATGACGCCGGCCGACGCGAAGGCGTACTGGAACCTGCTGCGCAACGGCGACGACGTCCACGTCTACGGGCGCAAGCCGGGAACCTGACCCCGGCTGTCAGTGCGCTGCGGTAGCTTCGCTCCCATCGGCACCGGACGGGTGCCGATGAGGGTGAGCGGGGTGTGGACCGATGAGCGACACCGTGGTCGCGACGACCGAGGAACTCGACAAGTACCGCCGTGAGCTGACCGGTTACTGCTACCGGATGCTCGGTTCCTCCTTCGAGGCGGAGGACGCGGTGCAGGACACGATGGTGCGGGCCTGGAAGGCGCTCGACTCCTTCGAGGGCCGCTCCTCGCTGCGGTCCTGGCTGTACCGGATCGCGACCAACGTCTGCCTGGACGCGCTGAACGCGGGGAACAAGCGGGCGCGGCCGATGGACCTGACCTCCCCGACTCCGGTGGAGCGGGCGCAGCTCGTGAAGCAGCCCGAGATCACCTGGCTGGAGCCGGTGCCGGACGGACGGGTGCTGCCCTCGGTGGCGGACCCGGCGGAGGCGGCCGTCTCCCGGGAGACCGTGCGGCTCGCGTTCGTGGCCGCGCTCCAGCACCTGCCGCCCAAGCAGCGGGCGGTCCTCATCCTGCGCGAGGTGCTCGCGTGGCGGGCGAGCGAGGTCGCCGAGCTGCTCGACACCTCCGTGGCCTCGGTGAACAGCGCGCTCCAGCGGGCCCGCGTGACCCTGGCCGAGCAGGCCCCGGCCGCCTCCGACCCGGCGGACCCGCTGGACGAGGAGCAGAAGGCGCTCCTGGAGCGGTACGTGGCGGCCTTCGAGGGCTACGACATGAAGGCGCTGACCGCGCTCCTCCACGAGGACGCGACGATGTCCATGCCGCCGTACGACCTGTGGCTCCGGGGGCACGAGAACATCGTGGGCTGGATGCTGGGCGTCGGCGAGGTCTGCGCGGGCTCGAAGCTGGTGCCGACCGTGGCGAACGGCTCCCCGGCGTTCGCGCAGTACCACCCGGACCCGGCGGGCGGTTTCAGCCCGTGGGCGCTGATCGTCCTGGAGCTGCGGGAGGGCATGGTGGCGGGGATGGACTTCTTCCTGGACACCGAGCGCTGGTTCCCGCTCTTCGACCTGCCGGCGAGGCTAGAGGCCTAGCGTTTCGTCGAGTCCGGTCAGCCGGAGCAAGGCCCGCAGGTCCGGGCCCGCTCCGTGGAGCCGGAGGCGGTGACCGTGCCGGGTCGCCGTGAGCTTCAGCCGGGCGAGGGCGTCGACGGCGGCGAGCCCGGCGGGCGCGAGCGCGCCGGCCTCGCAGACGACCTCGGCGGGCGGGGCGGCGGCGAGCTCCGCGCAGAGCCGCTCGACCTCCTCCGGCCCCGGCCGGGCGCTCAGGGTCACGACGAGGGGCCGGCTGGTGCCCGGCTGGCTGGTGTCCACGTCCGGTGAGACCGGAGCGGGGGCGGGAACTCATCGGAGGGCCCGCTGACTAGGCTCTCGCCCATGACTCTCGAACCCGTCGAACTGGTGATCTTCGACTGTGACGGCGTGCTGGTGGACAGCGAGCGGATCTACTGCCGGGTGGACCGGGAGGTGTTCGCCGGCCTCGGGGCGGAGTTCACCGAGGCGGAGATCGTCGAGCGGTTCGTGGGCTCCTCCCACGAGGTCCTGACGGCGATCCTGGAGGAGCGCATCGGCCGCCCCCTGGAGCCGGGCTGGCACGAGCCCTTCCGGCAGCGGTACGAGGACGCGCTCGACGCCGAGCTGACCGCCGTCGAGGGCGTCGCCGACGTCCTGGACGCGCTGTCCGTCCCGTACTGCCTGGCCTCCAACGGCAGCCACCCCACGATCCGGCGGAACCTCGGCCGCACCGGGCTCCTGGAGCGCTTCGAGGACCGGATCTTCAGCGCCCGCGACGTCGCCCGGGGCAAGCCCGCCCCGGACCTCTTCCTGCACGCCGCCGCCGCGATGGGCGTCCCGCCCGCGCGGTGCGCGGTCGTGGAGGACAGCCCGTACGGCGTCGAGGCGGCCCGCGCCGCCGGCATGCGCGCCTTCGGCTACTGCGGCGGCCTGACCCGCGCGGACCGCCTGACGGGCCCGGGGACGGTGGTCTTCGAGGACATGCGGACGCTGCCGGGGCTGCTGTCGGGCACGCCCTAGGTCCGGCCCTGGTGCGCCGGGCGGGGCCGGTGGGATCCACCGGCCCCGCCCCCGGACGCGTACGCCTCAGGCGATGCGGTCCAGGACGATCGGGGAGGCCGTGAAGGACGTGCCCGCCGGGGCGATGTCCCAGGTGTTCTCCAGGGAGCCCAGGGCGTAGTCGAACTTCTCCGGGGTGTCCGTGTGGAGGGTCAGGAGGGGCTGGCCCGCCGTGACCGTGTCGCCGGGCTTGGCGTGGAGCTCGACGCCCGCGCCCGCCTGCACCGGGTCCTCCTTGCGGGCGCGGCCCGCGCCCAGGCGCCAGGCGGCGATGCCGATGTCGTAGGCGTCCAGGCGGGTCAGGACGCCGGAGGACGGGGCCGTCACGACGTGCCGCTCGCGGGCGACCGGGAGGGTCGCGTCCGGGTCTCCGCCCTGGGCCGCGATCATCCGGCGCCAGACGTCCATCGCGGAGCCGTCGGCGAGGGCCTTCGCCGGGTCGGCGTCCTTGACGCCGGCCGCGTCGAGCATCTCCCGGGCGAGCGCGATCGTCAGCTCGACGACGTCCGCCGGGCCGCCGCCCGCGAGGACCTCGACCGACTCGCGGACCTCCAGGGCGTTGCCGGCGGTCAGGCCGAGCGGGGTCGACATGTCGGTGAGGAGCGCGACCGTCCTCACGCCGCTGTCGGTGCCGAGCTGGACCATGGTGGAGGCCAGCTCGCGGGCGTCCTCGATGTTCTTCATGAAGGCGCCGGTGCCGACCTTGACGTCCAGGACGAGCGAGCCCGTGCCCTCGGCGATCTTCTTGGACATGATGGACGAGGCGATCAGGGGGATCGCCTCGACCGTGCCCGTCACGTCGCGGAGCGCGTACAGCTTCTTGTCCGCCGGGGCCAGGCCGTCGCCCGCCGCGCAGATGACCGCGCCGGTGGTGTCGAGGACGTGCAGCATCTCCTCGTTGGAGAGCAGCGCGCGCCAGCCGGGGACGGACTCCAGCTTGTCGAGGGTGCCGCCGGTGTGACCGAGGCCGCGGCCGGAGAGCTGCGGCACGGCCGCGCCGCAGGCGGCGACGAGCGGGGCGAGCGGGAGGGTGATCTTGTCACCGACGCCGCCGGTGGAGTGCTTGTCGGCGGTGGGACGGGAGAGCGAGGAGAAGTCCATGCGCTCGCCGGAGGCGATCATGGCCGCGGTCCAGCGGGCGATCTCGTCGCGGTTCATGCCGTTGAGCAGGATCGCCATGGCCAGGGCGGACATCTGCTCGTCGGCGACCGCGCCGCGGGTGTACGCGTCGATGACCCAGTCGATCTGCTCGGGGCTCAGCTCGCCCTTGTCCCGCTTGGTCCGGATGACGGAGATGACGTCCATGGGGTGATGCCTCTTTCTACGCGCATAGAGGGGGAAAGGAGGAGCGGCCCTTCCCATCGTGCCGGAAGGGCCGCTCCGAAGTGCTACCGCGACAGGTGGTCCGGGCCGAAGGCCTGCGGAAGCATCTCGGCCAGGGGCAGGAGCCCGGCCGGGGTCTCCAGGACGAGGCCGGGGCCCCCGAACTCGAACAGGAGCTGCCGACAGCGCCCGCAGGGGACCAGGGGCTCGCCCCGGCCGTCCACGCAGACGAAGTGGGTCAGCCGGCCGCCGCCGGTCGCCTGGAGCTGCGAGACGAGCCCGCACTCGGCGCACAGGGCGAGGCCGTAGGAGGCGTTCTCCACGTTGCAGCCGGAGACCGTCCGCCCGTCGTCCACGAGGGCCGCCGCGCCGACCGGGAAGCCCGAGTACGGGGCGTACGCGCGGGACATCGCCTCGCGGGCCGCGACCCGCAGGGCCTCCCAGTCGGACTCGGAGAGCTTCGCGGTCACTTGCCCTGGCCCTTCCGGTAGGGCAGTCCGTCCGCCTTCGGCATCCTCAGGCGCTGCGCCGACAGGGCGAGCACGAGCAGGGTGGTGACGTACGGAGCGGCGTCGACGAACTGGCTCGGGACCTCGTCGGTCAGCGCGTACCAGAGGAAGAACCCGGCGGCGAAGACGGCGGAGACCACTCCGACCACGTACTTCTTCTTGTAGAGCTGCCAGAGGGCGGCGATCACCAGGAGCAGCGCGACCAGGAGCAGCAGCGCGTGGACGTTCTCGGCGCCGCCGCGCAGCTTGAGGCTGTCGGTGAAGCCGAAGAGGCCGGCGCCGAGCGCCATGCCGCCGGGCATCCAGTTGCCGAAGATCATCGCGGCGAGACCGATGTAGCCGCGGCCGCCGGTCTGGCCCTCCTGGTAGATGCCGGTGGCGACGATCGCGAGGAAGGCGCCGCCAAGGCCGGCGAGGGCGCCGGAGACGGTGACGGCGATGTACTTGTACTTGTAGACGTTGACGCCCAGGGACTCGGCGGCGACCGGGTTCTCGCCGCAGGAGCGCAGCCGCAGGCCGAAGGCCGTGCGCCACAGGATCCACCAGGTGGCCGGGATCAGCAGGATCGCGACGACGGTGAGCAGCGACAGGTTGGTGACCAGGCCGCCGAGGATGCCGGCGAGGTCGGAGACCAGGAACCAGTGCTTGGCCTGGAGGTCCTGCAACCAGTCGGAGAGTCCTGGAATCGTGATCTTGGTGATCGCCTCGATGCGGGGGGACTGCTTGGAGGAGCCGCCCGGGGCCTCGGCGAACGTGAAGTTCGACAGGTACTGGGTGAAGCCGACCGCGAGGATGTTGATCGCCACACCGGAGACGATGTGGTTCACGTTGAACGTGACGGTGATGACGGCGTGGAGCAGACCGCCGATCGCGCCGCCGATGAGGCCGAAGAGGACGCCGGTCCAGGGACCCCACTGGTAGCCGGCCCAGGCGCCGAACCAGGTGCCGAGGACCATCATGCCTTCGAGACCGATGTTGACGACGCCCGCGCGCTCGGCCCACAGGCCGCCGAGGCCGGCGAGGCCGATCGGGACGGCGAGCTGGAGCGCGCCGGAGACCTGGCCCACGGAGGTGAGGTCGTTGGCCCCGGAGACGACCCGGACCAGGGAGAAGAGCACGAGGCCGGCCGCGACGATCAGCATGATCCACGGCAGGGTGAGCTTGCGGCGTCCGCCGCCCTTGGGCGCGGCGCTCGGCTTGGTGGCAGCGGCGGTGCTCATGCCGAGACCTCCTTGTCGGTCTTGAGGGCGCCGCCGGCGGCGAGTTCCTCGCCGACCTTCTGCTGCTGGCGGCGGAGGCCGTAACGGCGGACGAGCTCGTAGGAGACGACCACGGCGATCACGATGATGCCCTGCATGATCTTGGTGATCTCCTTCGGGTAACCGAAGGTGTCGAGCGACGAGGACGCCTTGTCGAGGAAGGCGAAGAGGAGGGCGGCGAAGAGGATGCCGACCGGGTGGTTGCGGCCGAGCAGCGCGATGGTGATGGCGGTGAAGCCGACGCCGACCGGGAAGTCGAGGCTGTACGTGTGGGACTCGCCGAGCAGCGTCGGCATGCCGGAGAGGCCGGCGAGCGCGCCCGAGAGCAGCATCGAGGTGAGGATCATCTTCTTGGCGTCGACGCCGCTGGCCTGGGCGGCGGACTCGCTGGCGCCGGTGGCGCGCAGGTCGAAGCCGAACCGGGTGCGGTTGAGGACGAACCAGTAGACGACGCCGAGGGCGAGCGCGACGAAGGTGAAGCCGTAGACGACGCCGACGCCCTGGCCCAGGTCGATGCCGGGGAACCAGCCGGACTCGGCGATCTCACCGGTGGTGAGGTTGTTGGAGCCGGCGGGCTGGACGCCGAAGTTCTTCGGCAGGATCAGCCAGGCCACCAGGGAGGTCGCGATGGCGTTGAGCATGATCGTCGAGACGACCTCGGAGACTCCGCGGGTCGTCTTGAGGATGCCGGCGATGCCGGACCAGAAGGCGCCGGTCAGCATGGCGACGAGCACGATGAGCAGGATGTGCAGCGGGCCCGGCAGCTCGACGGAGGCGCCCACGAGGGCGGAGACCATCGCGGCGAGCCGGTACTGGCCGTCGACGCCGATGTTGAAGAGGTTCATCCGGAAGCCGACCGCCACGGCGAGGGCCGCGAGGTAGTAGATCCCGGTCTGGTTGACGATCAGGACCTGGATGTCGGAGTACCCGGCGTTCTCGATCATGATCCGGATCGGCTCGATCGGGTCGAGTCCGGTCGCGAGCAGCACCAGCACGGTGAGCACGAACGAGGAGACCAGCGCGAGCACCGGTCCCGCCGCGCCCAGGATCAGCCGGTCCTTGTCGAATTTCATCATCGGGCGTCACCGTCTTCGGACTGCTCTTCGGTGCCTTCGAGGTGGCCGGAGGCCGCGCCGGTCATGGCGGAGCCCAGCTCCTCGGGCGTGATGGTGGCGGGGTCGGCGTCGGCGACCAGCTTGCCGCGGTACATGACCCGGAGGGTGTCGGAGAGGCCGATCAGCTCGTCGAGGTCGGCGGAGATCAGCAGCACCGCCAGGCCCTCGCGGCGGGCGTCCCGGATCGCGTCCCAGATCTGCGCCTGCGCGCCGACGTCCACACCGCGGGTGGGGTGGGCGGCGATCAGGAACTTGGGGGCGTGGCTCATCTCGCGGCCGACGATCAGCTTCTGCTGGTTGCCGCCGGAGAGGGAGGCCGCGGTGACGTCGATGCCGGGGGTGCGCACGTCGTACTCGCGGACGATCCGCTCGGTGTCCTGGCGGGCGGCCTTCGGGTCGAGGATGCCGCGCTTGGAGTTGGGGGCCTCGGTGACGTGGCCGAGGATGCGGTTCTCCCAGAGGGGGGCCTCCAGGAGCAGGCCGTGGCGGTGCCGGTCCTCGGGGATGTAGCCGATGCCGCCCTCGCGGCGCTTGCGCACGGAGACCTTGGAGATGTCCTGCCCGTCGAGGGTGATCACGCCGGAGTCCGGGGTGGCCATGCCCATGAGGGCCTCGATGAGCTCGGTCTGGCCGTTGCCCTCGACACCGGCGATGCCCAGGATCTCGCCCTTGTGGATGGTGAGGGAGACGTCGTCGAGGAGCCTGCGGCCCTCGGCGCTCTCCTCCAGGACCGTGGTGGCCCGGGACGGGTCCGGCGGGGCCGCGCTGGTCAGCGGGGCGGCGGCGACGGCTCCGGCCTCGGACAGGACCAGGTTGCGGACCTGGAGCATCGGCACGTCGGTGACGGTCGACTCGCGGGTCTCCGGGGAGGGCAGCTCGCTGCCGACCATCAGCTCGGCGAGCTGCTTGGTGGTGGCGGTCCTCGGGTCGGCGGTGCCGACCGTGGTGCCCCGGCGGATGACGGTGATGTCGTCGGCGACCTTCAGGACCTCGCCCAGCTTGTGCGAGATGAAGATGACGGTCAGGCCCTCGGACTTGAGCTCGCGCAGGTTGTCGAAGAGCGCGTCGACCTCCTGCGGGACGAGGACGGCGGTCGGCTCGTCGAGGATGAGGATCCGGGCGCCGCGGTAGAGGACCTTGAGGATCTCCACGCGCTGGCGGTCGGCGACGCCGAGGTCCTCGACGAGGGCGTCCGGGCGGACCCCGAGGCCGTACTGGTCGGAGATCTCCCAGATCTTCCTCCGGGCCTTGGCGCCGATGCCGTAGAGCTTCTCGCCGCCGAGGACGACGTTCTCCAGGACGGTGAGGTTGTCCGCGAGCATGAAGTGCTGGTGCACCATGCCGATGCCGCGCGCGATGGCGTCACCGGGGCTGGAGAAGGTGACCTGCTCGCCGTCGACGGCGATGGTGCCCTCGTCCGGCTTCTGCATGCCGTAGAGGATCTTCATGAGGGTCGACTTGCCGGCGCCGTTCTCGCCGATGAGGGCGTGCACGGTGCCCTTGCGGACCGTGATGGCGATGTCCTTGTTGGCGACGACGCCGGGGAATCGCTTGGTGATGCCGTGCAGTTCTACGGCAGGGGGGCTGGACGCGTTGATGACGCACTCTCCTTGGCCGGAAGGAGTGGGAGCGGGAGGGCAGGGCGGGGCGAAGCTATCGTGCCAGGGAGACATCTACACGCGTAGCACTGCCGAAAAATGAAAATCCGTACGGGAACGGGGCCCGGCTCCGGTGGGGGTCCCACCGTCGCCGGGCCCTGTGGTCGTTGACCTGCGGTTCCTTACGGAGCGGTCTTGACCGTGATCTTGCCGTCGACGATGTTCTTCTTCGCCTCGTTCACGGCGGCGATGACGTCGGTCATCTTCTTGTACTCCGGGTTGGAGTCGGACAGGCCGACGCCGTCCTGGGCCAGGCCGTAGCGGATCTCGCCGCTCTGCGGCTTGCCGTCCTTGACCGACTTGATCAGGTTGAAGACGGAGTCCGAGACGTCCTTGGTGACCGAGGTCAGGATGTGCTCCTTGTAGGAGGCCAGACCCGCCTGGTTGTACTGGTCGGAGTCGACGCCGATGGCCCACTTGTCCGCGGCGGCGGCGGCCTCGATCGAGCCCGAGCCGGCCAGACCGGCGGCGGCGTAGATCACGTCGGCGCCCTTGTCGAGCTGGCCCTGCGCGGCGGCCTTGCCGAGGTCGGGCTTGGAGAAGCCGTCGAAGTTCGGCGGCTGGGTCAGGTACTGGACGAGCACCTTCGCCTTGGGGTTGGTGTCCTTGACGCCCTGCTCGAAGCCCGCCTGGAACTTCTTGATCAGCGGGACCTCGACGCCGCCGATGAAGCCGACCGTGCCGGTCTTCGACGTCTTGGCGGCGGCGACGCCGGCCAGGTAGGAGCCCTGCTCCTCGTTGAAGACGAGGTTGGCGATGTTCGGGGCGGTCACCGAGGTGTCGTCGATGAGGCCGAAGGTGGTCTTCGGGTAGGCCTTGGCGACCTTGGCGATCGCCGGGGCGTAGGCGAAGCCGACACCGATGACCGGGTTGTTGCCGGCGCGGGCGAGGGCGGTGAGGCGCTGCACCTTGTCGGCGTCGCCCTCACCCTCCGAGGGCTCGGCCTCGGTGCCCTTGACACCGAGCTCGTCCTCGGCCTTCTTCAGACCGGCGTAGGCCGCGTCGTTGAAGGACTGGTCGCCGCGGCCGCCGATGTCGTACGCGATGGCGGCCGTGATGTTCTTCGAGTCCGACGCGGTGCTGGAACCGGTGTCCGTCGAGGACTTGCCACACGCGGTGGCGGAGAGGGCGAGCGCCGCGGAGGCGATGCCCACGGTCGTGATCCTGGTGATCCGGCGCAAGAGGAGGGTCCCTTCAAGACTGACCGAAAGCGCCTCTTCCGGCGCTGGTTTCGCGGCGATCGTAACGCGCGTAGATGTCAGTTAAAGACCCGTTCATGAGTCGTTATCGGATCGTCGCGAACCGGCCGTGCGGGGCGACCGAGGGCGTTCGGCCCGGTACCGCCGGTTATACCGGCGGGGGCGCCCGGTGCGGCGGGGGGCGTGCGGGGGACACGCCGGGCGCTGGGCCGTCCGGGGGGAACGGGTGGGCCGGACGGATGAGGGGTCCGTCCGGCCGGAAAGCATCGCTCGCGCGTACGGCCCGGCCGACGGGCCCCGGCCCGCTCGCGGCCCTGCCCGTGGGCCTCGGACCGTGCGGGCCGGGGGCCGTGCGGGCCGCGCCCATGCGGTCCGGACCCGTGTGGCCCAGACCCGTGCGGCCCGGGCCCGTGCGGCCCGGGCCCGTGCGGCCCGGGCCCGTGCGGCCCGGGCCCGTGCGGTCCGGGCCCGTGCGGTCCGGGCCCGGGGTCAGGACTCCCGCGGCGCGTTCGTGAGGAGGGCCGCCGCCGTGAAGAGTTCCACGGCCGCCTCGATGGCGCTCTCGTCCACGTCGAAGTCGCCGGCGTGCAGGTCGCGGACGCGGGTGTCGCCGGGGACGCGGACGCCCAGGCGGGCCATGGCGCCGGGGACGTGCTCCAGGTACCAGGAGAAGTCCTCGCCGCCGAGGCTCTGCTCGGTGTCCTCGATCGCGTGCACCCCGCGCCGGGCGGTCATGGCGTCGCGGAGCAGTTCGGCCACGGCCGCGTCGTTGACGACCGGGGGGACGCCCCGGACGTAGGTGACGGTCGACTTGGCCCGGTGCAGGGCCGCGATCTCGTCGATCGCCGCGTGCACCAGGTCGGGCGCGTCGCGCCAGGCCGGCAGGTCGAGGCAGCGGACGGTGCCGGAGAGCTCGGCGTGCTGCGGGATGACGTTGGGGGCGTGGCCGGCCTCGATGCGGCCCCAGGTGACCGAGAGGCCCGAGCGGGCGTCGACGCGGCGGGCCAGGACGGCGGGCACGTCGGTGGCGACGCGGGCGGCGGCGGTGACCAGGTCGGTGGTGAGGTGCGGCCGGGCGGTGTGGCCGCCGGGGCCGTCGAGGGTGACCTCCAGCCGGTCGCAGGCGGAGGTGATGGGGCCGGCGCGCAGGCCGATCTTGCCCGCGTCGACCCTCGGGTCGCAGTGGACGGCGATGATCCGTCCGACGCCGTTCAGGGCGCCGGCCTCGACGACGTCGACGGCACCGCCGGGCAGGACCTCCTCGGCGGGCTGGAAGATCAGCCGCACGGCGTTGGGCAGGAGCCCCTGCCGGTCGAGCTCGGCGAGGACCAGTCCCGCGCCGAGGACGGAGGTCGTGTGGACGTCGTGTCCGCACGCGTGGGCGCGGTTGGCCACGGTGGAGCGGTAGGCGACGGTCTTGACGTCCGGGATGGGGAGCGCGTCGAGGTCGGCGCGGATCGCCAGCATGGGCCGGCCGGGGTCCGGCGTGCCGATGTCACAGATGAGTCCGGTGCCGGCCGGAAGGACCTCCGGCGCGAGTCCGGCCGCCTCCAGGCGGGCCTTGAGCGCGGCGGTCGTACGGAACTCCTGCTTCCCGAGCTCGGGGTGCATGTGCAGGTCCCTGCGGAACATGATCAGTTCGTCGCGCAGGGTTGCGGGCAGCTTTCCGGGCAGAGTGGCGGAGCCTGGCTCACGGGACTTCAACTGGTTCACCTTTTGAAGGGTAGGCCTTCGGGGCGGTCAACTGCCCGTTGATCACGAAAAGTTCAACCCGTTAGGGGAAAGAACCTCGATTTTCCGGGCTTAGTGACCATCCCGTGTGGGTATCCTCACCCGATTGCCCCGCACGGGCGGCGGGAAACATCATCCGAACTCCAGCCGGTCGACGCCGGGGGTCCCGCGCGTGGTGAGCCGGTCGACCTCGTGGGCCGCCGTGCCCGTCACCCCGGACAGGAAGCCCTGCGCGCGCGGCGAGGCGGTCGCCCGCAGCCACTCGGGCGCGATCTCGCAGACGGCGACCCGCACGCCCGTGCCGGCCAGGGCCAGCGGCAGGGTGTGCACGACCGTGGACGGGAAGCTGACGATCGTGCGGCCGACCGGGCCGCGCCGGGCGACCAGTTCCAGGGGCAGCTCGGGCCGGACCACCTGGAGGCCCGTCTCGACGGCTATCCGGTGCAGCTTCTCGGCGCCCTCCCTGCGGTGCGCGAAGTAGCGGGTGGCGCCGTGCGTACGGGCGAGTTCGCCCACCACGCGCGCGTAGTGGTCGGCGTCGACCACCCCGGTCTCCACCAGCGAGGTGCCGACCAGGTCCGCGCCGCCGGTGAGCAGCGGCGGGCCGAAGCGGGCGCGGGTCCAGGCGTAGGAGTTCTCCGTGACCTCGACGCCCTCCGGGGCCTCGACCGGCAGCGAGGTGAAGACCTCGACGGTGCGGCCCCGGGCCGGGGCGAGCCGGCGCCGGGCCAGGGTGGTCACGGGGGCGAGGACCAGCTCGCGCGGGCCCAGGCTCCCTTTGCGGTGCCAGCGGACCAGGCGCTCGCCGCGGCCGAGCTGGGCGGCGAACTCCATGGTCGCGGTGCCGTCGTCGACCACGGTCAGGTGCCGGGGGCCGAAGAGGGTCAGGAGGAGCTGGACGTACCGGGAGAACGGGTCCCCGATGATCACCCGCTCGGCCGAGCGCAGCGGTCCGGCGAGCCGCCGCAGGGTGCGGACGAGGGCGCCCCGGCCGCCGCGGGCCTCCTGCCAGTGGACGGTGAGGCCCTCGTCGCGGGCCAGCTGGGCCATCCGGCGCAGCTGGCCCCGCGACATGGGGTCGGTCGGCGAGAGGACGACGACCGTGAGGGGGGCTGGCGCGGGCGCCTCGGTGGTGGGTGCCACGGTGGCGGAGGCCTCCGTGCCGGGGGTCGGGGCCGGGGCCCGGGTGTGCGCCCACTCCAGGACGTTGAGGAGCTGGACCGGGCTCTCGACGAACGCCAGCTGCCCGGTCATGAGGCGACGGCGCCCTGGACCCGGCGGAGCTTCTTCATCGGGCCGAGCTCCGACTCGTACACCTTCTTGACCCCGTCGCCGAGGGCCGCCTCGATGGTGCGGATGTCGCGGACCAGGCGCTGAAGGCCCTGGGGCTCGACGGAGGCGGCCTGGTCGGAGCCCCACATGGCGCGGTCGAGGGTGATGTGGCGCTCGACGAAGACGGCGCCGAGGGCGACGGCGGCCAGGGTGGTCTGGAGGCCGGTCTCGTGGCCGGAGTAGCCGATCGGGACGTTCGGGTACTCCTCCCGGAGCGTCTGGATGACGCGCAGGTTCAGCTCCTCGGCCTTGGCCGGGTAGGTGGAGGTGGCGTGGCAGAGCAGGATGTTGTCGCTGCCCAGGACCTCGACGGCGTGCCGGATCTGCTTCGGCGTCGACATGCCGGTGGAGAGGATGACGGTGCGGCCGGTGGCGCGCAGCGCGCGGAGCAGCTCGTCGTCGGTGAGGGAGGCGGAGGCGACCTTGTGGGCGGGGACGTCGAACTTCTCCAGGAAGGCGACGGCCTCGGTGTCCCACGGGGAGGCGAACCAGTCGATGCCGCGCTTCTCGCAGTGCTCGGCGATGGCCCGGTACTCGTCCTCGCCGAACTCCACGCGGTGGCGGTAGTCGATGTAGGTCATGCGGCCCCAGGGGGTGTCCCGCTCGATGTCCCACTGGTCGCGCGGGGTGCAGATCTCGGGGGTGCGCTTCTGGAACTTGACCGCGTCGCAGCCGGCCTCGGCGGCGACGTCGATCAGGGCGAGGGCGTTGTCGAGCTCGCCGTTGTGGTTGATGCCGATCTCGCCGGTGACGTAGACGGGCTGCCCGGGGCCGGCGGTCTTGGCGCCGAGGGTGCGGAGACGGGTGCTCATGGTGCGGGTCCTTAGGGTTCGGTGGTGGTGCGTGCGGGGGTCGTCCGTGCGGCGGTGGCACGTGCGGGGGCGTCGAGTTCGGGTCCGAGGAGCCAGGCGGCGATCTCGCGGACCGCTCCGGCGCCGCCCGGGGTGACGGTGACCGCGCGGGCGGCGGCCCGTACGGAGTCGTGGGCGCTGCTCACCGCGACGGGCCAGCCGACGAGGTGGAAGCAGGGCAGGTCGTTGACGTCGTTGCCGGCGTAGAGGACGCGCTGCGGGTCGATGCCCTCGGCCTCGCACCACTCCTTGAGGGCCCGGTCCTTGCGGTCGATGCCGTGCAGGACGGGGATGCGGAGCTTGCGGGCGCGGGCGGCGACGACGGCGTTCTGTTCGGTGGAGAGGATGAGGACGGGGAGGCCGGCGCGGCGCAGGGCGGCGATGCCGAGGCCGTCGCCGCGGTGCGCGGAGACGAACTCGCGCCCCTCGGCGTCGAGGTGGACCCGGTCGTCGGTCTGGGTGCCGTCGAAGTCCAGGACCACCGCGTCCACGTCGGCGAGGCCGGGGGTGGCGGGTGCGTCCAGGAGCGGGGCGAGGGCCTTGGCGCGGGCCAGGTCGTGCGGGTCGTCGATCTCCAGGACCCGGGCGGGGTCGGTGGCGACGAGCGCGGTGCGGCCGAAGAAGCGGTGCCGGTGGGTGCGGAAGCCGGGCGCGGCCATGGCGTAGACGGCGCCGGTCTCCAGGTACTCGGGCTCCCGGTCCTGGCGGCGGGGGCGGTGCGCCCTGTCGTGGTTGACGCCCTCGGCGCCCTCCGCCGTCTCGCGCCAGAGGAAGCCGTGCGACGGGGCGGCCGTGAAGGCCGTGTCGGCGGCGCCGGAGAGGATCCGGCCGGCGGTCTCGGCGACCTCGGCGGAGGTGAGGAAGGGGCTGGTGCACTGGACGAGGAGGACCACGTCGGCGGCGCGGCCGTGGGTGGCCTCGAAGGCGTCCATGGCGTGCAGGACGGCGGCCTCGCTGGTGGCGGTGTCGCCCGCGAGGTCGGCGGGGCGGTGCACGGCCTCGGCGCCGGCCGTGCGGGCCGCCGCCGCGATGGCGGGGTCGTCGGTGGAGACCACGACGTGGGTGACGGGGCGGGCGCCGAGGCAGGCGTGCACGGCGCGGCCGACCAGCGGGACGCCGGCCACCGGGGCGAGGTTCTTGGCGGGCACGCCCTTGGAGCCGCCCCGGGCGGGGATCACGGCGAGCACGACGGGCGCGGGGACGGCGGTCCCTGGCGCGGAGGTGGCGGTTCCGGGCGCGGTGGTCCCGGGCCCGGGGGCGGCGGTCCCGGGCGCGGTGGTCCCGCGGGCTGGTGCGGCGGTCATCAGAGTTCTCCCAGGCGGCGGATGACGGGGGCGACGCGCTGCACGCCGTGGCGGTACGCGCCCCGCGCGGCCTCCCGGACGACCCGGCGGAGCCCGCTCTCGCGGGGCTCCGGCGCCGTGACGTCCAGGCGGTGGCGGGCGAGGATCCCGGGCAGGTAGCCGGGGGCCGTCTCCGCGGTGTAGTAGGGGCTGATCGGGGGGAGTCCGGGCCGTGCCAGGAGGGCGTCGACCCGGTCGCGGGCCGCGTCGAAGGCCTCCCCGTACGAGCCGTCGGAGGCGACTCCCTGGCGGGCGAGCCAGCTCTCGTCGGGCGTCGGCGCGCCCCCCTCGTCGAGCCGGTCGAAGGAGGTCAGCAGGCCGGAGCCGACGAAGTGGTGGTTGCCGAGCGCCTCGCGGACCCCGAGGTCGGTGAGGATCGCGGTGGGGATCCGCCGGTGCAGGGCTTCGAGGGCGGCCGTCGAGGAGACGGTGACCAGGAGGTCGGTGCGGTCCAGGACCTCGCCCATGTGCCCGTACACGAGCCGGAAGTTGTCCGGCGGGTCGAGCTCGCGGACCAGCTTCTGGAACGGGAACTCCTCCAGGTGCGTGGTGTGTTCGCCCGGCTTGGAGCGGAGCTTGAGGAGCACCTCGCGGCCCGGGTGGAGCCGGGCGTGCCCGATCAGCCGCCGCAGCACGTAGGCGCGTTCGGCGCGGGTGACGGGCACGGAGGGCTGCGCGGCGAAGACCAGGGTGTCGCGGCCGGCGACGGGGGCGTACGGGGCGCCGCCGAGGAAGGGCAGCGCCGCCTCCACGACCGACCCGGCGCCCGCGCCCACCCCTTCGTACACGGCGCGGAAGCGCTCGGCGTCGTGGCGGGAGTTGGCGAGGACGACGTCGGCGCCGTGGCGCAGCAGGAGGCCGTCGGTCAGCTTCTCGTAGACGACGCCGACGTAGCCGGTGACGATCACGGGCCGCCGCTCCAGGTCCAGGTCGGCCAGGCCCTGGAGGACGGCCCGGACGGTGCCGCCGACGAGGGCGAGGACGAGCACGTCGTACCCCTCGCCGCGCGCCTCCGCGTCCCGTACGGCGCGCAGGAACTCCGCGCCCGTCACCTCGCGGGGGACGTCCGAGGACACCCCGGTCTCGGCGAGCTGGCGGGCGGTGGGGGTGGCGCGTCCGCGCAGGACGAAGCCGGTGGGTTCGGCGGCCGTCGCCGTGATGCGGCGCGCGGTGAGGGCGCCCCATTTCCACCGGGTGTCGGAGTCGGCGAGTACGGCGGTCCGTATCGCTTCTCGGGTACGTGATGGCACGTCGAGGACGCTAGAAGGGCATTCCGCTTTCCGGCCCAACTGAGCCACAACAACCGGTGAACAGAGCCTCTCCGCACGCTGAAGCGGGTCGGCATCCGGACGCCCGGGGCCGGATTTCCCCCTTTCCGTAAAGGCGGTTAATCGGCCCGCCGCTTGGTGTTCACCGGACATCCTCCCGGCGGTCGGGGGGAATGCCGGGCCGGCGCCTAGCGTCGGCCGCGTGGTCAAGCTCTCCGTCGTCGTGCCGTTCTTCAACGTGCAGACATACGCCCCCGACACCCTCACGAGCCTGCGGGCCAACGCCCGGGAGGACTTCGAGTTCCTGCTCGTCGACGACTGCTCGTCGGACGGGACCCCGGAGCTCCTCGAACGGGCCGCGCGCGAGATCCCGGGCGCCGTCCTGCTCCGGCACGCGCGCAACGAGGGCCTCGCCACGGCCCGGAACACCGGGCTCGACGCCGCCCGCGGCGAGTACGTCGCCTTCCTCGACGGCGACGACTGGCTCGCCCCCGGTCACTACTCCCGCCTCGTCGCCGCCGCCGAGGAGCTGGGCTGCGACTTCCTGCGCACCGACCACGTCTCGGTGACCGGCCGCGAGCGCGGGGTGCGCCGGGCGCCGGTGCCCCGGCGCGGCGAGGTGCTGAACCCGAGGGACGCGATCCTGCCGTCGCACCGGACGACCTCCGTCGACTACCCGTACGCCTGGGCCGGGATCTACCACCGGCGGCTCCTCGACCGGGGTCTGCTGCACTTCACGCACGGGCTGCGGACGGCCGAGGACCGGCCGTGGATCTGGCGGCTGCACCGCGAGGCGGAATCGTTCGCGGCCATCGGCGGACTCGGCGTCTTCTACCGGCGCGGAGTGGCGACCTCCCTCACCCAGATCGGCGACGTCCGGCAATTGGATTTCATCCGCGCTTTCGACCAGGTGGTCGAGGAGACGGCGCGGGACCGGGACGCGGAACTCCTCCTCCCGAAAGCCGTGCGCACCTATTGCGCGGTGATCTCCCACCACGTCGGTTCGATCGGAAGGTTCGAGCCGGACGTGGCGCGGCAATTGCGGGCGATGAGCGCGGGGGCGCTGCGACGAATGCCGCAGGACGTCCTCGACGAGGCCCTGGCCGCGATGGGCGGGGACCGCGCGGCGCTGCTGCGCAGGCTGCGCAGGCGCAGGCCGGCGCCGCCGCCGTCGCCGACACCGGCGGGCCCGGGCGCGAACCAGAACCCGAACCCGAAGCCGGAGGTGGCCGCGTGAGCACCCGTACGCGCCCCCGCCGCACCACCCAGATCTTCTGCGCCTCCACCCTCTACGGAGCCGTGACGATCGCCGCCGCGCTCGACAGCGGCCGCTTCGGTCCCGCCGACCGCCGGATCCTCCTGGTCACCGACAACGCGCCCGTGCCGGAGACGACGCCCTCCCTCGACGAGGCCGAGGGCTTCGCGCGGCTGCGCGGCCGCTTCGACTCCGTCCTCTCCTGGAACGAGGTGATCTCCCCGCTCCACCCGGGCGGCTGGACCCCGCGCGCGAGCGACCTCCCGCTCCTCCAGCGCCATCTGCGCAGGCTCTGGGAGCTCGGCGACGACCGGGTCGAACTGGCCCTGGAGTCGATCCAGGTGACGCCCGCGCTCGCGATCGCCCAGCTCCTCCCCGAGGCGTCGATCACGGTGTACGCGGACGGGCTGATGAGCTACGGGCCGACCCGCAACAAGATCGACCCGCTGATCGGCGGGCGCGTGTCCCGGCTGCTCCACCTGGACCTGGTGCCCGGCCTCGCGCCGCTGCTCCTCGGGGAGTTCGGGGCGGTGCCGGAGGCCGTACCGGTCGAGGCGTTCACGAAGTGCGTCGAGGAGCTGGCGGGCCCGTCCTCCCCGGGGCCGGCCCCGGCGGAGGGCCCGGCGCTGCTCCTGGGCCAGTACCTGGCGGCCCTGAACCTGCTGACCGCCGCCGAGGAGGAGGAGCTGCACCTGCGGATGGTGCGGGGCGCGGTCGCCCGGGGCCACCGGCGGCTCGTCTTCAAGCCGCACCCGACGGCCCCGGACGCCTGGTCGCGGAAGCTGGTGCGGGCTGCGGAGGAGCTGGGCGCGGAGCTGACGGTCGAGGACCGGCCGGTCCTGGCGGAGGTGCTCTACCGCGAGCTGCGGCCCGCCCTCGTCGTCGGCTGCTTCTCGACGGCGCTGCTCACCGCGCACACCTTCTACGGCCTGCCGGTCGCCCGGGTCGGCACCCGGCCCCTCCTGGAGCGGCTGACCCCGTTCCAGAACAGCAACCGGATCCCGCTCACGGTCGTGGACGCGGTCGTCCCGCCCCTCGACGGACCGGAGGGCGACGGACCCGGGATCGGTACGGAGGAGCTGAACGACCTGGTCGCGGCGGTCGGCTTCGCGATGCAGCCGAAGATCCGGCCGGAGCTGCGGACGGCGGCGGTACGGCACCTGTCGGGGCCGGTCGCCGAGCGCACCCGGCACCACTTCACCCGCCGCCGCCTCACCGCCCTGGGCCTCCCCGGCGGCCTGCCCCTCCCCCGGCACCCGCAGGTCCGCCGGCTGGCCCGGCGGGCGCTGCGGCTGCGCAGGGCGCTGAAGAGATAGCCACCGCGGGGCGCCGGAGCCCGGGACCCGTGCGGGGGTCCCGGGCCCGGCGCGGGTGCAGGGCCGTACGTCCTGCGGCCCGCGCTCAGGCGCGGACGACCGGCTCCTGGAGTTCGGTCACCCACCGCGCCCGGTCCTCCGGGCACTCCAGGTACAGCTCGCGGGCGTACCCGGCGGAGGCGTACCCGTGGACGTCGATCCAGGTGGCCAGGGTCTGCGCGGTCGGCAGCAGGTCGTCCATCGAACCGTGGTGGACGACGGTCGCCGCCTCCTCGATGCCGGGCAGGACGTGCACGAGGACGCCCTCCGCCTCCGTACCCTCCGGGACGGTCGTGCCCGCGTGGACGACGACCGAGCCGTCGCCGCGGCCCGCGTCCTCGTAGTACGCGACGCCCGGGCCGAAGCCGGTGACGCCCGCGCCTTCGAGCCGGCCGCACAGCTCGTCGTACAGCGGGCCGATGACGGGGCCGATGTCCTGCGGGCCGAAGCTCGCGGCGACCGCGCTCAGTTCGGCGATCCGGACGGCGGGGATCTTCTTGAGGACGACTTCCTGGGTGGACATGTGTCCCTCGCTCTCGATGGCTCGGAGCCGCGCGCCGACCCGGTCGAGCCGGGTCCGCGCCTCCGCCAGGGCCGTCTCCAGCTCGGCCTGGCGCAGGCGCAGCATGCCCCGCAGCTCGTGCGCGTCGATCCGCTCCTCCAGAACGGCCCCCACCTGTTCGAGGGTGAAGCCGAGGTCCTTGAGCGCGATGACGCGGTTGAGCCGGGCGAGCTGGTCCGCCGCGTAGAAGCGGTAGCCCGTGTGCGGGTCGACCCGGGCCGGGCGCAGCAGTCCGACGGCGTCGTAGTGACGCAGCATCCGGACCGACACCCGCCCGTGCCGGGCGAAGTCTCCGATGGTGAACATGACGCCCCCTACGGAACGGCCTCACACGGTGTGAGGGTCAAGCCGCGGCCGTGGGAGGGGTCAGGCGGCGCTGGTCAGCGAGAGCTTCGCGGCGAAGCCGAGGAAGAGTGCGCCGGCCGCCGAGGTCGCGCCGGCGGAGAGGCGCCGGCGGCGGCGGAAGGCGGCGGAGAGGCGGGTGCCGCTGAAGATGAGGGTCGTGAGGTAGAGGAAGCTGCCGAGCTGGAGCAGGGAGCCGAGGACCAGGAAGGAGAGCGCCGGGTAGGCGTAGCCGGGGTCCACGAACTGCACGAAGAAGGAGATCAGGAAGAGGATCGCCTTCGGGTTGAAGAGGCTGATGATCAGCGCGCGCCGGTACGGGTGCTCGGCGGGGGCCGCCGGGGCGCCCTCCGGCTCCTCCTCGGGCGCCTCGCCGCGCGAACGCCACATCGACCACGCGGCCCGCAGCATCCCGTACGCCATCCAGGCCAGGTATCCGGCGCCCGCGTACTTCACGATCATGAAGAGGACCGGCGTGGTCTGGAGGAGGGAGGCCGCGCCGAGGGCGGCCAGGGTCATGAGGACCGCGTCGCCGGTGAAGACGCCGGCGACGGCCTTGTAGCCGGTCCGGGTGCCCTTGCGGGCGGCGACGGACAGGACGTAGAGCGAGTTCGGTCCGGGCAGGAGGATGATGAGGACGAGCCCGGCGAGGTAGGTCGGCAGATCGGTGACACCCAGCATGGCCGGAGTGTCGCACGCGCGTACGGCGTTCCGCCCCCGTGTTTCGCATCACGGAAGATCGGGACGCCCCGCCCGGGAGGCGGACGCCGCTCCCCGGCGGAAGGGGGGTTCATGACTTCGTGATGTCCGGAGGGGCCTTTTTCGGCCGTGGTGCGCAACCACTCGCGTGCGGGAAGCATCCCACTACGTACATACGAGTTTCCCGGGGGGCAACGATGAAGCGGTCTTCGGCCGTCGTGCGCAGAGTGGTGCTGGCAGCGGTCTCGGTGGCGCTCGCCGCGGGCTGTACGGCCCAGGCGGCCGGTCCGGGGAGCGGGTCCGCGGCCCCCTCGGGCAGCGCCTCGGCGGAGCCGTCGGGGTCGGCGTCCGGGTCGGCGACGCCGTCCGCGTCGCCGACGGCGTCGGAGTCGGAGTCCGCCACTCCCGAGGCCTCTCCCACGGCCGACGGCAAGGCGCCGTCCTCCTCCGCCACCTTCCCCACGGCGGACCCCTCTGACTCCGCCTCCGCCGGGACGCCGGGCTCCCCGGTCCTCATGAAGGACGGGGACGAGAACGAGCAGGTCCGCGAGCTCCAGGCGCGGCTGCGGCAGCTCAAGCACTTCGACCGCGCCCCCACCGGCTTCTACGGGTCGATGACGGCGCGCTCGGTGAAGTCCTTCCAGAAGAGGCAGGGGCTGGCCGGCACCGGCTCGGTCGACGAGACCACCTGGCAGCGACTGCTCGGCGCCAGCCGGAAGCCGACCGCCGATGAGCTGAAGCCGTCGACCACCAACGCGCTCGACACCCCGGCACCGGCGTGCATGACCGGCCGGGTGCTCTGCATCAGCAAGGAGAGCAGGACCCTCGCCTGGATGATCGACGGCAAGGTCGTCTCGTCGATGGACGTCCGCTTCGGCTCGGAGAACACCCCGACCCGCGAGGGCACGTTCAGCGTGGGCTGGAAGGCCCGCGAGTGGACGTCGACGATCTACCACACGCCCATGCCGTACGCGATGTTCTTCAGCGGCGGCCAGGCCGTGCACTACTCGTCGGACTTCGCGGCCCGCGGGTACGCCGGAGCCTCGCACGGCTGCGTCAACGTCCGGGACCGGGCCAAGCTCTCGGCCCTCTTCGACCAGGTGAAGGTCGGGGACAAGGTCGTCGTCCACTGGTAGGCCCGCGAGGGAGGAGAGGGCGCGGGTGGGACCGGGGGAACGTGCCCCACCCGCGCCGGGTGCGCAGAGCCGCAGGTACGGGGGGAACCCCGGCTCGTCGCGCGGCCGATGACCAGTCGGCATTACGTACTGCGCCGACGGTCCCGAAAGTGTTACACCGCGAGCCGGAGGCGCGTCGTCGCGCCCGTCTCCGGGGCCGTCGCGGGGGCCGTCGCCGTCGAGTGCCGGGCGTCGCCCCGGCCGTCCCCGCCCCCGCCCCAGTGGCTCCCGTTCTCGCCGCCCCGGGGGCCGTCGCCCTTCGAGCCGTCCTTCGAGCCGTCCCCGGAGGTGTTCCCGGGTGCGCCGACGGCGCCGGAGAGGACGCGGTCGCAGTAGCGGCGCAGGGTCTCGCCGTTGCGCAGGGCCTCCGCGAGCCGGCGGCGGCCGCCGTCGTCGAGCTTTCCCGAGCGGTACGCCCGGCAGGCCTCGACGGCCTTCTGCCGGAGGTCCTTCGCGGCGTTCCCGCTCCCGTTCCCGTCCCGGTCCCGGCCGCGCGTGGGGTCCGGGTCCGGGGTCCTGTCGGTGCCCGCCGTGCCGCGGCCGGGCTCCGGGACGTCCCGCTTCGGCCGGTCCGCGCCGTCGCCCTCCGGACGGCCGCCGTCCGGGGCGGTGGTGTCCGGACCCGCGGCGTCCGGGCCCGTGGCGTCCGGGGCCGGGGAGGCCGTGCCGGCGGAGGGGGACGCGCCGGGCGTGCGGTCGTCGCCGGACGGCGGAGGTCCGGGTATCCCGGAGTCCTCGCGTATCCCGCCGGGCTCCGGCGAGACGAGCGGCCGCGCGGTCTCCCCGGCGGAGACGGAACTCGCGGGCGCGGGGCCCACCAGCGGGAGGACGCCGGTGCTCGCGGCGACGGCGACCCCGCCGACGGCGACGGCGGCGACCGCGGCGGCGAGGCCGTAGCGCGCGGAGCGGCCCCAGCGGCGCGGGGGCGCGGCGACGCGCGCGAGCCGTACCCGGCCCAGATCGGCGGTGTTCCCCTGCGTGGCAGGGGCAGGGGCAGGAACAGCGGCGGCGCGGGCCGCCGTGGCCTCGCGGAAGGCGGCGAGGGCCGCGGCCTCTCCCGGCAGTTCGCCCCCGGCGACCGGGGTGCGGACCGCGTCGAGGGCCTCCGCGAGGCGCCCGGCCCGCGGGCGCGCGAGGTCGTCGGCGGGGCCGACGGGGTCGACGGGCTCGCCCCGGAGCAGTCGCTCCGCGGCCTCCTCGTCGAGCCACTGGTACCGCTCGTCGGCCATCACATGTCCTTCTGCGTACGCGGACGCGATTGCGTCACACCGCCGGGCGCCACCGCTCCCGGTGTCCGGCCGCGCTGCGGAGGCACGCCGTCCAGGGGGACGACGGTCCCGTCGGCGCCGTCCGGGGCGGCCTCGACCCCGAGGAGTTCGGCGAGCCTCTTGAGGCCGCGGTGCGCGGCGGTGCGCACGGCGCCGGGACGCTTCCCGAGGGTGTCGGCGGCGCTCTTGGCGTCCAGGCCGACGACGACGCGCAGCACGACGGCCTCGGCCTGGTCCTGCGGGAGCTGGGCGATCAGGTCCATGGTGTGGCCGGTGGCCAGGGCCTCCAGGGCCTCGCCCGCGGTGTCGGACTCGGCGGGCTTGTCGGTGAGCTCGGTCTCGTCGGCGCCGACGACGGGCCGCCGGCCGCGCATCCGTATGTGGTCGAGGGCGCGGTTGCGGGCGATCCGGGCGGCCCAGCCGCGGAAGCGGTCCGCGTCGCCGCCGAAGCGGTCGAGGTCGCGCGCGATCTGGAGCCAGGCCTCGGAGGCCACGTCCTCCGCGTCGGTGTCGCCGACCAGTGTGCGTATGTAGCCGAGCAGCCTGGGGTGCACGGCGCGATACACAGCACGGAAGGCGTCCTCGTCCCCGTGCTGTGCGGCGAGCACCGCGGCCGTCAGCTCCGCGTCGTCCCCCAGCACTCCCCAAACCCTGTTCGTCGGTCGCGTCGTCTCGTCGCGGCTGGTCACCGCCGCCACGCCGTCCAACACACCAGCACGCTACGTGGTGCTCCGGCACCTCGTCCACGCGGTGCCCGCCCCTTGTACAACTTGCAACCTTCCGGTGTCCGGAAGCGGTGTGACAGAAAGCGCACTCCCGGCGCTGAAAGGAGTACGGAGCCGTGCTGCGGCTCCGTGGAGGACGACCGGGGCCTCTCCTGTGGGGGGTGGCGGCCCCGGTCGTCTCTCCTTTTCCTCCGCGCTTCCCTCTCCCTTTCCCTCTTTTCCGGCCTCCGGTCTCCGGACCGCCGGGGGCGCGGCACGCCTCCGCGCATGTCAACCGAAGGTTGACACCCCCCGGGTGTCAACCTAGGGTTGCCTCATGACGAATCCAGTCGTTCCGACCGTTCCCGTCCGTCTCGACGAACTCATCGAAGCCATCAAGAAGGTCCACCCGAACGCCCTGGAGCAGCTCTCCGGCGCGGTCATGGCGGCGGACCACCTCGGCGACGTCGCCGACCACCTCATCGGTCACTTCGTGGACCAGGCCCGGCGCTCCGGCGCCTCCTGGACCGACATCGGCCGCAGCATGGGCGTCACCCGCCAGGCGGCGCAGAAGCGGTTCGTGCCGAAGGACCCCGACGCCGAGAAGATGGACCCGAACGCCGGGTTCGGCCGCTTCACGCCTCGCGCGCGGAACGTGGTCATGGCCTCCCAGAACGAGGCGACGGCCGTCGGCAACGCCGAGATCACCCCCTCCCACCTGGTGCTCGGCCTGCTCGCCGAGCCCGAGGGGCTCGCGGCGCACTGGATCGCCTCGCGGGGCGTGACCTTCGACCGGGTGCGCGAGGCGGCGGCGGCGGCCCTGCCGCCGGCCGTCGACGAGCCGCCCGCGCTCGTGCCGTACGACGCGGCGGCGAAGAAGGTCCTGGAGCTGACGTTCCGCGAGGCCCTGCGCCTCGGGCACTCCTACGTCGGCACCGAGCACGTCCTGCTCGCGCTCCTGGAGCACGAGGACGGGGAGGGCGTGCTGAGCGGGCTCGGCCTCGACAAGGCGACGGCGGAACGGGAGATCTCCGAGGCGGTCGCGTCGATCGCGATCCAGGCGCCGGAGGCGGAGACGGAGGCCTGACCGCCCCCTCAGGCCGTGGTGCGCGCCCGGCGCGAGACGACCGCGCGCAGCACCCGGCCGCCCTCGACGGAGAGCTCGCGGGCCCGGCGCAGTCCGGTCGGGCCGTGGGCGGCCGATTCGAGGACGGCCCGCTGACGGCGGAGCTCCCCGGCGAGCAGCGGGCCCGCGCCGTCGGCGTCCCCGGCGCGGCAGCGCTCGACGAGGCCCTCGTCGGCGCCGGCCGCGTCGTACCGCCCGTGCAGGGCGAGGGCGGTGCCGGAGCAGACGCCGGCCCAGGCGCGCAGGGACTCCGGCGACCAGGCGTCGGGCGCGGAGGCCAGCATGCCGCGCACGGACTCCGCCGCGTCCCCGCCGCCCTCGGCGTCCAGCTCGGCGCGGGCCTTGGCGACGGCCTCGCCCCACGCGTCGCCGTCGGCGCGCGCGACGGCCGCCCAGGCGGGCCGCAGGACATCGCCCCGGTCGGCGGCGAGCAGCGGGAGGCAGCGGTCGAGACAGGCAAGGCCGGCCGCGGCCAGTCCCCGCTCGTCGGCCCCGTCGATCAGCTCCCGCAGGCTCCGGTCGTTCTCCGGCTTCCCCGACGCCATGGACGCCTCCTCGCCACCCGATGCGGACGCGGCGCTTCCCCTTACGTGGCGGGGGGTCGCCTTTTCGTCACTGTGTGGCCGGAATCATGCCAGCGAGGTCGGCTCGTTGCATAGGGGTACGAGACGATCACAGCCCGAGGGCCTTCTCGTTGAACACCTCGACCGGGCACGTGGCCCGGGTGGCCCGCGCGCCGTCCCGGATCCGGCCGTCACTGGTCACCAGCGGAACGTCGTACCCCTCCGCGAGCGCCACGTACAGGGCGTCGTAGGCGCCGAGGTTGACATACAGCTCGCGCACCCGGGGCAGTAGCGGGAGGTGCTCCGACCTGCGCAGCGGCAGCTCCGCGAAGGCCGCGCAGGCGTCGTCCAGCTCGCGGTCGGTCAGCTTTCCGCCCCGGTGCCGGCCCAGCAGGGCCGAGGTCACCTCGATGTCGACGAGGTGCGGGGCGAGCAGCCGCTCCCCCTTCACCCGCTCCCGCACCGCCGTGCCGACCGGGCCCGCGTCGGCCAGCAGCATGACGAGCGCGCCCGCGTCCACGACGATCACTCGCGTCGCCTTCCCCGGTCGATCCCGTCGAGCACGTCGTCCGTCGACAGCCGGGCCGTGACCCGCTCCTGGATGCGGGCGACCACGTCGTCGAGCGAGGGGGTGGCGGCCTCCTGCTCCAGCAGGGTGCGGGCGTACGCCTGGAGGGACTGCCGGTTGCGGGCGGCCCTTATCTTCAGCTCGGTCAGCGCTTCCTCGGACAGGTCCCGTACGTAGAGAGTGGCCATGCTAGCACTCTAGTCGCACTGCTGGCAGATTGATAGCAACCGCTCACCGCACCTGTTCCGCGAGCGCCCGGAACTGGTCCCACGTCGCCGTCGGCTTCGCCGGGTTCCAGACCTTCTGGGAGAGCGCCGCGAGGGGGAGGCGGATGCCCGCCGCCACCTGGGCCGGGGTCTGGGAGTTCGCCAGGTCGCACCAGACCGCGAAGCGGGCGCCGAGGATCTGGGCGTCGTACTCGGCCGGGACGGGGGCGGTGCCGCGCACGACGAGCGGGGTCCACTGCTCGTAGATCCGGCGGCCGGTGGGGTACGCGAAGTCGTTGGGCTCGCCGAGGACGTAGTAGAGGTACTCGTCGTTGAGGTTGACCATCTTCCGGCCCTGGCTCAGGTACGAGACGGGCGGCCGGGCGCCGATCTCCTTGCCCGTCCAGTACTCGACCTCCAGGTCCTTCGCCGCGTTCACGACCCCGCCCGTGAAGAAGCCGTCGTTCCAGGCCTTGAGGGTCTTGCCGGTGGGGCGGACGACGGCGGCGCGGTCGTTGAGCCAGCCGGTGGCCAGGTCCTGGACGCGGGCGGAGGGCCCGTACTTCGCCCTCGCCGCCCGCGCCAGCTCCGGGTAGGTGGCCTCGGGGTCCTTCGCCATGAGGGCCACGTACTCGTCGGCGCCGAGGTGCCAGTACGCGCCGGGGAAGAGCCGGGAGTACTCGCGCAGCAGGTCGTCAACGATCTTCGCCGAGTCCGGATTCGCGATGTCGACGGCGCCGCGCGGGGTCCGGCCGGCCGCGCTGCGGAGCTGGAGGTCCGGGTGGGCGGCGATGACGGCGCCGAGGTGTCCCGGGGAGTCGATCTCGGGGACGACGGTGACGTGCCGCTCGGCGGCGAGGGCGAGGATCCGCCGCACCTCCGCCTTGGTGAGGTGCTGGGCGGAGACCACCTCGGGGTGACTCTCGGACTCGATCCGGAAGCCCTGGTCGTCGGAGAAGTGCAGTCCGAGCTGGTTGAGCTTGAGGTCGCCCATCTCCCGGATGCGATCCTCGATCCAGGCGGCCGTGAAGTGCTTGCGGGCGGTGTCCACGTTCAGACCGCGCTGCGGCTTGGCCGGCCGGTCGTTCACCGTCCCCTCGGGCATCGCGCCGGTCGCCTTCACCGACTGCTTGAGGGTGCGGGTGCCGTAGAAGACGCCGGCCTCGTCGGGCCCGCTGATCCGCACCCGGTCGCCTCGGACGACGAGGGTGTACGACTCGGGGGCTCCCGTCCCGCCCAGGGCCAGCTCGACGTCCCCGGGTCCGGCGGCGACGGCGCCCCGGTACGGGATGCCCAGCTCGCCCGCTATCAGCTTCCCCTCGTCGGCGAGGCCGCCGCTGTTCGCGGCGATGACGACCCCGCCGGCGGGCGCCGGCTTCCAGCCGGGGCCGCGGGCGGCCTCGTGGGCGCGGACGGCCGGAACCGTGCGGGGCGCGCTGGAGAGCGGGTACGTACGGGTCGGCGTCGGGGTCGGCGAGGGCGGCGCGCTCGTGGGCGCGGCAGCCGTGGCCGAGCCGGGGGACGGAGCGGAGGCCGGACCCGAGCCGGAGCCGCCGGAACAGGCCGCCACGGTGGCCAGTGCCACCGAGGTCGCCAGGAGTGCGGGGCCCCGCCGGGACCCTCGTATGGAGTACCGCATCAATCGGAATCCTCCCCTACGGATGACGGTCCGGCCAATCGGGCGACGCGGTGGACGGCCGAAACGGAACCCTCGCATCCGTCGCGGCGGGAACGCCGGAACCCCCATCGCCGTCAAGAAGGACGACGGTCGAGAAGAACGACGGCCGAGAAGTGACGGCGGCCGAGAAGGACGACGGCGGGGACGATCGACACCCCGCCTTCACCCGCGGTCGGGCGACCGGAACCCCGGAGTCCATCAGATGTTCCGAAACTCTCCCTTCCGGGTGAAAATCGCGCACCCGTCGGACACTTCCCCCGTCCCGTCGATAACGTTCCGTCACGCCCACCCCATCCGTCCCGGAGTAACCGGAGCCCACGCTGACCAGCGACACCCACGTCCCCTGCCGGAAACCGGGCTCCACGGACGCATCCGCCATACCCGGCCCGCCCCCCGCGCCGCGCCGCGCCGGCGGCCCCGTCGGCGGTCTCGTCGGCTTCAACGCGGCGCCCCCCGCCGAGGCCGTGGCCCTGCTGCTCTCCTGCTGCCACAGCCTCCGCTGGGCCGAACGGGTGGCGGCCCACCGCCCCTATCCCACGGTGGACGCGCTGCTCGCCGCCGCCGACGAGGCCGGGTACGACCTGTCCCGCGCCGATCTCGACGGGGCCCTGGCCGCCGAGTCCTCCGCGCTGCCGCACCCCGGCGCCCCGCCGGCCGCCCGCACCGCGCTGCGGGCCGCGCACGCGGCGTACGAGAGCAGCTTCGGACACGCGTTCGTGATCAGCCTCGACGGAGTGCGGCCCGGGGAACGGCTCGACCAGGTCCTGGCCGGAATCCGGTCACGTCTCGGCAACGAACCGGAGGAGGAGCGGGTGATCGCGGCCGAGGAACTGCGCCGGCTCGCCCGCGCCCGGCTGGCCTTCCGGCTGGCCGAGGGGCTCACACCCCGGCGCTCCGAGGCGTGATTCCGTCCGCAATGCGGTGATTCCGTCCTGTGCGATAGCCCGTCCGTGCCTGTTTGATCACACCTATGGACCCCGCGCGAGCGAACCGACAACTCGTCGCTACGATGACCGGGGCCGGTGGACCGTACCCGGCCGGGCCAGACCGACAGAGAAGCCGGCCGGCCCTGATCCCCGCTCCCGGAGGGTTTTTCCGTGCCGGCTGGAACGCTGTACCGCGGCCGGGAAGGAATGTGGAGCTGGGTGGCTCATCGAGTCACCGGCGTCCTCATCTTCTTCTTCCTGTTCGTACACGTCCTTGACACCTCTCTCGTCCGCGTCTCCCCCGAGGCCTACGACGAGGTCGTCGCGACCTACAAGACGCCGATCGTCGCTCTGCTCGAGTACGGCCTGGTCGCCGCCATCCTCTTCCACGCGCTGAACGGCCTCCGGGTCATCGCCGTGGACTTCTGGTCCAAGGGCCCGCGCTACCAGAAGCAGATGCTCTGGACCGTCGTGGGCATCTGGGTCGTGCTGATGGCGGGCTCGCTGTACCCCATCCTCGGGCACGCCGTACGTGAACTGTTCGGGAGCTGACGCCAGACATGTCGACTGACACCACCTCCGCGATCGGCCCCGTCGAGGGCGGCCACCACTACGACGTGGAGAACCCCGCGCCGTACATCGAGCCCCCCCGCAAGCGCACCGGCAAGACCCCGCGCGCGACCCGCGGCAACTTCGAGATGGCCGCGTGGCTCTTCATGCGCCTCTCCGGCGTCGTCCTCGTCGTCCTGGTCATCGGCCACCTGCTGATCCAGCTCTTCCTGGACGGCGGCGTCTCCAAGATCGGCTTCGCCTTCGTGGCCGGCCGCTGGGCGTCCCCGTTCTGGCAGGTCTGGGACCTGCTGATGCTCTGGCTGGCCATGCTGCACGGCGCCAACGGCCTCCGTACGGTCATCAACGACTACGCGGAGCGGACCAACACGCGCCTGTGGCTCAAGGGCCTGCTGTACACCGCCACGGTGTTCACCATCCTTCTGGGCACGCTGGTGATCTTCACCTTCGACCCGAACATCCGCTAGGCACGGGGCTGAGGTAATCCACTCATGAAGATCCACAAGTACGACACCGTCATCGTCGGCGCCGGCGGCGCCGGCATGCGCGCCGCCATCGAGGCGACGAAGCGCAGCCGCACCGCCGTGCTCACGAAGCTCTACCCCACCCGCTCCCACACGGGCGCCGCGCAGGGCGGCATGGCCGCCGCGCTCGCCAACGTGGAGGAGGACAACTGGGAGTGGCACACCTTCGACACGGTCAAGGGCGGTGACTACCTGGTCGACCAGGACGCCGCCGAGATCCTGGCGAAGGAGGCCATCGACGCCGTCCTCGACCTGGAGAAGATGGGCCTGCCGTTCAACCGCACCCCGAACGGCACCATCGACCAGCGCCGCTTCGGCGGCCACTCCCGCAACCACGGCGAGGCCCCGGTCCGCCGGTCCTGCTACGCCGCGGACCGCACCGGCCACATGATCCTCCAGACGCTGTACCAGAACTGCGTCAAGGAGGGCGTGGAGTTCTTCAACGAGTTCTACGTCCTGGACCAGCTGATCACCGAGGTCGACGGCGTGAAGCACTCCGCCGGCGTCGTCGCCTACGAGCTGGCCACCGGCGAGATCCACATCTTCCAGGCCAAGGCCGTGATCTACGCGTCCGGCGGCACCGGCAAGTTCTTCAAGGTGACCTCCAACGCGCACACCCTGACCGGTGACGGCCAGGCCGCCTGCTACCGCCGCGGCCTGCCCCTGGAGGACATGGAGTTCTTCCAGTTCCACCCGACGGGCATCTGGCGCATGGGCATCCTGCTCACGGAGGGCGCCCGCGGCGAGGGCGGCATCCTGCGCAACAAGGACGGCGAGCGCTTCATGGAGAAGTACGCGCCGGTCATGAAGGACCTCGCGTCCCGTGACGTCGTCTCCCGCTCCATCTACACGGAGATCCGCGAGGGCCGCGGCTGCGGTCCCGAGGGCGACCACGTCTACCTGGACCTGACGCACCTCCCGCCGGAGCAGCTGGACGCCAAGCTGCCGGACATCACCGAGTTCGCCCGTACGTACCTCGGCATCGAGCCGTACACGGACCCGATCCCGATCCAGCCCACCGCGCACTACGCCATGGGCGGCATCCCGACCAACGTCGAGGGTGAGGTCCTCTCGGACAACACCACCGTCGTCCCGGGCCTGTACGCGGCCGGCGAGGTCGCCTGCGTGTCGGTGCACGGCGCCAACCGCCTCGGCACCAACTCGCTGCTCGACATCAACGTCTTCGGCAAGCGGTCCGGCATCGCCGCGGCCGAGTACTCCGCCAAGGCCGACTACGTCGAGCTGCCGGAGAACCCCGAGGCCCTCGTCGTCGCGCAGATCGAGAAGCTGCGCAACTCCACGGGCAGCGAGCGGGTCGCCGACCTGCGCCGCGAGCTCCAGGAGACGATGGACGCCAACGTGATGGTGTTCCGCACGGAGCAGACCATCAAGACGGCCGTCGAGAAGATCGCCGAGCTGCGCGAGCGCTACGAGAACGTGTCCATCCAGGACAAGGGCAAGCGCTTCAACACGGACCTCCTGGAGGCCATCGAGCTGGGCAACCTGCTCGAACTGGCCGAGGTCATGGCCGTTTCGGCCCTGGCGCGCAAGGAGTCCCGCGGCGGTCACTACCGCGAGGACTACCCGAACCGCGACGACGTCAACTTCATGCGTCACACGATGGCGTACCGCGAGGTCGGCAAGGACGGCTCCGAGACCGTGCGTCTCGACTACAAGCCGGTCGTCACGACCCGCTACCAGCCGATGGAGCGTAAGTACTGATGGCTACCCCCGTACTGGACAAGGTCGAGAAGGACTCGGCCGCCTCGCCGTACATCACGGTCACGATGCGGATCCGCCGCTTCAACCCCGAGATCTCGGACGCGGCGGTCTGGGAGGACTTCCAGATCGAGATCGACCCCAAGGAGCGCGTGCTCGACGCCCTCCACAAGATCAAGTGGGACGTCGACGGCACGCTGACCTTCCGCCGGTCGTGCGCGCACGGCATCTGCGGCTCGGACGCGATGCGGATCAACGGCAAGAACAGGCTCGCCTGCAAGACGCTGATCAAGGACATCAACCCCGAGAAGCCGATCACGGTCGAGGCCATCAAGGGCCTGACGGTCCTCAAGGACCTGGTCGTGGACATGGAGCCGTTCTTCCAGGCGTACCGGGACGTCATGCCGTTCCTGGTCACCAAGGGGAACGAGCCGACCCGCGAGCGCCTGCAGTCCGCCGAGGACCGCGAGCGCTTCGACGACACCACCAAGTGCATCCTGTGCGCCGCGTGCACGTCGTCCTGCCCGGTCTTCTGGAACGACGGCCAGTACTTCGGTCCGGCCGCGATCGTCAACGCGCACCGCTTCATCTTCGACTCGCGCGACGAGGCGGGTGAGCAGCGCCTGGAGATCCTGAACGACAAGGACGGCGTGTGGCGCTGCCGCACGACGTTCAACTGCACGGACGCCTGCCCGCGCGGCATCGAGGTCACCAAGGCGATCCAGGAAGTGAAGCGCGCGCTGATCACGCGTCGTTTCTGAATCGCGGTCACGACGGGAAAGCCCGCTTCTGTACGCTCGGCGTGCGGGGGCGGGCTTTCCCGTCCGCACGCGCCGGTGTGTCGTTGTGGAGAGCGGGGACTGATGAGCGAGCCGAACCCTTACGCGGACGGCGAGTACAAGTGGGGGCCGGGGCAGCCGCCGGGGCAGGGCGGCGCGCCCGGGACGCCCGGGTACGGCTACCCGCAGGGCGCGACCCCGGCGTACGGCTACCCGCAGGCCCCGGCGTACCAGCCGACGCTGGCCGACGGCGTGCCCCTGGCGCCCGCGCCGCAGCAGTTCCCGCCCGCGCCGCTCGGGGCCGCGCCGATGCTCGCGATCGGTGACATCACGGTCGTCGGCGATCAGATCGTCACACCGGCCGGGCCGATGCCCCTGAAGGGCGCGGTGTGGAACGCGATGGACCTGTCGCGGACCGAGGAGAAGATCCCGACGGTCGCGATCGTGCTCGCGATCGTCTTCACGCTGCTGTGCCTGGTGGGCCTGCTGTTCCTCCTGATGAAGGAGAAGAAGACCACGGGCTTCATCCAGGTCACCGTGACCAGCGGGGGCCGCCACCACGCCACGATGATCCCGGCGACGGGCCCGGACACCCTCCACTGGGTGATGGGCCAGGTCAACTTCGCGCGCTCGCTGAGCGTCTGACGGGGCCTCCCGGAAGCGCCTAGCCGTGCCAGGAGCCGGGGGCGTCCCCCGCCTCCGCGGCGACCATCACCCTGCGCAGCATGTCGTTGAGCAGGGTGCGCTCCTCGGGGTCGAGGACGCCGAGGAGCCGGTACTCCTCGTGGCCGAGGACGTCCATCGCGCCGAGCCAGGTCTCGCGGCCGGAGGCGGTGAGCTCGACGACGACCCGGCGCCGGTCGGTGGTCGACTGGGTGCGCCGGACGAAGCCGCGCTTCTCCAGGGCGTCGAGGCGGCCCGAGACGGAGGCGGGGGCCAGGTCCAGGTCCTGCGCGAGTTCGGAGGGGGCGGCGCTGCCGCCGCGCCCGGCCAGCTTGTGGAGCGTGTCGAACTCGTGGCGCTCCAGGTCGAAGTCGACGAGCGACTGCTCCCTGACCCGGCGCAGATGGACCGAGAGCTTCTTCATCCGGGTGACCGCGCCCTCGACGACGGGGTCGAGGCCGGGCAGGACGGGCTGCCAGCGGGCGACGTGCCCGTCGGTCCAGTCGCGCCGTTCCGGGGGGACGGGGAGCGCGGGGGTGGGGTCCATGGGGCGATCGTACGTCGGAACGGGCGCGTGCCACCCTCCAGATAGTTCGGTGCCGAATATTTCGTTGACGAATCATTCGGCACCGAAATACTCTTCGGATCATGCCCGTCGCCCCCGCCGCCACGGCGCCCGCACCCGTCCCCCACCCCCTGCGCACCCGCTCCTTCCGCCTCCTCTTCACCGGCCGCGCCCTCTCCCTCCTCGGCGACGCCGCCATCCCGGCCGCCCTCGCCCTCGCCGTCCTGGAGGCCACCGGCTCCACCTCGGCGCTCGCCCTGGTCCTCGGCTGCGCGATGGTCCCCAAGCTGCTCCTGCTGCCGCTGGGCGGGGTCGTCGGCGACCGCTTCGACGCGCGGACGGTCGCGCTCACCACCGATCTCGTCCGCTGCGCCACCCAGCTCCTCGTCGGCCTCCAGCTCCTCGGCGGCTCCCCCAGCCTCGCCGTGCTCGCGGTCGCGGAGGCGTGCGGCGGGGCCGCCGGGGCCTTCGCCATGCCGACCGGCGCGCCGCTGGTGAAGGGCACGGTGGAGGCCGGGGCGCTGCACCGCGCCAACGCGGCGATGGGGGTGGCCCAGAGCGCGACCCGCCTCGCGGGCCCGGCGCTCGCGGGCACGCTGGTCCTCACGGTGGGCGCCGGCTGGGCGTTCGTCCTGGACGCGGCGACCTTCGGCCTCAGCGCCCTGCTCCTGACCGCCGTCCGGGTGAAGCGGGTGCCGATCCCCCGCCGTTCGCTCCGCGCCGACCTCGTCGAGGGCTGGCGGGAGGTCCGTTCCCGCGACTGGTACTGGACCAGCCTGGTCGGCCACAGCGCCTGGAACGGCGCCGCCGCCGTCCTGATGACCCTCGGGCCCGCCGTCGCCGTGCAGCGGCTCGGCGGCGGCACCACCTGGGTGGTCCTCCTCCAGGTCGGCGCCGTCGGCTTCCTCCTCGGGGCGCTGCTCGCGGACCGCGCCCGCCCCCGGCGCCCGGTCCTGACCGCGAACCTCGGACTCGCCACGTACGCGCTGCCGCTGGTCCTGCTCGCCGTCGCCGCGCCCGCGCCGGTGACGATCGCGGCCTACGGGCTCGCGCAGGCGGGCCTCGGTTTCCTGTCGCCGGTCTGGCAGACCGCCGTCCAGCGCGCGGTGCCCGCCCACGCGCTCGCCCGCGTCACCTCGTACGACTGGCTGCTCTCGCTGGCCGCGATGCCCCTCGGCTACGCCCTGGCCCCGCTCGCCGCGGCGGCCTGGGGCCCCGAAGTGCCCCTGCTCGCCGCGGCGGCGGTGGTGGGCGGCTGCTGCCTGGGGACGGCACTGGTGCCGGGCGTACGGAGGTTCACCTAGGGGGTGTACAGGTCGCGGTGTCCGGTGCCGGGCGCCGCGAGCCCGGCCTGATCGGCGAGACACCCCCTAGGGGCCGTCAAGACGCGGTCGGCGTCAACGCCTCCGCCAGGAAGTCCACGAGGAGGCGGGCGGTCTCCTCCGGGCGCTCCAGGGCGGGGAGGTGGCCGGCCCAGTCGAGGTCGACGCGGCGGGCGGCGGGCAGGAGGCGGGCCAGCTCGTCGGCGACCGCCCGGAAGTCGGGGAGGTCGTGGGCGCCGACGGCCACCAGGGCGGGGGCCCGGACGCCGGCGATCTCCTCCCGGGTCACCCCGGGGTCGACCGGTTCGTACTCCTCGGGGGCGGCGAGCTGCACCTCGAAGGCGTGGCGCTGCGCCTCGCGGACGAGCGCGCGGGCCTCCTCCCCGGCCTCGGGGCCAAGCCAGGTGTCGACGTTGAGCTCGACGGCGGCGGCGAGGTCGTCCGCGTCGAGGAGCGCGTCCTCGCGGTCGCCCCAGGCCGCCAGCTCCGCGCTCGGCTCCATGCCGGGCATGCCGGAGCCGAGCAGGGCGAGGGCCGCGACCCGCCCGGGGTGGCGGGCGGCGAACTGCAGGGCGACCTCGCCGCCGAAGGAGGAGCCGACGACGGCGACGCGGTCGGCGCCGAGGCGGTCGATCAGGTCGCGGACGTCCTCCGCGTGGGTGTGCGGGGCGTCGACCGGGGTCTCGCCGAAGCCGCGCAGGTCGCAGCGGACGACACGGTGCCCCGCATCGGCGAGCGCGGAGAACTGCGCGTCCCACATCCGGCGGTCGCAGACCCCGGAGTGCAGCAGGACGACGGTCGAGGGGCCGGTTCCGGCCAGGTCATGAGAGAGCGTCACCCCTGGACCCTAGGGGCCCGGAGCGGGGGTCGCCACCGCTTTCCCCTCGCGACTTGAACACGTTCAAGATGAGGTCTACAGTCATGACCGCCAGCTTTTGAACGCGTTCAAGGGAGGGTGGGGCATGGACCTCACTGTCGTCGCGTACATCGTCTACCTGCTGATCAGCGTGGCCCTCACCATCTGGGTCGCCCGCACCCTCAGCCGCAACGGAAGGATCTTCCTGGCCGACGTCCTGCACGGGAACGAGAAGCTCGCGGAGGCCGTCAACCACCTCCTGGTGGTCGGCTTCTACCTCGTCAACTTCGGCTTCGTCGCCCTCTACCTGAGCCAGGACGACGCCGTCCTCGACGCCCGGGCGCTCTTCGAGGCCCTCTCCGTCAAGCTCGGGGTCGTGCTGCTCGTCCTCGGCGTGATGCACCTCGCGAACGTGTACGTGCTCAACAAGATCCGCCGGCGCGGGGTCATGGAGCGCGAGCAGGTGCCGCCGGTCGGTCCGCAGGGCTGGACCGCGCCCCACAAGGCCGGCCCCTGGGCCCCGCCCGCGCCGCAGGGCTGAACCGCCGTGCCGACCGCACCCGGACAGGGCGCCCCCGCACCGGCGGCGCCCGCCCCGCGAACGCCCGTGAAGCGCCTGACCGTGCTGTACGACGCCGACTGCCCGCTCTGCGTGCACCTGCGGCACTGGCTGCTGCGGCAGCGGCAGCTCGTCCCGCTCGACCTGGTGCCGGCCGGGTCCCAGGAGGCCCGGCGCCGGTTCCCGGACCTCGACCACGCCGCCACCCTGCGGGAGATCACGGTGATCGGGGACCGGGGCCAGGTCTACCGGGAGACCGCCGCCTGGATCGTCTGCCTCTGGGCGCTGGCCGAACACCGGCCCCGGGCCCACTGGCTGGCCACCCCCGCCGGGCAGCCCTTCGCCCGGATGACCGTCCTGGCCGCCGCGAAGTGGCGCGAGGCACTCAAGGGCCCCGGGTGGGAATCCGGGCAGGGACCCGCCGGCGGCCCGGGTCCGGAGGCCTGCGGGGACGGGCACTGCGAAGTGCCCGGTCCGCCCCGTTAGGCTCGGCCCCGTGAAGGACGTGAAGGAAGAGAAGAAGGCCCCCAAGAGCGAGCAGACCCGCACGCTCATCCTCGAAACCGCGCTCCGGCTGTTCAAGGAGCGCGGTTACGACAAGACGACGATGCGGGCCGTCGCCCAGGAGGCCGGGGTCTCCGTCGGCAACGCGTACTACTACTTCTCGTCCAAGGAGCACCTGGTCCAGGGCTTCTACGACCGGATCGCCGAGGAGCACCAGGCGGCCGTCGAGCCCATCCTGACCGGGAGCGAGAAGGACCTGACGGCCCGGATCCGGGGGGTCTACCTCGGCTGGCTGGACATCGCGGAGCCGTACCACGAGTTCGCCGCCCAGTTCTTCAAGAACGCCGCCGACCCGGACAGCCCGCTCAGCCCGTTCTCGCCCGAGTCGGAGGGGCCGCGCGAGGCCGCGATCGAGGTGCACCGGCGGGTCATCTCCGGGGCCTCGGTGAAGGTCGACCCGGAACTGGCCGAGGCGCTGCCGCAGCTCCTGTGGCTCCAGCAGATGGGCCTGGTGCTCTTCTGGGTGTACGACCGGTCGGAGGGCGCCGCCAACAGCCGGCGGCTCGTGGAGCGGCTCGCCCCCGTCACCGCCCGCGCGATCTCCCTCTCCCGCTTCCGGATCCTGCGCCCGCTGGTCAAGGAGACCCACGAGCTGCTCGCCGACTTCATGCCGACGGCGGCCGGGATGGCGGCCTCGGGCAAGCCGAAGCGGGCGGGCGCGAAGCAGTAGGGGACGCGGCGGGGCCGTACTCGTGTGAGTACGGCCCCGTGACGCGTCACCGCCGTACCGCTAGATCCAGCTCAGTTCCCACAGCCGCCAGATGCCGGTGCCGTCCGTCAGGTACTGGGAGCCGGCGACCGCCTCCGTGGAGAGGACGTAGTCCTTCTTCTGCCACAGCGGCACGAGCGGGACGTCGGTGGCGACCTCGCTCTGGATCGCCTTGAAGTCGCCCGTCGTCCGGGAGCGGTCGCTGTGCTGCTGCGTCGAGGCGATCAGGGAGTCGATCCGCTTGTTGGAGAACCCGTTGTGCAGGGTGTTCCCGGTGCCGACGAGCGGTGCGGTGAAGCTGTCGGAGTCGGGGAAGTCGGGGAGCCAGCCGACGGTGTACGCGTCGAAGGCGCCCTGCGCGTACTGCTTCTGGAAGTCCTCCCAGAGGACCTCGACGGTCTCGACCGAGAAGAGGCCGGTCTCCTCCAGCTGCCGCTTGATCTCCTTGGTCTCGGCGGCGTAGGTGTCGTCCTTGCGGAAGCCGAAGGTGAACTTCACCGGGGTCTTGATCCCGGCGGTCCTCAGGATCTGCTTCGCCTTCTTCCCGCTCGGCTCCGGGTAGACGTCGTAGAACGCGGTGCTGTGGCCGACGAAGCCCTGCGGGATGAGGGAGTACAGCGGCTCGACCGTGCCCTTGTAGGCGCCGGTGGTGATCGCCGGGCGGTCGAGGACCGCCGCGACGGCCTGCCGCACGGCCTTCTCCGCCATGGGCGTGCCGGGCCGGACGTTGAAGTTGATGTTGCGGATCTCGGCGCTCTCCGCCTCGGTGACCCGGGTGCCGTCCGCGGTCTCCAGGGTGGAGACGAAGTCCGGCGGGAGCTGCCGGTGCGTCACCTGGACGTTCTTCGCCTTCCAGGCCTCGGCCAGTTCCTCGGACTTGGCGTAGTACTTCACGAGGACCGGGCGGCCGGCCTTGGTGACGGCGCCCTTGTAGTTCGGGTTGGGCTCCAGGAGGGCGGACTCGCCGGGCTTGTACTCCTTGAGGACGTACGGCCCCGAGCCGTCGACCGCCTCGTCGGGGCGCAGCTTCTTCTCCGGGTAGCGCTCGCGGTCCACGATCGACCCGGCGCCGGTGGCCAGCTTCAGCGGGAACGTGACGTCCTTGGCGCTGAGGTGGAACGTGACGGTGCGGCCCTCGGAGTCGACGCTCTTCAGGGTCGGGAAGAGCGGCTGCGGACCGACGTCCGTCTTCATGCCCAGCATCCGCTCGAAGGAGTACTCGACGTCCCCGGCGGTCACCTTGCGCCCGTTGGAGAAGGTGAGGTCGTCGCGGAGCGTGCACCGGTACGTGGTGAGCCCGGTGCCCGCGAACGCGCAGCTCTCGGCGGCGTCCGGGACCGGCTCGGTGAAGCCCGGCTTGAACGTGAGCAGCGACTGGTAGACGTTGCTGTAGATCGCCCAGGATCCGGCGTCGTAGGCGCCTGCCGGGTCGAGGGAGGTGATCTCGTCGGTGGTGCCGACGGCGATCGGATCCGTCCGGGCGCCGTCGGAGGGCAGGAGTTGCCAGCCCCCCACTCCGGCCGCCACCAGTACTCCACAAGTGATGAGGATCCGCAGACGGACCGTCGACCGCATTGCCGTGCTTCCTTTTTTTGGTGCCACCCCAGGCGCGGCGCCCCCCGGAACCACCGCGATGGCGCCATCCCATCACACGGCCTTCACAAGCGGAAGAGAAAACTTTCACACCACAGGTATATGTCCGGGATATGAGAATTTAAGTCGATGAGCAGCACGTATCACTCTCGGTGCGGGGAGTGACGGGTCCCTTTCAGGCCTGTTTCGAGGCGAGTTCGACGACGGTGATGTCGGAGGGGGCGCCGACCCGGACCGGGGGTCCCCAGGCACCCGCGCCCCGCGAGACGTAGAGCTGGGTGTCGCCGTACCGTTCGAGCCCGGCGACGGTCGGGTTGGCCAGGTCGGCGAGGAGGTTGCCGGGCCAGAGCTGGCCGCCGTGGGTGTGGCCGGAGAGCTGGAGGTCGACGCCGTGGCGCACGGCGTCGTGGACGACGATCGGCTGGTGCGCGAGGAGGACGGCGGCGCGGGCCCGGTCGCGGTCGCCGAGGGCGCGCACGAAGTCGGGGCCCCGGCCCTCGCTCTCGCCCGCGACGTCGTCGACGCCCGCGAGGTCGAAGCCGGCCGCGATCTCCAGGCGCTCGTTGCGCAGCGGGCGCAGGCCGAGCTCGCGCACGTGGTCGACCCAGGCGTCGGCGCCCGAGAAGTACTCGTGGTTGCCGGTCACGAAGAAGGAGCCGTGCCGGGCGCGGAGCCGGGCGAGCGGCTCGGCGGCGGGGCCGAGGTTCTCGACGGTGCCGTCGACGAGGTCGCCGACGACCGCGATCAGGTCGGGCTGGGTGGAGTTGATCGTGTCCACGATGCGCTGGGTGTGGGCGCGGCCCAGGATCGGACCCAGGTGGATATCGGACACGACGGCGATCCGGTAGCCGTGCGCGGCGCGCGGGATCTTGGCGAGCGGCACGGTGACCCGCTTGACGCGGGGCCCGCGCAGCACGCCGTACGTGCCGTACCCGACGGTCCCGAGCGCGACGGCGGCGGCGGTGCCGCCGACGACCCGGGAGACGAAGAGACGGCGGGAGGGGTCGGCGGGGTCGGTGGCGGGGCCGGCGGGAGTGCCCGGCTCCGCCGGGCCGGTGGGGCCGGCGGGGGCGGGATCCGGGGCGGCCTCCGCGGCCGGTACCGGTACGGGTACGGGCTCGGGGACCGCGGCGGCGGGCTCGCGGCGGGCGAGCCGGGCGCGCAGGAGCGGGCGGACGGCCTCGCCCACCACCAGGGCCAGGACCAGGTACAGGAGGACGGCGAGCCACATCTGCCCCGGCCAGGCGATCACCTGCTGGAGCCGGAAGGGCACGCCCGCCCGGGCGGAGACCAGGGCCGCGACCGAGAGCAGCGGCAGGACCACGACGGCGGCCGTGCCCAGCCGGCGCGGCAGACCGCCGGGCGCCGTCACGTCACGGACGAGCCGCCGCCACACGTACCAGTGGACACCACCGAGCAGCGCGAGGACCACGACCAGGACCAGCAGGAAGACGACCACGCCCCGGAACTCCTTCTTCTTCTAGGCGTCCGTGCGACGCGCGGCGCGCACCCCGCGCAACCCGAGGACGCCGATCACCGTCCCCAGGACAAAGGACGTGACGGCAAGCAGCAGATGAACCCAGAAGTAGGCCGTCGGGTCGCCCGCGTCGTCGAAGGCGAGGCCGCTCCCGTCGTTCCAGAGGTTTTTAATGAAGGTGACCCAGATGAACCAACTCCACACCCCGAACGCGAGCAGGAACCAGGAGACGCGACGGCTGAGCTTCATGGCCCCAGTATCACCGTCGGCCCTCCGACGGCCGCGTCCGGGTGGACGGGTGGGCTCGAATGGCCTTCCGGGGTTCGTATCTCTGTTCCGTACCTGTACGTTCACGAGCGTGTCTGCTTCGAAGAAGACCGCTTGGGCGGTCGCCGCTGCTGTGTTCCTTCCGCTCGTCCTCGCCGTGCCCGCGGCCCATGCCGACGGGAAGGACGAGAAGGTCGAGCAGGCCGTCCAGGACACGCAGCCCAAGCCGCCCGCCGCCATGTCCACGGTCGGCGGCGCCCTGCTCGGCAGGCCCGGTACGCAGGTGCGGCTCGGGGCCGGGGCGCCCGTGCTGCCGAAGGAGCTGTCGGGCCGGTCCTGGATCGTCGCGGACGCGGAGAACGGGCAGGTCCTCGCCGCGCACAACGCGCACTGGCCGCTCGCCCCCGCCTCCACCCTGAAGATGCTCTTCGCGGACACCCTGCTGCCGAAGTTCCCCAAGACGCAGAACCACCTGGTCACCAGCCAGGACCTGGTGGGCATGGGCGAGGGCTCCAGCCTGGTCGGCGTCAAGGAGAAGCAGACCTACAGCGTCCACGACCTGTGGCTCGGCGTCTTCCTGCGCTCCGGCAACGACGCCGTGCACGTCCTGACCAACATGAACCACGGCCTCCAGCAGACCGTGAAGGACATGAACGACCAGGCGGTCGAGCTCCAGGCGCTCGACACCAAGGTGGTCTCCCCGGACGGCTACGACGCCCCGGGCCAGGTCTCCTCCGCGTACGACCTCACCCTCATCGCCCGCAGCGGCATGACCAAGCCGGACTTCCGCGAGTACGCTGCCACCTCCCGCGCCGCCTTCCCCGGCATACAGAAGCCCGGTGAGAAGAAGCGCGAGACCTTCGAGATCCAGAACACCAACCGGCTGCTCACGGGCGACTTCGGCGTCCCGCCGTACCAGGGCGTCGCCGGGGTCAAGAACGGCAACACCACACACGCGGGCGCGACCTTCACCGGGGTCGCGGAGCGGAACGGCCGGGTCCTGCTCGTCACCGTGATGAACCCCTCCTCCAAGGAGCAGCACGCGGTCTACCGCGAGACCGCCCGGCTGTTCGACTGGGGCTTCGCCGCCCTCGGCAAGGTGCAGCCGGTGGGCGAGCTGGTGCCGCCGCTCTCGGCCCGTACGAAGTCGCCCGGGCCCGACGGCACGGCGCAGCCCGCGCCCGGCGAGAACGCCCCGGCACAGCCCGTCCAGGCGGTCGCGGCCGGGAGGGCCGGCGGGGTCGGGACCGCGCTGGCCGTGGCGGGCGGGGTCCTCGCCCTCCTCGCGGGCGCCGCGTTCCTCGTCAACCGCCGCTGGCCGACGGCCGTGTCGGCGGCACGTCGCGGCGACCGGGAGCAGGGCCCTGATCAGGGCCAGGGCCAGGAGTCGGGTCAGGACCAGGACCGGAGCCAGGACTCGGACTCGGGTCGGGAGAAGGAGCAGGGGCAGGGGCCTGGTCCCGCGAAGGAGACGGGGGAGAAGACGGAGGCGGGGAAGTAGCCCCGTCCTGATCCGCGGCCTTCTCCTTCCGGGACGAGGCCGCCGCCGTCCACGCCGCGCAGAACAGCAGCAGCTTCGCGGTGAGGTTGATCCAGAGGAGCAGGGCGACGGGGACGCCGAACGCCCCGTACATCGACTTCGCCGCGACCCCCCTCATGTAGCCGCCGAGCAGCAGCTTGAGGAGTTCGAAGCCGACCGCGCCCATCAGCGAGGCCACCACCAGGTCGCGGCGGGGCGGCTCGACGCCGGGCAGCAGGGACAGGACGTACAGCAGGATCAGGAAGTCGGCGACGACGCCGACCAGGACGGCGGCGGTCTGGAGCAGGACGCCGCCCGCCCCGCCCTCGGAGACGCCGACCTGTTCGGCGCTCCAGCCGACGGCGGTGGAGCCGAGCCAGGAGGCGGCGAGCGAGCCGAGGGCGACGCCGCCGAGGCCGATGAGGATCAGCGCGTCCTTGCCCTTGAGCAGGACCGGGTTGCCCTCGATGTCGTCGAGGCCCCACACCGCGCGCAGGCACTCCCGCATGGAGCCGATCCAGCTGATGCCGGTGAAGAGGAGCAGGGCGCCGGCGACGATTCCGACGGTGCCGGCATTGTCGACGAGTCCGCCGATGTTGAGCTGGTCGGAGATGCCGGGGACCTGCTCGCCGATCTTGTCCTCGATCCGGTCGAGCTGCTCATCGCTGAGGAGCGCGGCGCCGACCGCGGCGGCGACGGTGATGAGCGGGAAGAGGGCGAGGAAGGAGAGGAAGGTGATCGCCGCGGCGAGCCGGGTCCAGTGGGCCCGGTCGAGGGTCTCGTACGCGCGCCAGGCGTGGGTGCGCATGAGTCGGGTGACCCAGGGGCCGATGACGGGGAGCTTGGTCAGCCAGTCCATGTCGTGCGTGTACCCCTCGATGCGTGCGCTGCGCGGGTGACCGGAGTACGAGAATCCCCCTGTCGGGCCCTCTCGTGCGCGATCGACATGCGCGGGTGGCGCGGGGTCGGGTGCCGGGGTTCTCCTCCTACCCTCCCTCCATCCGATCATCACCCTTTTCGGCGAACCGCCAGACAGCGGGGCGCAATACCGGCATAAGCGGCATGGCCGCCTATACGGTCGGCTCCATGGCTGTCGAGACCCGCGTCCCGGACGACGACTGCGAAGCCCTCACCGGCTGGGGCCGCACCGCCCCCACCCTCGCGCGCGTGTACCGGCCCCGCAGCCCGGCCGAGGCGGCCGCCGCCCTCCGCGCTCCCGGCGCCCGGGGCGCCGTCGCCCGCGGTCTCGGGCGCGCCCACGGCGACGCCGCCCAGAACGCCGGCGGCACCGTCCTCGACATGACCGGCCTCGACCGGATCCGCGCCGTCGACGCGCGCGCGGGGCTGGTCGACTGCGAGGCGGGCGTCAGTCTGCACGGGCTGATGGAGGTCCTGCTGCCGCTCGGCCGGTTCGTCCCGGTCGTGCCCGCCACCCGGTACGTGACGGTCGGCGGCGCGGTCGCGGGCGACGTCCACGGCGGGAACCAGCACGCCGTCGGCTCCTTCGGCCGACACGTGGTCTCGCTCGAACTCCTCACCCCCGACGGGGAGACCAGGACCGTGCGGCCCGGCACCGCGCTCTTCGACGCCACCACCGGCGGCATGGGCCTGACCGGCGTGGTCCTCTCCGCCGTCCTGCGGCTGCCGGCCGTCGAGACCTCCCTGATGCGCGTGGACACCGGGCGGGCCCGCGACCTCGACGAGCTCCTCGCCCTGCTCGCCGGGGGCGGCCACCCGTACCACCACGCCACCGCCCGGATCGATCTGCGCGCCCGGGGCGCCGCCACCGGCCGGGCCGTCCTCACGCGCGGCGACCCCGCCCCGTACGACGCGCTGCCCCGCCGCCATCCGGCCCGCCGCGCGCCGCTCGCCTTCCGGCCCGTCCGGCTGCCCGCCCCGCCGCGCGTGCCCGGCGGGCTGCTCGGCCGCACCTCCGCGGGGCTCTTCGGCGAGCTCTGGTACCGGGCGTCGCCCCGCGCGGCCACCGGCCGGCTCCGGCCGCTGTCCGGCTTCTTCCACCCCCTCGACGCCGTCCCGCACTGGAACCGGCTGTACGGGCCCGGGGGCTCCGTCCCGTACCGGTTCGTCCTCCCGCACGGGCGGGAGGAGGTGCTCCGGGGGATCGTGCGGCGGATCGCGGAGCGGCGCTGGCCCGTGCTGCCCGGCGTCCTCCAGCGGTTCGGTCCGGGCGGTCCCGGGCCGCTCTCCTTCGCCCTGCCCGGCTGGTCCCTGGCCCTCGGCCTGCCGACCGGGCTCCCCGGGCTCGGCGCCTTCCTCGACGCGCTCGACGAGGAGGTCGCGGCGGCGGGCGGCCGGGTGCACCTGGCCGGGGACTCGCGGGTGCGGCCGGAGGCGCTGGCCGCGATGTATCCGCGGCTCGACGAGTTCCGGGCGCTGCGGGCCGCGCTCGACCCCCGGTCCGTCCTCGTCTCGGACCTCTCCCGCCGTCTCGGTCTCCAGTAGCTTCAGGAGTTGCCATGAAGGACGCCTTCGGCGCACCGCAGTCCCTGCTCGTCCTCGGCGGCACCTCGGCGATCGGGCTCGCCACCGCCCGCCGGATGATCGCCCGGCGCGCCCGCACGGTCCACCTGGCGGGCCGCCCCTCCCCCGCCCTCGACGCCGCCGCCGCGTCGCTGCGGGCGCTGGGCGCCGAGGTGCGGACGGTCCCGTTCGACGCGCTCGACCCCGGATCGCACGAGGAGCGGCTCGGCCCGGTCTTCGCGGAGGGCGACGTCGACACGGTGCTGCTGGCCTTCGGGGTGCCGGGCGACCAGGCGCGCGACGAGTCCGACCCGGTCGCCGCCGCCCGGGTCGCCGGGACCAACTACACCGGCGCCGTCTCGGCGGGCCTGGTGTGTGCGGGCGCGCTCCAGGCGCAGGGGCACGGCTCGCTCGTGGTGCTCTCCTCGGTGGCGGCCGAGCGGGCCCGCCGCGCCGACTTCATCTACGGCTCGTCGAAGGCGGGGCTCGACGTCTTCGCCCAGGGACTCGGGGACGCGCTGTACGGGACCGGGGTGCACGTGATGGTGGTGCGGCCCGGCTTCGTGCGCTCGCGGGCGACGGCGGGGCGCCCGGAGGAGCCGTTCGCGACCACCCCGGAGGAGGTCGCGGGCGCGATCGAGCGGGGGCTGCGGCGGCGCTCGGAGACGGTGTGGGTGCCGGGGGCGCTGCGGATGGTGACGGCGGCGGTGCGGCACGTGCCGAGGCCGCTGTACCGGCGGCTGCCGGTGTGAGCCCTCCGGCGGCCCCTCAGGGGCCCGGCGTCGTCGTCGGGGTGTCGACCGGGCTGCCGCCCTGGGCCGGGACGGCGCGGGTCGGGTGGCCGCTGCCGAACTCGTAGTCGCACAGCTTGCGCCACACCTGGTCCGCGCCCTGCTCGTACAGCGCGAAGGAGCGGCAGGTCCAGGCCGCCTCGTAGCCGGCGAGCTCCTCGAACGCCCGGTCCATCCCCTCCTCGGAGATGCCGTGCGCCACGGTGACGTGCGGGTGGTACGGGAACTGGAGCTCGCGCACGAGCGGCCCGGCCTCGTCCCTGATCCGCTGCTGGAGCCGGTCGCAGGGGGCGACGCCCTCCGCCAGCTTGACGTAGACCACCGGGGAGAGCGGCCGGAAGGTGCCGGTGCCCTTCAGGCGCACCGGGAAGGGCTGGTACCCGGTGGCCACGCGCGCGAGGTGGGCCTCGATCTCCGGCAGCAGCTCCCGGGGCACCTCGGTCGGCGGGACGAGGGTGACGTGGGTGGGGATGCCGTGCGCGGCCCGGTCCCCGAAGCCGGCGCGCCGCTCCTGGAGCAGGCTGCCGTAGGGCTCCGGGACCGCGATCGAAACGCCGAGCGTTACGGTCCCCACGTCGTTCTCCTCCGTCGTCTCGGTGCGTCTCGGTGCCGTCGCGCGTGCGGGTGGGCGTACGGGTGGTGCAGCCGCCAGTGTGCGGCCTGCACCACCCTCGTGGCCAGGGTCCCAGGACTCAGTGCTTGGCGGGCAGGAGACCCATCCGCTCGTACGTCTGTGCCAGGGTCTCGGCGGCGACCGCGCGGGCCTTCTCCGCGCCCTTGGCCAGGACGGAGTCCAACGTCTCCGGGTCGTCCAGGTATTCCTGGGTGCGGGTCCGGAACGGCGTGACGAAGTCCACCATCACCTCGGCGAGGTCCGTCTTGAGCGCGCCGTACATCTTGCCCTCGTAGTCCCTCTCCAGGTCGGGGACGCTCTTCCCGGTGAGGGTGGAGAGGATGCCGAGGAGGTTGGAGACGCCGGCCTTGTTCTCCGGGTCGAAGCGGATCACCGTGTCGGTGTCGGTGACGGCGCTCTTGACCTTCTTCGCGGTGACCTTGGGGTCGTCCAGGAGGTTGATGAGGCCCTTCGGCGTGGAGGCCGACTTGCTCATCTTGATCGACGGGTCCTGGAGGTCGTAGATCTTCCCCGTCTCCTTCAGGATGTGCGGCGAGGGGATCGTGAAGGTCTCGCCGAAGCGCCCGTTGAACCGCTCCGCGAGGTCGCGGGTCAGCTCGATGTGCTGGCGCTGGTCCTCACCGACCGGGACCTCGTTCGCCTGGTAGAGCAGGATGTCCGCGACCTGGAGGATCGGGTACGTGAAGAGGCCGACGGTGGCGCGGTCGGCGCCCTGCTTGGCGGACTTGTCCTTGAACTGGGTCATGCGGGAGGCCTCGCCGAAGCCGGTGAGGCAGTTCATGACCCAGCCGAGCTGGGCGTGCTCGGGGACGTGGCTCTGGACGAAGAGGGTGCAGCGCTCCGGGTCGAGGCCGGCGGCGAGGAGCTGGGCGGCGGCGAGCCGGGTGTTGGCGCGCAGCTCGGCCGGGTCCTGCGGGACCGTGATCGCGTGCAGGTCCACGACCATGTAGAAGGCGTCGTGCGTCTCCTGGAGGGCGACCCACTGACGGACGGCGCCGAGGTAGTTGCCGAGGTGGAACGAGCCGGCGGTGGGCTGGATTCCGGAGAGCACACGGGGACTGTCAAAGGCCATGCACATCATTCTCTCAGGTGCGGGACGGGTCCCCGCCCGACCGGTGCGACGGGCGCCGCCCGGCCGGTGGGGCGGGTCCCGTCCGGCCGGTGCGGCGGGCCCCCGCCGGCCGGTGTGTCAGGTCCCGCCGGTCGGTGTGTCAGGGGTACGCGCGCGGGGGCGCGGCTCCGGTCGCGGCGGCCGTGGTCCGTGGCGGATGAGACCAGGAACACAGTGCGCGCGACGGTCCGCGCCCCCTCTCCGGCGGTCGCCGGATCGGACGGGCGGGCCCGGGGCGGGAAAGGCTGCCGTCAGACCGGCGGGCCCGGGGCGAGGAACGCGGCCGTCAGACCGGCAGGCCCGGGGCCGGGAAGGCGGCCATCAGGCCGGCGACCTCGGCGCGGATCGCGGCAAGGGCGTCCTCGTCGCCCCGGCCGGCGGCCGTGACGCCGCGGTCGATCCAGTCCGCGACCGACGCCATGTGCTCGGTGCCGAGGCCGCGGGAGGTGAGGGCGGGGGTGCCGATGCGGATGCCGGAGGGGTCGAAGGGCTTCCGGGGGTCGAAGGGGACGGTGTTGTGGTTGACGACGATCCCGGCCCGGTCGAGGGCCTTGGCGGCGATCTTGCCGGGGACCTGCCGGGAGGTGAGGTCCATGAGGATCAGGTGGTTGTCGGTGCCGCCGGAGACCAGGTCGAAGCCGCGGGCGAGGAGCGCCTCGGCGAGGGCCTTCGCGTTGGCGACGACGGCGTGGGCGTAGGTGCGGAAGGAGGGCTGGGCGGCCTCGCGCAGGGCGACGGCGATGGCGGCGGTGGTCTGGTTGTGCGGGCCGCCCTGGAGGCCGGGGAAGACGGCCCGGTCGAGGGCCCTGGCGTGCTCCTCGCGGGCCATGAGCATGGCGCCGCGCGGGCCGCGCAGGGTCTTGTGGGTGGTTGTGGAGATCACGTCCACGTGGCCGGCCGGGGAGGGGTGGGCGCCGCCCGCGATCAGGCCCGCGATGTGGGCGACGTCGGCGACGAGGACGGCGCCGGCCTCGCGGGCGATCTCGCCGAAGGCGGCGAAGTCGATGGTGCGGGGCAGGGCGGTGCCGCCGCAGAAGATGACCTTCGGGCGCTCCTCGAGGGCGAGTTCGCGGACCTCGTCGAGGTCGACGCGGCCGGTGTCCGCGCGCACGCCGTACTGGACGCCCCGGAACCACGAGCCGGTGGCGGAGACGCCCCAGCCGTGGGTGAGGTGGCCGCCCATGGGCAGGGCCATGCCCATGACGGTGTCGCCGGGCTCGGCGAAGGCGAGGTAGACGGCGAGGTTGGCCGGGGAGCCGGAGTAGGGCTGGACGTTGGCGTGGTCGACGCCGAAGAGGGCCTTGGCGCGCTCGACGGCGAGGGCCTCGACCCGGTCGATGTTCTGCTGGCCCTCGTAGTAGCGGCGGCCGGGGTAGCCCTCGCTGTACTTGTTCTGGAGGACGGTGCCGGAGGCTTCGAGGACGGCGGCGGAGACGTAGTTCTCGCTGGGGATGAGGCGCAGGGTGTCGGCCTGGAGCCGCTCCTCGGCGCCGACGAGGGCGGCGAGTTCGGGGTCGGCGGCGGCGAGGGCGGGGTGGGCGGTGGTGGTCGTTCCAACGGCGGTGGTGGTCACGGTGGTGTCCTCCGGGCGTGGGCGGGGTCCCGGGGCACTGCGTGAGGCGCGGCGCCACGCGGGACTTCGGTCCCGGGACGCCCAGGCGGGCGGCGCCTCGTGTGGTCTGCCGCGCACGGCTCCCCCGGGGTCGCTTCCCCGTACGCCAGTCGCCGTGCGTGCCGTCAGCGTAGCGGTCCGGCCGTGTCGGAGGTTTCCCCGTCCGGTATGCGAGCGACGATAGGAAAAGGGGGCACATCCACCCCGGGCCGCAGGACGAACGGAGATCCCGTGTCGAGGACAGAAGACGCGATCGCTTCCGCGGAGGCGCACAGCGCCCACAACTACCACCCCCTTCCGGTCGTCGTCGCCTCGGCGGACGGCGCCTGGATGACCGACGTCGAGGGGCGCCGGTACCTCGATCTGCTCGCCGGGTACTCGGCGCTCAACTTCGGCCACGGCAACCGGCGTCTGATCGACGCGGCGAAGGCCCAGCTGGAGCGGGTGACGCTGACCTCGCGGGCCTTCCACCACGACCGGTTCGCCGACTTCTGCGCGCGGCTCGCGGAGCTGTGCGGCAAGGAGGCGGTGCTGCCGATGAACACGGGGGCGGAGGCGGTGGAGACGGCCGTGAAGACGGCCCGGAAGTGGGGGTACGAGGTGAAGGGCGTGCCGGACGGGCACGCGAAGATCGTGGTGGCGGCGAACAACTTCCACGGCCGGACGACGACGGTCGTGAGCTTCTCCACGGACCACGAGGCGCGGGACCGCTTCGGGCCGTACACGCCGGGGTTCGAGATCGTGCCGTACGGGGACCTGACGGCCCTGGAGGCGGCGGTCACGGAGAACACGGTGGCGGTGCTCCTGGAGCCGATCCAGGGCGAGGCGGGGGTCCTGGTGCCGCCGGCCGGCTATCTGCCGGGGGTGCGGGAGCTGACCCGGCGGCGGAACGTGCTGTTCGTGGCGGACGAGATCCAGTCGGGGCTCGGGCGCACGGGGAAGACGTTCGCGTGCGACCACGAGGGCGTGGTGCCGGACGTGTACCTGCTCGGGAAGGCGCTGGGCGGCGGGGTGGTGCCGGTGTCGGCGGTGGTGGCCGACCGGGACGTGCTCGGGGTCTTCCGGCCGGGCGAGCACGGGTCGACCTTCGGCGGGAACCCGCTGGCCTGCGCGGTGGCCCTGGAGGTGGTCGCGATGCTGCGGACGGGCGAGTACCAGGAGCGGGCGGCGGAGCTGGGCGACCACCTCCACGCGGAGCTGGGGCTCCTGGTGGGCGGCGGCGCGGTGGAGGCGGTGCGGGGGCGCGGGCTGTGGGCGGGCGTGGACATCGTCCCGTCGAAGGGCACGGGCCGGGAGATCTCGGAGCGGCTGCTCGACCGGGGGGTCCTGGTGAAGGACACCCACGGCTCGACGATCCGCATCGCCCCGCCGCTGGTCATCTCGAAGGAGGACCTGGACTGGGGGCTGGAGCAGTTGCGGGGGGTGCTGGCGGGCTGAGGGGGCGTCCGGTTCCGGGACGGGGCGACGAGGCGCACACAGGGACGCCGCGTCCCGGCGGCCGGTCTCCGCAAACCGCTCACAGCGCTTTCATACCGACGGTAGCATTGGCAGCATGAGCGGTAGCAAGAAGTACTCGATCAGTCTGCCCGAGGAACTCGCCGAGACCGTGCGCGCCCAGGTCGGACCGGGCGGCTTCTCCGCGTACGTCGCGGAGGCCTTGGAGCAACGCCTGGCGATGGAGCGGCTGCGTGAGATCGTCACCGACTTCGAGACCGACCACGATCCGCTGACCCGCGCCGAGGTCGAGGCCGCCCGGGCCGCTCTGCGCCACGACGCGGCCCAGGACGGGCCGGCGGGCGGGGTCGCCGCCTGATGCCCGGCACCCTGCTCCTGGACGGCGAAGGCCTTTCCAAGCTGTACCTCAAGGACCGCGCGGTCCTCGCCTTCGTCCAGGCCGCCACGGAGGAGGGCGTGCGCGTCGCCACCACGGTGATGACACGCCTGGAGGCCGACCACGACCGCGTCCATCCGGCCCGGGTCCAATGGGTCCTGTCGCGGATCGACGTCCACCCCGTCACCAGGGAGGTCTCGGACGAGGCGGCCCGCCTCCTCCGCGAACACCGGCTGCACGGTCACAAGTACGCGATCGACGCCGTTCTCGCCGCCGTCGCCCGCGCCGCCCGGGCTCCCGTCACCGTGCTGACGTCCGATCCCGAGGACCTGACGCTGCTGTGCGGACCGGCGGTCCGGATCCTCAAGGCATGACCGCCGCAGAAACATCCACGGTCACGGGTTCACGTGCCGTCAGAGGATCACGTGCGGGAGGAAGCGGGCGTACTCGTCGGTGACGGGCCCCGCCGACTCCCGGATGCCGAGGCCCGCCGCCTCGCCCTCGACGACCCACGCGCCGAGGACCACCCGGTTGCCGTCGAAGTCGGGCAGCGGGGCGAGTCCCTGGTAGCAGGAGGGCTCCCCGTCCCGTACGAAGGGCTCCGTACCGGCCTCGTGCAGGGTGACGCCCTCGCCCTCGCGGCCGAGCAGCGGTTTGGCGGCCCAGCCGGTGGTGGTGGCGAGTTCGCGCGGTCCGTCGAGGTAGGCGGGCAGCAGGTTGGGGTGGCCCGGGTACAGCTCCCACAGGATCGCGAGCAGCGCCTTGTTGGAGAGCAGCATCTTCCAGGCGGGCTCGATCCAGCAGGTGGAGCCGGTGCCGCCGCCGTTGTCGAGGGTGTCCAGGACGTGCGGGCCGAAGCGGTCGGTGGTCAGCCACTCCCACGGGTAGAGCTTGAAGCAGCTGCGGAGGAAGCGGAGCCGGTCGTCGACGAAGCGGCCCGAGAGCCGGTCCCAGCCGATCTGCTCGACGGAGAGCGCCTCGGTCTCCAGGCCGGCCTGCTGGGCGGTCTCGCGCAGGTACGCGACCGTCATCAGGTCCTCGCCGAGCTCGTCGCCCTCCGAGTGGACGAAGTGCACGGGGCCGGGCGGCAGCAGGTGGGCCTGCCGCTTCCAGGCGTCGACGAGCCGCTCGTGGAGGGAGTTCCACTGGTCGGCGCCGGGGAACCGCTCCTCCATCCAGAACCACTGGGCGCTCGCGGCCTCCACGAGGGAGGTCGGGGTGTCGGCGTTGTACTCCAGCATCCTGGCCGGCCCGGTGCCGTCGTAGCGGAAGTCGAACCGGCCGTAGATCGAGGGGAGTTCGTCGCGCCGCCGCCAGGACTCGGCGATGAGTCCGGCCAGCCGGGGATCGGTGACGCCGAGCTCCGCGAAACGTTCCTTATCGACGATGTGCGCGGCCGCCGCGAGGGACATCTCGTGCAGCTCCTCGACGACCTCCTCCAGCGCCTCGACCTCGGGCAGGGAGAAGGAGTAGTACGCGCTCTCGTCCCAGTACGGGCGCAGCGAACCGTCCGGGTAGCGGGTCAGGGGGTAGACGACCCCCTGCGCCTCGACCGTCCGCTGCCAGTCCGGGCGGGGTTCGATGGTGTGGCGTTCCATGCCCCGGCCGCCTCAGCCGCCGCCGGTGCGGGAGCAGCCGAAGCCGCCGCTGTCGACGGCGGTCTTGTCGAAGCTGCCGCCGCTGACCTTCTGGTCGCTGACGGAGCCGCCGTAGTAGTAGGAGCCGCGGGGAGTGGTGCCGGTGCCACTGCTGCTGCCACCGCTCCCGCCGCCGTCGCACTCGTAGCGGGGCAGCTGCTCCCGGGTCAGCCGGTCCACGCACCGCTTGTCCGGTTCGGAACCACAGGCCGTGATCGTCATCGCCAGCAGGCCCATCCCGCCGAGCACCACCGTGCTCGACCTCAGCCTCCGCATGTCTGTCACCCTCCCCCTTCGCGGTCGCGATCCTCACGGCCGCGCCGCTCACGGTCACACATGCCGCGACCACCAGTCCAGTCCGGTTCTTTCCGCCCGCAGGACCTAGAGTCGTTTCGTGCTTCTCGGGATGATTTGTGCGTTTGCTTCAGCCATCTGCTACGGCACGGCCTCCGTCCTCCAGGCGGTGGCGGCCCGTGCCGCGGAGCCGGGCTCGGGCAGCGGGGTCGATGTGGCGCTGATGTGGCGGGCGGTGCGGCAGTGGCGATATCTCGCCGGTCTCTGCCTCGACGGGCTGGGGTTCGTCCTCCAGGTCGTGGCCCTGCGGACGCTGCCCATCTACGTGGTGGGCGCGGCCCTCGCGGCGAGCCTGGCGGTGACGGCGGTCGTCGCCTCGCGGGTGCTCCGGGTGCGGCTGAGCCGGGTGGAGCGGACGGCCGTGGCCGTGGTCTGCGCGGGGCTCGCGATGCTGGCCCTCGCCTCGGGCCGGGAGGGCCACCGGGCGGGCCCGGAGGCCCTGGACTGGGCGCTCCTGGCCGTCGTGGCCGGGATCCTGCTGCTCGGCGCGGCGGCCGGCCGGCTGCCGGACCGCCCGCGCGCGCTCGTCCTCGGCCTGGGATCGGGGTTCGGCTTCGGGGTGGTGGAGGTGGCGGTCCGCCTGATCGACGGCTTCGACCTTGCGAACCCGGCCCTGTACGCCCTCCTGGCGGGCGGCGGGGCGGCGTTCCTGCTCCTGACCTCGGCGCTCCAGCGGGGCTCGGTGACGACGGCGACGGCGGGCATGGTGCTCGGCGAGACGATCGGCCCCGCGGTGGTCGGCGTGGCCTGGCTCGGCGACACGACCCGCACCGGCCTCGGCTGGCTCGCGGTCACCGGCTTCGCGGTGGCGGTGGCGGGCTCCCTGACCCTGGCGCGGTTCGGGGAGGCGCCGGAGCCGGGGGCGGGGGCAGAGGCGGGGCGTGTGGGCGGGCGCGGGTAGGGAGGGAGCAGCCGCGTGCCAGGGTCCGGGCCCGGCGGAGACCGGGCGCTCGCACCAGCCCGGACAGGGAGCGGCCGCGTGCGATGATCCGGCCGTGCTGGAGCGGATCGAAGCGGTGGACTGGGGCGCGGTACCGGGCCCTCCCGGGTGGTACGAGCCGGAGCGCGTCGCCCCCGGCCTGCGGGTCCTCTCCGGGGCGTCGAACCTGGTGCGCGCGGCGGAGGCCGGGTCGCTGCTCGGCTGTGGCGGGATCGTCCACGACCACAGCGGCTCGGTGTTCCCGGCGGCCGCGATCGCCGCTCCGCTGCTCCTGGACATCGCCCGGCGGGGCCACCCGGCGGCGAGGGACACCGCGCTCGTCCTGCTCGACGAGGCCCTGTGGTTCCCACCGCACGCCGGGTACGAGCGGGTGACGGAGCCCGATGGCACCGAGGCCCCCCTCTGCTGTGCCCTCGCCCACCACCTGCGCGCCCACGCCGACTTCCTCACCGGCCTGGGCGGGACGGGCAGGTCGCTGCTGGCCGACGCGGCCGCGCACTGGCGCTTCGAGATCCGCGAGTGCGCCGCCGACGGTGACGACACGGCGGCCTTCGGCACCCTGACCGGCCGCTTCCCGGAGGGCGCGCGATCGGCGGAGCTGCACCACGGCGGGAACGCCACCGCACTGAACGGCCTCACCCTGGAGTACCCGCCCGAGGACGACTCCCCCGAGGCGTGCCTGCGGATACCCGACCGACATCCGGACGAACTGCCGCCGGGGGCGGTCCTGCTGCCGGCGCGTTGCAGGGACCGGGAGCGCTGAGGGGGGTACGCGGGACTGCGGCCCTATGGGGACGCGGGAGCACCCGTGTCCGCGACCGAACCACCGTGCCACAGCGTCCTGTTACGCATCCGCGCGACCTTCCGCAGGCTCATGCTCGCCGAGCACACGCCCTTCATGACCTTGCGATCCCGGGCAGACGGCCGCTCACCACCTCTCGGCGAGTACGGCGTCGCTACGCGGACCGCACTTCGGACATCAGCAGGCGCAGGGTCAGCGAGTGCTTCTCCGGGGGCAGGGCGTCGAGCGCCGCGCGGGCGTACGCGACTCCGCCGGCCCGGTCGCCGGAGCGGGCGATCATCAGCCCCCGGTGCATTTCGAGGTGGGTGGCGAACCTCGGAAGGGACTCGGGCAGTTCCCGGCGGGCGGCTTCCTGCGCGCCGACGGCCGTGCCCTCGTCTCCGAGGCGCGCCGCGAGGAGGGACATGAAGACGTTCATGCGCCACCACGGCACCGCGTAGTCCGAGGTCTCCTCGTACGACCCCGCGGAGTCGAAGATGCGCCGCCCCTGGTCCATGAGGTGTCGAGCCGTGTCCCGGTCTCCGCGGAGAGCCGCCGCGTGCGCCTTGCCCATGGTCGCGTTCAGGAGCCCGAGGGAGGGTTTGTCGCTGATCCCCATGGCCTGATCGGCGAACAGGTCCGCCATCCCGAGGGACGCCCCCTCGTATCCGAGCGCGATCGCGGCGCGCCCCCGCACCCACACCCGGGCCTGGTCGTCGCCCGACCGGTCGGCGGCCTCTGCCGCAAGCCGGTACCAGTTGACCGCGCGGCTGCCGTCGGCACCTGGAAACGTCTTCGCGTACAACGTCATCAGCCTGGCTCCGACCGACCAGAGTCGCGGATGCTCGAGTTGCTGCTGCACGACGACGAGCTCGCCGGACACGCGACGCTGGATGTCCGCCGCACCCAGGCTCATGTACTCGGTGCCGTACGTGGCGAGCTTCTGCTCCCAGTCGTCGATCGTCGGTCCACCGTGCAGCCGGGCCCCGAAACCGGCCGCCAGCAGGTCCGACGCCACGATCGGGGCTATGGCCGTGGCAGCCACGTCCGACAGGAAGGTACGACGCTTCATCTCACCCTCAAGGACAGCCAGGGGTACGTCCAGAACCGCGGACAGACATCGAAGGTAGAACCCGCCCGGCCTCACCTTCGAACGCTCCCACCGACTGACGTACTCCCGATCGACATTCGTCCGGAACGCTTCGTTGATCTGCTGCGCGAGCCGCCCCTGAGACCATCCTCGGGCTGTGCGCAGGTCTCGGATCAAGGGCCCAACGCTCATGTGGACATCTTGCCCCTACTTTCGCCCCGGAGGTGTGAACAGTCCGTGTCCGGGGCCGACTTGCCCCTAGGAATGCCCCTAGTCACTCTGCGTGCAAAACGAGACGCTCTGTGTCATCACGACGACGTGAGGGACGGTGAGACGTGTCGGACGACCAGTGGAAGCCGACCGCGAAGTGCTATGCGGTCGATACCGGTTCGAGCCCACCCCGGCTCGGCCGGGTGACGCGCCACTCCGAGGGGAACGTGTACCTCCACCCTCCGGGCGGCGGCGCCGAGTGGGCCGCGTCGCCCGAGCAGGTGCGCCGGCCCACCGAAGCCGAATGGGCGCGCATCCGTCTCATGACCACTCCCGTACGGGTGGTGGGGGCGTGACCGGAGGACAGGGCCTTCTCGGCGCGGTGCCGCTCATGCTCTCGGCGGACCACGAGTTACGCCCGCGCCCCGAACCGGCCCCCGGATGCACCCCGTGCGCGTACTTGGCGAGCTGGTTCGACCACTACATGCGCAGAGGTCCGCAGCACGACGAGTCCGCCGCCGTGGACTGCGCGGTGGAGATCCGGAACCATCCGCACGACCCGCCGAAGATGACCATGAAGGGGTCCGCCCCGGCCGGTGGAAGAAGTCGGGGTGCGGCGCCGTGAGCCGGGTCTTCGCTCTGGTCGACTGGACCCTGCGGCCCGACCGGGAAGACGACGCCCCGCCGACCACGCACCGGTTCCGGTGCCTGACGCTCCACGACGACGACACCGAGTGCGGCGCCGAGAGCGAGCCGGTCACCGACCCCGGGGAAGCGCAGGCGTGGCCGTTCGAGCATCTGCGCGGGCATCCCGAGCACACCAGTTACGCCGAGATCGTCGAGCGCCCTTGGGTGATGTGGCGGGGTTCTCGAGCGTGACCGTCCGCAGAACCGTGGGGTTGCAACCGCCGTGGGCGCACTCCCGGTGCGTCCCGGCCCAGAGAAAGGCGCATTCATGAAAAGAGTTGTCGCCCGGCTGTGGCGGCTCATCCGAGGCCCCCTGCAATGGCGTGTCCTGTGGTTCGTCCACGCGAAGTTCATGGTGGGCGTCACGGGGGTCGTCCGTGACGACGAGGGCCGAGTCCTCCTCCTCAAGCACCGGATGTGGCCTCCGGAGCGTCCGTGGGGACTGCCCACCGGCTACGCGGTCAAGGGCGAGGAGTTCCCGCGGACCGTGGTGCGGGAGGTCAAGGAGGAGACCGGGCTCGACGTCGAGCCCGGTCGCCTGGTGCACGTGAAGAGCGGTTACCGACTCCGCGTGGAAGTCGCCTACGAGGCGATCCTCGTCGGAGGCGACCTGGTCATCGACGGTTTCGAGATCTTGGAGGCGCAGTGGTTCGACCCGGACTCGCTGCCGCGGGGGACGCAGGAAGCCCACCGGCAGCTCATCGAGGGGAACTCCCCCTCGTAGCTCCCCTGGCACCCAACGAAAGCGTCGTCGGCGCGCGAGCACTCGACGCACTGGCCGCACTGCGCGCCGACTCGTCCGAACTCACGGCGGGGCATCCCGCCCACACCTTCCGGCCGGCCCCTGAGCGCCTGGCCCGGTGGCAGGACTCGGGCGTCGACACGTCGCCGTTCCACAACGGTTTCCACGCGGCATGGAACCGCTACGCCGAACTCGACCTGATCCGTGAGCGCCGTCGCCCTCGCCATGCTCGGTGTCCTGCCGTTGCGGACGGTGGACCGACGTCCCCGTGGAGGTGGGGTACCACGAGCATCGGAGCGGGCAGGGAGTCACGGTGTACGCCTGCCCCGAGCAGGCCGCGGCCGTGGTCCCCCAGGTCTGCGCCCGGAGAGCCGGTGCAGGGGCCCAGACCTCCAGCAGGTGCCGAGGGCCCCGCCCGGCCGCCCACCAGGCGCCCGCCGGTCCTCAGGACGGCAGTACCCGGCACAACGCCTCCAGCGCGCCCGGCCACGCGCTGTCCGACGGGGTGGCGTAGCCGACGACGAGGCCTGCCGGGGGTGGGGGTGCGGTGGGGCGGCGGTAGGGGGAGAGGCCCTCGACCGCGAGGCCGTGGCGGGCGGCGGTGCGCAGGGTCGTCTCCTCGGTGCCGGGCGGGAGGGTCAGGACGGCGTGCAGGCCGGCCGCGATGCCGCCGACCCGGGTGGCCGGCGCGTACGCGGCCACCGCCGCCACGAGCTGGTCGCGGCGGCGCCGGTAGCGCAGCCGCATCGCCCGTACGTGCCGGTCGTACGCCCCCGAGCCCAGGAACTCCGCGAACGCGAGCTGGTCCGGCGCGCTCGGCGCCCCGTGCACGGACCCCCTCGCCACCACCCCGTCCACCAGCTCCTCCGGCAGGACCATCCACGCCAGGCGCAGGCCGGGCGCGAGGGACTTGCTCGCGGTGCCGAGGTACACGACCCGCTCGGGGTCGAGGCCCTGGAGGGCCCCCACGGACTTCCCGTCGTAGCGGAACTCCCCGTCGTAGTCGTCCTCCAGGACGACACCGCCCGAGGCCCGCGCCCAGTCGACGACCGCCGTCCGCCGGTCCGGGGGCAGCGCACCGCCCAGCGGGAACTGGTGCGCCGCCGTCATGAGGGCCGCCCCGCAGTCCGCGAGGTCCCCCAGCGCGCCGACGTCCGTGCCCCGCCCGTCGGTGGGGAGGACCGGAGTGCCCAGGCCCGCCCCCGCCAGGATGCCCGCGTGGAGTTCCAGGCCGTACGGCTCCACGGCCGCGTCCCGTACGCCGCGCTCCCGCAGCGCCCGGGCGAGCAGCGTCAGCCCGTGCGCGAACCCGGCGCAGACCACGATCCGTTCGGGCCGGGCGTGCACGCCCCGCGCGCGGGCCAGGTACTCGGCGAGCGCGGCGCGCAGTTCGGCCCGGCCGCGCGGGTCCCCGTACCCGAAGGCCTCGTCGGGCGCGGCGGTGAGCGCCCGCCGGTACGCCCGGAGCCAGTGGGCGCGGGGGAACGACGCCAGGTCGGGGGCGCCCGTCACGAGGTTGTACGAGGGAGCGGCCGGGACGGGGAGGGAGGCGAGGGGGCGGTGCGGTCGGTCCCCGGGGTCCGCGCGGCGGGCCACCCGGGTGCCCGAGCCCTGCCGGGCGGTCAGCCAGCCCTCGGCGACCAGCTCGGCGTACGCGTCCGCGACCGTGTTGCGGGCCGTGCCGAGGTCGGCGGCGAGCGAGCGGGAGGACGGCAGCCGGGTCCCCGCCGCCAGGCGCCCGCCGCGCACCGCCTCCCGCAGGGCCTCCACGAGGCCCGCGCGCAGCCGCGTCCCCCGGAGCTCCAGGTGGAGGTCGGATCCGAGGACGGGCCGGTCGTCCGTCCGGAGCTCCGGGGCGTTCACCTCGTCGGGGTCCTTCGGGTCGTTCGCCTCGTTCCTCACGGGGAGGGACCCTATCCCCTCCCCCGATAATGACTTGAGGCGATCACGGCGGTGGGGATGATGGGCCGATGGACGTTCCCCTCCCGATCGACCTGGACGCATGGCCGCGCCGGCAGCACTTCGAGCACTACCGCCGGGCCGTCCCGTGCACGTACGCGATGACGGTGGAGCTCGACGTCACCGCGTTCGCCGCCGCGCTGCGCCGGTCCCCGCGCAAGACCTACCTCGCGCAGGTCTGGGCGCTCTCCACCGTCGTCAACCGCCACGACGAGTTCAGGATGTGCCTCACCGCGTCGGGCGAGCCGGCCGTCTGGCCCGTCGTGCACCCGGCCTTCACGGTCCTCAACCCGGAGCGCGAGACGTTCGCGTGCGTGTGGACGCCCCACGACCCCGACTTCGGCGCGTTCCACGACGCGGCCGCGCCCCTGCTCGCGGAGCACGCCCGCGCCACCGACTTCTTCCCGCAGGGGCCGCCGCCGCCCAACGCGTTCGACGTGTCGAGCCTGCCGTGGACGTCCTTCACCGGGTTCAACCTGAACATCGGCGGCTGGGACCACCTCGCGCCGATCTTCACGCTCGGCCGGTACGCCGAGCGGGAGGGCCGGGTCCTGCTGCCCCTCGCCCTCCAGGTGCACCACGCCGCCGCGGACGGGTTCCACTCGGCGCGGCTCGTCGAGGAGCTCCGGGCCCTCCTCGCCGATCCTTCCTGGGTCGAGGAGGGGACGGGGCGCTGAGCGCCGGGCCGGGGGTCAGTACGGGCCGGGCTCGAAGAACTCCAGGGCCACCCGGAGCACTTCGCGCTGCTTCGGCCAGTCCTCCTCCGGGCCCGCCGCCAGGATCGCGTAGTGGTTGCCGTCCGCCGCCGTGAACGCCCGGTCGACCACCTTGCGGCGGCCCCCCTCGCGGTCGTACGCGTACACCAGCTCGACGGCGTCGTCCGGGGCGTCCGGTTCGCCGGCGACCCGTCCGAGGCTGATCTCCTCGTACCCGGGCTTGGTGGCCTTCCCGTCCTGCGAGGTGCCGCGCAGGGCCTCGTACGGCGTCAGGCCCGTCTCGGTGACCACGAAGACCTGGAGGAGGCTCCGGCCGTCCGGCGCGTTGTAGAAGACGCCCTGGTCGTTCTCGGTGCGGTGCCAGTCCTCGGGTATCGCGAGCGTGAAGCTCTTGAGGTCCTTCACCGTCCGGTAGCCGGGCGGGGGCGTGCCGTCCGTGGGGGTGCCGGAGGAGCTCGGCGTCCCGGAGGGCGTCTCCGTCGTCTCCGTCGTCTCCTCCGGGGCCGGGGCCGACACCGAACCCGGCGGACCCGCCGCCGGGTCCTTCTGCCCGTCCCCGCCCCAGAGCAGCCAGCCGCCGGCGGAGCCCGCCGCCAGGACGGCCACGGCCACCCCGGCCGCGACCGCCGTCCGCCGGGAGGAGCGGGGCGGGGGCGGGGGCGGCGCGTACTGCCATTCGCCCGTCTCCGGTACGTACCGGGGCCCGTGCTCCGGCGCGTACCCCGGTCCGTGCGCGGGTGCGAACGGCGCGGGCGGCGCGGACGGCGGCGGAGGCGGCGGCAGCGGGGGGAGGAGCGGGCCGCTGCCGCCGGCGGGTCCGGTGCCGGGGGCGGGCCCGGCGGCCGGGGCGCCCGTCTCCCAGCTCTGCGTCTCGTCGTTCCAGCGGGCCCCGCCGCCCCCGTACCCGCTCATCTCATCCTCCGAGGAGGGCGCCGACGGCCTGCCCCACGGCCACGCCCGAGGCGAGGATGCCGGTCACGGCGCCGGCGTCCGTGAGGGCGCGGCGGAGGCGGGCGAGGCGGCCGGCGTCCGCGCGGCCGGTGCCCTCGATCTCGTCCTCGGCGTCGGAGAGTTCGGCGTCCAGGGCGGTCGTCTGCTCGGAGGCGACGACGCCTCCCAGGTCGCCGCGCAGACGGCGGATCGCCTGGAGCAGCTCCTCCTGGAGGGGATCGCGGGACGGCTGGGCGCCGTGCACGGTGTGGGTGACGGTGTTGTGGTCGCCGATGGTGACGTTGCCGCCGGTGTTGGAGACCTGGATGCCGTCGCGGCGCGAGGTGTTGTCGGTGTCAGCCACGGTTGCCTCCGGGCGTCGAGGTGGTGAAGGTCTTGTTGGTGACGGTGTTGTTGTTGCCGAGGGTGACGTTGCCCCTGGTGTTCTCGATGAAGGTGCCGCCCTCGGCGACGTGGACGATCTTCTGCTCGAACTCGGCGGTCTCGTAGCCGGCTTCGCGGAGCGCGACCGTCACGCCGTTCGCGACCCGGTCCTGGACGCTCTTCAGATAGCGGCTGACGTCCATCTCCTGGAACAGCGAGGCGTCGTCGTCGGAGCCGAGCTCGCGGACCGAGGCCTCGGGGCCCTCGGGCAGGGCGTGGGCGTGGCCCGCGGTGAGCAGCCGCCAGGCGTGGCCGAGCGAGCGCCAGAGGGTGACGACGGCCTGCCCGGCGGAGCGCGGGGTCTGGCCGAGGGCCCAGACGGCCTTGCCGAAGTGGTGGTTGTGCCGGTAGCGGTGGGCGATCCGGTCGGCGTACCGGTAGAGCGGCTTCACCGGCCGCAGGACGTGCGGGGCGACCTCCAGCATCAGCATGCCGCCCTGCGTGTGGACGCGGACGAAGACGGTGGTGACGATCTCCTCGCCCCAGCCGCCGACCCGGATGCGGAGGAAGTGGCGGCGGGTCTCGCCGCCCTCCTCGATGGAGCCCGAGCGGTGCGCCTCGAATCCCTCCGGGGTGTACGGGGCGGCGGTGCGGGCCGGGAGGCCGTCGACGGGCAGGAAGACGACCTCGTCGATCTCCAGGTCGCGCAGCCGGTCCCGTACGGCCGCCTGGATCTGCGGCGAGCCGTGCGGGGAGGGCACGCGCAGCGCCTCCACGAGCGGGACGACGTGCCGCATGATGGCGCTGTTGTCGAGCGGTTCGGGCGCCCTGCCGTCGAGGTTCTCGCGGGGGCGCAGCTCGATGGAGAGCGACCAGGGCTCGTACGGTTCGCCTGCGCCGCAGAACGGGTCGTCGGCGCCGTACATGATCAGCCGCGCGTGCTGCTCGATCCGGATGCGGTCGCGCAGCCGGCGGGAGCGGGCGCCCTCGGCCTGCTCGGCCGGGTCGGCGCGCTGGTCGGGAAAGCGCTCCTTGGAGAGCTCCTGGGTGAGCGCGCGGGCGAACTGGCCGCGCTGGACGGCCACCGCCCAGGCGACGAGCAGCGGCACGGCGACGGTGATCCACGCCTCCAGCCTGCCGACGCCCCACACCTCCTCGGCGGCCAGCTGCGACAGGGCGCCGAGGAACTCGCCCGCCTCGGAGAGGTCGCCGAGGATCTCCCAGCGCTCCTCCTCGTCGCCGACGGCGAGGAAGAGGAGGAACAGCGCGCCCTGGAGGAGCATGAGCCGCCCGTACCAGCGCAGGAGGAAGGCGGGCACGAGGCGGTAGACCGGGGTGGCGGCGGTGGCGGCCCGGCCGCGGACCCAGCGGGCGATCCCGAGCATCAGGAAGGGCACGACGAGGAGGAGCACGAGCCCCTTGGTGAGCGGGAACGCGATGATCCAGAGCGCCAGGATGCCCGCGGCCCAGCCGAGTTCGACGCGGCGGGCGCGCAGCGCGTGGGCGAGGACGCGGCTCGCGTCGTAGCCGAGGGAGGGTGCGGCGAAGCGCTCCTCGTGGACGTAGAGCTGGTCGATGACCGCGTCGCGGAAGCCGTCGTCGAGGTACGCGCCGGCGCAGAGCAGCCGGGTCGCCTCGCTGGTGGCCGGGTGGATGCCGGGCGGCGGGGCGGTGCCGTGGGGCGGGGTGCCGGACGGCGGGACGCCGGGTGGCTGTCCGGGCTGCTGGGGTACGAACGACTGCGCCAAGGCTCCCCCGATGGTGTGCAACTGCCTTCCGCTCCCGTGAAGTGGACCGGGAGCCGGTGGCACAGCATAGGGGAGGCAGGGGCGGCCTGTCGGGGGAAAGATCGGGGGAGAACCGGGGCGGGGACCCTGCGGGAAGACCGGCGCCCCCGGTCCGTACGGTCGGTCGTACGGGCCGGGGGCGCCGGAAGTGCGCGAGGAACGGGCTCAGATGAGGCCGAGCTCGCGGACCGCGTCGCGCTCCTCGGCGAGCTCCTGCACGGAGGCGTCGATGCGGGCGCGGGAGAAGTCGTTGATCTCCAGGCCCTGGACGATCTCGTACCTGCCGTCCTTGGTGGTGACGGGGAAGGAGGAGATGAGGCCCTCGGGGACGCCGTAGGAGCCGTCCGACGGGATGCCCATGGAGGTCCAGTCGCCCTCGGCGGTGCCGTTGACCCAGGTGTGGACGTGGTCGATGGCGGCGTTCGCGGCGGAGGCGGCGGAGGACGCGCCACGGGCCTCGATGATGGCGGCGCCGCGCTTGGCGACGGTCGGGATGAAGGTGTCGGCCAGCCACGCCTGGTCGGCGACGACCTCGGCGGCGTTCTTGCCGGCGATCTCCGCGTGGAAGATGTCCGGGTACTGGGTCGCGGAGTGGTTGCCCCAGATGGTGAGGCGCTTGATGTCCTCGACGGACGCGCCGGTCTTCTGCGCCAGCTGCGACAGCGCGCGGTTGTGGTCCAGGCGGGTCATCGCGGTGAAGCGCTCGGCCGGGACGTCCGGGGCGGCGGCCTGGGCGATCAGGGCGTTGGTGTTGGCCGGGTTGCCGACGACGAGGACCTTGATGTCGTCCGCGGCGTGGTCGTTGATGGCCTTGCCCTGCGGCTTGAAGATGCCGCCGTTGGCCGCGAGCAGGTCGCCGCGCTCCATGCCCTTGGTGCGGGGGCGGGCGCCGACGAGCAGCGCGACGTTGGCGCCCTCGAAGCCCTGGTTCGGGTCGTCGAAGATGTCGATGCCCTTGAGCAGCGGGAACGCGCAGTCGTCGAGCTCCATGGCGGTGCCCTCGGCGGCCTTGACGCCCTGCGGGATCTCGAGGAGGCGCAGCTTGACCGGCACGTCCGCGCCGAGCAGGTGGCCGGAGGCGATGCGGAAGAGCAGCGCGTAGCCGATCTGGCCGGCCGCGCCGGTCACGGTGACATTCACGGGAGTGCGGGTCATGGCGATCTCCGTAAGACAGCTGGCGGTGGGGGTCCCTGCCCCTGGTGCGGGATAGCCCTCTTGATCGATCGGTGTCTCGACGTGAAGAGATATCCAGCGGTCAGGCTATCCGACCCGGGCCCTCCTGAATCCCCACCCCCTTGTGGTCCGGCTCACTGCCACCCGTCCGCGCGGGCCCTCCTACAGGCCCGCCGTACAGGCCCCGGCGCCGTCCGCGAGGGTGCCGCAGGCGCGCGCGGCCGTCCCCGGGACGAGGGCGAGCATCAGGGTGTACGCGTCGGTCCCGGTCGCCGCCGTGTCGGCGTCCTCGGGGACGGTGGCGCGTTCGGTCGCGCCCGCGACCTCGACGGAGACGGTGTCGCCGGGGGCGGCGCCGGTGATCCGGGCCCAGGAGGCCGAACAGGCGGCGCTGTGGCGGACCTCGACGCCGGCGGCGCCCACGCGGGCGCGTGCGACGGTGACGGCGAGGGGCCCGCCGCACCCCATGGCCTCGGGGTCCCGCCCGGCGCAGTCGGCCCTGGAGCATTTCACCCCCGCGGGGAGGGCGGTACGGGGCGGGGGGCTGGGAGTGGGGGTGGTGGGCGGTGCGGTCGCACGCCCGTCGGCGGTCCCGTCCGGCGCGTCGCCGCCGCCCAGGTCGACGAGGAGCAGGGCGGCGGTGACGACGAGCAGGGCGCCGAGGATCCCGGCGGCGTGGAGGAGGACGGTGGCGCGGCGGGTGCGGGTGCCGTGCCCGGGGGGAGGCGGGGGCACGGGGGCCGGGACGTGGGTTTCGTCCTCGGGGGCCGGGACGCGGTGCTCGCCCTCGGGGACCGGGCTGCGGTGCTCGCCCTCGGGGGCCGCGACGCGGTGCTCGCCCTCGGGGACCGGGCTGCGGTGCTCGCCCTCGGGGGCCGCCGACCGGGGCGCGGGGGCCGGGACTTCGGAAGCGCCACCGCCGGAAGCACCACTGCCGGAACCTCCGCCCCGTACCACCCCGTGCCGCCCCCGCGTCCGTTCCCACCGGATCGTGAGGTCGGACGGGTCCGCGCCGGTCGCCTCCGCGAGGGCGAGCACCGCGCCGCGCGGCAGCGGGCGGCGGGCACCCAAGTACGCGTCTCACAAGGCCCGTTCACGGCCGGTGCGTTCGGCGACGGCCGTCACGCCGAGGCCGCTGCGGTCGATCAGCCGGCGGATACGCTCGGTGAACGCGCGGACCTCCGGGTCGAGTTCGTCAGGAAGCGTCTTCCAGCCAGGCATGCGCGGCCCCCCTCGCCCCTGCTCCCGTCCGCCACGTCGAAGGATGGCAGTTCCGGGGGCGGCGCGTCCCCGCGAAGGGGAAGAGGTGGCGGAATGGTCACTTCCGTGCCACAGCGCGCCGACGGGCCTTGAACCGGCGTTGGTACGTACATGACCCTTGATCGCGACGGCGCCCGCCCTCCCACGGGGGAGAGGGCGGGCGCCGCGCTCGTCGACGGACGGGGCCGGACGGGGCCGGTTCCTACGTCACCGTCAGGTGGAGCACGTCCTCCAGGAACGGGATCCGCAGCCAGGGACCGGGCTGCACCATGAGCGCGAGCAGCACGATCAGGGCGCCCATCACCCCGTACGTGATCATGTCCGTGAAGCGGGACCGGACCGCCAGCATGCCCACGGACGGCACCGTCCGCCGCATCACGGCGCCGAGCAGGAGCGCGGTCCCGACCAGGATCGTCCCCACCCGGAAGGAGTGCGGGAACACGTCCGCGGCCACCACGAGCAGTCCGGCCCCGGCGACGGAGAGGACCGTGAGCAGCGGCCACTGGCGCGCGGGCGCCGGGGCGGCGCCGGGCGCGGCCCGTCCGCCGCCTTCGGGACGCGCGGTGTCGGTGGTGACGGTGGGCGGCCGCCTGCGCGGTCCGCGTCGCATCCGGAGGCTCCCCGAGATCACGTCAGAGCGCCGCGGCCGCGCGCTCGGCGGCCTCGACGACGTTGACGAGGAGCTGGGCGCGGGTCATCGGGCCCACGCCGCCCGGGTTCGGGGAGATCCAGGCGGCGACCTCGGCGACGCCCGGGTGCACGTCGCCGACGATCTTCCCCTCGGCGTTGCGCGAGACGCCGACGTCGAGGACGGCCGCGCCCGGCTTGATGTCCTCGGGCTTGATCAGGTGCGGGACGCCGGCCGCCGCGACGACGATGTCGGCGCCCCGCAGGTGCGCCGCGAGGTCCCGGGTGCCGGTGTGGCACTGGGTCACGGTCGCGTTCTCGGAGCGGCGGGTGAGCAGCAGCGGCATCGAACGCCCGATGGTGACGCCGCGCCCGACGACCACGACCTCGGCGCCGTTGATCTCCACGCCGTGGCGGCGCAGCAGGGTGATGACGCCGTTGGGCGTGCAGGGCAGCGGGGCGGGCTCGTTGAGCACCAGGCGGCCGAGGTTGGTCGGGTGCAGCCCGTCCGCGTCCTTCTCCGGGTCCATCAGCTCCAGGACGCGGTTCTCGTCGATGCCCTTGGGCAGCGGGAGCTGCACGATGTAGCCGGTGCAGGCGGGGTCCTCGTTGAGCTCCCGCACGACCGCCTCGATCTCCTCCTGCGTGGCGGTGCCCGGCAGCGTGCGCTGGATGGAGGCGATGCCGACCTCCGCGCAGTCGCGGTGCTTTCCGGCCACGTACTTCTGGCTGGCCGGGTCGTCGCCGACGAGGACGGTGCCGAGTCCGGGCGTGACGCCCTTCTCCCTGAGGGCCGCCACACGGACGGTCAGATCGGACTTGATCGCGGCTGCGGTGGCCTTGCCATCGAGAATCTGGGCGCTCATGGAGCCATCTTCCCGGATGCCCCCCGCCTTCTTCCAATTCGCCCGTACGGAGGGGGCCCGGAGCCGGAACGGAAGGTTGCACTTGCACAACTCCGTCCCGTATCGACTGGACAAGAAGTCGACGGTACGACGACGATGATCCGCGCAGTACCGCGGAAAGTGCCGGGGGGAAATCCGCTCACATGCCATGAAGCTCCTCCGCGCGGGCCGCGTCGTCCCCGCACAGAGAAATTCACGGAGGAATCCCGCGATGAGCTTCGGCGACCCGAACAACCCCTACGGCCAGCCCCAGGGACAGGGTCAGCAGCAGCCCGGTTACGGCTACCCGCAGGGCCAGCAGCCCGGTTACGGCTACCCGCAGCAGGCCCCGCAGGGCGTGCCGCAGCAGGGCTACGGCTACCCCGCCGCCCCGCCGGTCTCGCCGTACGCCGGCGGCGGCTACCCGGGCTCGGGCGGTTACGGAAACGTTCCCCCGCTGGCGCACTGGGGCTGGCGAGTCCTCTCCCGGCTGATCGACAGCGCCATCATGCTGGTGCCGTACTACATCCTCGTCGGCGTCGGCGCCGCGTTGGGCAGCAACAGCAGCAGCAACGGCGAGAGCGGCCTCGCGGTGGTCCTCAGCCTGGTGGGCCTCGTCTACCTGATCTTCATGTTCTTCTTCCAGGTCTACAAGGAGGGCGCGACGGGCCAGACGATCGGCAAGAGGATCGTCGGCACCCGGACGCTGCGGGAGTCGGACGGGCGCCCGCTCGGCTTCGGCATGTCCTTCGTGCGCCAGCTCGCGCACTTCCTCGACGGCATCGCCTGCTACATCGGCTACCTCTGGCCGATCTGGGACTCGAAGAAGCAGACCTTCTCCGACAAGGTGTGCAGCACGCTGGTCGTCAAGGAGAACGGCTGACACCGCGTCCGCTCCGTTCCACGCGGGAGGCCCCGGGCATCGGTCGATGCCCGGGGCCTCCCCGTTGTCCCGCGCCCGCCGTGCGGGGTCAGCGCCGCTTCAGGACCGCGAACCCGTCCGAGCGGTGGGTGAGGTCGTAGCGGGCCCGGGGATGCAGTTGCGAAGCCAGCAGCTCCGGGTCCGAGGCCTGCTGCGACCAGCCGCGCAGGTCGTAGACCAGGTAGTCGGGGTCGACCTCCTGGGAGGTCCCGGCCCAGTAGACCCGGTGGTCCGCCGTGAGGTGGGCGAGGAGCGAGACGTCCGTCTCCACGCTCGCCCCCTCCGGCACCGCCGCCAGCGCCTCCCGCGCCTGCGCGACCCGCGCGTCCGCCCGGTACGTCTCCGGCTTCAGGAGCTCGCGCAGCGGCAGGTTCGCGGCGAGGACGAGCGCGACCGCCGTCGCCACCGGGACGACGACCCTCCCGTACGAGACGAGCCAGGCGCGCGGCGAGGTGCGGACCGCGCGGACACCGTCCACCAGGGCCAGGAAGAGGACCGGCATGAGGATCGCGCTGTAGTGCCAGTGCATGCCCCAGTGGTTGGGGTCCTGGGAGAGGAAGCGCCAGCCCAGGGTCGGCAGGACGAGCAGCACCAGCGGGGAGCGCAGGGCGAGGAAGCCGGTGATCGCGAGCAGGTAGAGGACCATCTCCCAGCGCTCGCCCGAGGCGAGGGCGTCCCCGACGACCTGCCCGAAGGAGGTGTCGGCCCCCTCGCCCGTCTTCTCGATCTTGGACCAGTAGTCGTACTGGCCGAGGCTGCTCGCCGCCGGTATCAGGACCAGGACCGTGAGGGCGAAGGCGGCGACGCCGAAGGCGGCCAGGGCGGCGCCGAGCCGTCTGCTCCCCTTGAGGAAGACGACCGCGCCGACCATGGTGACGGTGAGCCCCATGTCCTCCTTGACCAGGACCAGCGGGACCGCCCAGGAGGCGGCCAGGGACCAGCGGCCGAGGATCAGGGCCCGGCAGGTCAGGGCGAGCAGCGGGACGGCGAAGGCGATCTCGTGGAAGTCGGACCTCACCGCCTCTTGGAGCCCCCAGGAGAGCCCGTACGCGAGCGTGAGCCCGATGCCGGCGGCCCGGCTGCCGAGCACCTCCTGCGCGGTGCGGCCGACGACCACGGCCGAGGCGGCGAAGAGCGCGGCCTGCGCGAAGAGCAGGGCGACCGGCGAGGGCCAGATCCAGTACAGCGGCGCGAGCAGGGCGGTGACCGGGCTGAAGTGGTCCCCGAGGATCGGGAAGCCGGGCCCCTTGATGTCCACGATCGGTGCCCGGAACTCGGCGTACGCGCGGACGGACTGCCCGAAGATCCCGAGGTCCCAGGAGGGGGTCCGGAAGTGCGCGTACTGCACCCAGGAGTAGAGGAAGTAGAGGCCGCAGAGGACGGCCGCGAGGACCAGGTACGGGCGGAGGGGGGCGGGTGAGAGGCCCGTCGGCGTCCCGGTGCCGGCCGCGTCGGGGGCGTCGGGGGCGTCCGGTGCTTGCGGGGTGTTCGGGGCTTCCGGGGCGCTCGCCTGAGCGGGAATGCCGACGGCGGGGGCGCCGGCGGCGGGGACGCCCGCGACGGCCTCCTCGGGGGACTTGTTCCCTACGTCCAACATCACGCCCTCATCACCGGCGGTCGACAGAAGAGCAATCCATTAGAACAGAGACCGCCCGATCGGCTGATCCGCCGGCGTGACGCGGACGGCCCGCCACCCCGGGGAGGGACGGCGGGCCGTTCGCGTCGCGCGGATCCGCGTCAGTGGAAGAAGTGGCGGGTGCCCGTGAGGTACATCGTCACGCCGGCCTTGGCCGCCGCCTCGACGACCAGCTCGTCGCGCATCGAGCCGCCGGGCTGCACGACCGCCTTCACGCCGGCCGCGGTGAGGACCTCCAGGCCGTCGGGGAAGGGGAAGAAGGCGTCGGAGGCGGCGTACGAGCCGCGCGCCCGCTCCTCGCCCGCCCGCTCGACGGCCAGCTTCGCGGAGTCGACGCGGTTGACCTGGCCCATGCCGACGCCGACCGAGGCGCCGTCCTTGGCGAGCAGGATCGCGTTGGACTTGACCGCGCGGCAGGCCTTCCAGGCGAAGGACAGCTCGGCCAGCTCCTCGGCGGAGAGGGCCTCGCCGGTCGCCAGGGTCCAGTTCGCCGGGTCGTCGCCGTCGGCCTGGAGGCGGTCGGTGACCTGGAGGAGGGCGCCGCCGTCGATCGCCTTGACCTCGGCCGGGTTGGCCGGGGCGCCCTCGGTGCGCAGCACGCGGATGTTCTTCTTCCTGGCCAGGACCTCGACCGCGCCGTCCTCGTAGGCCGGGGCGACGATGACCTCGGTGAAGATCTCCGCGACCTGCTCGGCCAGCTCGACCGTCACCGGGCGGTTGACGGCGATGACGCCGCCGAACGCGGACGCCGGGTCGCAGGCGTGCGCCTTGCGGTGGGCCTCGGCGACGTCGGCGCCGATCGCGATGCCGCACGGGTTGCCGTGCTTGATGATCGCGACGCAGGGCTCGTCGTGGTCGTACGCGGCCCGGCGCGCGGCGTCGGTGTCCGTGTAGTTGTTGTACGACATCTCCTTGCCGTGGAACTGCTCGGCCTCGGCGAGGCCGCCCGTCCCGTCGACGTAGAGCGCGGCGCCCTGGTGCGGGTTCTCGCCGTACCGCAGGACGTTCTTCCGCTCATACGTGGTGCCCAGGAAGTCCGGGAAGCCGCTGTCGTCGGCCGCCGCGTAGTCGTCGGCGAACCAGGAGGCGACGGCCACGTCGTACGCGGCGGTGTGCCGGAAGGCCTCGCCCGCGAGCCGCTTGCGGGCGGTCAGGTCGAAGCCGCCGGACCGGACGGCGGCGAGCACGTCGCCGTACCGCTCGGGGCTGGTGACGATCGCCACGGACGGGTGGTTCTTCGCGGCGGCGCGGACCATGGAAGGGCCGCCGATGTCGATCTGCTCGACGCACTCGTCCGGGGTGGCGCCGGAGGCGACCGTCTCGCGGAACGGGTAGAGGTTCACGACGACCAGGTCGAACGGCTCCACGCCGAGCTCGGCGAGCTGCTCGCGGTGCGACTCCAGGCGCAGGTCGGCGAGGATGCCGGCGTGCACGCGCGGGTGGAGGGTCTTGACGCGCCCGTCCAGGCACTCGGGGAAGCCGGTCAGCTCCTCGACCTTGGTGACGGGAACGCCCGCCGCGGCGATCTTCCCGGCCGTGGAGCCGGTGGAGACGAGCTCGACACCGGCCTCGTGCAGGCCGCGGGCCAGCTCTTCGAGCCCCGTCTTGTCGTAGACGCTGACCAGCGCGCGGCGGATGGGCTTAACGGTGTCCGTGTTCACCGACATGAACCTTTCGTCCCTCAATGCGGTAGCCGTGCCGGGCGAGACGCCCCACGACGTCGACGAGCAGCGAGCGCTCGACTTCCTTGATGCGCTCATGCAGAGCGGCTTCATCGTCCGTCTCCCGCACCTCGACCACGCCCTGGGCGATGATCGGGCCGGTGTCGACGCCGTCGTCGACGAAGTGGACGGTGCACCCGGTGACCTTCGCGCCGTAGGCGAGGGCGTCGCGCACCCCGTGGGCACCGGGAAAACTGGGGAGCAGGGCCGGGTGGGTGTTGACGACCCGGCCGTCGAAGCGGGCGAGGAACTCCTTGCCGACGATCTTCATGAACCCGGCCGAGACGACGAGGTCCGGCTCGTACGCGGCGGTGGCCTCCGTCAGGGCGCGGTCCCACTCCTCGCGGCTCGCGTGGTCCTTCACCCGGCACACGAAGGTCGGGAGCCCGGCGCGCTCGGCGCGCTCCAGACCGGCGATCCCGTCGCGGTCGGCGCCGACCGCGACGACCTCCGCGCCGTACCCCTCGGGGTCGGCGGCGATGCCGTCGAGGAGGGCCTGAAGGTTGGTACCGGAACCGGAGACCAGGACGACGAGGCGGGCGGCAGCCACTGGGTCACTCTTTCCGTGGTGTTTGTGCGGTCGTACGAACGAATCGTGCCGCTCGATACGGGGAACCCTACGAATGGCTCGACCGTCAGCAACGATACCGGCACACCGGACGGCCCCCACGGGACGGGGGCGGAGCAGAGCGGTAGCGTCAGGGTCCGAGACCGGGCCGGGTCGGGGGACCGGGCAGCATACGGACAGCACGAGTCAGCAGCGGAGACCACGGGTGCGGCCGTGGTCGAGACGACAGAGGGAAGACGTTCAGCAGATGCCGGAACGCCAGTCCACGGACGACAACAACCCGTTCGCGCCGCCGCCCGAGGGGCGGCCGGATCAGCCGTGGCAGCCGCGGCGGCCGGAGGGCCCGGACGACGACGCGTCCGGGACCCCGGACCCGTCGGGCCCGTCCGACGGCCGCTGGAGCCCGCGCCAGCCGGGCCCCTCCCAGGACGGCTTCGGGCGCGGACCCGAGCGCCAGGGCGGTCAGGGGGGCCAGGGCGGTCCCGGGCAGGGCGGCTCCGGGCGCGGCCCGGGGCTCCGCTGGGACCCGACGGACCCGGCGCAGCGGCGGGCGCGGTACGCGATCCTCGCCGGCATGTGGGGCCTCTTCTTCGCCCTCTTCGAGATCCCGGAACTCGCGCTGCTGCTCGGCGCCCTCGGTCTCTACTGGGCGATCAGCTCGCTGCGGACCAGGCCGAAGCAGGGCGAGGAGCGGGCGGCGGACGGGGCCGGCGGGACCGGCGGGGTGTCGCCGACGTCACAGCCGGCGTCCCAGCCCTCGGGACGGACCCCGGCCCAGGGCGCCTCCCCGGTGGCCGCCCCGGTGCGGGCGATGCGGACGGCCGCGATCAGCGGTCTGGTCGCGTCGGGCATGGCCCTGGCGCTCGTGGCGGGCGGCTTCACCATGCAGATCGTCTACCGCGACTTCTACGAGTGCCGCGACGACGCCCTCACCCAGGCGGGCCGGCTCTCCTGCAACGACCTCCTGCCGAAGCCGCTGCGGGCGACGTTCGGGGTGCGGGAGTAGGCGGGGCCTACGCGCCGGGGGCCTTGGACTCCTCGGAGCGATCGGCGCCCTCGGAGCCCTCGACGCCGGGAGCCGGGTCCGGTTTCGGATCCGGTTTCGGGTCCGGTTTCGGGTCCGGTTTGGGGTCCGGTTTCGGGTCCGGTTTCGGGTCCGACCGAGGCTTCGGTTTCGGGTCCGGGGAGGGTTCCCAGGCCGCCGGGAGGAAGTCGTACGGCTCGTAGCCGGTGTCGCCGAGGGGGTCGCCGTACGGGCCGGAGTAGGAGCGTCCGTACGGATCGCCGTACGAGCCGCCGTCCGGGCCCGGGGTTCCGGGGGCCGTTCCGGGCCGCCGGAGGAGGCCCCGGACCCGGCTGAAGGCCAGGGCCGGGCGCCGCGTCCACGTCCACGTCCGGGAGGGCTTCCGGTCGGCGGCGGCCTCGGCCTCGTCCGTCGCCCTCACGGAAGCCGGGGCCGGAATCGGGGTCGGCACCGGCGCCGGTACGCGCTTCGGGCGCAGGGCGCGGCGGCCCCAGGCCCGTGCCCCCAGGGCCGCCGGAACGCCCACGCAGGTCCCCCACAGCATCGCCGCCGCACCCGTCTGCCACCACACCGGGCCGAACGCGGACAGCCGGCCGGAGCCCAGCGGGCCGCCCGCCGCTCCCGCGAGGGCGGCGACGGCCGCCGCGCACGCCCCGGCCGCGCCCAGCGCCGTCAGCACCGTCTCCCGGGCCGTCCAGGTCCGCGCCGAGCGGCCCACCCGGTGTCCCAGGAGCAGGGCCGCGACCAGCGGGACCGCCGCGACCGACCAGTGGAGCCAGGTGCCGCGCCCCTCGGCGGGCACCGCGGCCAGGAGCGGGAAGGGCGGCACGGCCGGGTCCCCGGCGAGGCCCAGCGGGGTCGCGAGGGCGCCCGTACCGAGGGCGAAGCCGGGCCCGAGGCCGTACGCGGCCCCCCACACGGCCGCGTTCGGCAGCAGCGCCAGGACGAGGAGCAGGACCACGGCCCGCCCCGACCACTCCCCCGCGAGGCCCAGGAAGACGGTTTCCGCCCGGCCCGCGCGCCAGGTCAGCGAGGTCGCCGCGGCCGCAGCGCCGCCGACGAGCAGCGTCACGAGCCCGAGCCCCGCCGCGCGCGGCAGGACAGCCCACCGCTGCCCGGGGAACGGGCGGCCGAGCGCCGTCCAGACCCCCGCGGCCGCCGCGCCGGTGACGACGGCGGGCGGCCAGAGCCCGGCCGTGACCAGTTCGGCGGGGAACGGGCCGCTCTCGCTGTAGAGCACGACCACCGCCGCGACCAGGAGGTATCCCCCGGCCACCGAGGTGATCGCGCCGCTCGGGGAGGGGCGCGGCCGGTCCCGGCGGCCGGGGCCCGGGTCGAGGGCGTCGCGGGCGGCCCGGTGGACGAGCCAGACGGGCAGGGCGGTCAGGAGGAGCGGGACGACGCCGAGGGGCGCGGGCACGCCGGAGAGGGTGTCCGTGCGGATCAGGTCCACGCCGTGGGCGAGCAGCCAGAGCCCGGCGGCGGCGTGGAGGACGTCGTTCGGGCCGCCGTCGGGGAACGGGGAGCTGATCCAGGCCGCGATCACCAGGACCGCGAGGGCGCCGAGGCCGAGGCCGGCGGCGACCCCGCCCCGGACGCAGGCGGCGGCGAGCGCGGCGGAACGGCCGCCCTGGACCAGGGGATGCTCGGTCACGTGGGTCACGGGGCCATGCTCCCAACGACACGCGCTTTCGCCGCGTAACAGGCAAACATCCGTTGTGTCGCTCAAGATACGTTTATGTACTTTTCCGCCCAGAGAAGCTCTGCGGGAGGTCGACGCCCATGAGCCGGAGCACCGCGGATTCCACCCCCTCCGTCACCCTGCCGACCCCCGAGGAGCGGCGCAGGTTGCGCGAGGCCCTCGCCCTGAGCGAGGAGCAGGTCGCCGAGGCCATGGGCGTCACGAAAGCCACGGTCAAGGCGTGGGAGGCCGGGCGCTCGGCGCCCCGGGGCCGCAAGCGCGAGGCGTACGCGAGACTGCTCGGCGCGTGCGGGCCCGAGGGCCCGCAGCCGTCCCCGGACCCCGCCGGGCGAGCGGAGGCGGTTTCCGGGTCCGCCCTCACTCCTTCGGCCCCCTCCTCCCCGGTTTCCTCCCGGCCGCCCGCCACTCCGGCCGGCGACGGGGTCTCCATGCCGGCGGAACGCCTGAAACCGGAGGCGCCCGAGCCGGGAGCGCCGGAGACGCCGGAGAAGCCCCAGGCGGTGGAGAAGCCCGAGGCGGCGGAGAAGTCCGAGGTGGTGGGGCCGGCCGCACCGACGGAACCGGCCGCGCCCGTCGAGGCTCCCGCCGGGTCCGGCGGACTCACCCCCGAGGAGGCGTTCGACGCGCTCTACGCGCACGCCGCGCCCGGCCTGGTCCACCAGACGTATCTGCTCACCGGGCGCCGGGCGCTCTCCCGGGAGGCCGTCGAGCGCGCCTTCCAGCAGGCGTGGCAGCGCTGGCCCGAGGTCGCGGTCGACGCGGACCCGGTGGGCTGGGTGCGGGCGACGGCGTACGAGTACGCCCTCTCCCCCTGGCACCGGCTGCGCCGCGCCCACAAGCACCCCGACGCCGCACCGGCCGAGGCGGGCCGGCGGGGGCAGGAGCTGCTCTCCGCACTGCTCGAACTGCCGCCGCCGTACCGCCGGACCGTGCTGCTCTACGACGGTCTCGGCCTCGACCTGCCGGACACGGCGGCCGAGACGGAGGCGAGCACCCCCGCCGCCGCCAACCGGCTGCTGCACGCGCGCACGGTCCTCGGCCGGAAGGACCCCGAGCTCGCCGAGCCCGAGGAGCTGCACCGGCGGCTGAACGCGCTGGCCGCGGAGGAGCCCGCGGCGGCGCTTCCGGCGGCCCGCGCGGTCCGGACCGGCAGCGAGCACCGGACCAGGACCTGGACGCGGGCGGTGGTCGGCGTGACGGCGGTCCTCATCGCGATGACCGGCTTCACGGCGGTGACCGCGCCGACCCGGTACGTCCCGGTGAACGCGCCCGGCGAGACCGTCAACGGCGTGCCGGTGCGCGGCGGCCCGGAAAAGCTCAGGCCCGAGGACGTGGAGCTCCGCGACCGGCTGCGCTCCGAGCCGAACCCGGGCCCCGAACGGCTACTCCCGGTGGCCGGATAGCCGCCCCCGCTCCGTACGCGCATGGATCCGTACGCGAGTGGGCCCCGCCCCCGCCCGGTCTCCCGGGAGGGGCGGGGCCCACTCGCTGTGCGGTTGCGGCGGCGTCAGCCCGCGAGGATCGCGCGCGCCAGCTTGGCCGTCTCGGTCGGGGTCTTGCCGACCTTGACGCCCGCGGCCTCCAGGGCCTCCTTCTTCGCCTGGGCGGTGCCGGAGGAGCCGGAGACGATGGCGCCGGCGTGGCCCATGGTCTTGCCCTCGGGCGCGGTGAAGCCCGCGACGTAGCCGACGACCGGCTTGGTCACGTTGGCCTTGATGAAGTCGGCCGCACGCTCCTCGGCGTCGCCGCCGATCTCGCCGATCATGACGATCAGGTCGGTCTCCGGGTCGGCCTCGAAGGCCGCCAGGGCGTCGATGTGCGTGGTGCCGATGACCGGGTCGCCACCAATGCCGACGGCGGACGAGAAGCCGATGTCACGGAGCTCGTACATCATCTGGTACGTCAGCGTGCCGGACTTCGAGACCAGGCCGATGCGGCCCGGCTTCGTGATGTCGCCCGGGATGATGCCGGCGTTGGACTGGCCCGGGGTGATGAGACCGGGGCAGTTCGGGCCGATGATGCGGGTCTTGTTGCCCTTCGCCTGCGCGTACGCCCAGAAGGCGGCGGAGTCGTGGACGGCGATGCCCTCGGTGATGACGACCGCGAGGGGGATCTCGGCGTCGATGGCCTCGACGACGGCGGCCTTCGCGAACGCCGGCGGGACGAAGAGGACCGAGACGTCGGCGCCGGTCTCCTTCATCGCCTCGGCGACGGAGCCGAAGACCGGGACCTCGGTGCCGTCGAAGTCGACGGTCGTGCCGGCCTTGCGCGGGTTCACGCCGCCGACGATGTTGGTGCCGTCGCCCAGCATGAGCCTGGTGTGCTTCATGCCCGTGGCACCGGTCATGCCCTGGACGATGACCTTGCTGTCCTTGGTCAGGAAGATAGCCATGGTGTTCTGACCTCGTCCCTTACTTCGCAGCCGCGAGCTCGGCGGCCTTGTCGGCCGCGCCGTCCATGGTGTCCACGCGCTGCACGAGCGGGTGGTTCGCGTCCGACAGGATCTTGCGACCCAGCTCCGCGTTGTTGCCGTCGAGGCGCACGACCAGCGGCTTGGTGACCTCTTCGCCCTTGGAGGCGAGGAGCTCCAGGGCCTGGACGATGCCGTTGGCGACCTCGTCACAGGCGGTGATGCCACCGAAGACGTTGACGAACACGGACTTGACGTCCGGGTCGCCCAGGATGATCTCCAGGCCGTTCGCCATGACCTCGGCGGAGGCGCCGCCGCCGATGTCGAGGAAGTTGGCCGGCTTCACGCCGCCGTGGTTCTCACCGGCGTACGCGACGACGTCCAGGGTCGACATGACCAGACCGGCACCGTTGCCGATGATGCCGACCTCGCCCTCGAGCTTGACGTAGTTGAGGTTCTTGGCCTTGGCGGCAGCCTCGAGCGGGTTGGCTGCGGCCTTGTCCTCGAGAGCCTCGTGGTCGGGCTGGCGGAAGTCGGCGTTCTCGTCGAGGGACACCTTGCCGTCCAGGGCGAGGATGCGGCCGTCCTTGGTCTTCACCAGCGGGTTGACCTCGACGAGGAGCGCGTCCTCGGCGACGAAGGTCTTCCACAGGGTCACCAGGGCCTCGGCGACGCCCTCGGCCACGTCGGCCGGGAACTTCGCGAGGGCCACGATCTCGCGGGCCTTCTCGATGCTCACGCCGTCGACGGCGTTGACCGGGACCTTCGCGAGGGCCTCGGGGGTCTTCTCCGCGACCTCCTCGATGTCCATGCCGCCCTGCACCGACGCCATCGCGAGGAAGGTGCGGTTGGTGCGGTCGAGGAGGTACGAGACGTAGTACTCCGCCTCGATCTCCGGGGACAGCTCGGCGATCATCACCTTGTGGACCGTGTGGCCCTTGATGTCCATCCCGAGGATGTCCGTCGCGCGGGCGACGGCCTCGTCCGGGTTCGCCGCCAGCTTCACGCCGCCGGCCTTGCCGCGGCCGCCGACCTTCACCTGCGCCTTGACGACCGACTTGCCGCCAAGACGCTCGGTGGCCTCGCGCGCCGCCTCAGGCGTGTCGATGACTTCACCGGCCAGCACCGGTACACCGTGCTTGGCGAAGAGGTCCCTCGCCTGGTACTCGAACAGGTCCACGCGCGTCCGTCCCTTTTCTGATGATCGCGGTTCGTTGTCTGCGTGGGCGTGCCGCGGAGGGCAACGTGACTGCTCTGTCACAAGGGAGGCGTACACGGTGTCCGTGGACGCGGCATGTCCGTCTCGCAGGTTATCGCCGTGTGCCGTGGGTCCCTAAATCGCAGATCACAGGAGAGCGGTGATACGGGTCACAGCGCGTGAGGGCGGCGGGACGGTGCGCGGAGGTCGCGGGAGGGCCGGCCGCGGCGGTCGTGGCAGGCGGGGCCCGGGATCCGGGCGGCTCACGGCGCGCGGAGCGGCGGAGTGAGGGGCCTCCGGGGGCCGCTGTGATATGGGACTCAGTCGCTCTCCGTCCACCCGTGCGAGTGGTCCGCGACGACGGATTCCGCACCCCGGGACGTGCTCCGGGATCAGCCTGCGGGTATCGGCAGGGGCCGCTTCTCCAGGGCGGCGGCCATGATCTCCGGGAACAGGTCGGGGGTGCAGGCGAAGGCAGGGACGCCGAGCGCGGCGAGGGCCGCCGCGTGGTCGCGGTCGTAGGCGGGGGTGCCCTCGTCGGAGAGTGCGAGCAGGACCACGACCTGGGTGCCGGCGGCCTTCATCGCCGCGACCCGCTTCACCGTCCCGTCGCGGACGCCGCCCTCGTACAGGTCGCTGATCAGGACGACGACGGTGTCGGCGGGGCGGGTGATGCCCGCCTGGCAGTGGGCGAGGGCGCGGTCGATGTCGGTGCCGCCGCCGAGCCGGGTGCCGAAGAGGACGTCGACGGGGTCGTCGAGCCGGTCGGTCAGGTCGACGACGGCGGTGTCGAAGACGAGCAGCCGGGTGGCGATCGTCCGCAGGGAGGCGAGGACCGCGGCGAAGACGGCGGCGTGGACGACGGAGGCCGCCATGGAGCCGGACTGGTCGACGCAGAGCACGACCTCCTTGCGCACCGCCCGGGAGGCGCGCCCGTGGCCGACGAGCCGCTCGGGGACGACCGTGCGGTGCTCGGGCAGGTAGTTCTTGAGGTTGGCGCGGATCGTGCGGTCCCAGTCGATGTCCCCGTGGCGGGGCCTGCTGGTCCTGGCGGAGCGGTCGAGCGCGCCGGTGAGGGTGGCGCGGGTACGGGCGGCGAGGCGCTCCTCCAGGTCGGCGACGACCTTGCGCACGACGGCGCGGGCGGTCTCCCGGGTGGTCTCGGGCATGGCCTCGCGGAGGGAGAGGAGGGTGCCGACGAGGTGCACGTCGGGCTCGGCGGCCGCCAGCATCTCCGGCTCCAGGAGGAGGGCGGCGAGGCCGAGCCGGTCGATCGCGTCGCGCTGCATGACCTGGACGACGGGGGCGGGGAAGTACGTGCGGATGTCGCCGAGCCAGCGGGCGACGGAGGGCGCGGAGGCGCCGAGCCCGGCCGTACGGCCCCGCCCGGTGCCGTCGCCGTCGCGGTCGTCCGGGTTCCGGCCGTAGAGGGCGGTGAGGGCTCCGTCCACGGCGGCGTCGGTCCCGGCGAGCGCGCGCCCGGTGCCGTCGGCGTCGCCCCCGCCGAGGACGAGCCGCCAGCGGCGCAGCCGCTCGTCGGCGGGGAGGGCGGGGGACGTGGGGGCGGAGGACCTGGGGGCGGGTGTGCTCGGGTCGCCGGTCGTACGGGTCGCGGGGGCAGCGGAGGTCATGGGAGTGGTGGGAGTCATGGGGTTCACGCGGGGGCCTCCGTGCCGAGGACGAGGTGGAGGAGGGGGAGGACGGCGTCCGCGCGCTCCCGGTCGGGGGCGGGGGCGAAGCCGGGCGCGCCGGGCGCGGAGGCGCCGGGGCCGCCGGTCCCGGGGCCCCGGGCGGCCAGCTCGCCCAGGGTGCGGCGCACGCCCGGCTCGTACGCCGAGAAGGTGCGGCGCAGCAGGGGCAGGACGTCGGTGAACGCCTCGGCCGGTACGGAGGTGAGCCAGGCGTCGACGAGGCCGCGGAGGCGCTCGTCGTGGACGAGGAGCAGTCCTCCGCCGGAGGCGGCGCCGGCGAAGCCCTCGATCCAGGCGGCGGCGTCGGGCGGCGGGGTGCCGGGCGAGAGGGCGCGGCCCATGAGGAGGGCGGCCCCGTCGTCGGTGGTCCGTCCCTCGTCGAGCAGGAGCCGGGCGGCCCGGCCCCGGAGGAGGCCGGGCACCCGGTCGTGCGCGGCGAGCCGGTGCAGGACGCCGGTCCAGCGCTCGCGCGTCCCCGCGGCGTCGGGCAGCAGGCCGAGGGCCCGGTGGACCTCGTCGATCCGCTCCCGCAGGGGCGCGGCGGCGTCGGGGGCGAGTCCGGCGCAGGCGGGCGGCAGGCCGACGCAGATCCGCTCGGCGAGCCCGGTGGCCACCTCGCCGAGGGCGGCGGTGTCGGTGCCCCGGACGTCGCCGTAGCGCAGGGCGCGGGCGAGGGCCGGGAGGGCCCGGGCGAGGTGGACGACGTCGGTGTCGAGCGCGGCCCGGTCCGCGAGGGCCCGCATGACGGCGGGGAGCGCGTCGGCGAGCCCGGCGAGGAGGCAGTCCTCGGCGAGGGCGGTGACGTCGGCGAGGGTGGTGACGGTACGGGCCCGGGCCTCGGCCCGGGCGGTGGCGGCGGTCGCGACGGTGGTGCCCCAGACGCCGGCCTCGGCGACCCGGACGTGCAGCTCGGGCTCCCAGCGCAGCCGCCAGGTCTCGCGGAAGGTGCCGGTGCCGGTCCGGCCGGGGGCCGGCTCGCCCCAGGGGACGCCCAGGAGCCGCAGCCGGTGCAGCAGGCGGCTGCGGTCGCCGTCCGTCTCCTTGCGCAGGTCGAGCGCGAGCTCGCGCTCCTCCGCCTCGGGCTTGAGGCGGAGGGAGCGCTGTCGCCGGGTCAGGTCGCGCTGGAGGGGGACGGCGGGAGCGCCGTCGGGCACCTCGCCGAGGACGTCCCCGACGACGAGGCGGTCCCGGACGAGGGCGAGCGGCACGTCGGAACCCTCGCAGAGGACGGCGCGGACGGCGTCGGTCGTCTCGTCGAGGCCGGGGCCCGGGCGGCCGCGCAGGGCGGCGAGGGCCTCCGCGAGCCGGACGGCCTCGATGACGTGGGCGGAGGAGACGGGGTGGTCCTCGGCCCTGAGGAGCCCGGCGACCCGGGTCATCCAGCGCTCGACGGGCCGGTCGGGTGCGGTGAAGAGGTGCCCGTACCAGCCGGGGGCCTCGATGCCGGCGCCGTAGCCGGAGCGGCGGGCGAGCCTGCGGTGGGTCCAGGGGACCCAGGTCGTCCCGGTCCGCACCTTGGGCAGGCCCTTGAGGAGGGCCCGGTCGGCGGCGACGGTGGTGCGCAGGGCGAGGGCGGGGACGTGCCAGGCGCCGCAGACGACGGCGACGGAGTCCCCGAACTCCTTCCTCGCCTCACGGAGCCGGAGCCGCATGTGCGCCTCGCGGACCAGGTCGCGGGGGTGGCCGCCGTGCCCGTACGCCTCGCGCAGGGCGCCCATGGCCTCGGCGAGGGCCCGGAACGGTGCGGCGGGGTCGCCGTCGCCGCGCAGCTCGACGACGTCCTCCCACCAGCGCTCGGCGTCCTCGTACCCGGCGGCCCCGGCCAGTTCCGCGACGGGGTCGATCCGCACCCCGTCCCCGGCGACCTCCTCGCTCTCGTCCCAGGTGGGGTCGGCGGCGAGGGTGTGGGCGGCGGGCAGGTCGACGAACCGGACGGCGGCGCCCCGGTCCAGGGCCCAGCGGAGCGCGACCCACTCGGGCGAGAACTCGGCCATCGGCCAGAACGCGGCCCGCCCGGGGTCGTCCACCGCGTGGGCGAGCAGGGCGACGGGCGGCCGCATGCCCGGGTCCCCCGCGAGCTCCACCAGCGCGTCGGCCTCGGCGGGCCCCTCGATCAGCACCGCGGCGGGCCGCTCGGCGTCGAGCACGGCCCGCACCCCCCGCGCCGAGCCGGGCCCGTGGTGCCGCACGCCGAGCAGTAAGGGCCCGCCCGGGGACGCACGCGGGACGAGGCCCCGGCGCGGGGCTGCGACGGCGGGCGAATCGGCGGGGGTGGACGGTGTCGTGGGCGTGGGCGGTGTCGTGGAGGTGGACGACGTCGTGGCGGTGGATGCTGTTGCGGCGCTGGACATCGTCGTGGCGGTGGCCGTCGTGACGGCAGCGGGTGGCGTCGCGGCGGCGGGCGGAGTCACGGCGGCGGACGTCCTCATGCGCTCACCTCGCGGCAGGCGCGGTAGAAGTCCTTCCAGCCGTCCCGCTCCCGGACGACCGTCTCCAGGTACTCCTGCCAGACGACCCGGTCGGCCGCCGGGTCGCGGACGACGGCGCCGAGGAGGCCGGCGGCGACGTCCGCGGGGCGCAGGACGCCGTCGCCGAAGTGGGCGGCGAGGGCGAGGCCGCCCGTGACGACGGAGATGGCCTCGGCCGTGGAGAGCGTCCCCGAGGGGGACTTGACCTTCGTGCGCCCGTCGGTGGTGACACCGTCCCGCAGTTCGCGGAAGACGGTGACGACCCGGCGGATCTCGGCCGCCCCGTCCGGCGGGACCGGCAGCTCCAGGGAGCGTCCGAGCTGCTCGACGCGCCGGGCGACGATGTCGACCTCGTCCTCGGGGGTCGCGGGCAGCGGCAGCACGACCGTGTTGAAGCGGCGGCGCAGCGCGCCGGAGAGCTCGTTGACGCCCCGGTCGCGGTCGTTGGCCGTGGCGATGAGGTTGAAGCCGGGGACGGCCTGCACCTCCTCGCCCAGTTCGGGGACGGGCAGGGTCTTCTCGGACAGGATCGTGATGAGGGTGTCCTGCACGTCGGCGGGGATGCGGGTGAGCTCCTCGACGCGGGCCGTCGCGCCCCGGGACATGGCCCGCATGACGGGACTCGGCACAAGCGCGTCCCGGTCGGGACCGTGGGCGAGGAGCCGGGCGTAGTTCCAGCCGTACCGGATCGCCTCCTCCGGGGTGCCGGCGGTGCCCTGGACGAGGAGGGTGGAGTCGCCGCTGACGGCGGCGGCCAGGTGCTCGGAGACCCAGGTCTTGGCGGTGCCGGGGACGCCGAGGAGGAGCAGCGCCCGGTCGGTGGCGAGGGTGGTGACGGCGACTTCCACGATGCGGCGCGGGCCGACGTACTTGGGCGTGATCACGGTCCCGTCGGGGAGCGTGCCGCCGAGGAGGTAGGTGGCGACGGCCCGGGGCGAGAGGCGCCAGCGGGCGGGCCGGGGCCGGTCGTCGGCCGCGGCGAGCGCCGCGAGTTCGGCGGCGAAGGCGTGCTCGGCGTGCGGCCGCAGGACCTCGGTGGAGGTCTGCGGGAGGCCCGGTGCGGTGTCCGTCTCGGCACCGTCACCGGGCTTCGCGATGGTTTCGGGCACGGGCATGGATCCCCCTCCAGATCGTTCGACCTGCTGTGCGATCCACCGTGCACCATGGCACTGACAATCCGATGTCGGCGCTGGTCGGGGGCGGTTGGAGGGGTCCGCCTCGCCGATGGAGGGGCCCGCCCCCGCCGGGGATCAGCCGACGACCGGGGAGACGGCGACGCAGCCGCCGGCCATCGCCTGCTCGGCCTTGGCCTCCTTGATGACCTTGCCGTTGTAGGTGATCTTGCAGGTGAGGTCGGAGGGGCTGAGCGAGACCGGCATGACGGCCGGCGGCATGATCCCCTTCAGCGTCACCGTCTTCTTCCACGGGGCGGCGGGCTTCTTCTCCGACTCGATCTTCGGCTCCAGGGCGGTGCCGCCGCCGGCGTGGTAGTCGATGGACTCGATCGCGCTGCCGGTGACCTCGTACGTGACCTCGTAGGTCTCGTTCACGGACTTGTCGGCCTGCTCGGCGGCCTTCTCGGCGGCCTCCGAACAGGCGCCGAGGCCGAGGGCGAGACCGGTGACGGCGAGGGCCGAGACGGCGGTGCGGACGGTACGGGCGGTGCGCTTCATGAAGGTCCCCCTGGTGTGTGGAGTCGATCGTGGATCCCGCGCAGAGAATCGTAAAGGGAGGGTAAAGTCAAATCCTCCGGGTTCGCCCCGCCACTCCCGCACCGGCACTTCCCGGCCCCCTCCCGAACTCCCCTCAACTCCCCTGCTGCACAACGAACTCGCAGGTCATGGGCGTTGTCAGTGGCGCCCTCTACCGTCGTGGTCATGAAGGGCATGGGGGTGCGTTCGACGATCGGGCCGGTGCCGGCACCGGCTCCTGACGGGGCTTCGCGCAGCACGGGGAGCGGGGACGAGAACGGGGACGGGGGCGGGAGCAGAAGCGGGCACGGCGACGCGGTCGGGGGCGCGGCCGGTCCCGGGGCGGTCGGTCCCGGGGCGGTCGGTCCCGGGGCGGTCGGGGAGGTGGCCGATCCCGAGGCGGCCCGTCGCAGGGCCGAGCGGCGGGCGGCCCGGATCACCTCGGGCGCGCGGGAGTTGGAGCAGCGGCTCACCGACCTGCTGCGCGGCGGTCTGGCGGCGGCCGGGCAGTCCGGATACGGCCTGTGGGAGGAGACGGCGGCCCGCATGGTCGACGCCCAGGCGCCCGGCCTCGCGGGCCGCGTGCGGGAGCTGGGGGCGATACCGGGATCGGGGCCCGGCTGGCCCGTGCGGCTCCTGGAGGAGTGCGCGCTGACCCACCTCCTCGACCGGGCCTGGCTGACCGCCGACCGGCTGCCCGTGCCCTTCGCGACGACCGTACGGACCCGGGTCGGCCTCCCGTCCCCGGTCGCCGGGACCCCGGTCCGCGACCACTGGCTCGTCCTCGCGCAGTACGACACGGGCGACGCGCGGCTGACCACCCGGCGCGTCTGGCTGTACGGGACGGCCGGCGGGCGCACGGCGCTCGTGCTCTCGTACGGGGCGGCGGGCCGGGTGCCCCGGCTGTCCCTTCCCGTGGGCATGGTGCTCGACGGCGAGCTGACCCCGCACGCCGGTTCCGGGCAGCTGCGGGCGGAGCCGGGCGAGCACTTCGCCCCGGTCGCCGGCCCTGCGGCCCCGCCGCCGGGCGGCCCGGTCGGCGCGGCCCTGGACGCGTACGGGAGCGCGCTGCGCGAGGACCCGTGGCTGGACGCGTGGCCGGTGACGCTGCGCGACGTCGTACCGGCGCGGGCGGAGTACGGCTGGCAGCTCGCCGACGCGGGCGGCCACGAGGCGCTGCCCCTGACGCCCGACGCCCAGTCCCGCCCGGGGCTGTGGCGGCTCGTCGCCCTGTCCGGCGGGGCCCCGGTGACCGTCTTCGGGGAGTGCGGGCACCGGGGGTTCACCCCGCTCGCCGCCTGGTCGCCGGAGGCCCCGGCCGAGACGGTCCCGCTCGTATGACCCCATGACTCCGTACGCGCCCGCCCGCCGCCGTCGGCACCGCCGACCACCAGTCACCGAGGAACCGCCCGACGCCCGACGCCCAGCGTCCGGCACCCGATGACCACCGATCGCCGATCACGACCACCGACCGGAGGAGCCCGATGGACACCACCACGACCACGCCCGCTCCGGATCCCGCCTCCGACCGCCTCTGGGAGGAGCTCGTCACCTCGGCGCTGCTCGGGACGGACCGACGGACACCCACCGGGCTCGCGCGCACGGTGCGCCGCGATGTGACGGATGGTGACGTGACGGGTGGTGACGTGACGGATGGTGACGTGACGGATGGCAAGGCGCTGGACGATGACATGAGGGGCGGTGACGCGGCGGGCGCGCTGCTCGACGCCGCCGCGCTGCACACCGTACGGCGCAGGGCCGGGCTGCGGCCCGGGCCCGCCGTGCCCCCGCCGGAGCCCGCCCCCGAGGACCCGCGCGCGCCACTGCCCGAGGCGGCCCGGCGGCGCCTCGACCAACTGCTCGCCGGCCGGACAACGCCCGCGCCCGCCGGGCGGCGCGGAACCGCGCCCGACCTCGCCGAGTTGCTCCCCCAGTGGCTGGCCCTCGCCGAAGAGCACGGGTACAAGGCGCCGTCCGCCACCCTGCCCGCGCTCCTCGACGCGGCCCGGGCCCGCACCGATCTGCGCCCTCCGGCCCTGCGGTTCGCGGGGCCGCGCGGGCTGTGGCTGGCCCGGCTCAACCCCGAGTGGCGGTTCGCCCTCCGCGGCACGGGGGCGGCCGGCTCCCTCCCGTCCCTCCGGGACGCGGAGGGGGTGCGGGCCCTGTGGGACGAGGGCCTGTTCGCCGAGCGGGTCGCCCTGCTCGCCGCCGTACGGGACGACGATCCGGCCGCCGGTCTCGCCCTCCTCGCCTCCACCTGGGCCACCGAGCGGGCGGAGGACCGGCTGATGTTCCTCGACTCGCTGCGGGCCGGACTCTCCGACGCGGACGAGGAGTTCCTGGAGGCGGCCCTCGGCGACCGCGGCCGGAACGTCCGCGCGACCGCCGCCGAACTCCTCTCCGCCCTGCCGTCCTCCGCCCTCGCGGGCCGGATGGCGGCCCGGGCCCTGACCTGCGTCGGCTTCGACCGGACGGCCGACGTACCGACGATCGGCGTCGAGGCGCCGCACGAGTGCGACGCGGCGATGCGGCGGGACGGCGTCGTGGCGGTCCCTCCGGCGGGCCGGGGCGAGCGCTCCTGGTGGCTGGCCCGGATCGTGGAGTCCGCGCCGCTCTCCTGCTGGCCGGCCAGGTTCGGGGGGCGCGGCCCGGAGGAGATCGTGGCCCTGCCGGTCGCCGACGGGTGGCGGGACGAGCTGCACGCCGCCTGGTGCCGGGCGGCCGTGCGGCAGCGGGACGCGGCCTGGTCGCGGGCGCTGCTCGGTTCGCCCGCGGTCCCGCCCGCGACGGGGCCCGGCACCTCGTCGCTCGCCGAGCGGGCCCGGCTCCTGTCGATGCTGTCCCCGGAGGAACGGGCGCTCTGGGTCGCCCGGTTCGTCGCGGCCCACGGCCTGTCGGAGGCGTTCCAGCTCCTCGGGGTCTGCGCCGTGCCGTGGGCGGAGCCGCTCGGCGAAGCGGTGATCGACGCGCTGGACACCGCGCGGGAGGCGGGGGGTTACCCGTGGAGCTTCAGCGGGGTGATGGGCCTCGCGGAGCGCTGCCTCGCCCCGGAGGCGGCCCGGCGCCTCGAACCCCTGGCGGCCCGTCCGGACGAGGCGGAGGACGTCGTCCCCGGCGCGGGCGGCTACTGGTCGGAGGCCTTCCAGCGCCTGGTCTCCACGCTCCGCCTGCGCGCGTCGATCCGCGCCGAGCTCGTACCGCCCGCTTGAGGGCGCACGGACGGCGAAGGGCCCTCCCGGGGGGGGAGGGCCCTGGACGATGAGGGGCGGAACGCTTCGCGGCCCTTGCGCCATGCGGCCCGCGCACTGAGCCGGCCGTGCACCACTCGGCCCGCGCGCCATACGGCCCGAGCACTACCCGGCCCGCGCGCCACTCGGCCCGTCCGCCATGCGGCCCGAGCGCTACGCGACCACCCGGACGTTCGCGTTCACCCAGTCGACGATGGACGTCGTGGTCGCACCCGGCGTGAAGATCTCCGCCACGCCCTTCTCCTTCAGCGGCGCGATGTCCGCCTCCGGGATGATGCCGCCGCCGAAGACCTTGATGTCCTCCGCGTCGCGGTCCTTGAGGAGCTCCAGGACCTTCACGAAGAGCGTGTTGTGCGCGCCCGAGAGGATGGAGAGGCCGATCGCGTCGGCGTCCTCCTGGATCGCCGTGTCGACGATCTGCTCGGGCGTCTGGTGGAGTCCGGTGTAGATGACCTCCATGCCGGCGTCCCGGAGCGCTCGCGCGATCACCTTGGCCCCGCGATCGTGGCCGTCGAGACCCGGCTTGGCCACCACCACGCGGATCGGACCGGTCACACCCATCACTGCCTCCACATGCGACCCCCGCGCTTCTTTGCCGGGGAGGTGAACGAACGTTATCCCCAGCATCCCGCAAGCGGCTGTTTCGCGGCAGCGAGCGAGGGGGAAATCACACGTGGGACATGTTCGCTCCGCACCGTCCCCGCTTCAGGGCCCTCCTCCTGGGCCCGTCAGCCGCAGCGGGACCGGTCGCGAAGGGAGCCGCGACGAGGTCGCCGCGCCTCCGTGCCGCCGTCCGTGCGGCGCGGGGGCGCGGCGCACCGGCCACGCCGTCCGGCCCCGCATGCCGTTCGGGAGGCCGGCCATGGAGTTCGCCAAGGTCACCACCCTGATGAAGGCCACCGCGCTGGAGCTGGCGATCCTCACCGGCCATCTCGTCCTCTACCCGACCGGGATCGTGGCCGAGCGCCTCGCGCCCGCCCCGTCCGACGTGCCGCCCGAGGGGCCCGCCCGGGGCAGGCGCCCCGTCCTGCTCCTGCACGGCTTCGTGGACAACCGCTCCGTCTTCGTCCTGCTGCGCCGCTCCCTCGCCCGGCACGGCCGTGACGGGATCGAGTCGCTCAACTACTCTCCGCTCACCTGCGACCTGCGGGCCGCCGCCGAGCTGCTCGGCCGCCGGGTGGACGAGATCCGCGCCCGTACGGGACACGCCGAGGTCGACATCGTCGGACACAGCCTCGGCGGGCTGATCGCGCGTTATTACGTGCAGTGCCTCGGGGGTGACGCGCGGGTGCGGACCCTGGTCACGCTCGGCACCCCGCACACGGGCACGACCATGGCCCGGCTCGCCGCCGCCCATCCGCTGGTGCGGCAGATGCGGCCCGGTTCCGAGGTGCTGCGGGAGCTGGCCGGCCCCGCGCCCGGCTGCCGGACCAGGTTCGTGAGCTTCTGGAGCGACCTCGACCAGGTGATGGTGCCGGTGGAGACCGCCCGCCTCGACCACCCGGACCTGGTGGTGCACAACGTGCGGGTCAGCGGGGTCGGCCACCTCGCGCTGCCCGTGCACCCGACGGTGGCCACCGGGGTCCGCGAGGCGCTCGACGCCGACGACGGGCCCGGGCTCCCGGCCGGACGGGGAGAGGAACCGGACGCGTCCTCCGTAGCCTGACGGGCGTGTCCTCCCATCGCCTGACGGACGTGTCCCCCATCGCCCGACCTGACCCCCGGCCGCCCCGTCGACGCCCTGCGATCGTCCGATCACACGACATCACCGTCGTCAACACATATGCCGTCCGACCACGCGACACCCCTGTTCGAATGTTTCTCGAACACAAGGCCAAAGGTGTCTCCGCGAGCTGGTGAAACGCGACCGATTGCCCGTTTCCTACGGCTGCAAACCCCGCCGAAGATTGTCCGCCGCGCATACCGCCGGGTACAGTCGCGCCACTGCTTACCCCCGGGACACCCCTCGTCGGGCCCGCCCCGGACTGGTCCTGCTGCCGAGGCGAGAGAGACGTTGGTGAACGACCAGCACCCCCACGCCGGGTACGTCGGAGACGACGCCCACACCACTGGCAGTTTCGCCGCAGACCCGCTGTTCGGCACGTACCCCGCCGGTCAGGCCGACCACAGCGGCCAGTGGGACCTCGGTCAGTACGGCAGCACCGGAACCCCCGGCACCGCCGGGCAGTACGACACGACCGGCCAGTGGGACGCCTCGGGGCAGTGGAACGTCGGAACCCCCGCCTACGGGACCCCCGTCCACGAGACCAGCGGTTCCTACGAGACCATCGGTTCCTACGAGGCGACCGGCGCCTACCCGACGACCGGCTCCTACGAGACCGGCGCGGCGCAGTACGACGCGACGGGCCAGTACGGCACGACCGGCCCGTACGGGGCGAGCGACCCGTACGACACGACCGGCCAGTGGGACGCCTCCGCCTGGACCGAGGCCCAGCACACCGGCCAGTACGAGACCGCCCACTCCGGCGCGTACGCCGCCCAGGGCACGTACGGCTACGAGGCCTACGACACCAGCGGCCAGTGGGCCGCCCCCGCCTTCGCGACCGAGACCGGCGCCTACGACGCGACCGCGTGGAACCACGCCGCTCCGGAGCCCGAGCCGGTCGTGCCCCACCAGTACACCCCGCAGTCCGAGCAACTCCCCGAGCACACGGCCGAGTTCTCCTACGACTACGCGCCCGAGGCGGAGACCGGCGGTGCCGAGGACTCCGAGGACGCCGAACTCCTCGAAGACGCCGAGGCCGCCGAAGACGGCGAGACCTCGTACGAGGCCGCCTACGGGACCGACGAGGAACCCCACGACGAGCCCCGCGACGAGCCCGCCGTCGAGGTCCGTACCGACGCTCCCGCCACCGGCCGCCCCGTACGCCGTTCCTCCGGCGGCGGTCGCGGCCGGCGTCGTACTCCCGCCAAGCGGTCCGCGCTGCTGACCGTCGCCGTCCCCTCCGCCTGCGTCATGGGGGTCGCCGGCATCGCCGCCGCGTCCGTCGGCGGGCTCCCGGGCGCCGGCGCCGGGGGCGAGAAGAAGGACAGCCCGACCGCGCTCGCCGCCGCCCCGGACGCCGTCAAGCCGGTCGCCGCGAACAACGCCTTCAACACCCAGCTCGACGCCCTCGCCACCGACGCCCGTGACTTCGGCAGCCGCGCCAGCCGCGCCCAGGAGCGCATCGACCTCAAGGTCCGCCAGGAGGCCGAGAAGAAGAAGCGCGAGGAGGAGGCGATCCGCAAGGAGGCGATGCGCCCCAAGTTCGCGCTGCCGGTGAAGCTCCACCGGCTCAGCGCGCGCTTCGGCCAGTCGGGCGTCAACTGGATGTCCGTGCACACCGGCATCGACTTCCCCGTGTTCAACGGCACGCCCGTGATGGCCGCGACGGACGGCACCGTCCGCACCCAGCTGAACAGCGCGTACGGCAACATGGTGATCGTGACCGCCCCGGACGGCACCGAGACCTGGTACTGCCACCTCAGCAGCGCCAAGATCCGCTCCGGTTCCGTGAAGGCCGGCGAGGTCATCGCGTACTCGGGCGACTCCGGCAACTCCACCGGCCCGCACCTCCACTTCGAGGTCCGGCCGGGCGGCGGCTACGCGATCGACCCGCTGGCGTGGCTGCGCAGCCACGGCCTGGACCCGACCAGCTGATCTCCTTCGTACGGATTCGTACGGATTCGTACGGAAAGGGCCCCGACCGAAGCCGGGGCCCTTTCCGCGTCCGCGTACCCGCTACAGCTTCTCGACCGGCGCGTACCGCAGCAGCAGCCGCTTCGGCTTGTCGTCGCCGAAGTCGATCGTCGCCTGGGCGTCGGCGCCCGTGCCGGTCACCGCCGTGACCGTGCCGAGGCCGAACTGGTCGTGCGTGACACGGTCGCCCACCTGGAGCGAGATCACCGGCTTCTCGCCGGCCCGCCGCGTGGCGAAGCCCGAGGGGCCGGAGCGCGCGCGGGAGGAGGAGAGCGAGGAGGTGATGCCCGAGGTCGGCCCGGCGGGCTTCGCCATCGGACCGGTCCGCTTCCACTCCAGGTGCGTGGGCGGGATCTCCTCCAGGAAGCGCGAGGCCGGGTTGTACGAGGGCTGGCCCCAGGCGCTGCGCATCGCCGAGCGGGTGAGGTAGAGCCGCTCACGCGCGCGCGTGATGCCCACGTACGCGAGGCGGCGCTCCTCCTCCAGCTCCTTCGTCTGGCCGAGGGCGCGCATGTGCGGGAAGACGCCGTCCTCCATGCCCGTCAGGAACACCACCGGGAATTCGAGGCCCTTGGCGGTGTGCAGCGTCATGAGGGTGATGACGCCCCGGCCCTCCTCGTCCTCGTCGGGGATCTGGTCGGAGTCGGCGACGAGGGCGACCTTCTCCAGGAACTCGGCGAGGGTCGCGGGCTCCTCGCCCCGCTCCTGCTCGAACTCCAGGGCGACGGCGGCGAGTTCCTGGAGGTTCTCGATCCGGGTCTCGTCCTGCGGGTCGGTCGAGGCCTGGAGCTCGGCCAGGTAGCCGGTCCGCTCCAGGACGGCCTCCAGGACGACGGCGGGTCCGGCGCCGGACTCGACGACGGTGCGCAGCTCGTCCATGAGCGCGTTGAAGCGCTTGACGGCGTTCGCGGAGCGCGCGGCCATGCCGTACGCCTCGTCGACCCTCTTGAGGGCCTGCGGGAAGGTGATCTTCTCGCGGAGCGAGAGGGCGTCGATCATCGCCTCGGCGCGCTCGCCGATGCCCCGCTTGGGGACGTTGAGGATGCGGCGCAGCGGGACGTTGTCCTCGGGATTGGCGAGGACGCGCAGGTACGCGAGGACGTCCCGGACCTCCTTGCGCTCGTAGAAGCGCACGCCGCCGACGACCTTGTAGGGCAGGCCGACGCGGATGAAGATCTCCTCGAAGACGCGGGACTGGGCGTTGGTCCGGTAGAAGACGGCGACGTCCCCGGCCTTGGCCTCGCCCGCGTCCGTGAGCCGGTCGATCTCGTCGGCGACGAACTGCGCCTCGTCGTGCTCGGTGTCCGCGACGTAGCCGGTGATCCGCGCGCCCTCGCCCGCGTTGGTCCACAGGTTCTTGGGGCGGCGGGACTCGTTGCGCTCGATGACGGCGTTGGCGGCCGAGAGGATCGTCTGCGTGGAGCGGTAGTTCTGCTCCAGGAGGATCGTGGTCGCGTCCGGGTAGTCCTCCTCGAACTGGAGGATGTTGCGGATGGTGGCGCCCCGGAAGGCGTAGATCGACTGGTCGGCGTCGCCCACCACGCACAGCTCGGCCGGGCCGAGGTCCTCGTAGCCGGTGCCGACCAGCTCGCGCACCAGGGTGTACTGGGCGTGGTTGGTGTCCTGGTACTCGTCGACGAGGACGTGGCGGAAGCGGCGGCGGTAGTGCTCGGCGACGTCGGGGAACGCCTGGAGCAGGTGGACCGTCGTCATGATGATGTCGTCGAAGTCCAGGGCGTTGGCCTCGCGCAGCCGCGCCTGGTACATCCGGTACGCCTCGGCGAGCGTCTTCTCGAAGCCGTCCTGCGCCTGGTCGGCGAAGCTCTCCTCGTCGATCAGCTCGTTCTTGAGGTTCGAGATCTTGGCGCTGAACGACTTCGGCGGGAACTTCTTCGGGTCGAGGTCCAGGTCGCGGCAGACCAGCGCCATCAGGCGCTTGGAGTCGGCGGCGTCGTAGATCGAGAAGGAGGAGGTGAAGCCGAGCCTCTTCGACTCGCGGCGCAGGATCCGGACGCACGCGCTGTGGAAGGTCATGACCCACATGGCGTTGGCGCGCGGGCCGACGAGCTGCTCGACGCGCTCCTTCATCTCGCCGGCGGCCTTGTTGGTGAAGGTGATCGCCAGGATCTGGCCGGGGTGGACGTGCCGCGTGCCCAGGAGGTGGGCGATGCGGTGGGTGAGCACCCGGGTCTTGCCGGAGCCGGCGCCGGCGACGATGAGCAGCGGGGTGTCGGTGTGCACGACGGCGGCGCGCTGCTGCTCGTTCAGCCCCTCCAGGAGGGCGGCGGGGTCCACGACGGGGCGCGGGGCGCCGTCGCGGTAGTACGCGTCCCGGGGCGGGGGCGCGTCGAAGTGCTCCCCGAAGAGGTCGTGCGGGACCTCCTCCGGCGCCGGGGAGCCGTGCTCGTCGTCCTCGGGCTGGGGCGGGGGCTCCTCCGAGGAGTGGTTCTGGAGACCGGCCAGGAAGCTGTCGTCAAAGAGGCTGCTCATCGCCTCACGAGTCTAGGACGCCTCGCAGACATCCGGGTCCGTCTTAGGAGGGCGGTAGGTGCGGCCGGGGTGCGGAACGGGTCACATCCCGGGGCTGCGGACCGGGCCGGGGCGGCTCGGGTCCGGTCCGGGGACTCAGTTCCAGAGGGTCGCGATGAAGATGTTCGCCGTGGTCAGGCCGCCGACGGCGGCGAAGAGGCCCTTGTCGACCTTCTCGTCGTCCCGCTTGACGTAGACGAGGCCGAGGATCACGACGAGGATCGCCAGCTTGACGCCGATCTTGAGGTTGTTCACGGTCTGGTCGTCGGCCTGGTTCAGGCCGACGAGCGCGACGCCCGTGACCAGCATGGTCAACGCGCCGTGCAGCATCGCGGGGCTGAAGCGGGCCGTACCGGCGCCCATCGCCTTCATCTGGGTGAGGAAGCCGCCGAGGAGGGAGGCGATACCGATGATGTGCAGGGCGACGAAGACATTGATGAGTACGTCCATGGGGCGGAGCCTAACCGGGCCTCCGTGCCCCCCTTCCGAGCGGGTCCCGCCCCGTACCGCCCCTTCGATCACTCGCCCGTCCGTACACCGATACGTTCGTACGCCCGCCGGAAGGGCCGCACTCCGTCACCCGGCGAAAGAGTTCGGTCCCTCCCCCGTCAACTGGCGCCAATAGCGGTCATCCCGTCATCCGGGCGTGACCCCGGGCCTAGCGTCCTCCACCAGGTGACCGGCTCCCCACCACCGCCGGCAGGTCGGCGGTCGTCGGTCACCCCCGCCGAGAAAACCGGCGGCGGCCCGTCCCCCTGTGCGGACCGCCGCCGGCCCGGCGCACACCGTCCCCCAGGGAAGAGGATGTGAACCGCCCTCGTGGCAGCGCACCGAAAGTCCACCCAGTCCCTCCTCGGCGGTCAGGCGGTCCGCACCGCCGCCACCCTCGCCCTCGCCTCGGCGGCGACGGCGATGCTCTTCGAAGGGTCCGGACACGCGGACCCCCGGCCCACCACCGCCCAGGTCAGGGCGCAGGTCGACCGGCTCTACGAGGAGGCCGAGGTCGCGACCGAGCGGTACAACGGGGCGAAGGAGAAGGCGGACGCGGCGCGCGGCGCCTTCGACCGGCTGCGCGACGAGGCCGCCCGCAGGACCCAGCGCCTCAACGACGCGCGGGAAGCCCTCGGGGCCGTGGCCGCCGCCCAGTACCGCTCCGGAGGGCTCGACCCGGCGCTGCGGCTCGCCCTCACCTCCGACCCGGACCAGTACCTGGCGCGGGCCGCGTTCGCCGAGAAGGCCGGTGACCGGCAGGCCGCCGCGATCCGGACCGTACGGCGCGAACTCGGCGCGATCGGGCAGCTGCGCGGCGAGTCGGCGGACCGGCTGGCCGTCCTGCGCGGGCACGAGGCCGAGCTGCGGCGGCAGAAGGCGACCGTCCTCGGCAGACTGGAGGCGGCCAGGACCCTGCTCGCCCGGCTGACCACCGAGGAACGGGCCCGGTACGAGGCCGCCACCGCCGCCCGGAACACCTCCGGCCCCTCGGCGCGGGCGGCCGGAGCGAACCCGGCCGGCACCTCGGCCCCCGCGCGGGCCGACCGCTCCTCCGGCAGCGCGCGCGGACCGGTGGGCGCCCCGAACTCCCGGGCCGCCCAGGCCATCTCCTTCGCCCGCGCCCAGCTCGGCAAGCCGTACGTGTGGGGGGCGACGGGCCCGTCCGGGTACGACTGCTCGGGCCTCACCCAGGCGGCCTGGCGCGCGGCCGGCGTCTCCCTGCCCCGCACGACGTACACCCAGATCAACGCCGGCAAGCGGGTCTCCCGCTCCCAGCTCGCCCCCGGTGACCTGGTCTTCTTCTACTCCGGGATCAGCCACGTCGGGCTCTACATCGGCGGCGGCCGGATGATCCACGCCCCCCGCCCGGGCGCCCCGATCCGGGTCGCCCCGATCGACGAGATGCCCTTCGCCGGAGCCACCCGCGTGAGCTGACGGCCCCGTCCCCGGCCCTGACTCCGGCGCGGGGGCCGGTCCCGACGCGGGGCCACGGGTGGTGAGCCAGGGATCGTGGACCGGGGACGGGGGACGTCGCCGCAGACCTCAGACCGGGCCGGGGATCAGACCAAGCGGCGGGCGGTGGCCCAGCGCGTCAGCTCGTGGCGGTTGGAGAGCTGGAGCTTCCGCAGGACCGCCGAGACGTGCGACTCGACCGTCTTCACCGAGATGTAGAGCTGCTTGGCGATCTCCTTGTACGCGTAGCCGCGGGCGATCAGCCGCAGCACCTCCCGCTCCCGCTGGGTGAGCCGGTCCAGGTCCTCGTCCACCGGGGGCGCGTCCGTCGAGGCGAAGGCGTCCAGGACGAAGCCGGCGAGCCGGGGGGAGAAGACGGCGTCCCCCTCCTGGACCCGGAAGATCGAGTCGACCAGGTCGGTGCCGGTGATCGTCTTGGTGACGTAGCCGCGGGCCCCGCCCCGGATCACCCCGATCACGTCCTCGGCCGCGTCCGACACCGAAAGGGCCAGGAAGCGGACCGGGTCCTCGGGCGCGCCGAGCAGGCTCGCGCAGCGCCGCAGCACCTCGACCCCGCCGCCGCCCGGGAGGTGCACGTCGAGCAGGACGACCTCGGGGCGGGTCGCGGTGATGACCGTGACCGCCTGGTCGACGTCGGCGGCCTCGCCGACCACCTCGACGCCGGTGACCTCGGTCCGGCCGATCTCGGCCTGCACCCCGGTGCGGAACATGCGGTGGTCGTCGACGAGCACCACCCGCACCCGGCGTCCGGCACCCGGCGCCGCCCCCGCGTCCGCCCCGCTCCCGGTCGCTGCCCCGGTCTCGTCGCTCATCCGTCCGCCCTCTCCATCTCGAGCTCCACTTCGGTGCCGCCGCCCTGGGGTGACCGCAGCCGGGCCGTACCGCCGTTGCGCTGCATCCGGCCGATGATCGATTCTCGTACGCCCATCCGGTCCTCCGGCACGTCGTCCAGATCGAAGCCCGGCCCCCGGTCCCGCACCGAGACGAAGACCGTGCGGCCGTCCACCTCCGCGAACACCTGCACCGCCCCTCCCTCGCCACCGTACTTGGCCGCGTTGACCATCGCCTCGCGCGCGGCCTGTATCTGCGCGACCAGTCCCTCGTCGAGGGGGCAGTCGCCGACGACGACCACCTCCAGCGGGACGCCGTGCTTGTCCTCGACCTCGGCCGCCGCCCTCTTCACCGCCTCCGCGAGGGTCTCGGGCTCCTCGTCCCTGCCGGTGCCCTCCGGCTTGTAGAGCCAGTTCCGCAACTCCCGCTCCTGGGCGCGGGCGAGCCGGCGCACCTCGCCCGGGTCGTCGGCGTTGCGCTGGATCAGGGTGAGGGTGTGCAGCACCGAGTCGTGGACGTGGGCCGCGACCTCGGCGCGCTCCTGGGCGCGGATGCGCATGGTCCGCTCTTCCGTGAGGTCCTGCGACATGCGGACCAGCCAGGGGCCGGCGAGCAGCACGATGCCGGTGAGGACGGCGACGGCGGCGGTGAGGGCCGTGCCGAGCTGGGCGACGGAGCCGCGGACCACCACGAAGACCGCGAGGCCCGTGCCGACCAGGGCGACGCCGACGAGGCCGCGGGCGAGCTGGAACGCGCGTCTGTGCCGGCCGGGGTCGGTCCAGCTGGCCCGGCGGGCGTTGTCCGCCTGGCGCCAGAAGACGGCGACGCCTATGCCGGTGAGGATGGCGGGCCAGACGTACCGTCCCGTCTCGGCGTCGAAGCTGGCGTTCCCGGCGACGACCGCGAGGCTCACGGCGAGCGCGGCCAGGGCGAAGACCTGGCCCCGGTCGGGCTTGCGCAGCCTTCGGCGCCCGTCCGGGGTGGTCTCGAAGACGGGGCGCGGCGCGGTCCGTCCGCCGACGCCGAGCGGGACGACGATCCAGAAGACCGCGTAGAGCACGGCCCCGAGGCCGTCCGCCATGGCGAGGACCGCGAACGCCGTGCGCACCCAGACGACCGGCAGTCCGAGGTGTCCCGCGAGACCGCGTGCGACACCGCCGAGCCACCGCCCGTCGGCGCTTCGATAGAGCCTGCGCAGGGGCGGTTCGTCGGTCTCGGTGACACGAGCGGATGCGGACATGCAGCGATCGTCACACGTCCGGCGCGCCCGGGACATCAGGGTCGGCCCTGAGATCTCCCCTGGTACGGCCTCGGGGAGGAGGGCCCTCCGAATATCAGGGTCGGGCCAGGGTCGTCCCCGGTGCCGCCCGGCGTCACGGGCCTTCACCATGGAGGCATGACGAGTTCGACGCCTTCGCAGCACGAGGCCCCGCCGCCGGCGGAGGGCGCTTCCGCCGCGTCCGCCGCGCCCCTGCGGCGCTCACGCGGAAGCAAGGTCGTGGGCGGTGTCTGCGGCGGTCTCGGCCGGTACTTCGACCTCGACCCGGTGGTCTTCCGCGTCGCGATCGGCGTGCTGGCGGTGACGGGCGGCTTCGGGCTGATCTTCTACGGCTTCGCGTGGCTGCTGATCCCGCTCGCGGGCGAGGAGGACAACGAGGGGCGCAGGCTGCTGACCGGCCGCGTCTCCGGTTCCTCCCTCGCGGCCCTGCTGATGGCGCTGATCGGCTGCGGGGTCTTCCTGTCGATGCTGCGCAGCGGATCGATGCTGGGCTCCTCGCTGCTGGTGGCGTTCGTGGCGTGCGGGGCGGCGGTCTGGTCGCGGCGGAGGCAGACGGGCGCGGCCGAGACCGAGGGCAGGACGGACACGGCGGCGGCGCTCGCGGTCGCCGAGGCCCCGCCCGAGACGAAGGCCCCGCCGCTGATCGAGTACACCTCCTGGTGGAAGGACCCGATAGTCAAGGACGGATCGACAGGCAGGGTGGCCGTCGGCTACCTCTGGGGTCCGCACGGCGTGGTGGACAAGGAGGGCAAGGTCAACGGCGAGGTGCCGAAGCCCGGCAGCCAGTGGGGGCCCCCGGTCCCGGCGCCCGGCCGTCCGACGCCCTCCGTCCGGAAGAGTCCGCTCTCCATCAGCGGCCTCGTCTTCCTGCTCGCGATGGTGGCGGCCGGCCTCGGCACGGGCCTGACCTGGGAGACCGAGCCGCTCGGCACCAGTCTGCAGATCGGTCTGACCGCCGCCCTCGCGGTGTTCGGCCTGGGGTTGGTCGTCAGCAGTTTCCTCGGACGGACCGGGTTCGGCACGGTCTTCATGACCGTGCTCACGGCGGGCGTGCTCGCCGTGGCCACGGCGCTGCCCGACCGGATCACCACGGACTGGGTCCGCGAGACCTGGGCGCCCGCGTCGGTCGCCGCCGTGCAGCCGCACTACGCGCTGGGCAGCGGGGTCGGCACGCTCGATCTGTCCCGCCTCCCGCTCCCCGCCGGCACGACGGTCACCACCCGTGCCGAGGTGGGTGCCGGACAGCTTGAGGTGATCGTCCCGAAGGACGCGGTCGTGAAGGTGGACGCCAAGGTGTCGCTGGGCGACCTGCGACTGCCGGGGCAGCCGCCCGGCGACATCGACATCGCGCCGGACCGCAGGGAGACCCACACGCTCGCACCGCCGGCCGGGACCGTCCCGGCGGGCACCCTGGACCTCTCCCTGGAGGTCGCGCTCGGACAGGTGGAGGTCATCCGTGCTGCTTCATGAGTTCCGCCCCGGCCGGCTCGTCGTCGGCCTCACCGCCCTCGCCGTGGCGGCCCTGTACGCGGGCGACGCGGTCGGGGCCTGGGCGGCCGCCTGGTACGCGGTGGTGCCCGTCCTCTGCGGCGGCCTGGCCGCGGCCGCGGTCGCGACCTGGGTCTCCTATCGAATACGGCGCCGTTCGGCGAGGAGCCGGTCCAGCGAGAGCACCGAGGCCCCGGCGAGCAGCAGCGGCAGCCAGGCCATCAGGTAGACGAGGTCGTTGCCGAGGTAGTACGGCGACACCTGCCAGCTCACGGTCAGCCAGAGGCTCAGCGAGATCAGCGCTCCTCCGAGCGCCGCCACCCGGGCGAAGAGGCCGAAGAGGGTCCCGAGTCCGACGGCGAGCTCGCCGAAGGCGATGGCGTACCCGAAGCCGGCGGGGTTCTTGAGGGCGAGGTCGACGAGGGCGGGGATGGCGGAGACGTCCCGGACGCCGCGCATCGTCTCCCCGAGGGACCCGCTGCCGGTGTCGGCGAAGAAGGCGGAGTCGGTGAGCTTGTCGAGCCCGGCGTAGACGAACGTGATCCCGAGGAAGATCCGCAGGGGAAGGAGGGCATAGCGCGAGGCGAGGGCCTTCCAGGCACCGGTTCCGTCGGCCTCACCGCCGGGACCACCGTGACCACGACCGAAGCCGTCACCATGGCCGAAGCCGCCGTCACGGCCGGGCCCACCGTCATCGCTGCCGGGACCACCGTCGCCACGACCGAAGCCACCGCCGCCGCCAGGACCACCGCCGCTACCGCCGCCGGGATCACCGTCGCCGCCACCGGCCCCGCCCGGAGTGCTGTCGTCGCTCCGGCCCGTCCGGTCCGTCTGTCCCGTCATCGTCGGTCACCTCTCACGCCCCGTACGGCTGCTCGCTGAACGATTCTCCTCCGAGCGGCGGCCCGGAGGCGCGGGGAAGGGGCCGGACGGTCAGTCCACGACGTCGATCGTGACCCGGTTGGTCTCCACGCCCGCCGCCGTCACGACCGAGACCTCTGCCCGGCCCGGCTCCACGTCCGCCGGGAGGGGGGCGGTCAGGGAGGTGTCGATGGGGTTGGCGAAGCCGCCCGGGACCGGGATCAGGGGGACGTGGGCGTGGACGGGGCCGATGCGGACGACGAGGCGGGTCAGCGGATCGGGGGCGCCCGCGCCCGGCGGGACGAAGCCTCGGCCGCGGATCTCGATGTCGTCGCCCGTGCGGATCGGGGCGTCGAGGTCGCCCGCCTCACGGGACCGGACCACGGAGTGGATCGTGGGGCGGACGCCCTCCGTGCACTTCGCGGCTAGGGCCTGTCGGGCGAGACGCCGAGAAGGAGCACGAGGGACCAGGGGACCTCGGGGAGGCGGACGGGGTCGCGGGCGAGGCCGACGGCCGCGAGGAGGAGGACGGTGCCGGAGACCAGGAGGTACTGGACGTCGGCGAGGCAGGCCCGGCCGCTGTCGTCGCAGAGCAGGTCGGCGGCGCGCGGGCGGTCGGCGCGCACCTTCTGGAGGCGGCCCGCCGCGATCCCGGTGGTGACGACGAGGCGGGCGGTGACGGTGACGGCCGCCACCAGGGCCAGGGCGGTGAGCAGGCCGGCGGCCCGGACCAGGTCGAGCCGGGCGGGCCCGGCCGCCCGGCCGTGCGCGGTGACCGCGCAGGCGGACTGGGCGAGTTCGTCGGAGACCCACTGGCGGGCGGCGACCGGGGAGTGGGCGACGGCGGCGAGGACGCCGTGGCCGGCGGCGAGCTCGTCGCGCTGGGCGAGGAAGGCGTCGACCGATCCGCCCGCAGTGGGCGCAGGCCGTCGCGTGCTCGCCGTGCTGTCTCGCCTCTTGAACCGCCACGGTGCCCACTTCCGCGCTCGCTCCACGGCACGTACCGACGCGTTCCGGCGCGTTCCGGTGTGGCGGGAGGACCAACTTGCCGCTGGTTCCGCGGAATTGCGCCGTACCGAGGGAGCCCGGGAGCGCTGCGCGCATCACGCCCAGGAGTGATTGTCGCGTCGTCGGATTGACGTACAGAAGGGTGAAGCGATGGTGTTACGACAGGAGTTCGGGCCCTACTCGGCCGATCACGCGCCGGAGCGGCCGGTCGCCGGGGCACCCACGAACAGGGGTGGCGGGAACGACGAAGCCGCCGACCCGGTCGTCCGGGGCGGCGGCCTCCTCACGCGCACAGGGGAGCGGTCACTCCCACTCGATGGTGCCCGGCGGCTTGCTGGTGACGTCGAGGACGACGCGGTTGACGTCGGCGACCTCGTTGGTGATGCGGGTCGAGATCTTGGCGAGCACCTCGTAGGGCAGGCGCGACCAGTCGGCCGTCATGGCGTCCTCGGAGGAGACGGGACGCAGCACGATCGGGTGGCCGTAGGTGCGGCCGTCGCCCTGGACGCCCACGGAGCGCACGTCGGCGAGCAGGACGACCGGGCACTGCCAGATGTCGCGGTCGAGACCGGCGGCGGTCAGCTCCTCGCGGGCGATGGCGTCGGCCTCGCGCAGCAGGTCCAGGCGTTCCTTGGTGACCTCGCCGACGATGCGGATGCCGAGGCCGGGGCCGGGGAAGGGCTGGCGCTGGACGATCTCCTCGGGCAGGCCGAGTTCCTGGCCGACCATGCGGACCTCGTCCTTGAAGAGCTGGCGGAGCGGCTCGACGAGTTCGAACTCGATGTCGTCGGGCAGGCCGCCGACGTTGTGGTGGGACTTGATGTTGGCGGTGCCGGTGCCGCCGCCGGACTCGACGATGTCCGGGTAGAGCGTGCCCTGGACGAGGAACGCGACCTCGGGGCCCTCCTCCTGGAGGATCTCCAGCTGCGCCTGCTCGAATACGCGGATGAACTCGCGGCCGATGATCTTCCGCTTGGTCTCCGGGTCGGAGACGCCGGCGAGGGCGGTGAGGAACCGCTCCTGCGCGTCGACGACCTTGAGGTTGACGCCGGTGGAGGCGACGAAGTCCTTCTCGACCTGCTCGGTCTCGCCCTTGCGCATGAGGCCGTGGTCGACGTACACGCAGGTGAGCTGCGAGCCGATCGCCCTCTGCACGAGCGCGGCGGCCACGGCGGAGTCGACGCCGCCGGAGAGGCCGCAGACGGCGCGCTTGTCGCCGACCTGGGCGCGGATGGCCGCGACCTGCTCCTCGATCACGTTGCCGGTGGTCCAGCTCGGCTCGATGCCGGCGCCCCGGTAGAGGAAGTGCTCCAGGATCTGCTGGCCGTGCGTGGAGTGCAGCACCTCGGGGTGGTACTGGACGCCGTAGAGCTTCTTCGCGTCGTTCTCGAAGGCGGCGACCGGCACGACGTCCGTGGAGGCGGTGACGGTGAAGCCCTCGGGGGCGGCGGAGCAGGCGTCGCCGTGCGACATCCACACCGACTGCTCGACCGGGGTGCCCTCGAAGAGGGTGGAGCCGGCCTTGGAGACGTGCAGCGGGGTGCGGCCGTACTCACGGGCGCCGGTGTTGTCGACGGTGCCGCCGAGGGTCGTCGCCATGAGCTGGAAGCCGTAGCACATGCCGAAGACGGGGACGCCCGCCTCGAAGAGCGCGCGGTCGAGGCGGGGGGCGTTCTCCGCGTACACGGAGGACGGGCCGCCGGAGAGGATGATCGCCTTCGGGTTCCTGGCCAGCATCTCGGCCACCGGCATGGTGGACGGGACGATCTCGCTGTAGACCCGGGCCTCACGGACGCGGCGGGCGATGAGCTGGGCGTACTGGGCGCCGAAGTCGACAACGAGGACTACGTCCGGGTTGGTGACGTCGGGCGCGGCAGCGGGGGTCGCTGATGACACTACGGCGGCCTTCCGGCGGTAGGAGGGGGTCCCTCGAAAGGGGTGCTATTTGTCGATTCTACCGGCGCGCCGGTCGGACTTTTCGTCTCACCATCCGAACCCGGTTTGGCCCCGGGCCCGAGGCGGGGTCCATACTGTCGCCATGCGCAAGCACCCGACCTTCGTCTTTACCTATGGCAACCGGCCCACCGGCTGCCATGGTCGTGCTGCTTGAGCAACTGACAAGCGACTTCCCAGGCGCCCCGGGCCGACAAGGCCCGGGGCGCTCTGTCATTCCCGGGCCGGACCGTCTCGGGGGCGTCCGACACCCCAGGAGCCCCACCATGACGACGCACACCGCCACCACCGAGAAGACCGGCGCCCGCACCGACGAGGCGGCGGCGCTGATCGGCGACTCGCGCGAGCGCATCGACGCGCTCGACGACCGGATCATCGGTCTCATCCAGGAACGGATGGCCGTCTCGGCCGTCATCCAGGAGGCGCGCATCTCCTCCGGCGGCCGCCGGGTGAACCTGAACCGCGAGATGGAGGTCCTCGGCCACTACAGGGACGCCCTCGGCAAGCCGGGCACGGCGCTCGCGATGACGATGCTGGAGCTGTGCCGGGGACGCATCTGAACCGCGCCGGGACGTACCTGAACTGCACCGGGGACATATCCGAGCCGCGCCGGGGACGCATCCGAGTGGGTGCCCGCACCCGCGTTCGGACCCGCTCTCACCCGTACGGCGCGTGACCGGCCCCGCTCCGGCTTCGTTGGTCCGGTTGTCCGTGCCAGCCAGGGGCGGGCCCGAAGAAAACCACGCGTGGCTTCGCTGGGGCGTGTGGCGTACCTCTCCGGTACGTCGTGGGACCTCGCACCAGCGCACGTGACCGGGCAGCAGGGGACAGCGGTCCGGTCACCCAGAAAGGGCGGTCGGTCCCGGGGACGCCCGGGGCCGACCGCAACCGGCTCATCCGGCCGCGCTCCCGCGGCCCCGGCACCGTCGCGAAGACCCGTGAAGACCCCGTCCCCCGGTTCCCCCCACTCCGTTCCCCCCTCCCCAGCGGCGCACCCCCGGCGCCGTTCCGTTCGACACCGCCGCTTCCCCGGCACCGGTGCCGACCCCCGAGGGCCCCGTACCGCGACCGGAATCGCGGCACGGGGCCCTCGTGCGTACACCCGTCCCCTCCATGACGTGACGCGCGTCACACGAAGTTCCCGTGCAACCGCTACAACCAATCGCGGGGATCGCGGGTCAACCATGCAGCACCACAAAAAGCCGGAAGGGCGCTGCATTCGGAGGGGGATGCAGCGCCCTTTCCGTCGTCCCGGTCCGTGTCCGGGTCAGGCCCGGTCCGTGTCCGGGTCACGCCCGGCCCGCGTCCGGGTCACTCCTGCTTCGACGGGACCTCCAGCGGGACCTCCGGCGTGGTCCTCGACGGGATCTTCGGCATCCCCAGGAACGGCAGGCGCAGCGCGCCGAAGGCCTCGGCCGGGACCGCGGGGGACTTCGGCTCGACCGCCGCGAGCCGTACGTACCCCTCCCCCTGCTCCGGGCGCGTGTCCTCCTCGCCCTTGTTCGGCCAGAAGGACATGGCCCGCTCCGCCTGGGCGGTGATCGTCAGGGACGGGTTCACGCCGAGGTTGGCGGAGACGGCCGCCCCGTCGACGACGGAGATCCCCGGGTGGCCGAAGAGCCGGTGGTACGGGTCGATGACGCCGGACCCGGAGTCCGCGCCGATCGGGCAGCCGCCCAGGAAGTGGGCGGTGAGCGGGGTGCCCATCAGCTCGCCGACGTTGGAGCCGGCGAAGCCGTTGATCTCCTCGGCGAGGAGGGAGGCGGCCCGGGTGGCCGCCGGGATCTGGACCGGGTTCGGGGCGCCGTGGCCCTGGCGGGCCGTGAGCAGGCCCTTTCCGAGGCCGCCGGGCTTGCGGTAGGTCGTCAGGGAGTTGTCGAGGGACTGCATGACCAGGCCGATGATGGTCCGCTCCGACCACTTCCGGTTGGAGAGCGAGCGGGCGGCGAGCGTGGGGTGCCGGAGCATGTTGAGGACCCAGTTGCGCACCCGGTGGGCGCCGTAGGGCACCTGGAGGACGGTGAGGCTGCCCATCGAGTTGGAGCCCCTGCCGTACCGGACCGGCTCGATGTGGGTGTTCTCGTCGGGGTGGACGGAGGAGGTGATGGCGACGCCCCGGGTGAAGTCGGCCTTCTGGCTGCCGTGCTTCCTCCGGTAGCGGCGGTCGGTGGTCTGCGCGCCGACCAGGCCCTCGGAGTTGGTGCGGGTCAGCTCGCCGAGCCGGTCGGAGATCCGGGGCAGCAGACCGGTGTCCTTCATCCGGTGGAGCAGGGTCTGCGTGCCGTACGTGCCGGCCGCGATCACCACGCGGCGGGCGGTGAACGTGCGGCCCTTCCCCTTCTTCCGGTTGTCGGTGGGCAGGGTCTTCACGGCGAAGCCGCCGCGCGAGTCCTCGGTGACGGTGACGACGGTCGTCATCGGGTGGACGGTCGCGCCCGCCTTCTCGGCGAGGTGGAGGTAGTTCTCGTTGAGGGTGTTCTTGGCGCCGTGCCGGCAGCCGGTCATGCACTCGCCGCACTCGGCGCAGGCGCGCCGGGAGGGGCCCGCCCCGCCGAAGTACGGGTCGGGGACCTCGCCGCCCGGCTTGGTCCGCGCCTTGCCGTCGGCGTCCTCGCCGTCCCCGAAGAAGACGCCGACCGGCGCCATGTGGAAGGTGTCGCCGATGCCCATCGCCTCGGCGGCCGACTTCAGGTGCACGTCGGAGGGGGTCATCGTCGGGTTGAGCCGGACGCCCAGCATCCGCTTGGCCTGGTCGTAGTACGGCCGCAGCTCGTCCTCCCAGTCCGTGATGTCCTTCCACTGCGGGTCGTCGAAGAACGCCTTGAGCGGTACGTAGAGGGTGTTGGCGTAGTTGAGGGAGCCGCCGCCCACGCCGGCGCCCGCGAGCACCATGACGTTGCCGAGCAGGTGGATGCGCTGGAGCCCGTAGAGGCCGAGGGCGGGGGCCCACAGGAAGTTCTTCAGGTCCCAGGAGTTCTTCGGCAGGGTCTCGCGGGTGAAGCGGCGCCCGGCCTCCAGGACGCCGACCCGGTAGCCCTTCTCGGTGAGGCGGAGGGCCGTGACCGAACCGCCGAAGCCGGAGCCGACGACGAGGACGTCGTAGTCGTACGCGCCGTCCTCCGCCTGCTCCTGATTTTGGGTAGGGGGTACCGCGGTCATGGCTCTCCTCGTACGGAGTACGGAAAGGGGTGGAGGGGGAGGGGCGCGGGCCCCCGCCGCGAGCGGGGGCCCGGCGGCCTCAGCGCAGGCGCAGGGCCTTCATCGCCTTCAGGGACAGGCTCATGAACGCCGCGTACTTCTCGTCGTCCATCCCGAAGGAGGGCGCGAGCGGGATCAGCCGCTGCTGGGCGACGGTCTGGGCCTCGGTGTACTTGAGGATGCCCTCGGAGCCGTGGCGGCGGCCGAGCCCGGAGTCCTTCATGCCGCCCATCGGGGACTGCACGCTGCCGTACGCGGGCGCGTACCCCTCGTTGATGTTGACGGTGCCGGTGCGCAGCCGGGCCGCGACGGCGTGGCCGCGCCGCGAGTCCTTCGTCCAGACAGAGGAGTTGAGGCCGTACGGGGTGGCGTTGGCGAGCTCGACGACCTCGTCCTCGTCCGTGAAGCGGTAGACGGAGACGACCGGGCCGAAGGTCTCCTCGTTGCAGACGGCCATCGGGGCCTCGACGCCGTCGAGGATGGTCGGCTCGTAGAAGAGGGGGCCGACGTCGGGGCGGGCGACGCCGCCCGCGACCAGCTTGGCGCCCTTGGCGACGGCCTCCTCGACGTGCTGCTTGACGGTCTCCAGCTGCCGCTCGCCGACGAGGGAGCCCATGTCGGCCCCGTACGCGAGGGAGGTGCCGAGCCGCATCGCCTTGGTGCGGGCGGCGAACCGGGCGACGAAGTCGTCGGCGACGGACTCGTGCACGTACAGGCGCTCGATGGAGATGCAGAGCTGGCCTGCGGAGGAGAAGCAGGCGCGGACGGCGCCGGCGGCGGCCTTCTCGACGTCGGCGTCCTCCAGGACGAGCATGGCGTTCTTGCCGCCGAGTTCGAGGGAGACGCCGACGAGGCGGGCGGCGGCGCCCTGCGCGACCTCGCGGCCGGTGCGGGTGGAGCCGGTGAAGGAGACGTAGTCGGCGTGCCGGACGACCTCGGGGCCGACGACCGGGCCCTCGCCGAGGACGACCTGGAAGACCTCGGCGGGAAGACCGGCCTCGAGGAGCAGGTCACGGGCCCACAGGGCGGTGAGCGCGGTCTCGGTGTCGGGCTTCATGACGACGGCGTTGCCCGAGACGAAGGCGGGCAGCGCGTCGCCGACGGAGAGTTCGAGCGGGTAGTTCCAGGGCGCGATCTGGCCGACGACCCCGCGCGGCTGGCGCAGTTCGGTGACCTTGGTGAGGGTCGGCACGACGCCGGTGTGGTGGCGGGGGCGCAGGTAGGAGGGGGCCTTGCGGCCGTAGTGGCGGGCGGCGACGGCGACCGCCAGGACCTCCTCGTGGGCGTGCAGGCGCGCCTTGCCCGTCTCCAGCTGGATGAGGTCGAGGACCTCGGCCTGCCGTTCGAGGACCAGGTCGTGGAAGCGGAGGAGCACGGCGGCGCGGGCCCGTACCGGCGTCGCGGCCCAGACCGGCTGGGCGGCGCGGGCGCGGGCGAAGGCCTCGGCGACGTCCTCGGGGGTGGACTCGGGCAGGTCCGCCAGCTTCTCCCCGGTGAAGGGGGTGTGGTTGGCGGTCCGGCCGGAGCCGACCACGCCGCGGGAGAACCGGGCGACCAGGTCGGGCGTCACGACGTCGGCGGCGGTCCGGACGCCGGCGGGCGCGGGCGCGACCGGGTTGGTCGCCCCGGCGGGGGCGGCGGGCGCGGTGCGGGCGGTGGCGTCGGGAGCCGAAGGGGCGGCGGGGGCCTGCGAGTCCGTCATGAGGGCGAGCGTAAGCCGCCGTCCGCCCTTTGGGTACCCGTCGGTAACGCGTTTTCACCAGGGGTGCACATCGCGCCAGCGATCACTGGCACATAAGCCCTGATCAGCGGCTTACGGCTGCCGGGGGCCGGTCGCGGAGATTTTTCCGCCCTTTACCCGCCCGCCTGCTCCCCTCCCTGCTCCCCCGCTTCCCGCCAGTGCCGCAGGACGATGTCGAACTGCTCCCGGGTGGTCTCCCAGCTCGACTCCGGCGAGGACATGTAGAGGGCGTACTCGGTGCCGTCGTCGCCGTAGTACATCTGGTCGATCGCGCGCCGGGGCCCCGGGAAGGTCTTCCTCTCCGTCCAGGTGAACTCCCACAGGCAGGAGAGCGTCTGATCGCGGTAGGTGGTCGGGAGGAGCTTGATCCGGGCGTAGTCCATCCGCTTCGCCAGCACGCGCTCCAGGTCGAGCGCGTGCATGTACGGGTTCTCGAAGTCGGGGCTGCGGTCGATGCTGATCCGGATGCGGTGGTTGCCGTTGTCCGGGGTGTAGTCGATCTGGTCGCCCTCCGTCTGGCGCTTCCAGCCGTCCGGGACGAGGAGGCTGAAGCCCTCCGGGTCGTCGACGCGGTGCCAGCCGGCCGGGATCCCGGCCTTGCCGGCCTTCCCGTCGCCCCCGGCCGAGGGGGTCGGGGCCGTGGCGCTGGTCGTCCCCCTCGTGGCGCCGGTGTCGCGGTCGCCGCCCGCGTAGTTCATGGCGGCGAAGACGGCGCCGCCCGCGACGAGTCCGGCGAGCAGGGCCGCGAGGACGACGGTGCGCCGGCGGCCCCGGCCGGACGGCGGACGGGCGGGACCCGGCACCAGAGTGGAGGACGACGGGGAGACCAGGGGCGGCCGGGACCGCGAGGCCTGCGGGAGGCTCTGGGGCGGCTGGGGCCACGGGGCGGTGGAGCCGCGCGGGGCGGCCCCGGCGGTCCCCGGCTCGGGCAGGTGCCGCGTCCGGTCCGGCCGGTCGGCCGGGTGCGGCGGATGCGGCTGAGGTGCTCGGTGCGCCTGATGCACCTGGTCCGACCGGTCCGCCGTGCCCGCCTCGCCGGCCCGCGCGTTCGGGTCGCCCGCTTCCTCCGCCGGGTCCGGGTCCCCCCTGGTCACCCGCTGGGTCGGTACGTACGCCTGCGCCGACGCCGACGCGCGCCCCTCCATCGCCTCCAGGAGCATCCGCCCGACCTCGTCCGCGCGCGGCCGCCGCTCCGGGTCCTTGCGCAGCAGGGCCACGATGACGGGGGCCAGCGCCCCGGCCTTCTCCGGGTGCGGCGGCTCCTCGGTCACCACGGCCTGCATGGTGCTGATCGGGGAGGTGCGGCGGAACGGCGAGGTGCCCTCCACCGCCGTGTAGAGCGTGGCCCCGAGCGACCAGAGGTCGGAGGCGGGGCCCGGATCGCCGCCCTTCACCCGCTCGGGCGCCAGATAGTCGATGGAGCCGACGATCTCACCGGTCCGGGTGATCGTCGAGTCCCCCTCGATCGCCGCGATCCCGAAGTCGGTGATGAGGACGCGCCCGTCGCGCGCGAGCAGGATGTTGCCCGGCTTGACGTCCCGGTGCAGCACTCCGGCCGCATGCGCGGCGCGCAGCGCGCCGAGGACGTGCAGCCCGATCCTGGCCGCCTCGCGCGGCTCGATGCTGCCCGACTCCTTGGCGGCGTCGGCGAGCGAGGGCCCGTCGACGTACTGCATGACGATCCACGGGCGGTCGTCGTGTTCGAGCACGTCGTGGACGGTCACCACACCCGGATGCGTGATCCGCGCGGCCGCCCGCGCCTCCTTCTGCGTACGGGCGTGCAGCACGAGCCGGTCGGCCTCGGCGACGAACCGGCCCGCCGTCAGCTCCTTGACCGCCACCACGCGGTGCAGCACCTCGTCGTGCGCGCGCCAGACCTTGCCCATGCCGCCGCGGCCGATGGACTCGCCCAGCCGGTAGCGTCCGGCGAGCAGCAGCCCCGCCCCTGTGCCCTGTGAATGTTCCACTTGCCCCCGCCCGTTCCTTCTGACGCCAGGTTACGGAGGGGGGCACGGACCGCGAAACCTCGGGGCGGTCATAGGAACAGCACTGTGACCGGGGGCCGGTGGACCGGTCCGGGTTCAGCGGCCCGGGCGGAACGCCTTCGTGGCCTCGTCGTAGATCTCGGAGACCTTGTCCCGCTCGGTGTACGGGCCGATGACCTGGACGACGTGGTAGCGGCCGCCGTCGATCAGGGCGAGGTTGCGGACGAACACCTCGCGTCCCGTGCCGTCCAGCCACCAGTAACTGCCCGTGGCCGTCACCGTGCTGCCGATGTCGACCCGGAGCGTCCGCTCCGCGCCCGACCAGCTGGACACCCGCCACGGCTCCAGCTCGCGCTCCCTGGCGTTCTGGTACACCAGCGGGTCGGAGCCGTTGTCCTTCACGCTGTCCCGGCCGGGGACCACGATCATCGTGAAGTCGCCGCCCGTGTAGCGCACTTGCCCGGAGTCGTTGACCGGGGTGCGCCGCCAGCCGTCCGGCACCCCGATCCGGAACCCCTCCGGGTCCTGGCGCAGGGCGTACCCGGCGGCGAGCGCGGGGGCCGACGGGTCCGCCGGGGGCCGGGTCGCGGCCGGTGGGGTGGTCGCGGAGGGGCCGGCCGTGGAAGGGGTGCGGCCGGTCGGCTCCGGAGTGCCGCCGCCCGTGCCCGGCGCGGTGGTGCCGGGGGTCGGACCGCCCGTGGGCCTGCCCTGCCCGGCGGGCGCCTCCCCCTCGCGGGGCATGAAGAGCACGGCGTACGCGACGGCCCCCGCGAGCAGGAGGAAGATCAGGATCAGGAGCGTGCGCCCCAGGGCGCGCGGGGAGCCCGAGGAGCCGGAAGGGGCGCGCGAGGACCGGGGCGCGCGCGGGGCGCGCTGCGGAAGCTCCTCGTGGTACCCGGCGTCGGCCTCCTCCCGGAAATCGTCCCGTACGCGCGCGTGCTCGCGCTCTGCTCCGTACCCGGCCGCCGCGCGCGGGTCCTTGCCGCGCTTGTGACGGCGGCGGCCCGCGCCCTCCCCCCTGCGCCGCCGCCGCACCAGCTCGCCGCGCCGGCGCACGATCGGCAGCCGGGTCTCGTCGAAGGACGGCAGCGGTACGACGCCGACACCGGCGTCCGGCTCCGGCGCCGAGCGGACGAGGGAGCGCAGCCAGCCGCGCAGCTCCTCGAAGTCGGGCCGCTCGGTCGGGTCCTGACGGAGCAGCGACTCCACGACCGGGCGCAGGGGCCCGCTCTCCTCGGCGAAGGCGGGCGGCTCGGCGCAGACGAGCTGGACCAGCTCGACCGCGCTGTCCTCCGGGTAGGGGGCGTGGCCCTGGACGGCCCGGTAGAGGAGCGCGCCGAGCGCCCACAGGTCGGTGGCCGGGCCGATGGGCGCCGCGAGGCGCCAGTTCTCGTGGACGGGACCGGCCTGCTCGGGCGCCCAGCGCTCGGTGACGGCGCCGACGACCGCGATCCGGGTCTGGCGGGCCCGCTCCGCGGCGAGGCGCGTGGTCGGGCCCCCGTACGACTCGGCAGGGACCGCCGCCTCCCCCTGCCGGGGCTCCGGGACACCGGCGGGGACCGGGAGGCGGTCGGGGTCCGGGGTCGCCGCCCGGTATCCGGCGGGCAGCGCCGGGCGCCCCGAACCGGGCAGCACCGAACCGCCCCCGGCCGGTATCGGCCCGGAGCCGTCGCGCGCGGCGTGCGGGCCGTCGCTCCAGCTTCCGGTCAGCATCGCGCGCGGCGGCGGACCGTTCGGGGAACCGCCGTTGTACGGCTCGTCGCCGTCGTCCTCGTCGTCCTCGTCGTCCGCCACCCGCGCCCACCACTGCGGCTCGGGCGAACCGGCCGCCGGGGCCGTCGGCGGCGGTGGAGGCGGTGGGGGCGGGCCCTGCGGCTCCGGGGGCGCGGGACGCTGCACGGGCAGCGCTCCCGTCTCACCGAGCCGGGCGGCGGCCCGCGCGCCGGCCCGGTAGGCGGCGATGGCACCGGCCCGCGCGGCCCGTACGTCGGCGGTCGGCGGCGTGGCGGGGGGCCGCGGGCCGGCGGGGGGTGGCGCCGACTTCCCGTAGGGGTCGACGCCGTAGGCGTCGGGGCCGGGCCTCTCGTCCGGCCCCGGTTCGTCCGGTCCGTCGTCCGGTGCGTCATCGCCCTGCCCGGCCCTCTCGGGGGCCTCCAGCGCGTACGGCTCGGGACGGTGCGGCTCGGAAGGGTGCTGCCCGGGCCGGTGCTCCTCGGAGCCGTACGTCTCGGGCTCGTACGTATCGGGGCCGTACTCCCCCGACCCGTAAGCCCCTGATCCGTACGCTCCGGACCCGTACGGGGCGGGGCCGTACTCCTCGGCGGACGCGGGTCCTTCGGGCCCGTACGTCTCCGGCTCGTACGGCTCGGGCGCGTACACATCCGGCGCGTACGTCTCCGGCGCGTACGTGCCCGGCGTGTACGTCTCAAGGGCGTACGCACCGGTCCCGTGCGTCCCGTCCTCGTACACCTCGGCTTCGTCCGTCTCCGGCTCGTACGTCCCGTCCCCGTGCGCCCCGGATCCGTACGCCCCGTCCCCGTACACCTCCGACTCGTACGTCTCGTACGTCTCGGCCTCGTACACCCCCGGTTCGTACGTCTCCGGAGCGGTCTCCTCCGTCTCGTGCGACGGGGACGGTCCCGGGTGCGCGAACTCGTCGGGCAGGTCCTGTTCCGGTACCGGCGCGTAGCCGCACAGGGCCTCCTCGGCGGCGCCGACCGCGAGACCCGAGAGGACCACCCGGCCGTCGTCGCAGACGAGGACGGTCCGGGAGGTGATGTTCCGGTGCACCCAGCCGTGGGCGTGGAGCGCGCGCAGGGCGGTGAGGACGTCGGCGCCGATCTCGGCCGCCCGGTACGGATTGAGCGGCCGTTCGGCGAGGAGCGCGGCCAGTGGACGGGCCGGTACGCGTTCGCTGACTATCCACAGCGAACCGGCCTCCGCGAAGACGTCGAAGACCTGGTCCAGTAAGGGGTGGTCGGGGATCTGCGCGGCGGCCTGGGCCGCCTCGATCGCCCGGCGCACGACGGGTTCGGCGGGCCGGCGGGTGGCCCGCCCGGCGCCGCCGTGGAGGCCGGCGGGACCGCCGGGGCCGCCGGGACCGGCGCCGTCGAGCACCTCGGCGTCGACGAACTCCGGCAGCGGGACCTGACGGACCAGCACCTCCTGGCCGCTGTACGTGTCGAAGGCCCGCGTCTCCGTCAGGTCGTGTCCGTCCCCGGACCCGCCCTCCGGCGGCAGCGGCAGGCGGTAGCGGTCCGCGAGCACCCTTCCCGCGTAGTCGTGCACGACGCCTCCCCACGCCCGCGCTGTCCCCCGTGGACCCGCGGATACCCCGGAACGTGCGGGATCACGCGAGTCCGTCGGGTCCGGTCGGTCCGGTCCGGGGCCGTGCGGTCAACGGCTCTGTTCGATTGCGTACGACACCCGGTTCCCCACGATACGGGGCACCGGTCAGTCCTTGGGGCTGAACGTGGCGAACGCCGTCTCCCGCAGGGTCCGGCACTCCTCGCCGTTCCACTCGTCCGCCTTGCAGCTGACCATGATGGAGTAGCCCCGCGCGGAGTCCGCCTTGAAGCCGCGGTTGAGCACGTGGACGCGCACGCCCTTCTGGGTGCGCTCGAACTCCCAGTCGGCGACGGTCGGGTAGCCCTTGTACGAGACGGGCCGTATGCCGAGGTGCTTGTAGTCCTTGCTGGTGGCGGCCACGCCGACCTTGGCCAGCTCCCAGGCGCTCGCGGCGTTGTCCTTCGGGCTGTCGTTGTAGTCGACCTGCACGCGCGGGAAGCCGCCGTTCTCGCTGAAGATCCCGCCGAGGGAGTACCCCGGGATCGTGCTCAGTTTGAACTTCGACGGCATCGCCATGGAGAAGTGGAAGCGGTCGCTGGTGACGAGGGCGTATCCGGCGGGCAGTCGGGTGCCGGTGCCGCCGGGCTCGCCGGACGGCGTGGCGCCGTTCCCGCCGTCGGTCGTGCCCGTCGAACCGGGCGCGCCCGTCGCGCCGTCCGTGCCCGCCGAGCCGTTGTCGCCGGGCTGCGCGCCGCCCTGCTGACCCGGGTCGGTCGGGTTCTGGCCCTTGCCGCCGTCGGAGCCGCCCGAACCGTCGGAGCCCTCGCCGCCCGCGGAGGCGCCGGCCGAGGCCGTGGTGCCCTCCTTGCCCTTGCCCTGGTTGCCCTCGTCCCCTCCGCCGCCGAGGGAGACCGCCAGGATCGTCCCGAGCAGGGCGACGACCACGACCGCGGCGATGATGACGAGGGTGCGGCGCGACACGACGTCGGTCAGCGGCGCGCGGGCCGGGGTCTGCCTGCCGCCGCCCTGGACCGGCGCGGTCCTCGGCCTCGGCTCGGCCTTCACGGAGGCCGCCGCGTTGCGCACGGACTTCAGGGCGCCCCGCACCCGGTCCGCGGCCTCGTCGGGGGCTCCGGTCCGGGCGGACGCCGGAGCCGCCGGCGCCTGCTCGGGGCTCGGCGGCAGCGGTACGACCCTGGTGACCTCGGGGGAGGGCGCGGGCGCCGCCTCCGGGGCGTCGAGCACGGCCCGCAGCAGGACCCGGGCGCCGGCGTCGTCGAGGCGCTGCGCCGGGTCCTTGGCGAGGAGGCCGTAGATGACCTTCTCCAGGTCGGGGCCCGCGTTCTTCGGCGGGTCGACGGGCTCGGTCATCACCGCCGTGAGGGTGGCGATGGCGGAGCCCTTGTCGTACGGCGGGCTGCCCTCGACCGCCGCGTAGATGAGGCCGCCGAGCGACCACATGTCGGCGGCCGGGCCGGGCTTGTGGCCGCGGGCGCGCTCCGGCGAGATGTACGAGGGGGCGCCGACGAGCATGCCGGTGGAGGTGATCGAGGGGTCGCCCTCCACCTGGGCGATGCCGAAGTCGGTGAGGACGACCCGGCCGTCCTCGGCGATCAGCACGTTGGACGGCTTCACGTCGCGGTGCAGGATGCCCTCGCGGTGGGCCGAGCGCAGCACGTCGAGGATGGCGAGGCCGACCTCGGCGGCGCGCCGGGGCGTGAGCGTGCCGTCCTCGCGCACGGCGTCCGCGAGGGACTTGCCCTCGATGAGCTCCATGACGATCCACGGGCGGTCGTCCTCGTCGACGACGTCGTAGACGGTGACGGCGCCGTTGTTGCGGATCCGGGCGATGGCCTTCGCCTCGCGCAGGGTCCGGGTGATGAGGCGGCGCTTCTCGTCCTCGTCGATGCTGGTGGGGAAGCGGAGTTCCTTGACGGCGACGGTGCGGCCCAGGGTCTCGTCGACGGCGCGCCACACGGTGCCCATGCCGCCGCGGCCGAGGACCGCGCCGAGCCGGTAGCGCCCGGCGAGCAGCCTTCCTTCGCCGACGGGGGCCTTGCGGAGCCTGTCGCCGCCGCGCGCCGCGCCGGTCGCGGCCGTCCCGCGACCGCTTCCGCCGTCGCCGTCCCCGGCGCCGAACCCGGCCCGTCCGGTCGACGGCTCGGTCCCCCGCAGCCGTCCGGCCGCGCCGGCACCGTCGTCAACCGCTCCGGAACCCGTCGCGCCGTCAGACCGCGGATCCCCGTGGCCCTTCACGACCGAAACGCCCGAGCCGCCCGAAGCGGACTTCCCGCCCGCACCACGCGAACCCGACGCACCGCTCGAACCCGGCGCGTCACCCGAACCGGACTCGCCGCCCGAACCGGACTCCGCGTCCACGGCCGGCCCGGCGTCCGAAGCCGAACCGCCGTCCGCGGCCGGCCCGGCACCGGCATCCGGGGCGGCCCCGCCGCCCGGTCCCGGCTCCGCACCGTCCTCCGGGGGCTGCGCACCCCGTCCGACCTGCGCGTCCTTCGCGTCCCGCTCCGGCTCACGCGCGGCCGGGACCGTTCCTCGGTCGCCGTCGGTCGCGGCCCCCGCGGCGGCGTCCCGCCCGGGGTCCTTCGCCGTGTCCCGCGACTGCTCCGCCTCCGACATGCGTCCCCTCTGCGATCCCTGGTCTTCGCCGCGTCTGCCGCTTCCCGCGTGATGCGTTAACCCGCCCTGGAAGAGAGCCCATTGTCCCTCACCTCGGGACCGGTGGCGCCCCCGGGTCCGTACTCCGGGATGACGACGCCGCCGCACCCCTCCGAGGTTCCCGCCGGTATGCGGACGACCCGGACGCCCCGGAGGACCGGACGTTCCGTCAGTTGTCCACAGCCGTACGGGGACCGGCGCGCGAGCGCGGTCAGATGGGCACGATGTCGGGCGCCCCCAGCCGCGCCGCGTCCGCCGTCAGGTCGTCGGGCTGGCGCTGCGACTCGCGCTCGGCCTCCACCCGCTTCTCGTAGTGCTCGACCTCCTTGTCGATCTGGCGGGCGTCCCAGCCGAGGACCGGGGCCATCAGCTCCGCGCACTCGCGGGCGCTGCGCGTGCCCCGGTCGAAGGTCTCGATGGAGATCCGGGTCCGCCGGGTGAGGACGTCGTCGAGGTGGCGCGCGCCCTCGTGCGAGGCGGCGTAGACGATCTCGGCGCGCAGGTAGTCGTCGGCCGCCGGGAGGGGTTCGCCGAGCCGGGGGTCCTCGGCGATCAGGTCGAGGAGCTGCTGCGTCAGGGAGCCGTACCGGTTGAGGAGGTGCTCGACCCGCACGACGTGCAGTCCGTGCCGGGCGGCGATCCCGGCCCGCGCGTTCCACAGGGCCCGGTAGCCCTCGGCCCCGAGGAGCGGGGTGTCCTCGGTGACGCAGGGGGCGACGCGCTGGTCGAGGCCGTGGACCGCCTCGTCGACGGCGTCCTTCGCCATCACGCGGTACGTCGTGTACTTGCCGCCGGCCACCACGACCAGGCCGGGGAGCGGGTGGGCGACGGTGTGTTCGCGCGAGAGCTTACTGGTGGCCTCCGACTCGCCGGCGAGCAGGGGCCGCAGGCCCGCGTAGACACCCTCGACGTCGTCGCGGGTGAGCGGGGTGGCGAGCACGGTGTTGACGTGCTCCAGGAGGTAGTCGATGTCGGCGCTGGAGGCGGCCGGGTGGGCCTTGTCGAGGTCCCAGTCGGTGTCGGTGGTGCCGACGATCCAGTGGCGTCCCCAGGGGATCACGAAGAGGACCGACTTCTCGGTGCGCAGGATGAGCCCGGTGGTGGAGTGGATGCGGTCCTTGGGCACGACGAGGTGGATGCCCTTGGAGGCGCGGACGTGGAACTGGCCGCGCTCCCCGATGAGGGCCTGGGTGTCGTCGGTCCACACCCCGGTGGCGTTGACGACCTGCTTGGCCCGGATCTCGTACTCGGCCCCGGCCTCGACGTCCCGGACGCGCGCGCCGACGACCCGCTCGCCCTCGCGCAGGAAGCCGACGACGCGGGCGCGGCTCGCGGCGTGCGCGCCGTAGGAGGCGGCCGTGCGCACGAGGGTGGTGACGAAGCGGGCGTCGTCCATCTGGGCGTCGTAGTACTGGAGGGCGCCGACGAGGGCGTCCTTCTTGAGGCAGGGGGCGACGCGCAGGGCGCCCTGCCGGGAGAGGTGCCGGTGGGCGGGGAGGCCCCGGCCGTGTCCGGAGGAGAGCGACATCGCGTCGTACAGCGCGACGCCCGATCCGGCGTAGAACCGCTCCCAGCCCTTGTGCTGGAGGGGGTACAGGAAGGGGACCGGCTTCACCAGGTGGGGGGCGAGCCGCTCCAGGAGGAGTCCGCGCTCCTTGAGCGCCTCCCGCACCAGGGCGAAGTCCAGCATCTCCAGGTAGCGCAGGCCGCCGTGGATGAGCTTGCTGGACCGGCTGGAGGTGCCCGAGGCCCAGTCGCGGGCCTCGATGATGCCGGTGGAGAGCCCTCTCGTGACGGCGTCGAGGGCCGTTCCCGCGCCGACCACTCCGGCGCCGACGACCAGCACGTCCAGCTCGCGCTCGGCCATGGCGGCGAGCGCCTCGACGCGCTCGGCCGGTCCCAGTGTCGCTGTCCTCACGTGTGCCGCCTCCCGTCGTCCCCCGTCCGTCCCGCGCACGGGCCTCTCCGCACGCGGCTTCCCGCGTCCGGCTCCCGTACACGGCCCTTCCCGCGAGCGGGTGCGCCACCCGTCCCGAACGGATGCGCGCCCGTCCCGTGAACGGGCGCACGGCCCTTCCCGCGAGCGAGCCGGGACCGTGCGGTCCGGCTCACAGCTCGATTCTGTCCCGCCGGGGCGACTTCAGCCACCGCCTCGTCACCGGCCTGTGGACAACACTCGGTGACCTGCGGCCCCGTAATGCGACATATCGGTCATATTTACGCCTAGTCTGACATTGCGCGCGACCCGTTTCGCCCACCGGACTTGCGCGCCGCGCCCCCTACGGCTACTGGGAAGGACGGCCCACCCCCCATGCCCGCTGATCTCGCCGTCATCGGCCTCGGCCACCACGGACTCCCCCTCGCCCGTGCCGCCACCGCCGCGGGCATCGACACCATCGGCTACGACACCGACCCGCGGCCCGCCGCCGAACTCGCCGCGGGCCGCTCACCGGCCGACGGCCCCCTCACCGTCCCGGAGGTCCGCCGGATGCTCGCGGGGGGCTTCCGCCCGACCCACGACCCCGCCGAACTGGGCCGGGTCCGCACCGCCGCCCTCTGCCCCCCGACCCCCCTCGGCCCCGACCGGACCCTCGACCTCACCGCCGTCACCGACGCCGCCCGCGCGCTCGCCGGCCGGCTGCGCCCGCACACCACCGTCGTCCTGGAGTCGCCCGTCCCGCCGGGCACCACCGAGGGCCTGCTCCGCGACGTCCTCGAAACGGGCTCCGGACTGCGCGCGGGACGCGACTTCCACCTCGCGTACTCCCCCGGCCGGCTCGACCCCGGCAGCCGTACCCACGGCTACGCCGGCACCCCCAAGGTCATCGGCGGCCTCACCCCCGCCTGCACGGAGTCCGCCGCCGCCTTCTACGGACGCCTCACCGACAAGGTGGTACGCGCGCGTGGACCCCGCGAGGCCGAGACGGTCAAGCTCCTGGAGACCAACTTCCGGCACGTCAACATCGCCCTCGTCAACGAGATGTCGGTCCTCTGCCACGAACTCGGCGTCGACCTCTGGGACGTCATCCGCTGCGCCGAGACCAAGCCCTTCGGCTTCCAGGCCTTCCGCCCGGGACCCGGCGTCGGCGGCCACGGCGTCCCCGTCGACACCGTCGGCGCCCACCGTCCGCTCCGCCTGGTCGAACTCGCGGGCCAGGTCAACGAGCGCATGCCGGCGTACGTCGTGCGACGCGCCGCCGCCCTCCTCAACGAGCACGGGAAGTCGGCGCGGGGGGCCAGGATCCTGCTGCTCGGCATCACGTACAAGCCCGACCTGCCCGACCGGCAGGGCTCGCCCGCCGACGAGATCGCCCGCCGCCTGATGGACCTGGGCGCGGCCGTCAGCTACCACGACCCGTACGTCCCCGACTGGCGCGTCCGCGAACTCCCCGTCCCCCGCCCGGACTCCCTCTACGAGGCCGCCGCCCACGCCGACCTGACGGTCCTGCTCCAGCACCACCGCACCTACGACCTCCAGGGCCTCTCGGTGAAGGCGCAGCTCCTCCTCGACACCCGCGGCGCCACCCCGGCGGGCGCGGCCCACCGCCTCTGAGCGGACACGCGGAAGGGCCCCGCACCGGTCGGTGCGGGGCCCTCCTGCGGACCGGGAACGGTCAGCGCTTGTGCTGCGCGTCCGCGACCGTGACCTCGACGCGCTGGAACTCCTTGAGCTCGCTGTAGCCCGTGGTGGCCATCGCGCGGCGCAGGGCGCCGAAGAAGTTCATCGAGCCGTCCGGGGTGTGCGACGGGCCCGCGAGGATCTCCTCGGTGGTGCCGACGATGCCCAGGTCGACCAGCTTGCCGCGCGGCACGTCCTCGTGGACGGCCTCCATGCCCCAGTGGTGGCCCTTGCCGGGCGCGTCCGTGGCACGGGCCAGCGGGGAGCCGATCATGACCGCGTCGGCGCCGCAGGCGATCGCCTTCGGCAGGTCGCCGGACCAGCCCACGCCGCCGTCGGCGATCACGTGCACGTACCGGCCGCCGGACTCGTCCATGTAGTCGCGGCGCGCCGCGGCCACGTCCGCGACAGCGGTCGCCATCGGGACCTGGATGCCCAGGACGTTGCGGGTGGTGTGCGCGGCGCCGCCGCCGAAGCCGACCAGGACGCCCGCGGCGCCGGTGCGCATCAGGTGCAGGGCCGCGGTGTACGTGGCGCAGCCGCCGACGATGACCGGGACGTCCAGCTCGTAGATGAACTGCTTCAGGTTCAGCGGCTCGGCCGCGCCCGAGACGTGCTCGGCGGAGACCGTCGTGCCGCGGATGACGAAGAGGTCCACCCCGGCGTCGACGACGGCCTTGGAGAACTGCGCGGTGCGCTGCGGGGAGAGCGCGGCGGCGGTGACGACGCCGGCGTCGCGCACCTCCTTGATGCGCTTCCCGATCAGCTCCTCCCGGATGGGAGCGGAGTAGATCTCCTGGAGGCGACGGGTCGCGGCGGCCTCGTCCAGCTCCGCGATCTCGTCCAGGAGCGGCTGCGGGTCCTCGTACCGGGTCCACAGGCCTTCGAGGTTCAGGACGCCCAGGCCGCCCATCTCGCCGATCCGGATGGCGGTCTGCGGCGAGACGACCGAGTCCATGGGAGCGGCCAGGAACGGCAGCTCGAACCGGTAGGCGTCGATCTGCCAGGCGATCGAGACCTCCTTCGGGTCCCGGGTGCGCCGGCTGGGCACGACGGCGATGTCGTCGAACGCGTACGCCCTGCGGCCGCGCTTGCCGCGCCCGATCTCGATCTCAGTCACGATGTGTGGCCTTTCCCTCTATGTCTGCGCCTACCAGTATCCCCGACACACGTGGGAGGGGCGGTTCCGGCCACATCCCGGAACCGCCCCTCACCCGCGTGCGCGTTACTTCCTGCTGTAGTTCGGCGCCTCGACCGTCATCTGGATGTCGTGCGGGTGGCTCTCCTTGAGGCCCGCCGCGGTGATCCGCACGAAGCGGCCCTTGGACTCCATCTCCGCGACGGTGGCCGCGCCCACGTAGCCCATGGTCTGGCGGAGGCCGCCGACGAGCTGGTGCAGGACGTTGGAGAGCGGGCCCCGGTAGGGCACCTGGCCCTCGACGCCCTCGGGGACGAGCTTGTCGTCGGAGGAGACCTCGGCCTGGAAGTAGCGGTCCTTGGAGTAGGACCGGCCCTGGCCGCGGGACTGCATGGCGCCGAGCGAGCCCATGCCGCGGTACGACTTGAACTGCTTGCCGTTGATGAAGAGCAGCTCGCCGGGCGACTCCTCGCAGCCGGCGAGGAGGCTGCCGAGCATCACGGTGTCGGCGCCGGCGGCGAGCGCCTTGCCGATGTCGCCGGAGTACTGCAGGCCGCCGTCGCCGATCAGCGGGACGCCGGCGGCGCGGGCCGCGAGGGAGGCCTCGTAGATGGCGGTGACCTGCGGGACGCCGATGCCGGCGACCACGCGGGTGGTGCAGATGGAGCCGGGGCCCACGCCGACCTTGATGCCGTCGACGCCGGCGTCGATCAGCGCCTGCGCGCCGTCGCGGGTGGCGACGTTTCCGCCGATCACGTCGACGTCCACGCTCGACTTGATCTTCGCCATCCAGCTCAGGGCGTTGCTGTTGTGGCCGTGCGAGGTGTCGACGACCAGGAAGTCCACGCCGGCGGCGGCGAGCGCCTGGGCGCGCTCCAGGGCCTCGGGGCTGGCGCCCACGGCGGCGCCGACGAGCAGGCGGCCCTCGGAGTCCTTGGCGGCGTTCGGGTACTTCTCCGCCTTGACGAAGTCCTTGACGGTGATGAGGCCCTTGAGGACGCCCTCGTCGTCGACCAGCGGAAGCTTCTCGATCTTGTGGCGGCGCAGCAGCTCCATGGCGTCGACGCCGGAGATGCCGACCTTGCCGGTGACCAGCGGCATCGGCGTCATGACCTCGCGGACCTGGCGCTCGCGGTCGCTCTCGAAGGCCATGTCGCGGTTGGTCACGATGCCGAGCAGCTTGCCGGCGGGGGTGGTGACCGGGACGCCGCTGATGCGGAACTTGGCGCAGAGCGCGTCCGCCTCGGCGAGCGTCGCCTCCGGGTGCACCGTGATGGGGTCGGTGACCATGCCGGACTCGGAGCGCTTGACCAGGTCGACCTGGTTGACCTGGTCCTCGACGGACAGGTTGCGGTGGAGCACGCCGACGCCGCCCAGGCGGGCCATCGCGATGGCCATCCGGGACTCGGTCACCTTGTCCATCGCCGCCGAGAGCAGCGGGATGTTGACGCGGACGTTGCGCGAGATGCGGGACGAGGTGTCGACCGCGTTGGGGAGGACCTCGGAGGCTCCCGGCAGCAGCAGCACGTCGTCGTAGGTCAGCCCGAGTGTCGCGAATTTACCGGGCACTCCGTCGACGTTGGCAGTCATGACACCTTCCCAAATGGCCTTGATCGGTGCGGGATGTCCATGCTAACGGGCCCGAGCGGTGTCTCATTCCACGATCAAGATCAGCGGGCGGCTTTGGACGTTCGCACGTGGACGAAAGGGATGACGGAACCCGGCGGGGCTTACCGCCCGGCCAGGGCCGCCGAAGGCCTCGGGGTCACTGCTCGGCCAGCGCGCGGAGCCGGCTGAGGGCTCGGTGCTGGGCGACCCGGACGGCGCCGGGGGACATGCCGAGCATCTGCCCGGTCTCCTCGGCGGTGAGCCCGACGGCGACCCGCAGCACGAGCAGTTCGCGCTGGTTCTCCGGGAGGTTGGCGAGCAGCTTCTTGGCCCACTCGGCGTCGTCGCTGAGCAGCGCCCGCTCCTCGGGTCCGAGGGAGTCGTCGGGCCGCTCGGGCATCTCGTCGGAGGGCACGGCCGTGGACCCGGGGTGCCGCATGGCGGCCCGCTGGAGGTCGGCGACCTTGTGTCCGGCGATGGCGAAGACGAAGGCCTCGAAGGGCCTGCCGGTGTCCTTGTAGCGCGGCAGCGCCATCAGGACGGCGACGCAGACCTCCTGGGCGAGGTCCTCGACGAAGTGCCGGGCGTCGCCGGGCAGCCGGTTGAGGCGGGTGCGGCAGTACCGCAGGGCGAGCGGGTGCACGCGCGCGAGGAGGTCGTGCGTGGCCTGCGCGTCGCCGTCGACCGCGCGGCGGACGAGCGCGCCGATCTCCCCCCGCCCGGAAGGCACGGGGGACACCGCGGTCTCGTCGTCGCGCATCGCTCCATGGTGCCCCGACGCTTCCGCGTCCGTGGCACCGCGTCCGTAGTTGTGCACCGAAGCGTTATGAGCAGGTGCGCCGGAACCCATCTCCCGCGCCCTCCCCTCCCGCTCGATCGACTCGTCCCCGAGGAACTCCACATCTCAAGGATGCGTCATCCGGCGGGGAAGTGACACAAGCCCACCCCGTCCACCCCGCGAAGGACACGGACGGGGACGGGGATGCGGCAGGTGACCTGCGACGTCAGCGGACCAGGCCCCAGCGGAAACCGAGCGCGACGGCGTGGGCGCGGTCCGAGGCGCCCAGCTTCTTGAAGAGGCGCCGGGCGTGGGTCTTGACCGTGTCCTCGGAGAGGAAGAGCTCGCGCCCGATCTCGGCGTTGGACCGGCCGTGGCTCATGCCTTCGAGGACCTGGATCTCGCGCGCGGTGAGGGTGGGCGCGGCGCCCATCTCGGCCGAGCGGAGGCGGCGCGGGGCGAGCCGCCAGGTCGGGTCGGCGAGCGCCTGGGTGACCGTGGCCCGCAGCTCGGCGCGCGAGGCGTCCTTGTGCAGATAGCCACGGGCACCCGCGGCGACCGCGAGCGCGACGCCGTCGAGGTCCTCGGCGACCGTGAGCATGATGATGCGGGCGCCGGGGTCCGCCGAGAGCAGCCGGCGGACGGTTTCCACGCCGCCCAGACCGGGCATGCGCACGTCCATCAGAATCAGGTCCGAGCGGTCCGCGCCCCAGCGGCGGAGGACTTCCTCGCCGTTGGCCGCGGTGGTCACGCGCTCGACGCCGGGCACGGTCGCGACCGCGCGGCGGAGCGCCTCTCGGGCAAGCGGGGAGTCGTCGCAGACGAGGACGGATGTCATGCCTGACCTCCGCGGCTCTCGCAGCTGTTGCGCGTCACCTTGAGCCTCCAGGGCTGTACGTATCGTCACCTGTGCGGTTGACGCTCTCGGACACCTGCCCGAGCGCTTGTTCCTCCAACCGCCTCCGCACTCTCAACGACGGTCACCCGAAAGAGTTACGGGTCGGACGGCAGGCTTCGGAACTCTACGTGAGGGGCCGTGCGCGGAGAAGAGCGACGCGGCCCTTCCGTCCGGAGATCAAAAGGTATGCCCCATTTAGCGGGATTTCTTCCCTTTTCGAGGTGTCTGTGGCTAGATTCGCAATGAGTCATATTTACATCTACTTAGACAGTAGGTGTAACGACCCGAGCTGTCGGGGACCGGAAGGAGCCCCGGCCGTCAGCCATCAACCCGCCCACCTATCCGTTCGACACGGTTTCAAGGGGACAAGCGCAATGGCAGATTTCTCCCGCCTTCCCGGACCCAACGCCGATCTGTGGGACTGGCAACTGCTCGCGGCCTGCCGCGGGGTCGACAGCTCCCTGTTCTTCCACCCCGAGGGAGAGCGCGGCGCGGCACGGAGTGCGCGTGAGAACTCGGCGAAAGAGGTCTGCATGCGGTGCCCGGTGCGCGCGGAGTGCGCGGCACACGCACTCGCCGTGCGGGAGCCCTACGGCGTCTGGGGCGGCCTCACCGAGGACGAACGCGAAGAGCTCATGGGACGCGCCCGCAACCGTCTGATCACGACGGCGCCCACGGCCTCGACGGCCGCGCCGGCGTCCATGTGAAGGAACGTTTCTCCGGTTAGTTTCCCGCAGCCCCGAACGGCTTCGGGGTCCTGAGGCCCCGAGCGGCTCCGGGGTCCGACGAGAACCGAGATCCGAGAGCCAGGAACCGAGAACAGCGACGCCCACCGCGCCCACGCGCGTGAGGACACCGAACGGGTGCCTACGCGCGCGTGGCGGCGCGTGCCAGCTCGTCCAGCGTGGCGGCGACCGCCGGGACCTGCGCCAGGTCCGGCAGGGTCAGGGCCACGATCTCCCGCTCCACGGCGGGCTCCACGGTCACGGTCCGCGCCCCCTTGGGCCGTACGGACTCGATGGCGAGGGCCGGCAGGACGGCCACGCCCAGACCCGCCCCCACCAGGCCCACCACGGCCGGGTAGTCGTCGGTCGCGAAGTCGATGCGGGGCGTGAAGCCCGCCTCCTCGCAGACGTCCACGAGCTGGCGGCGGCAGCGCGGGCAGCCCGCGATCCAGGACTCGTCCGCCAGCTCCGCGATGCCGACCGCACCGGCCCCGGCGAGCCGGTGCCCCTCCGGGACCAGGCCCACGAGCCGGTCGGCGAGCAGCGGCCGGACGACCAGGTCGTCCCACTCGGCCCGCCCCGCCCCGTACCGGAAGGCGAGGGCGATGTCGCAGTCGCCCTCGCGGAGCATCTCGATCGAGCGGGGCGGTTCCGCCTCGACCAGGGAGACCCGGGTGCCGGGGTGCGCGGCCCGCAGGGCGGCCAGGGCGGTGGGGACGAGGGTGGAGCTGCCGCTCGGGAAGGAGACCAGGCGGACCCGGCCGGCGCGGAGCCCGGCGATCGCGGCGACCTCCTCCTCGGCGGCGGTGAGCCCGGCGAGGATGCCGGAGGCGTGGCGCACCAGGACCTCGCCCGCCTGGGTGAGGCGCATCTCGCGGCCCGTGCGGATCAGCAGCGGCGTGCCGGCGGAGGCTTCGAGCGCCTTCATCTGCTGGCTGACGGCGGGCTGGGTGCAGCCGAGTTCGCGCGCGGCGGCCGAGAAGGAGCCGGTGGCGGCGACGGCGCGCAGGACGCGGAGGTGGCGGGCCTCGATCATGGATCCAGCATAAGCGATTCTTGGGAAAGAGTTCGAATACCGCTTAACAGCTTTGAGAGAGACGCCCGTAAAGTGCCCACATGACCTTGCTGAGTGTGAATGTGGGCCGCGCCCGGGCCGTGGACTACACCGAGGCCTCCTCCGGCCTCACGGCCATCGACAAGCGCCCCGTCGAGGGGGCCGTGCGGATCGAGGCGCCGGGGCCGCTCGGCGTCGGGCGGAGCGGGCTGGCCGGGGACGACGTCTGCGACCTGCGCTTCCACGGCGGCGCCGACCGGGCCGCGTACGCCTTCGCCCGCGAGGACATGGACCTGTGGGAGCGGGAGCTGGGCCGCGAGCTCGCCAACGGCTCCTTCGGCGAGAACCTCACCACCCGGGGCCTGGACGTCAACAACGCCCTGATCGGGGAGCGGTGGCGGATCGGCGACGAGGTGGTCCTGGAGGTGACCGGCGGCCGCATCCCGTGCCGTACGTTCGCGGGCTTCCTGGGCGAGAAGGGCTGGGTCAAGCGGTTCACGCGGTCGGAGGCGGGACCGGGCGCGCTGCTGCGGGTGATCGTGCCGGGCGAGGTGCGCGCGGGCGATCCGATCACCGTCGTGCACCGGCCCGGCCACGAGGTCACCGTCGCGCTGCTGCACCGGGCCGCGACCGTCGAGCGGTCCCTGCTGCCCGGCACGCTGGCCGCCGCCGCGTGGATGGAGTCGGGCCTGCTCGACCTGGCCCGCCAGTACACGGAGAAGTACGCCGGGAAGCAGGCGGAGAAGTCCGCGGACAGGCACGCGGAGGAGTGCGCCGGGGCATAGCGCCGGTCCCCCGGCCCGGCCGGGGCACTAACGTGCCCGTATGACGACTGCACTGATTACGGGGGCCACCGCGGGCATCGGGGCCGCCTTCGCCCGGAGGCTCGCGGCCGACGGCCACGACGTCGTGCTCGTGGCCCGGGACGTGAAGCGGCTCAGGGAGCAGGCGACCGAGCTCCACGACCGGCACGGGGTGGAGGCCGAGGTGCTCGCGGCGGACCTCGCCGAGGAGAAGGGGATCGCCGCCGTCGAGGCGCGGCTCTCGGACCCGAGGCGGCCGGTGGACCTGCTCGTGAACAACGCCGGCTTCGGCAACAAGGGCCGCTTCCTCGAAGTCTCCATGGCCGACGAGCTGAAGATGCTCACGGTGCACTGCGAGGCCGTGCTGCGGCTGACCTCGGCCGCCGCCGCCTCGATGAAGGGGCGGCGCCGGGGCGGGGTGGTGAACGTGGCCTCGGTGGCGGCCTTCGTGCCCCGGGGCACGTACGGCGCGTCGAAGGCGTGGGTCGTGCAGTTCACCCAGGGCGCGGCGCGGGACCTGGCGGGCACCGGGGTGCGGCTGATGGCGCTCTGCCCCGGCTTCGTGCGGACCGAGTTCCACGAGCGGGCCGGGATGGGCACGGACAACATCCCGGGCTGGATGTGGCTCGACGCGGACAAGCTGGTGGCGTCGGCCCTGTCCGACCTGGACCGGGGGAAGACGCTGTCGGTCCCGGACCCCCGCTACAAGGCCCTGATGGGCGTGGTGAAGCTGGCGCCGCGCGGTCTGCTCGGCGGGGTCTCCTCCCGGGCGGGACGGAAGTACGGCCCGAAGTAGGCCGCGCGGGCCCGTTCACCGCAGGGTGTCGAGGTCCAGGTCCGCGGTGGTGCCGTCCTCCCAGGTCACGTGGAGGGCGTGGCCGTCGACCCGCACGCGCGCGAGGGCGGCGCCGGGGGCCGGGCCGGGCTCCGCGGTGAGCGAGGCGAGGGACGCGAAGAGGGCGGCCGGGCCGCGCGTGGTGCCGTACAGGGCGAGGACGCGGCCGCCCGGCCCCTGAAGGGTCTCCCCCACGGGGAGTACGGCGGCCGGGTCCTCCGGCGGGTACCCGTGGACCGGGTCGAGCCGGGCGTGCGGCCCGTCGGGCGTGGTGGCCCAGCCGGTCTGCCGTACGGGCGTCCCCTCCGGGGCGCCGAGGACGAGGTGGGCGCGGAGTTCGGCGGCGCCGTGGGCGAGGGTCGCGGAGAGGATCCGGACGCCGGGGCGCGGGACGTGCAGGGAGGCGGCCCAGCCGGGACCGGTTCCGGCGGGGGCGGCGGGCCCCCGGGTGGTGGCCCGGCCCCCGGCGTCGAGCAGCGCGAAGTGGTTGTCGGCCGGGGCGGACCCGGTGGTGGGCCCCGTACGGGTCGAGTAGGCCTGGCGGGCGTAGCCGGGGTCGTCCTCGCCGCCCTCGCGGCTGTGCACGTGGTTGCTGCCGTGGTTGTGGAGGCGTACGAGCCCGTCGGCGGCGGTGGTCTGGACGAGCAGCCCGGCGGGGGCGAAGGCGCGGACGGTGTCGGCGCGTTCGGCGGGCAGGGGTTCCTCGGGGTCGGTCCAGGCCGGATGCCCGGCGGGCAGGAGGAGGCCGAGGAAGCCCTTGGACGCCCAGTAGGGGGAGCCCGGACCCGAGTACTCCTGGACGAGCTGCGGGTACGGGCCGTGCCAGCCGAGGGTGAGGAGCCCGCGCCCGTCGGTGGCGCCCCGGTCGAGGAAGTACCGCAGGGTCCCGGAGGCGAGGCGGCGGGTGGCGCCGGGGGTCAGCGGGGTGTGACCGGTGAGGGCGCCGAGCCAGGGGGCGGCGGCCGCGGCGAAGCGGTAGATCAGGGAGCGCCCGTAGGGGACGGGGGCGCCGTTCGCGTCGAAGAGGTGGACGTGGTCGTCCAGGTGGGCGCGGAGCCGGGGCCCGTACCGGTCGAGGAGGGCGCGGTCGCCGGACAGGTGGGCGTGGAGCACGGGGTAGAAGTGCAGGGCCCAGGCGTTGTAGTGGTCGAAGGCGCGGTTGTCGCCGTCGCTGTACCAGCCGTCGCCGAGGTACCAGTCCTCGACGCGGGCGAGGGAGCGGTCGATCGTGGCGGCGGCGCGGTCGGTCTCGATCCCGGCGTCCCGGAGGAATCCGGCGACGGTGAGGCCGAAGAGCCACCAGTTGTTGTCGACCGGGGACGGGCCGAGGGCGGGCAGCAGCCACTCCACGACCCGGGCGCGGACGCGGTCGTCGAGCCGGTCCCAGAGCCAGGGGCGGGTGAGGCGCAGGCCGAGGGCGACGGAGGCGGACTCGACGACCGCCTGGCGGGTGCCGGCCATGAGGGGCCAGGACTCGGCGTCCTCCCGGCCCGGCTCCTCCGTCCCGGCGGCGAGCCCCCGGACGTACCGGTCGAGGTGGCCGTGGGGGTCCTCGCCGTGCGCGCCCGCGACGCGGAGGGCGGCGAGGAGGAAGGTGCGGGCCCAGCCCTCCAGACCGTCGGAACGGGGGCCCGACCAGCTTGGGCGGGGCCCGGGGAGGTCGATCAGTCCGTGCCGGGGCGAGGCGAAGGGGCGCACGTCGAAGAGGAGCCGGTCGGCGGCGGCCTCCCAGTGGGGCCGGGTCCAGCCGGTGTACGGGCTGAGCGCGCGGTCTTCGGGGGGCGCGGGCATGAGTGCTCCCTCGGGGCGTGTCCGGCGGATCATGACCGGGGCCGCGACGCCCGGCACGGCACCTCGCCGCGTTGCCGAAACGTCCCGAGGGCCCCGTGGCGGCTCCGCGTCCGATGACGTCCGTGTCGTCGGGAATCCTGGACAGGCTCCGATCGAACGTCAAGACTTCGCGAGCGAATGATCGAAACTCCCTCCGTTCGATCATTCTGAACTAGACTCGGAGGACCACCACCACCGCGAGGGGGAACCGCGCCGTGCGCGAGAGTGCTGCCGAACGACACGACCGACTGCTGGCCCTGGTGCGCGAGCGCGGCACCGCCCGCGTCGCCGAGCTCGCCGAGCGGCTCGGGGTCTCCCCCGTCACCGCCCGCCGGGACGTCGAGCTCCTGGCCGGCCGGGGCCTGCTCGACCGGGTGCACGGCCAGGTGTCCTGGCCGGAGCGGCAGGGCGCGCCGGGGGCCGGACGGCCCGGCGAGGGCCTGGTCCTCGGGCTGCTCGTGCCCTCCGCCACGTACTACTTCGCCGAGGTCATCCGGGGGGCGCACGAGGCGGCGGCCCGTGCCGGGGCCCGGCTCGTGCTGCGTGTGTCGGACTACCGCCCGGAGGAGGACCGCGCCCGCGTGGAGGGGCTGCTCGCGGCGGGCGCCGAGGGCGTCCTGGTCGCGCCCGGCTGGCGGGGCCCCGAGGACCGGTCCGCGTACGGGGACTGGCCGGCCGAGCTGCCCGTGCCGGCCGTGCTCCTGGAGCGGCGCGCCGAGCCCGGCAGCCCGCTCGACGGCCTGGACCGGGTCGCCTCCGACCACGCCCACGGCGTCCTGCTCGCCCTGCGCCACCTGCTCTCCCTGGGCCACGCGACGCCGCTGCTCGTCGCCCGCCGGGACTCCCCGACGGCGCTCGCGGTGCGCGCCGGGTACGCCGAGGCGCTGGGCACGCTGGGCCTGGCGGAGCCGCGGCCGGTCATCGACTCCGTACCGGCGGAAGCGGATCCGGAGGGGTTCGAGCGGGCGGTGCGGGCGCTGCACGAGGCCGTCGGCTCCGGTCTGGCGAGCGCGGCCCTGGTCCACAACGACGTGGACGCCATCGAGATCGCGCGGCGCCTGGCCGAACTGGGCGTCAGGGTGCCGCGGGACCTGGCCCTGATCGCGTACGACGACGAGGTCGCCGCGCTCGCCGACATCCCGCTGACGGCGGTCGCCCCGCCCAAGCGGCAGGTGGGGCGGCACGCGACGGAGCTGCTTGTGGAGCGGCTGACCGAGGCCTCCGGGGAAGGCCCCGGAGAGGCGGAGACGGCGGCGCGGCGCCATCTGAGCCTGCTGCCGTGGCTCCGGGTGCGGTCCTCGTGCGGGGCCCCGGCGCCGGCCTCCCGTCCGTGAGGAACTCCCACCCGTAAAGGACTCCCGTACGCAAGGAACTCCCGCCCGTAGGGGACTCCCGTCCGTAAGGGACCGCGCTGATCGATCTGTTCTTTTTTCGATCAATCAATCTTTCGCTCTTGACTTCGGTCATGAACGGTCACAGGATCACGGCCACAACCTCCCAGCCGTCCCGCCCCCAGGAGCCGTGCCGTGACCCCCTTCCGGAGCAGAACGACCCGCGTCATAGCCGGCACCGCCACCGCCCTCGCCGTCCTCACGGCCTGCGGCGGCGGCGGTGACGACACCGCGAACAAGCCGAACGGGCCCGTGACCCTCACCTTCTGGGGCTGGGCCAAGGGCACCAAGGACGTCGTGGACGCCTTCAACGCCTCCCACACCGACGTCAAGGTGACGTTCGAGGAGATCCCCTCCGGCACCGCCGGCGGCTACGCCAAGATCTCCAACGCCGTGAAGGCGGGCAACGCCCCCGACCTCGTCTCCATCGAGTACTCCTCGCTCCCCGAGTTCGTGAGCTCCGGCGCCCTCCAGGACATCGGCGGCGAGTTCACCGAGGCCGACCGGGCGAAGCTGCTCCCGCAGAGCGTCGAGCTCACCACCCTCGGCGGCAGGAGCTGGGCCGTCCCCTTCGACGCCTCCCCGCAGGCCTTCTTCTACCGCAAGGACCTCTTCGAGAAGTACAAGATCCAGGTACCCGCCACCTGGGACGACTTCGAGAAGGCCGCCGAGCAGGTCAAGAAGGCCGACGCCAAGGCCCGCATCGCCACCTTCTTCCCGGACGACCCGACCACCTTCGAGGCCATGGCCTGGCAGGCCGGCGCCCAGTGGTTCAAGGCCGGGGACGACACCTGGAAGGTGAACACCACCGACCCGGCCACCACCAAGGTCACCGCCTACTGGCAGGGGCTCCTGGACGCCGGACTCGTCCACAGGAACGCCTCGTTCTCCCCCGAGTGGGTCGGCTCCCTCAAGAACGGCACCACCCTCGGCTACCTCGGCGCCTCCTGGGGCGCGGGCGTCCTCAAGGGCACCCTGCCCGAGCAGAGCGGCAAGTGGGCCGTCGCCCCGATCCCCAGCTGGGACGGCAAGCCCGCCAGCGGCATGCTCGGCGGCACCTCCTTCGCCGTGACCAAGGACAGCAAGCAGAAGGCCGCGGCCGTCGCCTTCGCCGAGTGGATGTCCACCACCGAGGAGGGCGTGAAGGCCCGCATCGCCTCCGGCACCTCCTCCGCCTTCCCCGCCGCCGCGGCCCTGCGCCCGGTCGCCAAGAAGGCCTTCGACGCCGGCTACTACGGCGGCCAGGACATCTACGCCCTCTTCGAGACCGCCGGCGCCTCCATCAACCCGAACTGGGCCTGGGGCCCCACCACCGGCACCACCAACACCACGATCAAGGACCGGTTCGGCGCGGTCGCCCCGGGCGGCCCGACCCTCGCCGACGCCGTGAGGGCCGGCCACGACGCCACCGTCGCCGAACTCACCAAGCGCGGCCTGAAGGTCGAGGGCTGATCCGCGTGAAGGCCCGCACCCGCGCCGCCGCGATCCTGCTGACTCCCTTCTTCCTGCTGTTCACCGCGGTGATGGTGGTGCCGATCGGCTACGCGGTCTGGCTCAGCCTCTTCACCGAGAAGCAGTCCGGACTGGGCTTCGGCGGCGCCGAGACCGTCTTCACCGGCCTCGACAACTACACGGCGGCGCTGGGTGACCAGGCCTTCCGCGAGGGCTTCGGCGTCCTGCTCGGCTACTGCCTGCTCTACATCCCGCTGCTGCTCGCCGGGGCCCTCGGCCTCGCCCTGCTGCTCGACTCGGCGCTCGCCCGCGCCCGCCGCTTCTTCCAGCTCGCGCTGTTCCTGCCGCACGCCGTGCCCGGCATCATCGCCGCCCTGATCTGGGTCTACCTCTACACGCCCCAGCTCAGCCCGGTCGTGAAGGCCATGGAGGCGGGAGGGCTCGGCTTCGACTTCTTCTCCCCCGAGGGCGCCCTGCCCTCCGTCGTGAACATCGCCCTGTGGGAGTGGCTCGGCTACAACATGGTGATCTTCTACGCGGCCCTCCAGGCCATCGACCGCTCCGTCCTCGAAGCGGCCACCGTCGACGGGGCGGGGGCCTGGCGCATCGCCTTCTCCGTCAAGGTCCCGCTGGTCAGGGCCTCGCTCGCGATGGTCGGCCTCTTCACGGTCATCGGCTCCCTCCAGCTCTTCACCGAACCTCTCATCCTCAGCAAGGGCACCGGCTCCGCCGTCACCTCCACCTGGACGCCCAACATGTACGCCTACACCGCGGCCTTCGACCGCAACGACTACGGGCTCGCCGCGGCGGCCTCCGTGCTCCTCGCCCTGACGGCCGCGCTGCTCTCCTTCGCGGTGACGCGCCTGACCGGCCGCCGGACGGCACGGAAGGAGCGCACCGCATGAGCGCCGTCCGTACGGGAAGGCCCCGCTCCGCCGGCCGATGGCTCTCGCAGGGCGCGGTCAACGGCGCCCTCGTCCTCGCCACCGTCTACATGCTCTTCCCGCTCGTCTGGCTGCTGACCGCCGCCACCAAGGACGCCGGCGGCCTGCTGGCCGGGAACGCCTTCTCCTTCGAGGGCTTCGACCTCGGCGGCAACCTCTCCCGGCTCGCCGAGTACAACGACGGCATCTACTTCCACTGGTACCTGAACAGCCTCCTCTATGCCGGACTCGGCGCCCTCGCCTGCTCGTTCGTCAGCGTCGCCGCCGGTTACGCCTTCCACGTCTACGACTTCCGGGGCAAGGAGAAGCTCTTCGGCCTCGTCCTGCTGGGCGTGCTCGTCCCCACCACCGCGCTCGCCCTGCCGATGTACCTCCTGGCCAGCGAGATCGGGATCGTCAACACCTACGGGGCCGTCCTGCTCCCCGTCCTCGTCAACCCCTTCGGCGTCTACCTCTCCCGGGTCTTCTGCGCCGGCTACGTCCCCGACGAGGCCCTGGAGGCCGCCCGCATCGACGGGGCGGGCGAACTGCGCGTCTTCTGGTCGATCGGCCTGCGCATGGTCATGCCCGGCTTCGTGACGGTCTTCCTCTTCCAGTTCACCGCCGTCTGGAACAACTTCTTCCTCCCCCTGGTGATGCTGTCCGACCAGAAGCTGTACCCGCTGAGCCTCGGCCTGTACGCGTGGAACAGCAACGCCCACGCCGAACCCGACTACTACCCCCTCGTCGTCACCGGCTCCCTGCTCGCCGTCATCCCCCTCGTCATCGCCTTCGTCTCCCTCCAGCGCCACTGGAAGGCCGGTCTGACGGCCGGCAGCGTCAAGTGAGGAAGGCCTGCTCCCACCATGCACCCCACCACTGACAACCGCCCCGCCCTGCTCCTCGCGATGGGCCCGGGCGTCGACGACCGCCTGTTCACCGAGGCGCACCGCGCCCGCCTCGCGGCCCTGACCCGCACCGATCCGCGCCTGGTCGCCCACGACCTGACGGCCCCGGACGCGCGGACGGCCGCCGCCCTCGCGGAGGCCGAACTCCTCCTGACCTGCTGGGGCGCGACCCCGCTCACCGCCGAGGTCCTGGACCGGGCGCCCCGGCTGCGGGCGGTCGTCCACGCGGCCGGCTCGGTCAAGCACCACGTCACCGACGCCTGCTGGGAACGGGGCCTGCGGGTCACGTCGGCCGCCGCCGCCAACGCGCTGCCGGTCGCCGAGTACACGCTCGCCGCGATCCTCTTCGCCGGGAAGCGGGTCCTGCGCTCGGCTCAGCGGTACGCCGAACTGCGCACCGACCACGCCTGGCTGGAGGAGTCCACCGGCTGGGGCAACCACCGCCGCACGGTCGGCATCGTCGGCGCCTCCCGCATCGGCCGGAGGGTGATCGACCTCCTGGCCCCCTTCGACTTCGAGATCCTCCTGTACGACCCGTACGTCGAGACCCCGCCCCCGGGCACGGAACTGGTGGGCCTGGACGAACTCTGCGCCCGCAGCACGGTCGTCTCGGTCCACGCGCCGCAACTCCCTTCCACGTACCGCATGATCGGCGCGGCGCAGCTCGCGGCGATGCCGGACGGAACGACCCTGATCAACACGTCCCGGGGCTCCCTGGTGGACGAGCCCTCCCTCCTCCCCCACCTCCTGACGGGCCGCCTCCACGCGATCCTCGACGTCACGGACCCGGAACTCCCGCCCCCGGGCTCCCCCCTGTACACCCTCCCGAACGTCCTCCTCACCCCGCACGTGGCGGGCTCGCTCGGCAACGAGCTGCACCGGATGGCGGAGCAGGCGGTGGGGGAGGTGGAGCGTTACGTACGGGGGGAGGCGTTCGCGGAGGAGGTGCGGGCGTCGGACCTGACACGGTCGGCGTGACCACCGGGCCTCCGCTCAGACGTCCAGCGCCCGGTGCAGCCGGTCGGCCTCGGCCAGGACGAGCGGCAGGGCGCCGGGCTCGTACCGGAGGACGGCGGGCAGCGCCTCGTACCAGGGGCCGGTGTGGAGGGCGAGGGCGGTGAGTTCGCGGGCGCGGGCGGGATCGGGATGGGCGAGGGCGAGGTCCACGTAGGCACGGGCCCGGGCGAGACCGCGCCGTACGAGCGCGCCGAGCAGGACCTCGGCCCGTTCGTGCTGCCCGGCCCGGGCCAGCGCCGTGGCGAGGTCGAACTGCGGGTCGAAGGTGTCCCGGGAATCCGGTCCCGGCGTCCGTACCAGGTCCATCGCCTCGTCGTACCGCCCCGCCGCGACGAACGCCCGCGCCACGTAGGACACGTCCCGCCGTCCGTCGAGACGGCCCAGGTACAGGACCGCCTCGTCCAGCAGTTCGGCGGCCTCCGCCGTCCGCCCCAGGGCCACCTGTGCCCGGACGACGGCGGGCAGCGGGGCCGCCGTGTACGACAGGGCGCCCCGGGCCGCGGCCACGGCGCGGACGAGTTCCCCGGACGCCTCCTCGCCCCGCCCCTCCTCGTGGAGAGCGCGGGCACGGGCCGCGCGCCGCTCGATCTCCACGAGCGCGACCCCCGTCTCGGGAGCGGGCAGACGGCGGCGCGCCACGCCTCCGTCCAGCGACAGCCGCATGCAGCCGTTCGGTTCGGCCGGGCGCTCGAACTCCTCCAGGAGCGCTTCCGGACCCCGTGCGCGCCGGGCGCGGGCGACGAGCCCGAGCAGGTACTCCCGCTGGTTGGAACGCGCCGCCCGCGCCCGCTGTCCGGCCTCGTCGAAACGGCCCGTGGCCAGCAGGGCGCGGACGACCGCGAGCAGTTTCGGCTCCCGGTCCGTACCCGCTTCCAGGCCCTCCGTCAGCGCCCGGGCCCGGTCAGCGTGGCCGGCGAGGGCCAGTGCCTCCGCCACGGCGGCCAGGCCCGGGGCGATCTCCTCGTGCCGGGGCACACGGCTCGCCGCCTCGGCACGGTCGAGGAGACCGGCGGCCCGTGCCCGGTGTCCGGCAGCGGCCAGGGCGCGGACGAGGCGGACCCGCAGTCCGAGGCCGCGCGGATCGGCGGCTTCGGTCTCCCCCGACACCAGTGCCTCGGCCTCCTCCACGCGCCCCGCGCGGACGAGGGCGGCGATCACCGCACGTACCGCGCGGGGGCGGCTGAAGGGGTCGTCCAACTCGGCCAGTACGGGACCGATCCGCTCCGTGGCGCCGTCCTCCGCCCAGGCCTCGATCAGCGCCACGCGCGCGTGGTTCCGGTCGTTCGCCGAGGCGAGCCGGCGGAACTCCGCCTCCGCCCGGTGGAGGTCGCCCTCCCGCGCCAGGCCCCGGACCAGGGCGAGGCGCATGCCGCCGACGTGGTACGCCTCGTGCCAGGACCTGATCAGGGCCTCGGCGCGGTCCACCGCCCCGGCCGCCACGAGGGCGTCGACCACCTCGGCGACGAGATCGTCCTCGTGGACCCGGACCTCCCCGGCGAGTGCGGCGAGCCCTTCGGCGATCAGCCGGTCCGCCTCCTCCCCGCGCGTTCCGGCGGCGGCCCGCACCAGCCCGAGCGCCCGTCCAAGGCCGCTCGCGGAACGGGCCAGAGCCAGTGCCTCGGCCCTCCGCCCGGCCCCGGAGAGGACACCACAGACGACACCGAGTCCCCTGACCGCCGTCCGCCGCTCCGTCTCGGCGCCCAGTGCGTCCAGCGCACGCCGGAACTCGCCCGCCCGGCACCAGAACGCGACCAGATCCAGCAGGGGATCACCGCGCAGCACCTCCCCCTGCGCGTACGCGATCCGTTCCGCACGGTCCGACTCCCCGACCGCGAGCCAGGCGTCCCCGACGGACCGGAGCGCGAAAGCGCGCCCGACGGTGTCGTGGAACGCGAGGGCCAGACCGTCGGCCTCGTCGAGCAGGCCGCGCGCCCCTTCCCCGTCTCCCCCCGCGTGCAGGAGCCGGGCGATCTCGCACAGCGCCGGTACGCGGCTCGCCGGTTCGAGTCCCCGCGCGAGGGCCAGCCCCCGGCCCGCTTCTCCCAACTCCACCCAAGCCGCGGGCAACTCGGCCGGCACCTGGCCGTTGCGGTCCCGCAGCGCCGCCCGCCGCAGGGCGAGCCGCAGCAGACCGACGACCAGGCCGGGCCGGTCCCCCCGCGCGAGCAGCGCCTCGCCCGCCGTCGCGATCTCCCCGAGCGCCGCCCCGTCACCGCCCGTCGCCGCGAGCATCCGGTCCTGTCGTACGGAGTCGAGGGCGCACCCGGCCATCGCGTCCGGGTCGCCGGCAGCCCGCAGCATCGGGAACCAGCCGTGCAGCAGGTAGTCGGGGGTGCCGTCCGGCCAGCCCCGGGCGCGCCACTCCCCCGCCCAGTCGTCCAGCGCGCCCCGCCACCGGCCGAGTTCACGCACGCCCAGCATCTCCCGCGCCTGGACCACCAGTTCCTCGTGCGCCAGCAGATACGCCTCCCCCCGCAGCGCGAACGTCCGCCCCGGGCCCGTCCGCAGCACGTCCCGGACCCGGTAGGGGACCTCGTCCGTCAGTTCCGCCAGGTCGTCCGCCGTCAGGCCGCCGCCCGCCGCCGTGAGCAGGCCGAGGAGTTCGTACGGGAGGCCGCCGCCCGCCACGAAGTGCTTCAGTTCCCGTTCCGCCTCCGACCGGATCGCGCGGGCCTTCGGGGAGGAGGTCAGGAGCCGGACGATCGACGGGTTCCTGAGCGGGTGGTCCTCGGGGACGTCCGCCGGGAGGGGCGGGTTGAGGCGGCCGGAGACGACGACCGGGAGGTCGCGGACGCCGTACGGGAGGAGGGCGGCGATCGAGCGGGCTTCCGGGCCCGTCGTCACGCCCCGGTCCTCGTCCAGGCCGTCCACGAGGAGCACCAGGCGCTCGCCGCGCGCCGCGCAGGCCTCGGCCGCGGAGGCGTACAGGCGCAGCAGGTGGGCCTCGCGGGTCGCGGCGGTCAGCAGGGCCGGGAGGCCCTCGCCCGCCAGTTCCGCGAGCTGCTCCAGGACCACGTCCACGTACGCGACCACGTCGTTCTGCGCGCCGAGCCGGGCCGTGACGAAGAAGGGGACGATCCGCACGCCCGGGGGCGGGGCGAGCGCGAACGAGGCCATCAGCGCCGTCTTGCCCGCCCACGCGTCCGCCCGCCACCACCGGTACCCGGTCCCCGTGCGGCAGAAATCCGCCAGTTCCGCCAGCTCCTCCTGCCGGCCGACGAGTTCCGGCGGGGCGATCCGGCGGACCTGCTCCCGGTACGCCGAGCGGACCACCGCGCCCGTGCCGAGCACAACATCGTTGCCGTCGCCTATGACGACGACGCCCGCCTCGTTGTCGACGTCGATCCCCCGCTCCATGGCCCCCATGCTGCCAGGGCGCCCGGCGCTTCCCGAACCTAAGATGGAAACGTCCCTGCCGCCCCGGGAGGCGTCATGAGCTTCGTACAGATCATCGACTGCAGGACGAGCCGCTTCGACGAGATGAACCGGCTCATGGACCGGTGGGCCGAGCAGACCAAGGGGAAGCGGACGGCCACCCACAGCGTCCTCGGGAAGGACCGGTCCGACGGGTCCCACTTCGTGGAGATCGTCGAGTTCCCCTCGTACGACGTGGCGATGCGGAACTCCCACCTCCCCGAGACCGACCGGCTCTTCCACGAGATGGTCGCGCTCTGCGACGGGATGCCGACCTTCACGGACCTGGACGTCGTGCGGGACGAGCAGATGTACAAGGCCGCCGCGCGCCGGTTCCTGGAGCTGATCGGCACGCCGGGGGAGCTTCCGCCGCTGGACGAGGTGATCGCCGAGGGGTGCCACAGCCACGACCCCTCCGACGTGCAGGACTCCCTCGGCATGGACGCGATCCGGCGCGGGATCGGGATGTGGCGGCAGGGGTTCGACTTCACCTTCACCCCCGAGGACCAGATCGCCGAGGGCGACCGCGTCTGCACCCGCTGGACCTGCGACGCCACCCACACCGGCGACTTCATGGGCCTCCAGCCCACCGGCATCGACGTCCGGATGACCGGGATGCTGATCCAGCGGTTCCGGGAGGACGGCAAGGTCGTCGAGGACTGGTGGCAGTACGACATGCTCGGGCTGATGGAGCGGCTCGGAGCGGTGGAGGAGTGAAAAGCACCGAGGCCCGGTGCCCCCGCGACGGGGGCACCGGGCCTCGGTGTTCGGCTACTGGCCTCAGTGCGAGTGGCCGTGGCCGCCGTGGCCGTGGTCCGCCGGCTCCTCTTCCTTCTTCTCCACCACGAGGGTCTCGGTGGTGAGGAGGAGGGAGGCGATCGAGGCGGCGTTCTCCAGGGCGGAGCGCGTCACCTTCACCGGGTCGATGACGCCGGCCTTGACCAGGTCGCCGTACTCGCCGGTCGCGGCGTTGAAGCCCTGGCCCTTGTCGAGCTCCGCCACCTTCGAGGTGATGACGTAGCCCTCCAGGCCGGCGTTCTCGGCGATCCAGCGCAGCGGCTCGACGGCGGCGCGGCGGACGACCGCGACACCCGTGGCCTCGTCGCCGGTCTTGTCGAGGTTGCCCTCCAGGACCTTGACGGCGTGGACGAGCGCGGAGCCGCCACCGGAGACGATGCCCTCCTCGACCGCGGCGCGGGTCGCGGAGATGGCGTCCTCCAGACGGTGCTTCTTCTCCTTCAGCTCCACCTCGGTGGCGGCGCCGACCTTGATCACGCACACGCCGCCGGCCAGCTTCGCGAGGCGCTCCTGGAGCTTCTCGCGGTCCCAGTCGGAGTCCGTGGACTCGATCTCGGCCTTGATCTGGTTGACGCGGCCCTGCACCTCGGACGAGTCGCCGCCACCGTCGACGATGGTGGTGTCGTCCTTGGTGATGGTGACGCGGCGGGCGGTGCCGAGCACGTCCAGGCCGGCCTGGTCGAGCTTGAGGCCGACCTCCTCGGCGATGACGGTGGCACCGGTGAGGGTGGCGATGTCGCCGAGCATGGCCTTGCGACGGTCGCCGAAGCCGGGGGCCTTGACGGCCACGGCGTTGAACGTGCCGCGGATCTTGTTCACGACCAGGGTCGACAGGGCCTCGCCCTCGACGTCCTCGGCGATGATCAGGAGCGGCTTGCCGGCGCCGGCCTGGATGACCTTCTCCAGGATGGGCAGCAGGTCCTGGATCGAGGAGATCTTGCCCTGGTTGATCAGGATGTACGGGTCGTCGAGGACGGCCTCCATGCGCTCCTGGTCGGTCACCATGTACGGGGACAGGTAGCCCTTGTCGAAGGCCATGCCCTCGGTGAAGTCGAGCTCCAGGCCGAAGGTGTTGGACTCCTCGACGGTGATGACGCCGTCCTTGCCGACCTTGTCCATCGCCTCGGCGATGAGCTCGCCGACCTGCTGGTCCTGCGCGGAGAGCGCGGCGACGGCGGCGATGTCGGACTTGTCCTCGATCGGGCGCGCGGTGGCGAGGAGCTCCTCGGACACGGCCTTGACGGCGGCGTCGATGCCCTTCTTCAGGGCGGCCGGGGAGGCGCCGGCTGCGACGTTGCGCAGACCCTCGCGGACCAGGGCCTGGGCGAGCACGGTGGCGGTGGTGGTGCCGTCACCCGCGATGTCGTTGGTCTTGGTCGCCACCTCCTTCACCAGCTGGGCGCCGAGGTTCTCGTACGGGTCCTCGATCTCGACCTCGCGGGCGATCGTGACACCGTCGTTGGTGATGGTGGGGGCGCCGAACTTCTTGTCGATGACGACGTTGCGGCCCTTGGGGCCGATCGTCACCTTCACCGTGTCGGCAAGCTTGTTGACGCCGCGCTCAAGGGCGCGACGGGCGTCCTCGTCGAACTTCAGGATCTTCGCCATGGGAGCGGTTCAGCCCTCTCGGAATTCTGGTGGAACGAACGGCGCCCCGGGGCGCCCAGGAATGGGGCCTCGGGGCGCAGCTCAAAGCCTTCTGGCCTGGGGTGACTTACTTCTCGACGATCGCGAGCACGTCGCGGGCCGAGAGGACGAGGTACTCCTCGCCGTTGTACTTCACCTCGGTGCCGCCGTACTTGCTGTAGAGCACGACGTCGCCGGTCTTGACGTCGAGCGGCAGGCGCTCGCCGTTCTCGAAGCGGCCCGGGCCCACGGCCAGGACGACGCCCTCCTGGGGCTTCTCCTTGGCGGTGTCCGGGATGACCAGGCCAGAGGCGGTGGTCTGCTCGGCGTCGAGCGGCTGGACCACGATGCGGTCCTCGAGCGGCTTGATGGCAACCTTGGAGCTGGTGGTCGTCACGATCCGACCTCCCCCTTCGGAGATCACGGGGTTGACTGTCTGAGGTGGCGAACCAGGTGGATCCGTCGTCGCGGGTGCCGGACCTGCCCGTCGCTGTGTTGGCACTCTCCGGTGGGGAGTGCCAGAGCCGAGACTATGACCGCGATTAGCACTCGGTCAAGCGGAGTGCCAATTCATCGCTCCGTGGCGTGACCGGGGGCACGGTCGTACGGGGTTCCGGGGCCTTCCGGCAGCGTCTCCCCTCCCGGTCCGCAGTCCGTACGCCCGCCCGTTCGACCGGCTTTCCCTCCACCACGGCCCGTCCGACCCTCACCCGCTCCCCCGGCGGCGCCGGCGCCCGGGGCGCCACCCCCTCCGCCGCCCTCCGGCCGAGCCGTTCGATCGAGTCGACCGGGTCGGCCGAGGAGGCGCAGCCGGTGAGGGCCGGGAGGACGAGCAGCGTTCCGGTCAGGGCCAGGGCGGCGGCCCGCCGCCGCCCGCGCCTCCCGGGTCTCACACGTAGTCCTCTAGCTTCGCGACCGCGTAGCCCTTGGCCGTGATCACGTTCATCACGCGGCGGACCATGTCGGCCATGCTGCCCTTCCAGTCCCCCTCGCCCCGGAAGTGGGTGAGGACGATGTCGCCGGGGTGCAGGTCCCGGTCCCACTCGCGCCACTCCATGCGGTCGGGGAAGGCCTCGGCGGCCCACAGCGGGACGGCCTTGACGCCGCAGGACTTGGCCGCGCGCAGGGTGTCGTCGTTGTAGTTGCCGTACGGCGGGCGGAAGAGTTCGGGCCGCTTGCCGTACTTCTTCTCGATGACGTCCTGCATGCCGCAGATCTCGCGCTTCTGCCGGCTGTACGAGAGTCCGGGCAGGTAGCGGTGGTTCAGGGTGTGGTTGTGGAGGGCGACCCCGCCCTTCTGCGACTTCTGCATCCGGGAGAAGTAGGCGTAGTCGTCGCTGACGACGTAGTCGCTGAGGAAGGCGCTGTACGGGATCTTCAGCTCCTCCATCATCCGCAGCAGCTCGGGGTCCTTCTCCGAGCCGTCGTCGATCGTCAGGAAGACGACCTTCTCCTTGGTCGGCACGGTGGTGAAGACGGGCGGCATGCCCTCGCTCTTGGTCTCGAAGCCCTTGCGGGTGGTGATCCTCGGCTTCACGGCGGGCGGGGCCGGCGCTTCGAGCGGGGGCTCGGCGAGGCCCCACTTCTTGGCGGCGAGCGCGCGGGCGGCCTTCCGGAGGCGCAGCTCCTCGGCCTTCCGGACCTGCGGTTCGGGCGCGGCGGCGCCCTGCTTCGGGGCCTGCTGGCCGGAGGCGGGGGAAGGCGGTGCGGCGCGGTCCGGGCCGGCGCCGGAGCAGGCCACGGCGGTGGAGGCGAGGGCGGCGACGACGAGCGCCGCCCCGGACGTCCGACGGGAGCGGTGCACGCCTTTTCTCATCTTCTGTTCCTTTTGTCGTACAAGCTGCATGGCGCCGCATCCTGTCAGCGCGGCGGCTCCTTCCGGCCGCGACACCGCCGTACCCGGCCCACCGTCCCCCGGCCGGCCCACAGCTCCCCGGGGGGCCGGGACAGGGGCCAGGGCCGGGGGGCCGGGACAGGGGCCAGAATGGGACGGGTGACCGACCTCGCCTCCTTCGCCGCCCTGCTCGCCCCCGAGGGGCAGACGCTCCTCGCCGCCCTGCGCGACTACGACCCCGCCCGGGAGCTGGCGGTCGCCTCCCGGCTGCGCCGCGACCATCCCGCCGAGCTGGTCACGGCGGCGCTCGGCCAGGCGCGGCTGCGGCAGCGGGCGGTGGCGAAGTTCGGCGCGGAGGACGCGTACCGGATGTACTTCACGCCGAACGGCGTCGAGCAGTCGACCCGGGCCTCGGTCGGCGCGTACCGGGCCGGCCGGATGAAGGCGCTGGGCGTCGGCGGCGTGGCGGACCTGTGCTCCGGGATCGGCGGCGACGCGATCGCCCTGGCCCGCGCCGGGATCTCCGTCCTCGCCGTCGACCGCGACCCGCTGACCGCCGAGACGGTCCGCGCCAACGCCGAGGCGCTCGGCCTGTCCGGCCTGATCGAGGTGCGGTGCGCGGACGTGACGGAGATCGACACGAGCCCTTACGACGCGGTCTTCGTCGACCCCGCCCGGCGCGGCGGCCGGGGCAGGATCTTCGACCCGGAGGCGTACTCCCCGCCGCTGTCCTGGGCGGTCGAGGCGGCCCGGAAGGCCCCGCACGCGGCCCTGAAGGTGGCGCCGGGCATTCCGCACGAGGCCGTACCGGCGGAGGCCGAGGCCGAGTGGATCTCGGACGGCGGGGACGTGAAGGAGGCCGTGCTGTGGTTCGGTACGGAGCCGGGCGCGCGCCGGGCCACGCTGCTGCCCTCCGGCGCGACCCTCGCCGGGCGCGGGCTGCCCGACCCGGCGGTCCGGCCGGTCGGGCGCTACCTGTACGAGCCGGACGGCGCGGTGATCCGCGCGCACCTGGTGGCGGAGGCTGCCGAGGAGCTGGACGGCGGTCTGATCGACGAGACGATCGCGTACGTGACCTCGGACGTGCTGGTCCCCACCCCGTACGCCGCCGCGTACGAGATCACCGACGAACTCCCCTTCAACCTGAAGAGGTTGAAGGCGCTGCTGCGGGAGCGGGAGGTCGGCACCCTGACCGTGAAGAAGCGGGGCTCGGCGGTCGAGCCGGAGGAGATCCGGCGCAAGGTGAAGCCGAAGGGGCCGAACGCGGCGACGGTGCTGCTCACCCGGGTCGCGGGGGCTCCGACGATGCTGATCGGACAGCCGGTCCGGGCGGCCGGGGGCGCGTGAGCGCACGTCTCCGCGAGGGCTCCCCCGGTGCGGCTCAGAGGCTGTCGAACGGAGGGATGATCCGTACGACCACGATCAGCCGGGCCCTCGGTGCCGCGAGGAAGTAGAACCACCCGCCGGCCGCGTCCATGCGCCGCAGCCCGCCCGGCTTCGGCCCTTCGCCCAGATCACCGACGTCCACGCCCATCTCGGCGAGGTCCACCAGCTGGGACGTCAGGCGTTCGACCTCCGCGACCACCGGTGCCGGAACGCCTCCCGCGACGTGCGCGGCGTCGGGGTCGTACTCCCAGCGCCAGCGCTCACTCACCGCCGGTCCCCGACAGCGCGTCCCGGGCGTCGTCGAGCAGGCGGCCCATCCGGGACGCGGCCTCCCTCACCCGGTCCGCGTCGCCGGTCGCGGCGACGGCTTCGAGTTCCCGGAACCGCGCCGCCAACCGCGGCTGGCGCTGGATGTGGACGTAGACGGCCCAGTGCGCGGTGAAACGGCGCAGCGGCGCGAGATCCGACCCGAGACGGGCCTGGTCGGCCGCCTGGTCCAGCTCGCGGGTGAAGGCGGGCAGGGACGCCGGGGCGATCTGCGCCACCGCCTGCCGCAGGGCCGTGACGGTCGACGGAGGCTGCGGGATCAGCGGCTGGTCTGGGGCAGCGGCGGTCATGCGTTCTCCCATGCCCGGGATGGTGAACCGTACGGCAAGCCTAGGGCCTGTCCGACCCTGATCCGCCGGACAGACCCTAGCGAGCGGAAACCCGAAGCCGTCATCCGATCCGGTGTCCTCAGACGTAGTCCTCCAGCCGCGCCACCGTGAAGCCCTGCTCCTGGATGCGGCGGAGCATCGTGGCCGTCATCTCGGTCATCGTGCGGCCCTTGAGCTCGGACGGGCCGCGGAAGTGGGCGAGGACGATGTCGCCGGGGTGGAGCTTCCGGTCGCCGCGCTGGTACTGCATGTTCTGGATCTGCATGGACTCGCGCCACAGCACGATCGCGTCCACCCCACAGGTCCCGGCCGCCGTGCGCGTGGCCTCGTTCCAGTTGCCGTACGGCGGGCGGAAGAGGCGCGGGGCCGTGCCGTACCGCTGCTTCAGCCTCTCCTGCTGGCCGCAGATCTCCCGGCGCTGGGCCTCCGGGGAGAGGGTGCGCAGATTGGGGTGGGTGAGGGTGTGGTTGGCGACGCCGTGGCCCTGGGCGACGAGCGGGGAGAAGTAGGCGTAGTCGGTGCGGATGGCGGAGTCGGTCAGGAACATGGTGAAGGGGACCTTGAGCTCCTTCATCATCGTGACGAACTCGGGGTCCTTCTCCGCCCCGTCGTCGATCGTGAGGAAGACGATCTTCTCGTCGGTGGGGACGTCGCTGATCACCGGCACCGGCTCCCCCGCCTTGCGGACCACCGGCTTCACCGCCGGCGGCGCGGGCGGGGCCGCGAAGGGCTTCAGCCCCCACTTGCGGTACGCGGCGGCCTCCGCCGGAGCGCCCGGCGCCCCGGTCCCGGCGGTGGGCCGGGGCGCGGACGACGTCGGCGGGGCCGGGGCGGGCACGGGGGCGGCGGCGGGGCGCTCCGCCGTGCAGCCGGTCACCAGGAGGGCCGCGGCGGTCAGCGCCGCCCGGAGCACGATCGTCTTCTTCACGCGCCGGGAGATGCCCGCACGCCTCGAAAGGTTGCCCGACGGCCGCACGTGTGACCGATCGGACATCCGTCCGTACGGCTACTCGACCGCTTCGAACCGCCAGCGGTGGACCGGCCGGGTGATCAGCTCCGCGTCCGGCTCGGGCAGCTCGGGCAGCTCCGCGTCGAACGTCTCCGCCTCCCACCAGGTGAGGACGAGGACCCGGTCCTGGGGCGCGCGGAAGACCTCTCGGCGCACGGGCTCGTACGCGAGGACCCGGGACCGCTCCCGGGCCCACTCCAGGAGCTCGGGCCCCCGCCCCTGCGCGGCCCGCGCCTCCCACATGAGGGTGAGCCTCACGAGTACAGGTTCTCCTTGCTGACCTCGTGCACGTGATCGTGATCGTGGTCGTGCGCGTGGGCGCCCGGCACGTGCGGGTCCGTCACCGGCAGCGAGGAGTCCGCCGACAGCTCCAGGTCGGAGGCGGCCCGGCCCCGGGAGACCATCTCGGAGCCGAGGGCCGCGACCATCGCGCCGTTGTCCGTGCACAGGCCCGGCCGGGGCACCCGCAGCCGGATCCCGGCGCGCTCGCAGCGCTCCTGGGCGAGGGCGCGCAGCCGCGAGTTCGCGGCCACGCCGCCGCCGATCATCAGGTGGTCGACGCCCTCGTCCTTGCAGGCCCGGACGGCCTTGCGGGTGAGCACGTCCACGACCGCCTCCTGGAAGGACGCGGCCACGTCCCGCACCGGCACCTCCTCGCCGGCCGCCCGCTTCGCCTCGATCCAGCGGGCCACGGCGGTCTTGAGCCCGGAGAAGGAGAAGTCGTACGCCGGGTCCTTGGCGCCGCTCAGACCGCGCGGGAAGTTGATCGCCTTCGGGTCGCCCTCCCTGGCGAGCCGGTCGATGACCGGTCCGCCGGGGAAGCCGAGGTCGAGCACGCGGGCGATCTTGTCGAAGGCCTCGCCGGCCGCGTCGTCGATGGTGGCGCCCATCGGCCGCACGTCGGAGGTGATGTCGGTGGAGAGCAGCAGCGAGGAGTGCCCGCCGGAGACCAGGAGGGCCATCGTCGGCTCGGGCAGCCGGCCGTGCTCCAGCTGGTCGACGCAGATGTGCGAGGCCAGGTGGTTGACGCCGTAGAGCGGCTTGCCGAGGGCGTAGGCGTACGCCTTGGCCGCCGAGACGCCGACGAGCAGCGCCCCCGCGAGGCCGGGCCCGGCGGTGACGGCGATGCCGTCGAGGTCCTTCGCGGAGATCCCGGCGGTCTTCAGGGCGCGCTCGATCGTCGGGACCATCGCCTCCAGGTGCGCGCGGGAGGCGATCTCGGGCACGACGCCGCCGAAGCGGGCGTGGGTGTCGACGCTGGAGGCGATCGCGTCCGCGAGGAGGGTGGTCCCGTGGACGACGCCGACGCCGGTCTCGTCGCAGGAGGTCTCGATGCCGAGCACCAGGGGTTCGTCAGCAGCCATCAGATATCGGTTCCGGTTCCTTGGACGGTCAGTCGCATCACGAGCGCGTCGACGTTTCCGGGCTGGTAGTAGCCGCGCCGGAAACCGATGGGCTCGAAGCCGAAGCGCTCGTAGAGCTTCTGGGCCCGGGTGTTGTCCACGCGCACTTCGAGCAGGACCTCGTCGCACTCGAAGGCGGTGGCGTGCTGGAGCAGGTCGGTGAGGAGCCGGGCGCCGAGCCCGGTGCCCCACTGGTCGCGGGAGACGGCGATGGTCTGCACGTCGCCGAGGCCGCCGGCGGCGGCGAGCCCGGCGTACCCGACGACCCGGCCGCCGGGGTCCTCCGCGACGACGTACCGGCGGGTGGCGCCCGGCCCCCGGGAGTGCGCGAGCTCGGACCAGAACATCCCGGCCGACCAGGCGTCCTCGGGGAACAGCTCGTCCTCCAGGGCGAGCACCGGTGCGATGTCCCACCAGCGCATCTCGCGCAGTTCCGCGCCGCCGGTCACTTGGGCGTGACCACCTTGTAGTTCTTCGGCACCTGGGCGTCGGGGCGGCGCAGGTACATCGGCAGCGGGTCGAGGAAGCCCTCGGCGTCCCCGGCCCTCAGCTTCTCCGCCGCGAGGGCGGCGAGCGCGGCGGCCGACTGGTGCTCGGGGTCGCGGGCGTCGGGGAAGGCCTCGGGGTAGAGACGGGCGCCCGCGCCGACGACCGGGAGCCCGGCGAGGGCTTCGGCGATGTCGGCGGGCCGGTCGACGGCCGCGTCGGTCACGCGGGTGCGGGAGTCGTCGTACCGCGCCCAGTAGACCTCCTTGCGGCGCGCGTCCGTGGCGACGGCGAAGGGCTCGTCGATCCCGGAGGCGTACGCGAGGCCGTCGAGGGTGCACAGGCCGTGCACGGGCACGCCGAGCGCGGACGAGAAGGCCGCGGCCGTGACGAGGCCGACGCGCAGACCGGTGTACGGGCCGGGGCCGACGCCGACGACGACGCCGGTGACCGCGTCGAGCTTCAGTCCGGCCTCGGCGAGGACCCGGTCGACGGCGGGCAGCAGCAGCTCCCCGTGGCGGCGGGCGTCGACCCGGGTCGACGAGGCGACGACGGCCTCGCCGTCGTGGAGGGCGACGGTGACGGCGGGGGTGGCGGTATCCATGGCGAGCAACAGCACGCGAACAGCCTACGGCTCCCGGGCACGCTGCCCCGACCCCCGGGGCGGCGGCTGCTACCGTCACCCTTCGACACATTCGTACGAGAGGTGGGCACGGTGGCACGGAGCAGCTCGGGATTCGTGGCCGGGCTCACGGCCGCGGCGGTCGCCACGGTCTGTTTCCTCGCCTACCAGGCCTCCGCGAACGTCCCCGCGGACCTCTCGGCCAAGCCGAAGGCCCCGAGCACGGCGGCCCCCTCGACCTCCCCGAGCGGCGGCCCGAAGCAGCCGGAGCGCGACCCCCTCGCCGTCCCCGCGGCCTCGGGCACCGGGGAGCGGGTCGTGTACGGCCTCGCCGACCGCCGGGTGTGGCTGGTGAGCGGCGGCGGCAAGGCCACCCGCACGTTCACGGTGATGCCGAGCACGGTGTCCCCGCCGCCGGGCGCGTACGCGGTGACCTCGCGGTCGGGCACGGTGCGCGGCTCGGACGGGGTGCGGATCGAGCACGTGGTGCGGTTCGCGACGGCCCAGGACGTGGCGGTCGGCTTCAGCGCGGCGGTGGACGGCTCGATGCCGGAGCCGGACCCGGCGAAGAAGACCGGCGGCATCCGCATGAAGCGGGCCGACGGGGACGCGCTGTGGACGTTCGCGGTGATCGGCACGAAGGTCGTCGTCGTCCCCTGAGCCGCGGCCGCACGGCCCGGACCCGCCTTGCGGATCCGGCCCCAGGGCCCACCCGACCCTGATCCGCCGGACAGGCCTAGGCGGCCTCGTCCTCCTCGGTCCGCCCGTACGCGTCGTATCCGGCGTCCCGCTCCCGCGCGTCGTCCTCGGGCCGTGGTCTCGGCGGGGTCGAGAGGGCGCGGGCGGCCACGCAGGACGCCAGCAGCTCACTCATCGTGACGTGCTCCCGACCGGGTTCCGCGCGCTCCGGCGTCGCCATGCCTGCCTCCCGTAGGTTAGGTACACCTAACCAGCTCGTGCGTCCATGGGAACACGGCGCACACGACGCACGCAACATGGTGCCGACAGCTTGTCGGAACCTACGTGGGGAGCGGGACGGGGAGGGTCAGAGCGCGCCCAGCTCCTCCCCCGCCCACCGCTCCCCGACGCCGCGCAGCAGGACCGTGCGCCGGTCGTCGTCGGTGTCGCCGGTGACGCGGTGGATCAGGACGTGCAGCCGGTCGTCGGTCAGCTCCTCGACCTTGCCGTCGCCCCACTCCACGACCACCACGGACTCGGGCAGCGAGACGTCCAGATCGAGGTCCTCCATCTCGTCGAGCCCGCCGCCGAGGCGGTACGCGTCGACGTGGACCAGGGCCGGGCCGCCGACCAGGGACGGGTGGACGCGGGCGATGACGAAGGTCGGGGAGGTGACGGCGCCGCGCACCCCGAGCCCCTCGCCGAGGCCGCGGGTGAGGGTGGTCTTCCCGGCGCCGAGCTCGCCGGTGAGCATGACGAGGTCGCCGGGGCGGAGCACTCCGGCGAGCCGGCGGCCCAGCTCCTGCATCCGCTCCGGGGAGTCCACGGAGAGGGTGGCCTCGGAGACGGGAGTGGCGTCGGCGGGTGCGGAGGGTACGGGCGGGTGCGCTGCTTCCATACCGCCAATCTAGCTTTTTCCGGGCTCCGTCCTCGCCGTCGTCGGCTCCGGCACGGCCCCGGCCCGTACGAGCAGGTCGGCGAGGCGGTCGGTGACGGCCTCCGGGTGCTCCAGCATCACCAGGTGGCCGCCGTCCGGGACGATCACCAGCTCGGCGCCGGGCAGGAGGGCGGCGATGGCCTCGGTGTGGGAGCTGGGGGTGACGAGGTCGCGGTCCCCGGCGAGCGCGAGCACCGGCAGGCCGCGGAGGGCGGGCAGGGCGGCGGACTTGTCGTGCTCCGCGAAGGCCGGGTAGAAGGCGGCGACGACGTCGATGGGGGTGGACTCGATCATCCGCTCGGCGAAGCGGGCGACCGCCGGGTCCACGTCCTTCGAGGCGAACGAGTACTTCTTGACGAGCCCGGCGAAGAGGTCGGCCGTCGCCCGGCGGCCGCGCTCGACCAGCTCCGCCTGGGCGCCGAGGGTCCGCAGGACGCCCGGCAGGATCCGCCGGACGGCGTTGACGCCCATGACGGGCAGCCCGTACGTCACCTCGTTCAGCTTTCCGGCGGAGGTGCCGACGAAGGCGACGCCGACGACGCGGTCGCGCATCAGCTCCGGGTACTGCTCGGCGAACGCCATCACCGTCATGCCGCCCATGGAGTGCCCGACGAGGACGAGGGGGCCCTCGGGGGCGGCGACGTCGACGACGGCCTTGAGGTCGCGGCCGAGCTGGTCGATGGAGACGGGGACGGCGCCGGATCCGGCCTGGGCGACGCCCTGCCCCGACCGCCCGTGGCTGCGCTGGTCCCAGTGGACGGTGCGCACGAGACCGCGCAGGGCGGCCCGCTGGAAGTGCCAGGAGTCCTGGTTGAGGCAGTAGCCGTGGCTGAAGACGACGGTGACGGGGACGGGTCTGCGGCGCCCGAAGAGGCGCCGGAGCCGGGCGGGGGCCTCGGCGCCGTCACCGTCACCGACCTCGTCGACCTCGTAGTAGAGGACGGTCCCGTCGTCGGCGAGGGCGCGGCCGGGGGTGCCGCGGAGCCCGCCGTAGGGTCCGGCGGCGTCCAGGGCGAGCCGCGCCTTCTGGCGTACGGAACGGCCGACGGTGAGCCGTTCGACGGCGACCCCGGCGGCGGCTCCGGCCGCCAGGACGCCTATCGCGGCGCCGGCGAAACCGGCGCGGCGCCAGGTGCCGCCACTACTGGACTCCCCCACGGCATTTCCTCCTCATTCGCCCGGGTAGACGCGCGGGACGCGCGCCCCGATCCGGGTGACGATCTCGTACGCGATGGTGTCGGCGGCCACCGCCCAGTCCTCGGCGGTCGGTTCGCCCCGGTCGCCGGGGCCGAAGAGCACGGCCTCGGTGCCGGGCTCGGGGGTCTCCCCGCCGAGGTCGAGCACGAACTGGTCCATGGCGACGCGGCCGGCGACCGTGCGGACGGTGTCCCCGACGAGGACGGGGCCGCGGCCGGAGGCGTGCCGGGGGACGCCGTCGGCGTACCCGAGGGGCACGAGTCCGAGGGTGGTCTCGCCGTCGGTGACGTAGTGGTGCCCGTAGCTGACGCCGTGTCCGGCCGGGACCTGCTTGACGAGCGCGACGCTCGCCTTGAGCGACATGACGGGCCGCAGGCCGAGTTCGGCGGAGGTGCCGAGCTCGGGGCTGGGCGAGATGCCGTAGACGGCGATGCCGGGCCGGACGAGGTCGAAGTGGGCCTCGGGGAGGGTGAGGGTGGCCGGCGAGTTGGCGATGTGCCGGACCTCGGGCTCGACGCCGGCCTTCTCGGCGTAGTCGAGCATCGAGCGGAAGACGTCGAGCTGGGCGGCGATGGAGGGGTGGTGGGGCTCGTCGGCGCAGGCGAGGTGCGACCAGAGCCCGGTGACCTTGAGCAGCCCCTCGGCCTCGGCCTTCAGCGCCTCCCCGACGAGCTCGGGCCAGTCGGCGGGCTGGCAGCCGTTGCGGCCGAGGCCGGTGTCGGCCTTGAGCTGCACGCGGGCGCTCTTCCCGGTGGCCCGGGCCGCCGCGACGACCTCCCGCAGGGCCCACATCCCGCTGACGGACATGTCGAGCCCGGCCTCGATGCCCCGGTCCCACGGGTCGCCGGGGGTCCAGAGCCAGCACATGACGGGAACGTCCGTGATCCCGGCGGCCCGCAGCGCGAGCGCCTCGTGCGGGGTGGCCGTGCCGAGCCAGTCCGCCCCCGCCTCCAGGGCGGCGCGGGCACAGCGCACGGCGCCGTGTCCGTACGCGTCGGCCTTGACCACGGCCATGATCCGGACGTGGGGGGCGACGCGGGCGCGCAGCGTGCGGACGTTCGCACGCAGCGCGCCGAGGTCGATCTCGGCGCGGGCTCTGCGGGGCGGCGGTGTCTCAGTCATCGCGCCCAGTCTCTCAGGTGCGCCCCCCGGCACCGCTTTCCCGGGCTGTAGCGCCGATCACCCTTATGAGCGACACCCCGGGAACCCCTCTCGTCCCGGGCCGTCCTACGACGGGTTCCGCACGTCCTCCCACGCCCCCCGCAACGCCCCCGCCACCTCCGTCGCCGTCACCGGGGCCGTCCCCGACGAGGCGCGGCGGGCGGCGAGTCCGTGGAGGTAGGCCGCGCAGGAGGCCGCGTCGACGGGCGGCAGGCCCGCCGCGAGCAGCGAGCCCGCCAGGCCGGAGAGGACGTCGCCGCTCCCGGCGGTGGCGAGCCAGGACGTCCCGGTCGGGTTCACCCGTACGGGACCGGCGTCCCCGCACACCAGCGTCGTGGAGCCCTTGAGGAGGACCGTCGCGCCGAAGCGGTCGGCCAGCTCCCGGACCGCCGCGAGCCGCCCCGCCTCGACCTCGCCCCGGGGGACGGAGAGCAGCGCCGCCGCCTCGCCCGCGTGCGGGGTGAGGAGGGTGGGCGCGCTCCGGCCCCGTACGACCGCCGGTTCGAGCCCCCGCAGCCCGTCCGCGTCGACCAGGACCGGCACGTCCGAGGCGAGGGTGTCCGCGACCGCCTCCCGCGCCCCGGGCGCGTCCCCGAGCCCCGGACCGACGACCCACGCCTGGACCCGCCCGGCCTTCTGCGGCGGCCAGGGGTGCACCAGGGTCTCGGGGTGCGCGGCGAGCACCGCGTCCCCGCCGGCCCCGACGTACCGCACGGCCCCCGCCCCGCCCCGCAGCGCCCCGGTCACGGCGAGGACGGCGGCGCCGGGGTAGCGGGTGGAGCCGGCGACGACGCCGACGACCCCGCGCCGGTACTTGTCGCTCTCGGCGCCCGGCACCGGCAGCAGCCGCGCCACGTCCTCGTGCTGGAGCGCCTCCAGGTCCGGCACCCCCGGCAGGACCGCGCCGAGCCCGATGTCCACGAGCCGCAGCGCGCCCGCGTACGCGTGCGCCGGGTCGACGAGCAGTCCCGGCTTGTACGTCCCGAAGGTGACCGTGACGTCGGCCCGCAGCGCCTCCCCGGCGACCTCCCCGGTGTCGGCGTCGACGCCGCTGGGCAGGTCGACGGCGACGACGACGGCGTCGGAGCCGCGCGCGGCCCGGGCGACGGGGACGGCGTCGGGCCGCAGCCCGCCGCGCCCGCCGATGCCGGTGATCCCGTCGAGGACGAGGTCGGCGCCGGCCAGCGGCTCGAACGGGTCGTCCGCGATCCGCCCGCCCGCCGCCCGGAGCGCCGCGAGCCCGCCCTCGTGGGCGCGCGCGCCGAGCAGCACGGCGGTCACGCCCGCGCCGCGCCGGGCGAGCCGGGCCCCGGCGTACAGCGCGTCGCCGCCGTTGTCGCCGCTCCCGACGAGGAGGACGACCCGGGACCCGTACACCCGTCCCTTCCCGAGCAACGAGCAGCAGGCGGCGGCGAGTCCGGCGGCGGCCCTGCCCATGAGGGCGCCCTCCGGGAGGCGGGCCATGAGGGCGGCCTCGGCGGCCCGGACGGTCTCCACGCGGTAAGCGGTACGCATGTCCAGCAGTCTGCCGCAGGCGGCGGAGGGCCGCCCGGAGAAGGTTGACACCACCGGTAATTCAACTTAGCTTAGGCTTACCTAAGTAGGTCGGATGGCGTCACACCACTCCGCACGCGCGCGGTACACACATTCCGTCGCCGGCCCTGGCAGCCGCGCGCGCCACACGTCCCGGGACCCGGCCGTTTCCGAACGGCCGGGCCCCGGGGCGTACCGCTCACCCCTCCGCGATCACCACCGCCGACGCCACCCCCGCGTCGTGGCTCAGCGACACGTGCCAGTGCCGCACGCCCAGCTCCACCGCCCGGGCCTCCACCGATCCCCGCACCCGCAGGCGCGGTCGCCCGGTCTCCTCGACGTACACCTCGGCGTCCGTCCAGAGCAGTCCGGCCGGCGCGCCGAGCGCCTTCGCCAGGGCCTCCTTCGCGGCGAACCGCACGGCGAGCGAGGCGACCCCGCGCCGCTCGCCGCTCGGGAGCAGCAGCTCGTCCTCGACGAAGAGCCGGTCGAGCAGCCCCGGCGTCCGTTCGATCGACGCGGCGAACCGGTCGATCTCCGCCACGTCGATCCCCACCCCGATGATCATGTCCCGCTCACTCCCCTGTTCCCCTCACTCCGCGGTCACCGGCTCACTCCACGGTCACCGACTTGGCCAGATTGCGCGGCTGGTCGACCTCGTTGCCCCGCGCGGTGGCGAGCTCGCAGGCGAAGACCTGGAGCGGCACCGTGGAGACCAGCGGCTGGAGCAGCGTAGGCGTGGCGGGGATCCGGACGAGGTGGTCGGCGTACGGGACGACCGTCTCGTCCCCCTCCTCCGCGATCACGATCGTGCGGGCGCCGCGCGCCCTGATCTCCTGGATGTTGGAGACGATCTTGTCGTGGAGGACGGAGCGGCCCTCCGGCGAGGGCACCACGACCACGACCGGCAGGTCCTCCTCGATGAGGGCGATCGGCCCGTGCTTGAGCTCCCCGGCGGCGAAGCCCTCGGCGTGCATGTACGCCAGCTCCTTGAGCTTCAGGGCGCCCTCCAGGGCCACCGGGTAGCCGACGTGGCGGCCGAGGAAGAGAACGGTGTCCTTGTGGGCGAGGGAGCGGGCGAGGGCCCGCACCGGCTCCATGGTCTCCAGGACGCGCTCGACCTCGTCGCCGATGCGGGCGAGTTCGCGCACGACGGCGAGGACCTCGTCGCCCCACTGGGTGCCGCGGACCCGGCCGAGGTGGAGCGCGAGCAGGTAGCAGGCGACGAGCTGGGTCAGGAAGGCCTTGGTGGAGGCGACGGCGACCTCGGGACCGGCGTGCGTGTAGAGCACGGCGTCGGACTCGCGCGGGATGGTGGAGCCGTTGGTGTTGCAGACGGCGAGCACCTTCGCGCCCTGCTCGCGCGCGTGCCGCAGCGCCATCAGGGTGTCCATGGTCTCGCCGGACTGGGAGATCGCGATCACCAGGGTGCGCGGGCCGAGGATCGGGTCCCGGTAGCGGAACTCGCTGGCGAGCTCGACCTCGCAGGGGATGCGGGTCCAGTGCTCGATGGCGTACTTGGCGATGAGCCCGGCGTGGAAGGCGGTGCCGCACGCGACGACGACGATCTTGTCGGCCTCGCGGAGCACGGCGTCGGGGATGCGCACCTCGTCGAGGGTGAGCCGCCCGGAGGCGTCGATCCGGCCGAGGAGCGTGTCGGCGACGGCCTTGGGCTGCTCGGCGATCTCCTTGAGCATGAAGTGGTCGTAGCCGCCCTTCTCGGCGGCGGAGGCGTCCCAGTCGACGTGGTAGGCCCGCACGTCGGCGGGCGCGCCGTGGAAGTCGGTGACGGTGACGCCCTCCCGGGTCAGCTCGACGACCTGGTCCTGGCCCAGCTCGATCGCGGAGCGGGTGTGGGCGATGAAGGCGGAGACGTCGGAGGCGAGGAAGTTCTCGCCCTCGCCGACGCCGACGACGAGCGGGGAGTTGCGGCGGGCGCCGACGACGGCGTCCGGCTGGTCGGCGTGCACCGCGACCAGGGTGAACGCCCCGTCGAGCCGCCGGCACACCAGCCGCATGGACTCGGCCAGGTCCCCGGTGGAGGAGAACTCCTCGGCGAGCAGGTGCGCGACGACCTCGGTGTCCGTCTCGGACGCCAGGTCGTGGCCGCGCCCGGCCAGCTCCTCGCGCAGGGCGGCGAAGTTCTCGATGATGCCGTTGTGGACGACGGCGGCCCGCCCGGCGTTGTCCAGGTGCGGGTGCGCATTGGCGTCGGTCGGGCCGCCGTGGGTGGCCCAGCGGGTGTGCCCGATCCCCACGGAGCCGCCGGGCAGCGGCCGTTCGGCCAGCTCCTTGTCCAGGTTGACGAGCTTGCCCGCCCGCTTCGCCGCGGCGAGCCCCCCGTCGGAGAGCACCGCGACACCGGCCGAGTCGTAGCCCCGGTATTCGAGCCGCTTGAGACCCGCGACCACCACATCAAGCGCCGACTGCCCGCCGACGTATCCCACGATTCCGCACATGTCGGAAGAGTACGGCGGAAGGCACCCCGCCGGACGGAGCCGACACGGACTCGGTCCGGCGGGGCGGAGCGCGCGAAGGGCCGCACCCCCGGGCGGGGTGCGGCCCTCGGCCGGTTCACCGTGACGGCCGACCCGCGCGCCGGCGACGGCCTGCGGGAACCCCCCGCGTCAGCCCAGCTTGGCGACCTGCGCGTCGATGACGGCCTGCGGGAACCCCTTGATCCCGCCGGGGGCGAAGCTGACGGACGAGAAGGACGCGAGCGTGTTGCCCTTGCGGAGGACGACGAGCTTGCTGACGAGCGGCTCGCCCTCCATGTCGCTGGTGAGGGTGAAGGAGGCCGCCTCCTCACCGGCGGTGAAGCTCTCCGGGACGACCTTGAGGACCTTGGTCTTCTCCCCCTTGTGGGACACCGTGAAGCCGCCGGTGCAGTCGGCGCCCGCCTTCTTCACCGAGGCGAGGGCCTCCTGGGCGCCCTGCCCGTCGTACGAGCCGAGCGTCAGCGCGGTGATCTCGACGCCGAACGCGTCGCGGATCGCGTCCTCCGGCGCGGCCGTGGCGTCCTTCTTCGGCTCCGCCATGATCTGGCGCTCGGCCGACACGGCGGGCGAGCCGGGCGAGATGAAGGACATCGCGTGGGCGACCGGGGCGCACTCCGGCTTGACGGTGGCGACCTCGGACGCCGGCACGACGTCCCCGGCCTTGGTCTTCTGGACCTGGTAGCCCTTGAGGTCGGCCTTCTCGACGATCAGCTTCTCCAGCTCGGCGTCCGAGAGCGCCTTGGCGGCGGGGGCCTCGGACGTGGCGGAGGCGCTCGGCGCCGCCGAGCCCTTGCCGGCGTCCTTGCCCTTGTCGCCGCTCTCCCCGCCGCCACAGGCGGTGACGAGCAGGGCGAGCGAGACGGCGGTCGTGGCGACGGCGGCGGTGCGGATGGACGTACGCATGCGTGGTGACTCTCTGCTTCTCTTCGTGCCGCCCCGGGGCGGCTCCCCCCGCGTGCGATCAGGAGCCCACGCGGCCTCCGAATGATCGCGCAGGAGGACGGTTCCGACCAACCCCTTTCCCGCGTGACCGACCCCACCACCCACGCCCGTCCCCGACCCCCGACAATGGCGGTGTGATCACTTCGCCGCCACGAAGCGCCCACGGGGACGGCCCCGGGGGCGGGCCCCAGGGCCCCCGCCACGGAAACGGACACCGCCGTCCGTCCGAGGCGACCCCGTACGTCGACCTCACCCGGGCCGAGTGGAGCGCCCTGCGCGACAAGACGCCGCTGCCCCTCACCGCCGAGGAGGTCGAGCGGCTCCGCGGCTTCGGGGACGTCATCGACCTCGACGAGGTGCGGGACGTCTACCTGCCGCTGTCCCGGCTCCTCAACCTGTACGTGCAGGCCACCAGCGGTCTGCGCGGCGCCCTGAACACCTTCCTCGGCGAGAGCGCCGAGCAGCGCGGCACCCCCTTCGTCATAGGGGTCGCCGGTTCGGTCGCCGTCGGCAAGTCCACCGTCTCCCGCCTCCTCCAGGCCCTGCTCGCCCGCTGGCCGGAGCACCCGCGCGTGGAGCTGGTGACCACGGACGCCTTCCTCTACCCGATGGAGGAGCTGAAGGCGCGCGGCCTGATGTCCCGCAAGGGCTTCCCCGAGTCGTACGACCGCCGGGCCCTGACCCGGTTCGTCGCGGACATCAAGGCGGGCAAGGACGAGGTCACCGCCCCGGTCTACTCGCACCTGATCTACGACCGGGTGCCCGACGAGCGGCTCGTCGTGCGCCGCCCGGACATCCTGATCGTGGAGGGCCTGAACGTCCTCCAGCCGGCCCTGCCCGGCAAGGACGGCCGGACCCGCGTCGGCCTCGCCGACTACTTCGACTTCTCGGTGTACGTGGACGCGCGGGCGGAGGACATCGAGCGCTGGTACCTGAACCGCTTCCGCAAGCTGCGCGACACCGCGTTCCAGGACCCCTCCTCGTACTTCCGGCGCTACACCCAGGTCTCCGAGGACGAGGCCTTCGACTACGCCCGCACCATGTGGCGGACCGTCAACAAGGTGAACCTCCTGGAGAACGTGGCGCCCACCCGCGGCCGGGCCACCCTCGTGGTCCGCAAGGGCCCCGACCACAAGGTGCAGAAGCTGAGCCTCCGTAAGCTCTGAGGATGCTGCACCTCCGGATGATTGTCCCGCACGAGACCACCCCGGCCGTGACCGAGCTCATCGAGTCGACGGTGGGCACCACGCACCTGGTGGTGATCCCCGGCGCGGCCCGGATCCCCGCCGGGGACGTCGTGCTGTGCGACGTGGCGCGCGAGGCGGGCGACGAGCTCCTCAAGGGCCTGCGCGGGCTGCGGATCGACCAGGTCGGTTCGATCGCCGTCGACGACATCGGCCTCTCCCTCTCCGAGCGGGCGGTCACCGCCGAGAAGGAGGCCCCGGGCGAGCCCGCCGACGCGGTGATCTGGGAGCAGCTGACGGGCGCGACGCACGAGGAGTCGACGCTCTCGGTCACGTACGTCGCGTTCATGGTCCTGGCGACGATGATCGCGGCCTGCGGCGTCGTCCTGGACAACGCGGTCCTCATCGTCGGCGCCATGGCCGTCGGCCCCGAGTTCGGCCCGCTCGCCGGCGTCTGTACGGCGGCGGTGCGGCGCGCGCCGAGGCTGGCCGCGCGCTCGCTGATCGCGCTGCTCGTCGGCTTCGCGGTGGCGATCGCGCTGACGACGCTGTTCAGCCTGGGGATGGACGCGCTCGACCTGTTCAGCCGGACCCAGCTGGACGCGGAGCGGCCCAACACCCACTTCATCTGGCAGCCGGACCCGTTCTCCTTCGTCGTGGCGCTGCTCGCGGGCGCGGCGGGCGTGCTCTCGCTGACCTCGGCGAAGTCCGGGGCCCTGGTGGGCGTGGCGATCTCGGTGACGACGGTCCCGGCGGGCGCGAACGCGGCGGTGGCGCTCGCCTACGGCGACCTGGGCCAGATGTGGGGCTCGGTCGAACAGCTGCTGCTCAACCTGTTCGGGATCATGCTGGCCGGGGTGCTGACGCTGTACGGACAGAAGCTGCTCTGGCGCACCCAGCGCGGCCGCTGGCGCCGCAGGCCGGGCGTCCGGAAGCGCGGATGAGAACGGCCCCGCCGCACCGGAGTCCGGTGCGGCGGGGCCGTTCCCGCATGACGGTGCCTCAGGAAGGCTAGCCCAGGACGGACTTCACGACGTCCGCGAGGCGCTGCGCGACCGACCGGGCCTGCTCGATGTCGGCGGCCTCGACCATGACGCGGACCAGCGGCTCGGTGCCCGAGGAGCGGAGCAGCACCCGGCCGGTGGAACCGAGCTCGCGCTCCGCCTCGGTGACGGCGGCGGCCAGGTCGGCGGAGGTGGCCACGCGCGACTTGTCGACGTCCTTCACGTTGATGAGGATCTGCGGCAGCCGCTCCATCACGCCGGCGAGGTCCGCGAGCGACTTGCCGGTGGCGGCGACCCGGGCGGCCAGCATGAGGCCGGTGAGGGTGCCGTCGCCGGTGGTGGCGTGGTCGAGCACGATGACGTGGCCCGACTGCTCGCCGCCGAGCGCGTAGCCGTGCTCCTTCATGGACTCCAGGACGTAGCGGTCGCCGACCGCCGTCTGGACCAGGCTCAGGCCCTCGCGCTCCATGGCCAGCTTGAAGCCCAGGTTGGACATGACGGTCGCGACGACCGTGTCGCCGCGCAGGGTGCCGGCCTCGCGCATGGCGAGGGCGAGCACGGCGAGGATCTGGTCGCCGTCGACCTCCTCGCCCGCCGCGTCCACGGCGAGGCAGCGGTCGGCGTCGCCGTCGTGCGCGATGCCCAGGTCGGCGCCGTGCTCGACGACGGCGGCCCGGAGCAGGCCGAGGTGGGTGGAGCCGCAGCCCTCGTTGATGTTGAGGCCGTCCGGCCGCGCGCCGATGGTGATCACCTCGGCGCCGGCCCGGGCGAAGGCCTCGGGCGAGACGCGGGAGGCGGCGCCGTGGGCCTCGTCCAGGACGACCTTCAGGCCGTCGAGGCGGTTGGGGAGGACCGCGATGAGGTGGGCGACGTACGTGTCGAAGCCCTCGTCGTAGTCGCGGACGCGGCCAACGCCGGCACCGGTCGGGCGGTCCCAGGGGGCGCCCGTGCGGTGCTCCTCGTACACGGCTTCGATCTTGTCCTCCAGTTCGTCGGCGAGCTTGTGGCCGCCGCGCGCGAAGAACTTGATGCCGTTGTCGGGCATGGCGTTGTGGCTCGCGGAGAGCATCACGCCGAGGTCGGCGCCGAGGACGCCGGTGAGGTGGGCCACGGCCGGGGTGGGCAGGACGCCGACGCGCAGCACGTCGACACCGGCGCTGGCGAGGCCGGCCACCACGGCGGCCTCCAGGAACTCTCCGGACGCGCGGGGGTCGCGCCCGACCACCGCGATCGGCCGGTGCCCTTCGAAGGTGCCCGCCTCGGCGAGCACGTGCGCCGCCGCGACGGACAGGCCGAGCGCCAGCTCCGCCGTCAGGTCCGCGTTGGCGACGCCGCGTACGCCGTCCGTGCCGAAGAGTCGTCCCACTGCTGTCCTCCGAAAATACGTGCCCGGGCGCCCATGAAAGAGAGGCCTGTGAAGAGGCTTGTGAAAGGAGCGTACGAAAAACCGTACGCCCCGACGGCACGGGCAGTGCCGCCGGGGCGTACGGAAAGCAGACCGAGCAGGCGATTAACGCTTGCTGTACTGCGGGGCCTTGCGGGCCTTCTTGAGACCGGCCTTCTTGCGCTCGACCGCACGGTCGTCGCGGGAGAGGAAGCCGGCCTTCTTCAGCGCCGGGCGGTTGTTCTCGACGTCCGCCTCGTTCAGCGCACGGGCCACGCCGAGGCGCAGGGCGCCGGCCTGACCGGAGACACCGCCACCCGCGATGCGGGCGATGACGTCGTAGCGGTTGTCGAGCTCGAGCACCTTGAAGGGCTCGTTGACTTCCTGCTGGTGCACCTTGTTGGGGAAGTAGTCCTCAAGGGTGCGACCGTTGATCTTCCACTTGCCGGTGCCCGGAACGATCCGGACGCGGGCGATGGCGTTCTTGCGACGGCCCAGGCCGGCGGCCGGCTGCGGGTCGCCGAAGCGGGACGCGAGCGACTCGGAGGTGTACTCACCCTCGACGAGCTCGGTCTCGGTGGTGTACTCCTCGACGCCCTCGAACTCGTCGACGGGGGTCTCGGGGGTGGTCTCGGCCACGATGCTCCTCAGATTTCTTTCGTTCTTAGGGGGTGTGGCCGGAACTACTGCGCGACCTGGGTGATCTCGAACGGGACCGGCTGCTGAGCAGCGTGCGGGTGGTTCTCGCCCGCGTAGACCTTCAGCTTCGAGAGCATCTGACGGCCCAGGGTGTTCTTGGGGATCATGCCCTTGATGGCCTTCTCGACGGCCTTCTCGGGGTTCTTGGCCAGCAGCTCGTCGTAGCGGACGGAGCGCAGACCGCCCGGGAAGCCGGAGTGGCGGTACGCCAGCTTCTGGGTCTTCTTGTTGCCGGACAGGTGGACCTTGTCGGCGTTGATGATGATGACGAAGTCGCCCATGTCCATGTGGGGGGCGTACACCGGCTTGTGCTTGCCTCGCAGGAGGTTCGCGGCCGTGGTCGCCAGACGGCCCAGGACGATGTCCTGCGCGTCGATGATGTGCCACTGGCGAGTGACATCGCCGGGCTTGGGGCTGTACGTACGCACTTCGTAGCCTTCGCTTCTTCAGTGGATGGAGTCCAGACACACCTGAAGCGATCATGCAGCTGGGGCCTGCACTGCCGGGACACCGCCCGTATGCGAGCCACTGGTAACTGCTCCAGGGAACCTGCGCGGGGCCCTTCGCGTGAGAACGACGAGGCCACTGCGCATAACAAACCGCAACAGTACCCGGGCCACCCCGGACGGGTCAAAACGCGCGACCCCACCGCGCCCGGCGCGGCCCCACCCCGCCCGGCACACGCCCCCGGCGCGCCCCTACCGCGCCCGCTCGACCCGCCGCTCGTCCCAGACCGGCTCGCTCGTCTCCCGCACGACCCCGTCCGAGCCGAAGACCAGGTACCGGTCGAAGCTCTTCGCGAACCAGCGGTCGTGCGTGACGGCCAGCACCGTCCCCTCGTACGACTCCAGGCCGTCCTGGAGCGCCTCGGCCGACTCCAGGTCCAGGTTGTCCGTCGGCTCGTCGAGCAGCAGCGCCGTCGTGCCCGCCAGTTCGAGCAGCAGGATCTGGAAGCGGGCCTGCTGGCCGCCCGAGAGCTTGTCGAAGGGCTGGTCGCCCTGGCGCTCCAGCTCGTACCGGCGCAGCACGGACATCGCCCCGCCCCGGTCCTTGGAGTGCTCGGTCCACAGGATGTCGACGAGCGGGCGCCCGGCCAGCTCCGGGTGGGCGTGGGTCTGCGCGAAGTGGCCGGGCACGACCCGGGCGCCCAGCTTCCACGTCCCGGTGTGCGCGACCGAACCGTCCCCGGCGAGCAGCCGCAGGAAGTGCGACTTGCCGGAGCCGTTCGAGCCGAGGACGGCGACCCGCTCCCCGTAGAAGACCTCCAGGGAGAACGGCTTCATCAGCCCGGTCAGTTCGAGGTTCTCGCAGGTCACGGCCCGCACCCCGGTCCGTCCGCCGCGCAGCCGCATCCGGATGTCCTGCTCGCGCGGCGGCTCCGGCGGCGGCCCGGCCTCCTCGAACTTCCTCAGCCGGGTCTGCGCCGCCGCGTACCGCGAGGCCATCTCGTGGCTGACCGCGGCCGCCTGCCGCAGGTTCACCACGAGCTTCTTGAGCTGGGCGTGCTTCTCCTCCCAGCGCCGCTTCAGCTCCTCGAAGCGGGCGAACCGCTCCCGCCGCGCCTCGTGGAAGGTGTCGAAGCCGCCGCCGTGCACCCACACGTCCGAACCGGCCGGTCCGGGCTCGACCGCGACGATCTTCTGCGCGGCCCGGGACAGCAGCTCCCGGTCGTGGGAGATGAAGAGCACGGTCTTGCGGGTTTCCCGCAGCCGCTCCTCCAGCCACCGCTTGCCGGGCACGTCGAGGTAGTTGTCCGGCTCGTCCAGGAGCAGCACCTCGTCGGGGCCGCGCAGCAGCGCTTCGAGCACAAGGCGCTTCTGCTCGCCGCCGGAGAGCGTCCGGGCCTCCCGGAACTGCGCCTTCTCGTACGGGACGCCGAGCGCGGCCGTGGTGCAGATGTCCCAGACGGTCTCCGCCTCGTAGCCCTGCACCTCGGCCCAGTCGGAGAGCGCCTGCGCGTACGTCATCTGCGCGGCCTCGTCGTCGACGGTCATGATCAGGTGCTCGGCCTCGTCGACCGCCTTCGCGGCCTCCCGGATCCGGGGCTGCGCGACCGAGACGAGCAGGTCGCGGACGGTCGAGCCGTCCCGTACGGAGCCGACGAACTGCGGCATCACGCCGAGGCCGCCGCTGACGGTGACGGAGCCGCCGTGCGGCTTGAGCTCCCCGGCGATCATTCGGAGCAGGGTCGTCTTCCCGGCGCCGTTGGCCCCGACGAGGGCGACGACGGCCCCCTCCCCGACCCGGAAGGAGGCGTCCCCGAGCAGGACCCTCCCGTCGGGAAGGTAGTACTCCAGATGTGCGGCCTCGACGTGTCCCATGAGGTGCATTGTCACCGCCCGCGCCGCCCGGACCCAACCGGTTTAGGATGCGCGGCATGAGCTTTGGGGGACCGCAGTGGCCGCAGGAGCCGCGGCAGCAGGGGCAGCAGGGGTACGGGCAGCAGCCCGGCGGCCACGGACAGCAGGGCCAGGGACAGGGACAGGGGCAGGGGTACGGGCAGGGGGCGGGCGGCTACGGATACCCCGGCCCGTACTCCGGCTCCGGCTCCGGCCCCCGGGGCGGCGGCGCTCCGGCCCCCTTCCCGGGCGCACCGGCCCCGGCCCCCGACCCCTTCCCCGGCGCCCGGGGCGGCGGCTCCACCCCCGACTGGAGCGCCCTGGCCGACGCCTCGGCCTCCCGCAACCGCCGCAGGCGCCGGCTGATGATCGGCGGCGGCGTCCTGGCCACCCTGCTCGTCGGCGCGATCGTCGCCACCGCCGTGGTGGCCACCGGCAAGAAGGACGACACCGCGAAGAACGGCGGCGGGACCCCCACCGGCGCGGTCTCCCCCACCGAGGCCCCCTCCCCCGAGCCGACCTTCTCCTCGGTGGCGCCGCCGCCCCCGCCGAACCCGAAGGACTACATCTCGGATCCGAAGAAGGACAAGGCCCCGCTCACCGCCGAGGGCCTCTTCCCGGGCACGAAGCTGACCATGAGCGGACGTCCGTACAAGAAGGGCGCGACCTCCGCCACGACGAACTGCGCGGCCGTCACCCAGGGCGGCCTCGGCACGGTCCTGAAGAAGAACGGCTGCCAACGAATGCTGCGGGCCACCTACGTGCGGGACGGCGTGGCGGTCACCGTCGGCGTCGCCGTCTTCCCCTCCGAGGCCGCGGCCCTCAAGGCGAAGGAGCAGGCCGTCGGCGGCATCGCGCCCCTGGTCGGCGCGGGCGTGGGCGACTTCTGCCACGCCACGGTCTGTCTGCGCCGCTCTAACTCGATCGGCCGGTACGCGTACTTCACCCAGGCCGGCTTCACCAATGGCAAGAAGGTCACCACGTCCGACCAGGGCGTCTTCCGGTCCAGCGACGACCTGGGCACCTTCGCCTTCAACCAGATCTACGCCCGCGGCAAGTCCCAGGCCTCAGCAGCAGCCGGCGCTCCTGGGCAGTGACCGCTTGTTGCGCGCCTCCCGGTTGCGGGCGGCGAGCAGCTCGTCGGCCGGGTAGCCGACCTCTTCGAGGGTGAGGCCGTGCGGCCGTACGACGTGCACGGCCGAGTCCCGGACGCCGGCCGCGAGCACCTTGCCCGGCCAGTCCACCGGCCGGTGCCCGTCGCCGACGAAGAGCAGCGCGCCGACGAGCGAGCGGACCATGTTGTGGCAGAAGGCGTCCGCCTTCACGGTCGCTTCGAGGACGCCGCCGGGCCGCCGCTCCCAGCGCAGCTCCTGGAGGGTGCGGATGGTGGTGGCGCCCTCGCGCCGCTTGCAGTACGCGGCGAAGTCGTGCTCGCCGACGAGCGCGGCGGCGGCCTCGTTCATGGCGTCCATGTCGAGGGCCCAGTCGTGCCAGAGCACGTGTCCGCGCAGCAGCGGGTCGACCCCGCCGGGGTTGTCGGTGACGCGGTAGGCGTAGCGGCGCCAGATCGCGGAGAAGCGGGCGTTGAAGCCACTGGGGGCCTCGGTCAGGGACCAGACCCGCACGTCGTGCGCGAGGCGCCCGGCGAGCCGCCTCAGCAGCTTGTCGCGGTGCTCCTGCCACAGCTCCACGGGCAGGTCGACGTGGGCGACCTGGCCGCGCGCGTGCACGCCGGCGTCGGTCCGCCCGGCGACGGTCAGCTCGTACGTCTCCTGGGACCGGGTCACGGTCCGCAGGGCGTCCTCGATGTCCCCCTGGACGGTCCGCCGCCCGTGGGCCTGCTTGGCCCAGCCGGAGAAGTCCTTGCCGTCGTACGAAAGGTCCAGCCGGACCCGTACGAAACCGTCCTGCACGTCGTCGCTCACGCGGAGATCCTCTCAAAACACGGGAACGGGCCCGCACCCACGAGGGGTGCGGGCCCGCACACGAAACAGCCGGAAAGACGCTTACGCGTCCTTCGACTCCTCCGCCGGAGCCTCGTCGGCCTTGGTCTCCTCGGCCTTGGGGGCCTCGTCGGCCTCCTTGACGGCGCGCTTGGTGGCGGCCTCGGCCTCGGCGACGGTCGCCTTCTTGGCGATCTCGCCCTCGACCAGCTCGATCACGGCCATCGGGGCGTTGTCGCCACGACGGTTGCCGATCTTGGTGATGCGGGTGTAGCCACCCGGACGCTCCGAGTAACGCGGGGCGATCTCGGTGAAGAGGGTGTGGACGATCCCCTTGTCGGTGATCGACTGCAGCACCAGGCGACGGTTGTGGATGTCGCCCTTCTTCGCCTTGGTGATCAGGCGCTCGGCGACCGGACGCAGGCGGCGGGCCTTGGCCTCGGTCGTGGTGATGCGGCCGTGCTCGAAGAGCGACTTCGCCAGGTTGGCGAGGAGCAGCTTCTCGTGCGCGGCGGAACCGCCGAGGCGGGCACCCTTCGCGGGACGCGGCATGGTGTTTCTCCTTGTGATCTGCACCGGCCGTATGAGGTACCGATGTCAGTGTCCGAGCGGGCGGTCACCCGTCGGAGATCCGGAAGGCCTCGAAGAGGCGCCCGGAAGGGGCGCGGGGAACTGCGCGATCAAGCACAGCTCACCCGCACCCGGGTACGGACCGTGAGGCCCGAGTTCTCAGTACTGCTCGGTCTCCACGAAGCCCGCATCCGCATCGTCGTCCGCGCCGAACGCGTCCGCCGCGGCGGTCGGGTCGAATCCGGGCGGCGAGTCCTTCAGCGCGAGGCCCATACCGGCCAGCTTCGCCTTGACCTCGTCGATCGACTTCGCACCGAAGTTGCGGATGTCGAGCAGGTCTGCCTCGGAACGCGCCACGAGCTCACCCACGGAGTGGATGCCCTCGCGCTTGAGGCAGTTGTAGGAGCGGACGGTGAGCTCCAGCTCCTCGATCGGCAGCGCCAGGTCGGCGGCCAGGGCGGCGTCCGTCGGGGACGGGCCCATGTCGATGCCCTCGGCGTCGATGTTGAGCTCGCGCGCCAGACCGAACAGCTCGACCAGGGTCTTGCCGGCGGACGCCATGGCGTCGCGCGGGCGCATGGCCTGCTTGGTCTCGACGTCGACGATCAGCTTGTCGAAGTCGGTGCGCTGCTCGACACGGGTCGCCTCGACCTTGTACGTGACCTTGAGCACCGGCGAGTAGATGGAGTCGACCGGGATGCGGCCGATCTCCTGGCCGACCTGCTTGTTCTGCACGGCGGAGACGTAGCCGCGGCCGCGCTCGACGGTCAGCTCCATCTCCAGCTTGCCCTTGGCGTTCAGGGTCGCCAGGACGAGGTCGGGGTTGTGCACCTCGACACCGGCCGGGGGCGCGATGTCGGCGGCGGTGACCAGACCCGGGCCCTGCTTGCGCAGGTACATCACGACCGGCTCGTCGTGCTCCGAGGAGACGACCAGCTGCTTGATGTTCAGGATGAGGTCGGTGACGTCCTCCTTGACGCCCGGCACGGTGGTGAACTCGTGCAGGACCCCGTCGACGCGGATGCTGGTGACGGCGGCACCCGGGATCGAGGAGAGGAGGGTACGGCGGAGGGAGTTGCCGAGGGTGTAGCCGAAGCCCGGCTCCAGCGGCTCGATCACGAACCGGGAGCGGAACTCGTCGACGACCTCTTCGGTCAGCGACGGACGCTGAGCGATAAGCATGTTGTGTCCTTCAGTCGTGGACGCCCACTATTTGACGTCCGACTTGTCCTGCAAGGGTACGGGCGGCACGGCCCCGAAGAGCCGTACCGCCCGAAGTCCTGAACAAGCAGCCGTGCGTCAGACGCGGCGGCGCTTGGGGGGACGGCAGCCGTTGTGCGGCGTGGGGGTGACGTCCTGGATCGAGCCGACCTCGAGGCCGGTGGCCTGGAGGGAGCGGATCGCGGTCTCACGGCCGGAGCCGGGACCCTTGACGAAGACGTCGACCTTGCGCATGCCGTGCTCCTGCGCGCGGCGGGCGGCCGACTCGGCGGCCATCTGCGCGGCGAAGGGGGTGGACTTGCGCGAGCCCTTGAAGCCGACGTGGCCGGCGGAGGCCCAGGAGATCACGTTGCCCGAGGGGTCCGTGATCGAGACGATCGTGTTGTTGAACGTGCTCTTGATGTGCGCGTGGCCGTGAGCGACGTTCTTCTTTTCCTTGCGGCGCACCTTCTTGGCAGCGCCCTGACGACCCTTGGGGGGCATCTATAACTCCTACGGGAGGTGGTCGGTCCTACAGCGAAGACCGCTTGGTCAAGCGTCCGCTGAGGACTACTTCTTGCCCGGCTTCTTCTTGCCGGCGATGGCGCGACGCGGGCCCTTGCGGGTACGGGCGTTCGTGCTGGTGCGCTGACCGCGGACGGGCAGGCCACGACGGTGGCGGAGGCCCTGGTAGCAGCCGATCTCGACCTTGCGGCGGATGTCGGCGGCGATCTCACGGCGGAGGTCACCCTCGGTACGGAGGTTGGCGTCCACGTACTCGCGGATCTTGACGAGGTCTTCCTCGGCGAGGTCGCGGACACGGGTGGACGGGTTCACGCCGGTCGCGGCGAGAATCTCCTCGGACCGGGTGCGCCCGATACCGAAGACGTAGGTGAGTGCGACCACCACACGCTTTTCGCGCGGGATGTCAACACCGGAAACGCGTGCCATTCAATGGCTCCTGTGTTCTCGGGGGTCTGCTGCAGAACCGTTCCCGGCTGCCGTATGAGGTACAGGTCGGGTCCCCGGCCCCCGCCGGAGGTGCCGTCAACCGTGTGAACACGGCCCGACGGGCTCTGCGTATGTACGTGTTGCTATGCGTCGCGCGAAGAGCTGCGAGATGCAGGTCGGTCGGCGTGCGTCAGCCCTGGCGCTGCTTGTGGCGCAGGTTGTCGCAGATGACCATGACCCGGCCGTGACGGCGGATCACCTTGCACTTGTCGCAGATCTTCTTGACGCTCGGCTTGACCTTCATGGGTGTGAGGTTCTCCGGGTCAGTGCCACCACCCGCGCGCGGAGGCGGGGTGCGGGCAAGATCTACTTGTAGCGGTAGACGATCCGGCCACGCGTCAGGTCGTACGGAGAGAGCTCCACGACGACCCGGTCGTCCGGGAGGATTCGGATGTAGTGCATCCGCATCTTGCCGGAGATGTGCGCGAGGACCTTGTGACCGTTCTGGAGTTCCACCTTGAACATGGCGTTCGGGAGGGACTCGATCACGGTGCCCTCGATCTCGATGGCACCTTGCTTCTTGGCCACGCTTCGCCTTTCGAATCGGCTACCTTGATCGACTTTCGCCGCCCGGTGCGGACACACGGGTACACGAGAGCCGACGCATCAGTCTACGTCAGGCGCAAGCAAAAGACGAATCGGGAAGTCTGCCCACCCGAAATGATCCTTATGCAAAGCACCTCGCCGTAGAAAATCCGTACTTACGCCAACGGATCCGGGGCCGCCACGACGCCCAGCTCCGCGAGCTTCGCCTTCCCCCCGTCGACCGCCGTCAGGACCAGCGGGCCCTCCTCCGTCACGGCCACGCTGTGCTCCCAGTGGGAGGACCAGGTGCCGTCCGTGGTGATGACCGTCCAGTCGTCCTCCAGGACCTCCGTGCGGGGGGTGCCCAGGGAGACCATCGGCTCGATCGCCAGGCAGAGGCCGGGGACCAGCTTCGGGCCCTTGCCGCGCTTGCGGGAGACGTAGTTCAGGAGGTGCGGGTCCATGTGCATCTCGGTGCCGATGCCGTGGCCGCCGTAGTCCTCGATGATCCCGTACCGGCCGAGGCTGTGGTCGCCGACCGCCGGCCGCGGCTGCCGCTTGATGTAGGTCTCGATCGCCTTCGAGACGTCGACCAGGCGGTTGCCGGTCTTCATGGCCGCGATGCCGGCCCACATCGACTCCTCGGTCACCCGGGAGAGCTCGACCAGCTCGGGCGCGTGGCCGGTGCCCACGAAGGCCGTGTAGGCCGCGTCGCCGTGCCAGCCGTCCACGATCGCGCCGCAGTCGATCGAGATGATGTCGCCGTCCTTGAGGACGGTCTTGTCGTCGGGGATGCCGTGGACGACGACCTCGTTCACCGAGGTGCAGATCGTCGCGGGGAACCCGCCGTACCCGAGGAAGTTCGACTTCGCCCCGTGGTCGGCGATGACCTTGCGCGCGACCTCGTCCAGGTCCCGGGTCGTGGCGCCCGGCACGGCCGCCTCGCGGGTCGCCGCGTGGATGGCGGCGACGACCAGCCCCGCCTCGCGCATCTTCGCGATCTGCTCGGGGGTCTTGATCTGCACCATCGTGGCCGGGGCCTTTCCACTGGGTAAAAGGGGGACGGAACAACGATACGGCCGCGGCGCCCCCGAGGGGCACCGCGGCCGTGTCGAACGAACCGGGGTTACTTCTTGAGCGCGTCCATCGCCTTGGCGGTGACCTCGTCCACCTTGCCGAGCGCCGAGATCGTCACGACCAGGTTCTGCGCCCGGTAGTAGTCGATGATCGGCTCGGTCTGCGTGTGGTAGACCTCCAGGCGCCGGCGGACGGTCCCCTCGGAGTCGTCGTCGCGCTGGTAGAGCTCGCCGCCGCAGACGTCGCAGACGCCCTCGGTCTTCGGCGCGTTGTACGTCACGTGGAAGACGTGCGCGCTGTCCTTGCGGCAGATGCGGCGGCCCGCGATCCGCTTCACGACCTCGTCCTCGGGGACCTCCAGGTCCAGGACCGCGTCGAGCTCCATGCCCTCGGCCTTCAGGACGGCGTCCAGCGCCTCGGCCTGAGCGACGTTCCGGGGGAACCCGTCGAGCAGGAAGCCGTTGACGGCGTCCGGCTGCTCCATGCGGTCCTTGGCCATCCCGATGGTCACCTCGTCGGGCACCAGGTCACCGGCGTCCATGAACGCCTTGGCCTTGAGGCCCAGCTCCGTGCCCTGAGAGATGTTGGCGCGGAACAGATCACCCGTGGAGATGTGCGGGATGTCCAGGTTCTTGGCAAGGAACGCGGCCTGCGTGCCCTTGCCCGCACCGGGCGGTCCGACGAGGACGATTCGCATCAGCGGAGGAACCCTTCGTAATTGCGCTGCTGGAGCTGGCTCTCGATCTGCTTCACGGTCTCCAGCCCCACACCCACGATGATCAGGATGCTCGTCCCGCCGAAGGGGAAGTTGGCATTGGCGCCGCCGAAGCCTGCCAACGCCGTCGTCGGCACGAGAGCGATCAGACCCAAGTACAGCGAGCCCGGCCAAGTGATCCTGTTGAGCACGTAGCTCAGGTACTCGGCAGTAGGTCGACCGGCCCGGATACCCGGGATGAAGCCACCATACTTCTTCATGTTGTCGGCGACTTCCTCGGGGTTGAACGAGATCGCCACGTAGAAGAAGGCGAAGAACACGATCAGGAGGAAGTAGGTGGCGATGTAATAGGGGTGGTCACCCTTGACGAAGTGGGCTTCGATCCAGGTCTTCCAGCCGGAGGTGGAGCTCGAGAACTGCGCCACGAGCGCCGGGATGTAGAGCAGCGACGACGCGAAGATGACAGGAATCACACCTGCCTGGTTCACCTTCAGCGGGATGTACGTGGACGTACCGCCGTAGGAGCGCCGGCCGATCATGCGCTTCGCGTACTGGACCGGGATGCGCCGCTGGGCCTGCTCGACGAAGACCACCAGGCCCACCATCACGAAGCCGATGAGGATGACGACGCCGAACTCGATCCAGCCGTCGGCCAGGGTGCCGCTCTCCTTGATGGCCCACAGGGCGCCCGGGAAGCCGGCGGCGATCGAGATGAACATCAGGATCGACATGCCGTTGCCGATGCCGCGGTCGGTGATCAGCTCACCGAGCCACATGACGGCGGCCGTGCCGGCGGTCATCGTGATGACCATGGTGGCGATGGTGAAGATCGACTGGTCGGGCACGACCTGGTCGGCGACGACGCAGCCGCTGAAGAGCGCGCCGCTCTTGGCGGTCGCGACGAGACCGGTGCCCTGGAGGACGGCGAGGGCGATCGTCAGGTACCGGGTGTACTGCGTGATCTTGGCGGTACCGGACTGACCCTCCTTCTTGAGGGCCTCGAGGCGCGGGATCACGACGGTCAGCAGCTGCAGGATGATGCTCGCCGTGATGTACGGCATGATGCCGAGCGCGAAGATGGTGATCTGCAGCAGTGCCCCGCCACTGAACATGTTGACCAGGCCGAAGAGGCTGTTGTTGCCCTCGCTGGCCTGCTTGACACACTGCTGGACGGCCTCGTAGCTGACGCCGGGGACGGGGATGTGCGCCCCGAGCCGGTACAGCACGATGATGGCGAGCGTGAAGAGCAGCTTCTTGCGCAGGTCGGGCGTCTTGAACGCCCGGGCGAACGCGGTGAGCACGGTGCCTCCTGCGACCCCCGCGTTACGCGCGTGAGGGTGACGGTTTGTATGGGAGCGAGTACAGAACACGGCAGCCGCACGCGAGAAGCGCAGACTGCCGGGGAAGCTATCAGCGGCTACCATACCCGGCCCCACAGTCAGCAGGAAACGTCTCGAGACACGTCGGCCCGGTACCGGTCACGGGCGGCGCCCCGGGTGTCCGGCATCTACTTCCGTGGGGCGTCCGTCCCGGCCGGGAGCCGCGGGGACACGCCCCCCCTCCCCCGGAAGAACGTTCGAGCGGTTCCGGCCCCACCGGCCGGGTCCGCACCGCCCGCGCGGAGCGGGCTGCCGACCGCTCCGCGAGCCGTCTCCGGCGGAGGCGCCGAGGGCCCTCTCCCCGCCCCCGTACGCAAAGAGGCCCGGCCGGCTCCCCGAAGGGAGCCGGCCGGGCTCAGTGCTGTCGAACCGGAGCTCAGACGAGCTCGGTGACCGTGCCGCCGGCGGCGGCGATCTTCTCCTTGGCGGAGCCGGAGACGGCGTCGACCGTCACCTGCAGCGCCACGGAGACCTCGCCCTGGCCCAGGACCTTGACGAGCTGGTTCTTGCGAACGGCACCCTTGGCGACCAGATCGGCCACCGTGACCTCGCCACCCTGCGGGTAGAGCGAGGTGAGCTTGTCCAGGTTCACGACCTGGTACTCGGTGCGGAAGGGGTTCTTGAAGCCCTTGAGCTTCGGCAGACGCATGTGGAGGGGCATCTGCCCACCCTCGAAGCGCTGCGGAACCTGGTAACGGGCCTTCGTGCCCTTGGTACCACGACCGGCCGTCTTACCCTTCGACGCCTCACCACGACCGACACGGGTCTTCGCGGTCTTGGCGCCGGGGGCGGGACGGAGGTTGTGGGCCTTCAGCGGGTTGTTCTCCGCCATGTCAGTCAACCTCCTCGACCGTCACGAGGTGGCGGACGGTGTGCACCATGCCGCGGAACTCGGGGCGGTCCTCCTTGACAACCACGTCGTTGACCCTCTTCAGGCCGAGCGAACGCAGGGTGTCGCGGTGGTTCTGCTTGCTGCCGATGTACGACTTCGTCTGCGTGACCTTGAGGCGAGCCATTACGCACCCGCCCCGGCACGCGCACGGAGCAGAGCCGCGGGAGCGACGTCCTCGAGGGGCAGACCGCGGCGGGCCGCGATCTCCTCGGGACGCTGCAGGCCCTTGAGGGCCTCCACGGTCGCGTGCACGATGTTGATCGCGTTGTCGGAGCCGAGCGACTTCGACAGGATGTCGTGAACGCCGGCGCACTCGAGGACGGCGCGCACCGGGCCACCGGCGATCACACCGGTACCGGGGGAAGCCGGCTTGAGCAGGACGACGCCCGCGGCCTTCTCGCCCTGGATCGGGTGAGGGATGGTGCCCTGGATGCGGGGAACCTTGAAGAAGTTCTTCTTGGCTTCCTCGACGCCCTTGGCGATGGCCGCGGGAACTTCCTTGGCCTTGCCGTAACCGACACCTACGGTGCCGTCACCGTCGCCCACCACGACCAGCGCGGTGAAGCTGAAGCGGCGACCACCCTTGACAACCTTGGCGACGCGGTTGATCGCGACGACGCGCTCAACGTACGCGGTCTTCTCGGCGGCAGCGCCACCGTCGCGGCCCTTCCGGTCCCGCCGCTCGCCGCCACCGGCACCGCTTCCGCGGCGCTGGGGTCCAGCCATTGGATTTACCTCTCTCTGTTACGTCCGTTAGTCCCGGAACCGGGGCTCAGAACTTCAGCCCGGCTTCGCGGGCGGCGTCAGCCAGAGCGGCAATGCGCCCGGCGTACCTGTTGCCACCACGGTCGAACACGACAGCCTCGACGCCGGCGGCCTTGGCGCGCTCGGCGACCAGGGAACCGACCTGCTTGGCCTTCGCGGACTTGTCGCCCTCGCCACCGCGGATCGACGCGTCCAGGGTCGACGCCGACGCAAGGGTGTGACCCTTGAGGTCGTCGATGACCTGAGCGGTGATGCCGCGGTTGGAACGCGTCACGACGAGGCGCGGACGCTCCGCCGTACCCGACACGTTCTTGCGGATGCGGATGTGGCGGCGCTTCTTGGCGGCGCCCTTGTAGGCGTCGCCCTTGGCGATCTTCACACCGTATGCCATGGCTTTACTTACCAGCCTTTCCGACCTTGCGGCGGATGACCTCGCCCGCGTACTTGACGCCCTTGGCCTTGTACGGGTCGGGCTTGCGCAGCTTGCGGATGTTGGCGGCGACCTCGCCGACCTTCTGCTTGTCGATGCCCTCGACCGAGAACTTGGTCGGCGACTCGACCTTGAACGAGATGCCCTCGGGCGCCTCGACCAGGATCGGGTGGCTGTAACCGAGCTGGAACTCCAGGTTGGAGCCCTTCGCGGCGACGCGGTAACCGACACCGCTGATCTCGAGCGCCTTGACGTAACCCTGGGTCACACCGGTGATCATGTTGGCCACCAGCGTGCGGGACAGGCCGTGGAGGGCCTTGTTCTGACGCTCGTCGTTCGGGCGGGTGACGTTGAGAACGCCGTCCTCACCCTTAACGATCTCGATCGGCGCGGCGACGGTGTGGTTCAGGGTGCCCTTGGAACCCTTCACCGTGACCGTGCGGCCCTCGATGGTGACGTCCACGCCGGCGGGAACCTGGATAGGCAGCTTGCCAATACGCGACATTAGCTATTCCTCCGTTCCCGACTACCAGACGTAGGCGAGGACTTCCCCACCTACGCCCTTCTTGCCTGCCTGCTGGCCGGTCAGGAGACCGTGGGACGTGGAGATGATCGCCACGCCCAGGCCGCCGAGAACCTTCGGCAGGTTGGTGGACTTCGCGTAAACCCGGAGACCGGGCTTCGAGATCCGCTTGATGCCCGCGATGGAGCGCTCACGGTTCGGACCGAACTTGAGCTCGAGGACGAGGCTCTTGCCGACCTCGGCGTCCTCGACCTTCCAGCCCGTGATGAAGCCCTCCTGCTGGAGGATTTCCGCGATGTGAGACTTGATCTTGCTGTGCGGCATCGTCACGGTGTCGTGGTATGCCGAGTTCGCGTTACGCAGACGAGTCAGCATGTCCGCGATCGGATCAGTCATGGTCATGAATTGGCCTTCGGCCTCTCTCGCCGGGGTTTCCAGTGCGCCATCCCTCTCCCCACACAGGGGCGGGACGGGTGCGGCGCGGGGACCTACGGCGTAGTAAGTCGTACGGGCGGCGGACGCCCAACCCCACCAGCCTACGGCATGACGGGGGTGGGCCTCCGCCGACCCAATGCTTACCGAGAGACTCCGGTCATCCCAACTAGGGGATTACCAGGAGCTCTTGGTCACGCCCGGCAGCTCGCCACGGTGAGCCATCTCACGGAGGCACACGCGGCACAGGCCGAACTTGCGGTACACGGAGTGGGGACGACCACAGCGCTGGCAGCGCGTGTAGCCGCGCACGCCGAACTTGGGCTTGCGGGCAGCCTTCGCGATGAGAGCCTTCTTCGCCATCTCGCTTACGCCTCCTTGAACGGGAAGCCGAGGTGACGCAGAAGGGCACGGCCCTCGTCGTCGTTGGTCGCCGTGGTCACCACGGTGATGTCCATACCCCGGACACGGTCGATCTTGTCCTGGTCGATCTCGTGGAACATGACCTGCTCCGTGAGACCGAAGGTGTAGTTGCCACGGCCGTCGAACTGCTTGGGGGACAGGCCGCGGAAGTCGCGGATGCGCGGGAGCGCGAGCGACAGGGTGCGGTCCAGGAACTCCCACATGCGGTCGCCACGGAGCGTGACGTGGGCGCCGATCGGCTGGCCCTCGCGGAGCTTGAACTGCGCGATGGACTTGCGGGCCTTCGTGACGGCCGGCTTCTGACCGGTGATCGTCGTGAGGTCGCGGATCGCGCCGTCGATCAGCTTCGAGTCACGGGCGGCGTCGCCGACACCCATGTTGACCACGATCTTCACGAGGCCGGGGATCTGCATGACGTTCTCGTACGAGAACTCGTCGCGCAGCTTGCCCGCGATCTCCTCGCGGTACTTCGTCTTGAGACGCGGAGTGGTGGTAGCCATCAGATGTCCTCACCCGTCCGCTTGGCAACGCGGATCTTGTTGCCCTCGTCGTCGAAGCGGTAACCGACACGCGTGACGACCTTCTTGCCGTCCTTCTCCACGACGAGCTGAACGTTGCTCACGTGGATCGGGGCCTCGGTCGTCACGATGCCGCCGGCCTGCGAGGGGCCGGCCTTGGTGTGCTTCTTGACCCGGTTGACACCCTCGACGAGGACGCGGTTCTCGCGGGGGAAGGCCGTGACGACCTTGCCCTGCTTGCCCTTGTCCTTACCGGTGATGACCTGGACCAGGTCGCCCTTCTTGATCTTCATGCTTACAGCACCTCCGGCGCGAGCGAGATGATCTTCATGAACTTCTTCTCGCGCAGCTCACGGCCGACCGGGCCGAAGATACGGGTGCCACGAGGGTCGCCGTCGTTCTTGAGAATGACAGCGGCGTTCTCGTCGAAGCGGATGTACGAGCCGTCCTGGCGGCGGCGCTCCTTGACGGTGCGAACGATGACCGCCTTGACGACGTCACCCTTCTTCACGTTGCCGCCGGGGATCGCGTCCTTGACGGTGGCGACGATGACGTCACCGATGCCCGCGTAGCGGCGACCCGAGCCACCGAGAACACGGATGCAAAGGATCTCCTTGGCACCAGTGTTGTCGGCGACACGCAGTCGCGACTCCTGCTGGATCACGTCTATCTCCTGATTGTCTGCCGGTTCCCGGCGGAGAAGCGCTGATGATCAGCGCTTCTCCACCGAGCCTGGCGGAACTGACCCGAGGGAAACCCCTCGAGTAATTACTTGGCCTTCTCGAGGATCTCGATGACGCGCCAGTGCTTCGTGGCGGACAGCTTCCGGGTCTCCATCAGGAGGACGCGGTCGCCGATGCCGGCAGCGTTCTGCTCGTCGTGAGCCTTGAGCTTGTTCGTACGGCGGATGACCTTGCCGTACAGCGCGTGCTTGACGCGGTCCTCGACAGCGACGACGACGGTCTTGTCCATCTTGTCGCTGACGACGAGGCCCTCGCGGACCTTGCGAGCGTTGCGCTCGGTCTTCTGCTCAGTCACGTTGCTCTCGCTCATCAGGCGTTCTCCACCGTCTCGATGCCCAGCTCACGCTCACGCATCAGGGTGTAGATCCGGGCGATGTCCTTACGGACGGACTTGAGCCGACCGTGGTTCTCGAGCTGACCCGTCGCCGCCTGGAAGCGGAGGTTGAACAGCTCTTCCTTGGCCTCGCGGAGCTTGTTGAGAAGCTCCTCGTTGCCCAGCTCGCGCAGCTCGGACGCCTTGGTACCGGCCGACATCACAGCTCACCTGCTTCGCGCTTCACGATCTTGCACTTCATCGGCAGCTTGTGGGCCGCACGGGTCAGGGCCTCGCGCGCGATCTTCTCGTTCGGGTAGGACAGTTCGAACATCACCCGACCCGGCTTGACGTTCGCGATCCACCACTCGGGAGAACCCTTACCGGAACCCATGCGGGTCTCGGCGGGCTTCTTCGTGAGGGGGCGGTCCGGGTAGATGTTGATCCAGACCTTGCCGCCACGCTTGATGTGGCGGGTCATCGCGATACGAGCCGCCTCGATCTGGCGGTTGGTCACGTACGCCGGCGTGAGGGCCTGAATGCCGTACTCGCCGAACGCAACCTGCGTACCACCCTTGCTCATGCCCGAGCGCTTGGGGTGGTGCTGCTTGCGGTGCTTGACCCTACGGGGGATCAGCATTTCGGTCAGGCCTCCGTTCCGGTGCTCTCAGCCGGAGCGGCAGCGGCGGCGGGAGCGTCGGCCTTGGGGGCCTCGGCAGCCGGCGCGGACTGCTGCTGCGGCTTGCGGCCGCGGCCGCCACGCTCGCCACCGCGGCCACCACGGCCGGCGGGACGGTCGCCAGCGCCACCCGCGCCACGGGCCGGGCGGTTACCCGCACGGGCCGCGGCGTTCTCGGCGCGGACCTCGGCGATGTTCTTGACGTCGCCCTTGTAGATCCAGACCTTCACGCCAATGCGACCGAAGGTCGTCTTGGCCTCGAAGAAGCCGTAGTCCACGTTCGCGCGGAGCGTGTGCAGCGGCACACGGCCCTCGCGGTAGAACTCCGAGCGGGACATCTCGGCGCCGCCGAGACGGCCACCGCACTGGATCTTGATGCCCTTGGCGCCGGCCTTCATGGTGCCCTGCATGCTCTTGCGCATGGCACGGCGGAAGGAGACGCGGGAGGAGAGCTGCTCGGCGACGGCCTGGGCGACCAGCTGGGCGTCCATCTCGGGGTTCTTGACCTCGAGGATGTTCAGCTGGACCTGCTTGCCCGTCAGCTTCTCGAGGTCGCCGCGGATGCGGTCGGCCTCGGCGCCGCGGCGGCCGATGACGATGCCGGGACGCGCGGTGTGGATGTCCACACGCACACGGTCACGGGTGCGCTCGATCTCCACCTTCGAGATGCCGGCGCGCTCCATGCCGGACGTCATCATCCGACGGATGGCGACGTCTTCCTTGACGTAGTCCTTGTACAGCTTGTCGGCGTACCAGCGGGACTTGAAGTCCGTGGTGATGCCGAGCCGGAACCCATGCGGGTTAACCTTCTGGCCCATTACCGGGTTCCTTCCTTGCTGCTGACGACCACGGTGATGTGGCTGGTCCGCTTACGGATCCGGTAGGCACGGCCCTGGGCACGCGGACGGAACCGCTTCAGGGTCGGGCCCTCATCCACGTACGCCTCGCTGATGACCAGCGAAGAGGCGTCACTGTGGTCGTAGTTGTGCGCGGCGTTGGCGATGGCGCTGTCCAGCACCTTGCCGACCGGCACGCTCGCGGCCTGCGGGGCGAAACGCAGGACCGCCTGAGCCTCCGTGGCATCCATGCCACGGATAAGGTCCACCACGCGGCGGGCCTTCATGGGCGTAACGCGGATGTACCGCGCCTGGGCCCTGGCTTCCATGGTTGTCCTTCCAGTGTCTGTCATGGTCATTCCACCCCGCTACTAGCGGCGCTTCGACTTCCGGTCGTCCTTCACGTGACCCCGGAAGGTGCGCGTCGGCGAGAACTCGCCGAGCTTGTGGCCGACCATCGACTCGGTGACAAACACCGGAATGTGGGTCTTGCCGTTGTGCACCGCGATCGTGTGGCCGAGCATGGCCGGGATGATCATCGAGCGACGGGACCAGGTCTTGATGACGTTCTTGGTACCGGCTTCGTTCTGGGCGTCCACCTTCTTGACGAGGTGGCCGTCGACGAAGGGTCCCTTCTTGAGACTGCGCGGCATCTAAACCCGCTCCTAGCGCTTCTTGTTCGTCTTGCGGCGGCGGACGATGTACTTGTTCGAAGCCTTCTTCGGCGAACGAGTACGACCCTCCTTCTGACCCCACGGGGAGACCGGGTGGCGACCACCGGAGGTCTTGCCCTCACCACCACCGTGCGGGTGGTCGACCGGGTTCATCGCCACACCGCGGACGGTCGGGCGAACACCCAGCCAGCGCTTACGGCCGGCCTTGCCCCAGTTGATGTTCGACTGCTCGGCGTTGCCGACCTCGCCGATGGTGGCGCGGCAGCGGGCGTCGACCAGACGGATCTCGCCGGAGGGCATGCGGAGGTGGGCCATCGTGCCCTCCTTCGCCAGCAGCTGCACGGAGGCACCGGCCGAGCGCGCGAACTTGGCGCCGCCACCGGGACGGAGCTCGATCGCGTGGATCGTGGTACCGACCGGGATGTTGCGGAGCGCCAGGTTGTTGCCGGGCTTGATGTCCGCGCCGGGGCCGTTCTCGACGCGGTCACCCTGCGTCAGACCCTTGGGGGCGATGATGTAGCGCTTCTCGCCGTCCACGTAGTGGAGGAGCGCGATGCGCGCGGTGCGGTTGGGGTCGTACTCGATGTGAGCGACCTTGGCCGGCACGCCGTCCTTGTCGTGACGACGGAAGTCGATCACGCGGTAGGCGCGCTTGTGGCCACCGCCCTGGTGACGGACGGTCACACGACCGGTGTTGTTACGGCCGCCCTTGCTGTGCAGGGGGCGGACCAGCGACTTCTCCGGCGTGGACCGCGTGATCTCGACGAAGTCGGCTACGGAGGAGCCACGACGGCCCGGCGTAGTCGGCTTGTACTTGCGGATACCCATTTCTCAGTCCTCGTCCGATATCGGACGACTCGACCGCCGTCAGGCGGTCGGGCCGCCGAAGATGTCGATTCGGTTGCCCTCAGCAAGGGTCACGATGGCGCGCTTGGTGTCCTTGCGCTTGCCGAAACCGGCCTTGGTCCGCTTGCGCTTGCCCTGGCGGTTGATCGTGTTGACCCCGGTGACCTTGACCGAGAAGACCGCCTCGACGGCCTGCTTGATCTGGGTCTTGTTGGAGCCGGGCGCGACGATGAACGTGTACTTGTTCTCGTCGAGCAGGGCGTAGCTCTTCTCCGAGACGACCGGCTTGACGAGGATGTCACGCGGGTCCGAGAAGGTCTTGCTGGTGACGACGGCCTCGCTCATCAGGCGTCGCTCCCTTCGGTCTCAGCGGTCTGGGGGCCAGACACGAAGGACTCGAGGGCGGCCTTGGTGAAGACCACGTCGTCGGAGACGATCACGTCGTACGTGTTGAGCTGGCCCGGCTCCAGGATGTGCACCTGGGGCAGGTTACGAGCGGACAGCCACGCGGCCTCGTCGGAGCGCTCGGCGACCAGGAGCAGGTTCTTGCGCTCCGAGATCTTGCCGAACAGCGTCTTCGCGGCCTTGGTGGAGATCTCACCCTCGACCACGCCGGAGACGACGTGGATGCGGGAGTGGGTGGCCCGGTCCGAGAGGGCACCACGGAGAGCGGCGACCTTCATCTTCTTCGGGGTCCGCTGCGAGTAGTCACGCGGCTGGGGGCCGTGCACGACGCCACCACCGGCGAACTGCGGGGCGCGGGTCGAACCCTGACGGGCGCGGCCGGTGCCCTTCTGGCGGTAAGGCTTCTTGCCACCACCGCGGACTTCGCCACGGGTCTTGGTCTTGTGCGTGCCCTGACGGGCCGCGGCCAGCTGCGCGACGACGACCTGGTGGATCAGCGGAACGCTGACCTTGGCGCCGAAGATCTCCTCGGGGAGCTCGACGGTCCCGGTCTTGTCGCCTGCCGGCGAAAGGATGTCAATGGTGCTCATCGGTTCCTCAAACCCCCTTGGCCGCGGTGCGGACCAGGACGAGGCCACCGTTGGGGCCGGGGACGGCGCCCTTGATGAGCAGCAGACCCTTCTCGGCGTCAACGGCGTGGACGGTCAGGTTCTGGGTGGTCACGCGCTCGTTGCCCATGCGACCAGCCATCTTCATACCCTTGAAGACACGGCCCGGGGTGGCACAGCCACCGATGGAACCGGGCTTGCGGTGCACGCGGTGGGCACCGTGCGACGCCTTGCCACCACGGAAGTTGTGGCGCTTCATGACGCCGGCGAAGCCCTTGCCCTTGCTCTTCGCGGTGACGTCGACCTTCACGCCGGCCTCGAAGAGCTCGGCGGTGATCTCCTGGCCGAGCGTGTACTCGGAGGCGTCGGCGGTGCGGAGCTCCACCAGGTGACGGCGCGGGGTGACGTCGGCCTTGGCGAAGTGACCCTTGAGGGGCTTGTTCACCTTGCGCGGGTCGATCTCGCCGAAGGCGATCTGGACCGACTCGTAGCCGTCGTTGTCGTTCGTGCGGACCTGGGTCACGACATTCGGACCGGCCTTGACGACGGTGACCGGGACGACCCGGTTGTTCTCGTCCCAGACCTGCGTCATGCCGAGCTTCTCGCCCAGGATGCCCTTGATGTTCTTAGCCATCTCGCGCGTCACCTCAGAGCTTGATCTCGATGTCGACGCCCGCCGGCAGGTCGAGACGCATGAGCGAGTCGACCGTCTTCGGCGTGGGGTCGAGGATGTCGATGAGGCGCTTGTGCGTGCGCATCTCGAAGTGCTCGCGCGAGTCCTTGTACTTGTGCGGCGACTTGATGACGCAGTACACGTTCTTCTCAGTGGGCAGCGGCACCGGGCCCGCGACCGACGCACCAGTGCGGGTCACCGTCTCGACGATCTTCTTCGCCGAGGAGTCGATGACCTCGTGGTCGTAGGCCTTGAGCCGGATGCGGATCTTCTGTCCCGCCATGGCTACTAGTAGTCCTTTGTCTCGTAACGCTCTGGCACTCGGGGGTTCTCACGACTCCGCCTCCGACCCACGCGGTCGGGCGTGTCGCGCTCCCTCTACGCAGAAGTCCCTGAGGACTTCCCAACCAAGGGGGCGCGGTCCCGAGAACCGCGAGCCGGGGGCAGAACACCCACCGAGCGCCTGGCCGGTACCCCGCTGACGCTTCCCAGAAGATTCCCGTACGTCCGCCCCTGACGAGGGGCGACGAGTACTGTGGGACTCGCTTCCGGTCCTCCCGACGGGAGGCGCGCAGCATCGGCACTCAACCGAGCAACCCCGACAGTCTGCCACACCGGGCCGTCCCGCCGCCAATCGGGGTCGAAGACTGTACCCCACGTCACGTGGACCCATGCGCCGGGGCGCACGCGCCGAAGCGGTGCGCCCCTCCGTCGGCCTCGGGGATCAGATGACGCCCTGCGCCAGCATCGCCTCCGCGACCCGCTCGAAGCCCGCGATGTTGGCCCCCGTGACGTAGTCGCCCGGAGCGCCGTACCGCTCGGCCGTCTCGTGGCAGGCGGTGTGGATCGAGGTCATGATCCCGGCGAGCTCCGCCTCCACCTTCTCCGCGCTCCAGGACGTGCGGGAGTGGTTCTGGGCCATCTCCAGGGCGCTGACGGCGACGCCGCCCGCGTTGGCGGCCTTGCCCGGGCCGAAGGCGACGCCGGCCCGCTGGAACAGGTGCACCGCCTCCGCCGTGGTGGGCATGTTGGCGCCCTCGGCGACGGCCTTCACGCCGTTGCGGACCAGGGTCGCCGCGTCCTCCTCGCCGAGCTCGTTCTGCGTCGCGGACGGCAGGGCGACGTCGGCGGGGACCTCCCAGACCCGGCCGCCGGGCACGAAGCGCGCGGAGGCGCCCCGGCGCTCGGCGTAGTCGGCGACCCGGCCGCGCTCGACCTCCTTGATCCGCTTCAGCAGGTCGAGGTCGATGCCCTTGTCGTCGTACACGTACCCGCTGGAGTCGGAGCAGGTGAGCGGGTTGGCGCCGAGGGCGAGCAGCTTCTCGATCGTATACAGCGCCACGTTGCCGGAGCCGGAGACGACGGCCGTCTGGCCCTCCAGGTCCTCGCCGCGCTCGCGGAGCATCGCCGCCGTGAAGAGCACGCTGCCGTAGCCGGTGGCCTCCGGGCGGATCGCGGAGCCGCCCCAGCCCGCGCCCTTGCCGGTGAGGACGCCGGCCTCCCAGCGGTTGGTGATCCGCCGGTACTGGCCGAAGAGGTAGCCGATCTCCCGGCCGCCGACGCCGATGTCACCGGCCGGCACGTCGGTGTGCTCGCCGAGGTGCCGGTACAGCTCGGTCATGAACGACTGGCAGAACCGCATGACCTCGGCGTCGCTGCGCCCGTGCGGGTCGAAGTCGCTGCCGCCCTTGCCGCCGCCGATGCCGAGACCGGTCAGCGCGTTCTTGAAGATCTGCTCGAAGCCGAGGAACTTGACGATGCCCAGGTTCACGGAGGGGTGGAAGCGCAGGCCGCCCTTGTACGGGCCGAGCGCGCTGTTGAACTCGACGCGGAAGCCCCGGTTGACGTGCGTCCGGCCCCGGTCGTCCTGCCACGGCACCCGGAAGACGATCTGCCGCTCGGGCTCGACGAGCCGCTCCAGGAGGCCGGGCTCGGCGAACTCGGGCCGGGCCACGAGCACCGGGGCGAGGCTGTCGAGCACCTCGTGGACGGCCTGGTGGAACTCGGGCTGCGCCGGGTTGCGGTGCTCGATCTCGGCGCGGAGGGCGTCGAGGGTGGAGCGGGCGGTCTGCGGGTCGGGTCGGTTCGGCACGTGGAACCCCCTTCTGGCACGGCTGGACGCCGGCGGAGAACCGGGTGGGAGCGCTCGGCGCCGTTGCCGCGCGCGGGGAGGGATGGACGGCCGCTCCGGGACTCCGTCGTCCCCGCCGCCGTGCCCACTGTTACATCCATGTGAATGCAAGCACCAGTAAGCGGACGTCGGGGTCCGCCATCCGAGACGGTCGCGGACCCTCCGTACGCCCGTCCCCTCCTCCGGCGCGCACGCCCCTCTCGCACACGCACAACCCCTTCGCACAGATTTCCGTCTTCCAGGGGACCGACGAGCGAAGGGCCCCGCAGTGCAGCACACCCGACCCCCCAGACGGGCGGTGCTCGCCACCGCCCTCGCCGTCACCGCGGCCGCCGCCGGGTGCTCCGTACCGGAGCCGCGCCGGAGCGCGCCGACCGCCGACCCGGCGCCGGGGAAGCCGATCGCCTCGGCACGGGCCGGCCGGGCGCTCCTGATGCAGTTCGCCGCACACCCGGACGACGACCTGTACTTCATGAACCCCGACTCGCAGCGGCTGCTCGACGCGGGCGTCCCGCTCGTCTCCGTGTACGTGACGGCCGGCGAGCACAACGGCGTGAACCGCGTCGCGGGGATGCCCGGGACGCCCCCGGACCCGGCCGCCTACTCCGCCGCCCGCCACCAGGGCCTGCGCCAGTCCTACGCGGCGGCGCTCGGCCTGCCGCTGTTCACGCCGTGGCGGCGGAAGGCCCTGGACCTCCCCGGCGGCCAGCGGGCCGAGGCCGACGTCCTCGCCCACGGCGGGCGCCGGGTCGAGCTGGTCTTCCTCAACCTGCCGATGCACACCCCCCGCCGCTACATGGCCCTGCCCGCGCTCTGGGAGGACCGCGCCCTGGAGCTGCGGACCCACCTGTCCGCCGGCTCCCCCGTCACCCGGGTGGACACCTACGACTACGACGGCCTCGTCGGCGTCCTCGCCGGGCTGCTCGCCCGCTACCGGCCCACGGTGGTGCACACCCTGGACCCCGACCCGGACGTCCAGCACAGCGACGAGGCCACCCGGCGGCGGGACTCCGAACAGCCGGGCTACGCCGACCACGGGGACCACACGGCGGTCGCCTGCTTCACCTGGGCGGCGCTGTGCCGCCGGGTCTCGGACGCGGTGCGGGACGGCGAGCCGATACCGGCGTTCACGACGACGGCCTTCCGCGGCTACTACAACCGCCACTGGCCCAAGAACCTCCCGCCGAAGGTCCTGGAGGAGAAGGCCGCCCGCCTCGTCCCGTACGGTGGCGACCCCTCCTGGCGGTGCGGCAACCCCTCGGGCTGCGGCGACTACGGCGTCGGCGGCGACCGCCCGCTGACCAACCGCAAGGGCTGGGTCCGCTCCACCCACCACCGCTGGCCCGGCGCCCGCCCGGCCCTCGCCGAGGAGCCGGACGGCCGGCTCGCGGCGTACGGGGTGCTGGGCCTGCGCGCGGTCCGCCGGCGCGAGTCGGCCCCCGGCAGCGGCGTCTGGGGCGAGCCGGAGGACCTCGGCGGCGGCCCGCTCGCCCCGGCGCTCGGTTCGGCGGTCCTCCCCGACGGCCGGGTGCTGCTCCTCGGGGTGCGGTTCGCCGCGCTCGACGGGCACGGCGGCGCCAACCGCCGGGAGGTCGCCCTCCTCGAACAGCGGTCCCCAGGCGGCCCGTTCCTCGCCTGGCGGAGCCTGGGGAACCCGGAGCGCGGGGACGACCGGGGGCGCCGGCTCGGCTCCCCGGTGGCCGTCGCGGCCCCCGACGGCCGGGTCCACCTCTTCGTACGGAACGCGGACAAGCGCCTCTCGACCCGGGTCCGGTCGGCGGACGGCTCCTGGAGCCCGTGGCGGACGCTCCCCGGGGACGCCGAGGTCCAGGACGGCCCGGCCGTCTCGGTGGACGCGGCGGGCCGGATCCACGTGTACGCGGCGGGCCGGGAGTCCGTACGGCACTGGGTGGACGGGCGGGAGCGGACGGAGCGGCTGCCGCTCTCCGGGTCCGCGGTGGCGAGCGCGGACGGCGAGCTGTTCCACCGGCCCCCGGCGGACGCCCGGCTGCTCGGCCCGGACGGCGACACCGGTCTCGACGGGTACGGGGAGGTGGTCGCCGCGCGTTCGGCGGCGCTCGGCACCGTCCTGCTCGGCACCGACCCGCGCGGCCGGACGGCGGTGCGGACCGGGGGCCGGACCCGGGTCCGTACGACGGGGGGCGCGGCGGCGGCCCCGGCCGCGCTGCACCTGGGGGCGCGGGGGGCGACCGTGGTGGGTCTCGGCGCGGACGGCCGGCCCTGGAGCTGGAAGCCGTAGAAGCCCCGGGAACACGAGCCCGGGAACGCGAAGAAGCCCCGCACCTTCCGGTGCGGGGCTTCTCCCTACTGCTCAGCGGCTCCTGGGAACCACCAGGTCAGCGCAAGATCAGGCAGTGATCTTGACGACCTGGCCGGCGCCGACGGTCCGGCCACCCTCACGGATGGCGAACTTGAGGCCCTCCTCCATGGCGATGGGCTGGATCAGCTCAACGCTCATGGCGGTGTTGTCGCCCGGCATGACCATCTCGGTGCCCTCGGGGAGGGTCACGACGCCGGTCACGTCCGTGGTACGGAAGTAGAACTGCGGGCGGTAGTTGTTGAAGAACGGGGTGTGACGGCCACCCTCGTCCTTCGACAGGATGTAGGCCTGGGCCTCGAAGTTCGTGTGCGGCGTGACCGAACCCGGCTTGATGATGACCTGGCCGCGCTCGACGTCCTCACGCTTGATGCCACGGAGGAGCAGACCGACGTTCTCACCGGCCTGGCCCTCGTCGAGCAGCTTGCGGAACATCTCGATACCGGTGACCGTGGTGGTGGTCTTCTCGGTCTTGATGCCGATGATGTCGACGGTCTCGTTGACCTTGAGGATGCCGCGCTCGATACGACCGGTGACGACGGTGCCACGACCGGTGATCGTGAAGACGTCCTCGATCGGCATCAGGAACGGCTTGTCGACGTCACGCTCGGGCTGCGGGATGGACTCGTCCACCGCGTGCATGAGGCCGAGGAGCTTCTCGCCCCACTCCTTGTCGCCCTCGAGCGCCTTGAGCGCCGAGACGCGGACGACCGGAAGGTCGTCGCCCGGGAACTCGTACTCGGAGAGGAGCTCACGCACCTCGAGCTCGACGAGCTCCAGGATCTCCTCGTCGTCCACCATGTCGGCCTTGTTCAGGGCGACGACGATGTACGGAACGCCGACCTGGCGGGCCAGGAGCACGTGCTCCTTGGTCTGCGGCATCGGGCCGTCGGTGGCGGCGACCACGAGGATGGCGCCGTCCATCTGCGCGGCACCCGTGATCATGTTCTTGATGTAGTCCGCGTGACCGGGGCAGTCGACGTGGGCGTAGTGACGCGACTCGGTCTGGTACTCGACGTGCGCGATCGAGATGGTGATACCGCGCTGGCGCTCCTCGGGAGCCTTGTCGATCTGGTCGAAGGCCGAGGCCTCGTTCAGGTCCGGGTACGCGTCGTGCAGCACCTTGGTAATGGCGGCCGTGAGGGTCGTCTTACCGTGGTCGATGTGACCGATGGTGCCGATGTTGACGTGCGGCTTAGTCCGCTCGAACTTCGCCTTCGCCACGGGGGTCCTCCTGGAGAGTGGTTCTGTACGCCTTACTCATCGGCGCCAGGTGATCTTTGCTGGGATGCCATCCGCCGGAGCCCGGTTCCTCGGGTCTCGGGGGCCGAGCCCCGGCGTCTGGTGTCAAGCCTAAAGCGTGAACTCGGGAGAGTTACTCGCCCTTGGCCTTCGCGATGATCTCCTCGGCGACGTTCCGGGGAACCTCGGCGTAGGAGTCGAACTGCATCGAGTAGCTTGCGCGACCCGAGGTCTTGCTGCGGAGGTCTCCGACGTAGCCGAACATCTCCGAAAGGGGCACGAGGCCCTTCACGACGCGAGCGCCGCTGCGCTCCTCCATGGCCTGGATCTGGCCACGGCGGGAGTTGATGTCGCCGATGACCTCACCCATGTAGTCCTCGGGCGTGGTGACCTCGACGGACATCATGGGCTCGAGGATGACCGGCGAAGCCTTCCGCGCGGCCTCCTTGAAGGCCTGCGAACCGGCGATCTTGAACGCGAGCTCGGAGGAGTCGACCTCGTGGTAGCCACCGTCGAGAAGAATGACGCGGACGCCGGTCATCTCGTAGCCGGCCAGGATGCCGAACTGCATGGCCTCCTGCGCACCCGCGTCGACCGAAGGGATGTACTCCTTCGGGATGCGGCCACCGGTGACCTTGTTCACGAACTCGTAGGAGGCGTCGCCACCCTCGATGGGCTCGATCGCGATCTGCACCTTGGCGAACTGACCGGTACCACCGGTCTGCTTCTTGTGGGTGTAGTCCACGCGCTCGACGGTCTTGCGGATCGTCTCGCGGTACGCGACCTGCGGCTTGCCGACGTTCGCCTCGACCTTGAACTCGCGACGCATGCGGTCGACGAGGATGTCGAGGTGGAGCTCGCCCATGCCACCGATGATGGTCTGGCCGGTCTCCTCGTCCGAGTGGACCTGGAAGGAGGGGTCCTCCTCCGCGAGACGCTGGATGGCGACACCCAGCTTCTCCTGGTCACCCTTGGACTTGGGCTCGATGGCGACCTGGATGACCGGCGCCGGGAAGTCCATGGACTCCAGGATGACCGGGTTCTTGTCGTCGCACAGCGTCTCACCGGTGGTGGTCTGCTTGAGGCCCATGACGGCGACGATGTCGCCGGCGCCCACCGAGTCGATCTCCTCACGCTTGTTCGCGTGCATGCGGTAGATCTTGCCGATGCGCTCCTTCTTGCCCTTGACGGAGTTCAGCACCGCGGTGCCGGCCTCCAGGCGACCGGAGTAGATCCGGACGAAGGTGAGCTTGCCGAGGTGCGGGTCGCTCGCGATCTTGAACGCGAGGGCCGACAGCGGCTCGTCGTCGGACGGCTTGCGCCGGACGACGACCTCGGGGTCCTTGACGTCCTGGCCCTCGATGGCCTCGACGTCCAGGGGCGAGGGCAGGTAGCGGACGACCGCGTCGAGCAGGGGCTGGACGCCCTTGTTCTTGAACGCGGTGCCACAGAACACGGGGGTGACCGTGGTCTCGCCGCCCTTGCCGGAGGCGATGGTGATGCGACGGACAGCCGCGTAGAGCTGCTCCTCGGTGGGCTCGACGCCCTCCAGGAAGAGCTCCATGAGCTCCTCGTCGTTCTCCGCGACGGTCTCGACCAGCTTGCCGCGGTACTCCTCGGCGAGCTCGGTGAGGTTGGCCGGGATGTCGACGACGTCGTACATCTCGCCCTTGCTGGCCTCGGCGGACCAGACGAGGGCCTTCATGCGGACCAGGTCGACGACGCCCTCGAAGTCGGCCTCGGCACCGATCGGGAGCTGCATGACGATCGGGGTGGCGCCGAGGCGGCCCACGATCATGTCGACGCAGCGCAGGAAGTCGGCGCCGGTGCGGTCGAGCTTGTTGACGAAGCAGATGCGCGGAACGCCGTAGCGGTCCGCCTGACGCCAGACGGTCTCGGACTGGGGCTCGACGCCGGCCACACCGTCGAACACGGTGACAGCACCGTCGAGCACGCGCAGCGAACGCTCCACCTCGACGGTGAAGTCGACGTGGCCCGGCGTGTCGATGATGTTGATCGTGTGATCGACATTCTCGAGCGGCCAGTGACAGGTCGTCGCGGCGGACGTGATCGTGATGCCGCGCTCCTGCTCCTGCTCCATCCAGTCCATCGTGGCAGCGCCGTCGTGGACTTCACCGATCTTGTACGAGACACCGGTGTAGAACAGGATCCGCTCGGTGGTGGTCGTCTTGCCCGCGTCGATGTGCGCCATGATGCCGATGTTGCGCACCTTGGCAAGGTCAAGCGAAGTGGTAGCCATATCGGCTCAGTCTTCTCTCGGTCTCGATGTGGGTTGCGACTACCAGCGGTAGTGCGCGAAGGCCTTGTTGGACTCGGCCATCTTGTGCGTGTCCTCACGCTTCTTGACGGCAGCACCGAGGCCGTTCGAGGCGTCGAGGAGCTCGTTCATGAGGCGCTCGGTCATGGTCTTCTCGCGACGGGCGCGGGAGTAACCGACGAGCCAGCGGAGGGCAAGGGTGGACGCGCGGCCCGGCTTGACCTCGATCGGCACCTGGTAGGTGGCGCCACCGACACGGCGGGACTTGACCTCAAGAGCCGGCTTGACGTTCTCCAGCGCGCGCTTCAGCGTGATGACCGGGTCCTGGCCGGTCTTCTCGCGAAGACCCTCCATGGCGCCGTACACGATGCGCTCGGCGGTGGAACGCTTGCCGTCCAGCAGGATCTTGTTGATCAGCGAGGTGACAAGAGGAGAGCTGTAGACCGGGTCGATGATGACCGGGCGCTTCGGGGCGGGGCCCTTACGAGGCATTCTTACTTCTCCTTCTTGGCGCCGTAGCGGCTGCGAGCCTGCTTACGGTTCTTGACGCCCTGCGTGTCGAGGGAACCGCGGATGATCTTGTAGCGAACACCCGGCAGGTCCTTCACACGGCCACCGCGCACGAGCACGATGGAGTGCTCCTGCAGGTTGTGACCCTCACCCGGGATGTAGGCCGTGACCTCGATGCCGGAGGTCAGACGCACACGCGCGACCTTACGGAGCGCCGAGTTCGGCTTCTTCGGGGTGGTCGTGAACACACGCGTGCAGACGCCGCGACGCTGAGGGGAACCCTCGAGTGCGGGCGTCTTGTTCTTCTCGACCTTGTCCTGCCGGCCCTTGCGGACCAGCTGCTGGATCGTAGGCACTACTTCTCCGGTTTCTGTGTGCCGTCGGTAAAACTAACCTGGAACATTCACCGACCCACGCGGTCGGGTGTGTCGGATCCCGCGGACCCCCGCCGAGGGCGGGAAAAAGCGCGGATCACGGTGGCCGGTACGGAACTCGCCGTGCGGTTGAGGACACGCACACGAGCCCAGGCACACCCCAGGCACAAGGCTTGAGCGTACCTATCGCACGGACTCCGGTCAAAACAAATGCCTAGGACCCCCCTGCGGGCACGGCCCCGGGCGCCCCGTCGGGCTCTTCGGACCGCCACCTAAACTGTCCGAACGAGCCATCGTATCGAGTTTCAGGGAGCCACACATTGGCGAGCCGGATCAAACGGCTGTACGCCCCCCTGCTCGCCTTCGCCCTCACCTCCGTAGCGTTCTGCACGGCATGGGCGCTGCGCGGCACCTTCCCCTTCGGGAACACCGGGCGGGCCATCAACGACCAGGCCAACCAGTACATCCCCTTCCACCGGGCGCTCTGGGACCTGGTGCACGGGCAGGCCGCCGGTGACGCGCTGTTCACCTGGCGGGGGGCCTTCGGGCAGCAGTTCCTGTCCGACTACTACACCTACCTGGGCAACCCGTTCTCCTGGCTGGTGACCCTGGTGCCGCGGGCCCACGTGGACCTGGTGGTCTTCGCGATCTCCCCGCTGACCATGGGGCTGGCCGCCGCGCTGATGGCCGTCTACCTGGGCCGGCTGGTGCCGGGCCCCTGGTGGCAGCGGGGCGTGCTCGGCGCGGCGTACGGGCTGTGCGGGTGGGCGCTCAGCGACGCCTCGTACATCCCGATGTGGCTGTGGGGCCTGGTCGCGCTCCCCATGCTGGGGATCGCCGTCGAGTGGTGTCTGGAACAGCGCCGCTGGCCGGCCGTCGCCCTGCTGGTGACGCTGGCCTGGGTGGGCAACTTCTACACCGCGATGATGGCGACGATGGCGGCCTGCGTGCTGCTGGCCATCCGCCTGATCACCCGGGACATGACCGGTGAGCAGCGGCTGCGCGCCGTGTTCCGGGCCGCCACCGCGGCCGCCACCGGCATCCTCCTCGTCCTGCCGCTGCTGCTCCCCTCCTTCCTCTCCAGCGGCGCGGCCCAGCCCACCAGGGCCGCCGAGTTCGATCCGCAGCGGCTGGACGTGTTCCTCACCGGGATGCTGCCCGCCACCCACCTCTGGGGCGGCCGGCCGAGGCTCTACATCGCCACCCTGGGCCTGATCCTGGCGCTCTCCTTCCTGATGAACTCCGCGATCGCCAGGAAGACCCGGCTGGTGTGGGGGCTGGCCGTGGTGCTGGTGGCGGCCTCGTTCCAGTTCCCGCCGACCCAGTACGTCTGGCACGGCCTGGCGGTCCCGAACGGCAACCCGTACCGCGAGGCCTTCGTGTTCAGCGGGATGCTGGTGATCCTGGCCTGGATGGCGCTGGCCCACCGCCCGCGCCCGCTGCACCTGGCGATCGCGACCGGCGTGATCGTCGTGGCCACCTTCCTGCTCAGGAACACCGACGACTTCTCGGTGGAGACCTGGTACGCGGTCCTGGGCGGCGGCGCGCTGTCGCTGCTCGCCCTGCTCCTGCTGCGCGCGGGCGAACACCGCCGCGCGCTGATCCCGGTGGCCGCCGTGCTGATGGTCGGCGTGGTCTTCGCCGAGTCCGCCCTGTCCGCCTTCAACGCGGACGAGAAGCGGGTCCGGGAGCGGTGGGCCACCCCGGCCGTCACGTCGAACCAGTCGATCGCCAACCACTTCGACGCCGTCCGCTCCGTGGACGGCTGGCCCGCCTACCGGACCGACTCGGGGAAGCCGCAGACCTCGTACAACGACGCGCTGGCCCTCCAGGCGGAGGGTCCGCAGTACTACAGCAGCTACCTGCCCGAGACCACCTTCCGGGCCCTGGAGCCGCTGGGCTACGGCTACAAGAACGACGGCCGCACCTTCTTCGGCGCCGACAACCCGGTCCTGGACGCCATCTTCTCCATCGGCGCCCGGGTCTCCCGGGTCCCCGGCGAGAAGAACGCCTGGGCCGGCCGGACCTTCCCCGCGCCCCCGCTGGTGACCGTCCGGAACGCCGCCTTCACGTCCCCCGCCCCGGCCGGCAGCGTCTGGGCCCACCAGGAGGACGTCCTGGGCAGCGCCGTGTACGAGGTGCCCCGCACGACCCCCGGCGGTACCGCGACCGAGCAGACGTACACCGCGTCCTGCCGTCCCGGCACGGAGGCCTACTGGTACTCCCCCGCCCTCAACGGCACGCTCACCACCGCCGGCACCCGGCTGCGCCTCGAAGACCGCCTCACCGGGGTCCTCGGGCTGGGCCCGGTCCCGGCGGACGGCACCCTCCGGGTCACCGTCAGGACCAAGAGCGACGCCCGGGCGCCGGAGCACCCCGTCGGCTGCCTGAACCGCCCCGCCCTCGACAAGGCCGTCCAGGGCCTCACCGCCACCGGAGCCACCGCGGTGAAGGCCGGCGGCCACACCATCGAGGCCACCCTGCCCGCGGGCAGCGGGGGGACCGCGGTGTTCGCCATGACCGACGTCCCCGGCTGGCAGTGCTCGGCCCCCCGGAAGGAGTTCCACGGCCTGGTGGCCCTGGACCTCTCCCCCGGCACGGAGAAGGTCTCCTGCACCTTCACGCCCAAGGGCCTCCTGCCCGGTCTGGCCGCCGCCGCCCTGGCCCTCCTCACCCTGGTCACCGTCACGGTGGTCTCCCGCCGCCGGAACCGCGCGCACGCACCGGCGGAGTGACCTCCCCCTCCCCCGGGGATCCACCCCGGGGGAGGGAAGGGGGGCGGTACCGCGCACGCAGCACGAAGAAGCCCCCCGCCGCTCCTCTCGGAGCGGCGGGGGGCTTCTCGTCACGCGGGTGACTCTCAGCCGTTGTACGGGCCGTAGTCGTAGTCCTCCAGCGGAACGGCCTGGCCGGAGCCGGAGCCGAACGGCGAGTAGTCGATGTCGTCGTAGCCGACGGCCGAGTACATCGCGGCCTTCGCCTCCTCGGTCGGCTCGACCCGGATGTTGCGGTAGCGGGACAGACCCGTACCGGCCGGGATGAGCTTACCGATGATGACGTTCTCCTTGAGGCCGATGAGGCTGTCGGACTTGGCGTTGATCGCCGCGTCCGTCAGGACTCGGGTCGTCTCCTGGAAGGAGGCGGCCGACAGCCAGGACTCCGTCGCGAGCGAGGCCTTGGTGATACCCATCAGCTGCGGACGGCCGGAGGCGGGGTGACCGCCCTCGGTGACCACACGACGGTTCTCGGTCTCGAACTTCGACCGCTCGACCAGCTCGCCCGGAAGCAGCTCCGCGTCGCCGGACTCGATGATCGTCACGCGGCGCAGCATCTGCCGGATGATGATCTCGATGTGCTTGTCGTGGATCGACACGCCCTGCGAGTTGTAGACCTTCTGGACCTCGCCGACCAGGTGGACCTGGACCGCGCGCTGACCGAGGATCCGGAGCACGTCGTGCGGGTTGGTGGCACCCACGGTGAGCTTCTGGCCCACCTCGACGTGGTCGCCCTCGCCCACGAGCAGACGGGCACGCTTCGAGATCGGGAACGCCGTCTCGTCGGTGCCGTCGTCCGGGGTGACGACGATCTTCTTGGTCTTCTCGGTCTCCTCGATGCGGACGCGGCCGGCCGCCTCCGAGATCGGGGCGACACCCTTCGGCTGCCGGGCCTCGAAGAGCTCGACGACACGGGGCAGACCCTGCGTGATGTCGTCACCGGCCACACCACCGGTGTGGAAGGTACGCATCGTCAGCTGGGTACCGGGCTCACCGATGGACTGGGCGGCGATGATGCCGACCGCCTCACCGATGTCGACCAGCTTGCCGGTGGCGAGCGAACGGCCGTAGCAGAACGCGCAGGTGCCGACGGCCGACTCACAGGTCAGGACCGAACGGGTCTTGACCTCCTCGACGCCCGCGTTGACCAGGGCGTCGATGAGCACGTCACCCAGGTCGACGTTGGCCGGCGCGATGACCTTGCCGTCCACGACGACGTCCTCGGCGAGCATCCGCGCGTACACGGAGGTCTCGACGTCGTCCGTCTTGCGCAGGACACCCGTCTCGTCCTTCGCCGCGATCCGCAGCTTCAGACCGCGCTCGGTGCCGCAGTCCTCCTCGCGGATGATGACGTCCTGCGAGACGTCCACCAGACGACGGGTCAGGTAACCCGAGTCGGCGGTACGCAGGGCGGTGTCGGCGAGACCCTTACGGGCACCGTGCGTCGAGATGAAGTACTCGAGGACGGACAGACCCTCGCGGAAGGACGCCTTGATGGGACGCGGGATGGTCTCGTTCTTCGCGTTCGACACCAGACCACGCATACCGGCGATCTGCCGCATCTGCATCATGTTTCCTCGGGCACCCGAGTCAACCATCATGAAGATGGGGTTCGTCTTGGGGAAGTTCGCGTTCATCGCCTCGGCGACCTCGTTGGTCGCCTTGGTCCAGATCGCGATGAGCTCCTGCGTGCGCTCTTCCTTGGTGATCAGACCGCGCTCGTACTGCTTCTGGACCTTCTCGTCCTGCGCCTCGTACCCGGCGACGATCTCCTTCTTCGCCTCGGGGACGACGACGTCGGAGATGGCCACGGTGACGCCGGAGCGGGTCGCCCAGAAGAAGCCGGACGCCTTCAGGTTGTCGAGCGTCGCCGCCACGATGACCTTGGGGTAGCGCTCGGCCAGGTCGTTGACGATCTCGGAGAGCTGCTTCTTGCCCACCGAGTAGTCGACGAACGGGTAGTCCTCGGGCAGCAGCTCGTTGAAGAGCGCGCGGCCCAGGGTGGTGCGCAGACGGAACGAGTCCCCCTGCTGCCACTCGGGCTCGCCCTCCTCGCGCGCCGGCGGGGTCCAGCCGCGCGGCGGGATGGTGCCCACCGGGAAGCGGATGTCGATCGGCGACTGCAGCGCGAGCTCGCCGGCGTCGAACGCCATGATCGCCTCGGCCGTGGAGCCGAACGCGCGGCCCTCGCCCTTGGTGTCACGGAGCTCGCCGTCGGTGGTCAGGAAGAACAGACCGAGGACCATGTCCTGGGTCGGCATCGTGACCGGGCGGCCGTCGGCCGGCTTGAGGATGTTGTTCGAGGACAGCATCAGGATGCGGGCCTCGGCCTGCGCCTCCGCGGAGAGCGGCAGGTGGACGGCCATCTGGTCACCGTCGAAGTCCGCGTTGAACGCGGTGCAGACGAGCGGGTGGATCTGGATGGCCTTGCCCTCGACCAGCTGCGGCTCGAAGGCCTGGATGCCGAGGCGGTGCAGCGTGGGCGCACGGTTCAGGAGGACCGGGTGCTCGGCGATGACCTCTTCGAGGACGTCGTACACGACCGTGCGGCCGCGCTCGACCATCCGCTTGGCCGACTTGATGTTCTGCGCGTGGTTCAGGTCGACCAGGCGCTTCATCACGAACGGCTTGAAGAGCTCCAGGGCCATGGCCTTCGGCAGACCGCACTGGTGCAGCTTGAGCTGCGGGCCGACGACGATGACGGAACGGGCCGAGTAGTCGACTCGCTTGCCGAGCAGGTTCTGACGGAAACGACCCTGCTTGCCCTTGAGCATGTCGCTCAGGGACTTCAGCGGGCGGTTGCCGGGACCGGTGACCGGGCGACCGCGACGACCGTTGTCGAAGAGGGCGTCCACGGCCTCCTGGAGCATGCGCTTCTCGTTGTTCACGATGATCTCGGGCGCGCCGAGGTCGAGAAGCCGCTTCAGGCGGTTGTTGCGGTTGATCACGCGGCGGTACAGGTCGTTCAGGTCGGAGGTCGCGAAGCGGCCACCGTCCAGCTGCACCATCGGACGCAGGTCCGGCGGGATGACCGGCACGCAGTCGAGAACCATGCCCTTGGGGCTGTTCGCGGTCTGCAGGAACGCGGAGACGACCTTGAGGCGCTTGAGCGCACGGGTCTTCTTCTGGCCCTTGCCGGTGCGGATGATCTCGCGGAGGCGCTCGGCCTCCTCCTCCAGGTCGAAGGACTCCAGGCGCTTCTGCAGCGCCGCGGCACCCATCGAGCCGTCGAAGTACGTGCCGAAGCGGTCACGCAGCTCGCGGTAGAGGAGCTCGTCGCCCTCCAGGTCCTGGACCTTGAGGTTCTTGAAGCGCGACCAGACCTCGTCCAGACGGTCGATCTCGCGCTGCGCGCGGTCGCGCAGCTGCTTCATCTCGCGCTCGGCACCCTCGCGCACCTTGCGGCGCACGTCGGCCTTGGCGCCCTCGGCCTCCAGCTCGGCGAGGTCGTTCTCGAGCTTCTTGGCGCGGGCCTCCAGGTCGGAGTCGCGACGGTTCTCGATCTGCTGGCGCTCGACGGAGACGTGCGCCTCCAGGGAGGGCAGGTCACGCGTACGGCGCTCGTCGTCGACGTACGTGATCATGTACGCCGCGAAGTAGATGACCTTCTCCAGGTCCTTCGGGGCGAGGTCGAGCAGGTACCCGAGGCGCGACGGGACGCCCTTGAAGTACCAGATGTGGGTGACGGGAGCGGCGAGCTCGATGTGGCCCATCCGCTCGCGGCGCACCTTGGCGCGGGTGACCTCGACGCCACACCGCTCGCAGATGATGCCCTTGAAGCGGACGCGCTTGTACTTGCCGCAGTAGCACTCCCAGTCCCGGGTCGGACCGAAGATCTTCTCGCAGAAGAGTCCGTCCTTCTCGGGCTTGAGCGTGCGGTAGTTGATGGTCTCCGGCTTCTTGACCTCGCCGTGGCTCCACTGACGGATGTCGTCAGCGGTGGCCAGACCGATCCGGAGCTCGTCGAAGAAGTTGACGTCGAGCACTATGCGTCAATCCCTCTCAGGGTTGTAAGGCTGTGGGTCTGATACGGGGGTCCTGGGGCCGGCGGGGGGACCGTGACTGGTCCCCCCGACCGGACTCCCGTCAGACCTCTTCGACGCTGCTCGGCTCGCGCCGGGACAGGTCGATGCCGAGCTCCTCCGCTGCGCGGAAGACGTCCTCGTCGGTGTCGCGCATCTCGATGGACATGCCGTCCGAGGACAGCACCTCCACGTTGAGGCACAGGGACTGCATCTCCTTGATGAGCACCTTGAAGGACTCGGGGATGCCGGGCTCAGGGATGTTCTCGCCCTTGACGATGGCCTCGTAGACCTTCACGCGGCCGGTCACGTCGTCGGACTTGATCGTCAGCAGCTCCTGGAGGGCGTACGCGGCGCCGTAAGCCTCCAGCGCCCACACCTCCATCTCACCGAAGCGCTGGCCACCGAACTGGGCCTTACCACCCAGCGGCTGCTGGGTGATCATCGAGTACGGGCCGGTCGAACGCGCGTGGAGCTTGTCGTCGACCAGGTGGTGGAGCTTGAGGATGTACATGTACCCGACGGAGATCGGGTCCGGGAACGGCTCGCCGGAGCGGCCGTCGAACATCCTCGCCTTGCCGGTCGGGAGCACCATGCGCTCGCCGTCGCGGTTCGGGATGGTGTGGTTCAGCAGGCCCGCGAGCTCGTCCTCGCGCGCACCGTCGAAGACCGGGGTGGCGACGTTGGTGCCGGGGGCGACCTGGTCGGCGCCGATGGCCTGGAGGCGCTGCGCCCAGTCGTCCGCGAGGCCGGAGACGTCCCAGCCGCGGCTGGCGAGCCAGCCGAGGTGGATCTCCAGGACCTGTCCCGGGTTCATTCGGGACGGGACACCCAGCGGGTTGAGGATGATGTCGACCGGGGTGCCGTCCTCCAGGAACGGCATGTCCTCGATCGGCAGGATCTTCGAGATGACGCCCTTGTTGCCGTGACGGCCGGCGAGCTTGTCACCGTCGGTGATCTTGCGCTTCTGGGCGACGTAGACGCGGACCAGCTGGTTCACGCCGGGGGGAAGCTCGTCGCCCTCCTCGCGGTCGAAGACGCGCACGCCGATGATCTTGCCGATCTCGCCGTGGGGCACCTTCAGGGAGGTGTCGCGGACCTCGCGGGCCTTCTCACCGAAGATCGCGCGGAGCAGGCGCTCCTCCGGGGTCAGCTCGGTCTCGCCCTTGGGCGTGACCTTGCCGACCAGGATGTCGCCGGCGACGACCTCGGCACCGATGCGGATGATGCCGCGCTCGTCGAGGTCGGCGAGGACCTCCTCGGAGACGTTCGGGATGTCCCGGGTGATCTCCTCGGGGCCCAGCTTGGTGTCACGGGCGTCGACCTCGTGCTCCTCGATGTGGATCGAGGAGAGGACGTCGTCCTGCACGAGGCGCTGCGACAGGATGATCGCGTCCTCGTAGTTGTGGCCCTCCCACGGCATGAACGCCACGAGCAGGTTCTTGCCGAGCGCCATCTCGCCGTCTTCGGTGGCGGGACCGTCGGCGAGGACCTGGCCCTCGATGACGCGGTCGCCCTCATCCACGACGACCTTCTGGTTCACAGAGGTGCCCTGGTTGGAGCGGGAGAACTTGTGCAGGCGGTACGTGATGTACGTGCCGTCGTCGTTGGCGACCGTGATGTAGTCGGCCGACAGCTCCTGGACGACACCGTCCTTCTCGGCCTTGAGCACGTCGCCGGCGTCGGTGGCGCAGCGGTACTCCATGCCGGTGCCGACGAGCGGGGCCTCGGACTTGATGAGGGGCACGGCCTGGCGCATCATGTTCGCGCCCATGAGGGCGCGGTTGGCGTCGTCGTGCTCCAGGAACGGGATCATCGCGGTCGCGACCGACACCATCTGGCGCGGCGAGACGTCCATGTAGTCCACGTCGGCCGGGAGGACGTAGTCGACCTCGCCGCCACGCTTGCGGACCAGGACGCGGTTCTCGGTGAAGCGCAGGTCGTCGTCGAGGCCGGCGTTGGCCTGCGCGATGACGAAGCGGTCCTCCTCGTCGGCGGTGACGTAGTCGACCTCGTCGGTGACCTGGCCGTCGACGACCTTGCGGTACGGCGTCTCGATGAAGCCGAACGCGTTGACGCGGCCGTACGAGGCGAGCGAACCGATCAGACCGATGTTCGGGCCTTCGGGGGTCTCGATCGGGCACATGCGTCCGTAGTGGGACGGGTGCACGTCTCGGACCTCGAAGCCGGCCCGCTCGCGGGACAGACCACCGGGACCCAGCGCCGAGAGACGACGCTTGTGCGTCAGACCCGACAGCGGGTTGTTCTGGTCCATGAACTGCGACAGCTGGCTGGTGCCGAAGAACTCCTTGATGGAGGCGACGACCGGCCGGATGTTGATCAGGGTCTGCGGCGTGATCGCCTCGACGTCCTGCGTGGTCATCCGCTCGCGGACGACGCGCTCCATCCGGGCCAGGCCCGTGCGGACCTGGTTCTGGATGAGCTCGCCGACGTTGCGCAGACGACGGTTGCCGAAGTGGTCGATGTCGTCGGTCTCGACGACGATCTCGTTGCCGTTCTCGCCGATCGTCTCGGTCTCGCCCGCGTGGAGCTTCACGAGGTACTTGATCGTGGCGATGACGTCGTCGGTGGTGAGGACGCCGGCGTCCAGCGGCTCGTCCGCGCCGAGCTTCTTGTTCACCTTGTAGCGGCCGACCTTCGCGAGGTCGTAGCGCTTCGGGTTGAAGTAGAGGTTCTCGAGCAGCGTCTGAGCGGCCTCACGGGTCGGCGGCTCGCCCGGACGGAGCTTGCGGTAGATGTCGAGCAGCGCGTCGTCCTGGCCCTGGGTGTGGTCCTTCTCCAGGGTGGCGCGCATGGACTCGTACTCGCCGAACTCCTGGAGGATCTGCTCGGTGGTCCAGCCGAGGGCCTTCAGGAGGACGGTGACCGACTGCTTGCGCTTGCGGTCGATGCGGACGCCGACCAGGTCGCGCTTGTCGATCTCCATCTCCAGCCAGGCACCCCGGGACGGGATGATCTTGGCGGAGAAGATGTCCTTGTCGGACGTCTTGTCGATCGAGGAGTCGAAGTAGACGCCCGGCGAACGGACCAGCTGCGACACCACGACACGCTCGGTGCCGTTGATGACGAAGGTGCCCTTGTTGGTCATGAGCGGGAAGTCGCCCATGAAGACCGTCTGGGACTTGATCTCGCCGGTCTCGTTGTTGGTGAACTCGGCGGTGACGAAGAGCGGGGCGCCGTACGTGAAGTCACGGTCCTTGCACTCGTCGATCGAGTTCTTCGGCGGCTCGAAGCGGTGGTCGCGGAAGGTCAGCGACATCGACCCGGAGAAGTCCTCGATCGGGGAGATCTCCTCGAAGATCTCCTCCAGGCCGGACTTCGTGGGGACGTCCTGTCCCGACTCAAGGGCAGCCTCGACGCGAGCCTTCCAGGCGGCGTTGCCGAGCAGCCAGTCAAAGCTCTCGGTCTGCAGCGCGAGGAGGTTCGGAACCTCGAGGGGCTCCTTGATCTTTGCAAAGGAGATGCGCAGCGGGGCGGTGCTTGCGCCGTTGTTCGTATTGGTCGAGGCGTTGCGCGAGGCGGCCAAGAGGGGGTCCTTCCGAGGGCTCGGACTCACTACGCGCGTACCGGTCCCCAGCAGAGCTTCAGGGCAGACGTTTCCTGAAATGACCGAAAGGCCAGGTCAGAAGGGGTCGGCCGATGAAACGGATGCGAAGGTATGCCCCTGGTGACGGGCAGGGGGCAGCTAACAGGCAGCGCAAAGGGTCAGTGTAGCCACTTGGCTCACTGATGTCCAGGGCGAGTTCTTCGCGACCCTCGTTGCTCTCAACTCCGCGCTACTTCGCGCCGTGCGGCGCACCTCGATACTGCCCGTTCCGCCGTCGATCCATGCCTCGGATACGGATCGTTGTGACGACGCGTCCTGAGAATTGCGCGCTGCGTGCGGTTCGTCAAGGGGCCCCGCCTCGCGGGGCGCACGGCGAAGATCACCATACTCCGCTTCCGACGGCCCCCCGGACGCCCGCCACGCCCGCTTCCGGGAACGCCGAAAGGCGACCACCCATGTGGATGATCGCCCTTCGGTGCTCCCGCGTTACACGGACGCGTCACACGGGAGCAGGAGTCGGCTCAGCGAACCGAAACGGCCTTACTTGACCGTGACAGCGGCACCGGCGGCCTTGAGGGACTCGGCGGCCTTCTCGGCGACGTCCTTCGCGACCTTCTCGAGGACCGGCTTCGGGGTGCCGTCGACGAGGTCCTTGGCCTCCTTGAGGCCCAGGGAGGTGAGCTCGCGCACGACCTTGATGACCTGGATCTTCTTGTCGCCGGCACCCTCGAGGATGACGTCGAACTCGTCCTGCTCCTCGACGGCGGCGGCGGCGTCGCCACCACCCTGACCCGGGGCGGCGACGGCGACGGCCGCGGCGGCGGTGACGTCGAACTTCTCCTCGAAGGCCTTCACGAACTCGGAGAGCTCGATGAGGGTGAGCTCCTCGAACTGGGCGAGGAGTTCGTCCTGGGTGAGCTTCGCCATGATGGGCGATCCTTCCACTAATTCGGCAGGTGCCGGAGGTGTGTAGAGGCGGGCGTACTGTCGGCCCGCTGCGATCCGCGCACTAGGCGGCGCGGATCAATGCGCGAGCCGAATTACTCGGCACCGCCCTGCTCGGCGAGCTTGACGCGAAGCGCCTCCGCGGTGCGGACGAACTTCGACGGCAGCGCCTGGAAGAGCGAGGCAGCCTGGGACTGCTTGCCCTTGAACGCGCCGGCCAGCTTGCTGAGCAGAACCTCGCGGGACTCGAGGTCCGCGAGCTTCTTGATCTCATCGGCGGAGAGCGCCTTACCGTCAAGGACACCGCCCTTGATGATGAGGTTCGGGTTCTCCTTGGCGAAGTCACGCAGGGCCTTCGCCGACTCCACCGGGTCACCGGTGACGAAGGCGACCGCGGTCGGACCAGCGAAGTGCTCGTCCAGCGCGGTGATCCCGGCCTGGTTGGCCGCAATCTTGGTCAGCGTGTTCTTCACCACGGCGTACTGGGCGTTCTCACCGAGCGAACGACGCAGCGTCTTGAGCTGCGCGACGGTGAGACCCCGGTACTCGGTCAGCACAGCGGCGTTCGAGCTGCGGAACTGGTCCTCCAGCTCGGCCACCGAGGCAGCCTTGTCGGGCCTTGCCATAAGCGTCGGCCTCCTTCCGGGTGATGGGACCGCTCGGAAGGGGCTGAACAAAAACAAAACGCCCCGGGCGCAGGCGCACGGGGCTCAGCTCGACCGTTTCACAAGGAATCGGGAACTCTTCCACAGTCACCTGCGCGGGTCGTTCGCGTCTCTCAGCGAATCCTTCGGCCACCGCACCCGTATGGGCGCGGAGACGACCAGCGGTCTTTGGCTTCTGTGGAAGCGTACGCGACCGGGTCGGTCAGGGGCAAATCAGCCCTGCCCCAGCTCCTTCAGCATCGTGAAGAGGTCGAAGGTGTCGGCGGCGGGCGGGGCCTGGACGGCGGTCCTGGTGCCGTAGTCGCTGTAGTCGGCGCGCATCCGCATCGAGCCGGCGGCCATGGTCATGCCGAGGTCCATGCGGGCCGGGTAGCCGTCCTCGTTGACCCAGATCTCGGTGTCGTAGCCCTTGAGCCCGGACTTCCTCGCGCCGGCGACGAGGGCCTCGTAGTCCTTCTCGGGGAGGAGCTCGGAGGCCTCGTTCGCCTTGAGCATCTGCTCGAGGGTGAGCGTGCCCTTGTAGTGCTGCGTCTCCATGCCGTTGATCTTCTCGGCCCCCACGTGCTTGAGGTCCGGGGAGTCGAGCAGCAGGGCGAGCTGCCGGGCCGGGTCCTGGTTCATGCTCTCCAGGCCGCCGGTCATCTGCTTCTGCAGCGCCTTGTCGCCGGAGGCCTCGGCGGCGGCCTTCAGGTCCAGCTTCATCCAGCGCTTGCCGTCCATCTCGGCGGCCTGCTCGGCACCCATGTCCATGTACATGACGTCATCGAGCATGATCATGCGGGCCTGCTGCGGGCCCGCCGGGTCGCCCGCGCCGAGCAGGGGGCCCTTCATGGTGATGTCCATCACCGCGGGGTCCCAGCCCTGGACGCCGGTGAGCTGCGTCGTGCCGGACTCCGCCCCGGCGCCGCTCAGGCTCATCGTCATCCTGACCTTGGCGGCCTTGGCCTCGGAGGTCTTCGTGTACGCGGCCTGGATGACCTTCGTGACCTCGCCGAGGGTCTGCGTCTTCGGCGCGGCGGGCGCCGGGGCCGCCGCCGGCTTCTTCGCGCCCTCGTCCCCGTCGTCCTGACAGCCCGCGAGGCCCGTCACGACGGCCGCGGCCGTCAGGACGACGCCCGCGCGCTTCCATGCGGACATGCCCATGTTCCCCACCCCTGGTCATCCATGTTCTTCGCAGTCTTTTGAACCGTAGCAAAAAGCCGGCCCCGCACCTCCGGAGAGGTGCGGGGCCGGCTGACCACTTCAGCGAGCCGATGGGGCTCAGACCGCGGCCGGGTCCTCCTCGACGAGGAGGTTGCGGGTGCGGTTGGAGTCCAGCGGGATGCCGGGGCCCATCGTCGTCGTCAGGGTCGCCTTCTTGATGTAGCGGCCCTTGGCGGCGGACGGCTTCAGACGGAGGATCTCCTCCAGGGCCGCGGCGTAGTTCTCGACCAGCTTCGTCTCGTCGAAGGAGACCTTGCCGATGATGAAGTGCAGGTTCGAGTGCTTGTCGACGCGGAACTCGATCTTGCCGCCCTTGATCTCGTTGACGGCCTTGGCGACGTCGGGGGTGACGGTGCCGACCTTCGGGTTGGGCATGAGACCACGCGGGCCGAGGACGCGGCCGAGACGGCCGACCTTGCCCATGAGGTCCGGGGTGGCCACCACGGCGTCGAACTCGTTCAGGCGGTTGCCCTTGGAGATCTCGTCGATGAGCTCGTCGGAGCCGACGATGTCGGCGCCCGCGGCGATCGCGGCCTCGGCACGCTCACCGGTCGCGAAGACCAGGACCCGGGCGGTCTTGCCGGTGCCGTGCGGGAGGTTCACGGTGCCACGGACCATCTGGTCGGCCTTGCGCGGGTCGACACCCAGGCGGAAGGCGACCTCGACGGTGCCGTCGAACTTCGTGGTGGCGGTGTCCTTGGCGAGACGGACGGCCTCGAGGGGAGCATAGTTCCGCTCGCGGTCGACCTTGGCGTCCGCGCCGCGGAGAGCCTTGCTGCGCTTCACTTCTTCTCCTGTTGGTTCAGGTATGGAGTCGTGGTGCGGGCCGCGCCGGCCCTACCACTGGGTCACGAGGGGGCTGGTCAGCCCTCGACCGTGATGCCCATGGAACGGGCGGTGCCAGCGATGATCTTGGACGCGGCGTCCAGGTCGTTGGCGTTCAGGTCGGGGAGCTTGACCGTGGCGATCTCGCGGACCTGGGCGGCGGTGAGCTTGGCGACCTTGGTCTTGTGCGGCTCGCCGGAGCCCTTGTCCACACCCGCGGCCTTGAGGATCAGCTTGGCGGCCGGCGGAGTCTTGGTGATGAAGGTGAAGGAGCGGTCCTCGTAGACCGTGATCTCCACCGGCACGACCATGCCACGCTGCGACTCGGTCGCGGCGTTGTAGGCCTTGCAGAACTCCATGATGTTGACGCCGTGCTGACCCAGTGCGGGACCGACCGGCGGGGCCGGGTTGGCCGCACCGGCGTTGATCTGGAGCTTGATAAGCCCCGTGACCTTCTTCTTCTTGGGAGGCATTGCTCTCTCCGGGTCCTAGTGAGAGTGTTCAGCCCGCCATCCGGACATACGGATGGAGGCATACCGCACAACAATAACGGGTATATACGTGCGGCTAAAAACCGAGCAGGTCAGAGCGGCTGTCGCAGCCACTCTGACCTGGTCGGAAAACCGTGTGATCAGTTCTTCTGGATCTGGTCGAAGCTGAGCTCGACCGGGGTCTCGCGGCCGAAGATCTCGACGAGGCCCTTGACCTTCTTCGAGTCGGCGTTGATCTCGTTGATCGTGGCCTGGAGGGTGGCGAAGGGGCCGTCGGTGACGGTGACCGAGTCGCCGACCTCGAAGTCCAGGACCTGGACCTCCAGCTTGCGGGCCGGAGCCGGCTTACCCTCGGCCTCGGCGGCCTCGCGGGCGGCCTTCTCCTCGGCCTCCGGGGCGAGCATCTTGACGATCTCGTCCAGGGTCAGCGGGTACGGGTCGTAGGCGTTGCCCACGAAGCCGGTGACGCCGGGGGTGTTGCGGACGACGCCCCAGGACTCGTTCGTGAGGTCCATGCGGACGAGCACGTAGCCGGGGAGCTTGTTCTGCTTGACGTTCTTCCGCTCGCCGCCCTTGATCTGGACGATCTCTTCCTCGGGGACCTCGGCCTGGTAGATGAAGTCCTCGACGTTGAGCGAGACGGCGCGCTGCTCCAGGTTGGCCTTCACGCGCTTCTCGTAGCCCGCGTAGGTGTGGATGACGTACCACTCGCCGGGGAGAGTGCGCAGCTCCTCGCGGAGCGCGGCGACCGGGTCGACCGGAGCGGCCTCCTCGGCCTCCTCGGCCTCCTCCTCTTCCTCGACCTCGGCGACGACCTCGTCCTCGTCGTCCTCGTCGGACTCGACCGCGTCGGCGGCGTCCTCGTCCTCCGCGACCTCGTCCTCGACGGTCTCGTCGGCGGCGGCCTCGTCGGCAGCGTCCTCAGCAGCGTCGGCCTGGTCCTCGTCGGCGGCCTCGACGATGTCCAGCTCGTCCTCGACGGACTCGGACTCGAAGGCGTCGTTCAGGTTCGCGTCAGACACGGTGGCTGCTTCTTCCTGCGATACAGATGGGGTGGAACAAAAAGTCAGCCGAAGACGTACTTGACTGCTTCCTGGAAGCCATAGTCAATCACGGTGACAAGGCCGATCATGATGACGACGAAGATGATCACCACGGTGGTGTACGTCGACAGCTGGCTGCGCGTGGGCCAGACGACCTTGCGGAGCTCCGCGATGATCTGACGGTAGAAGAGCGCGAGGCGGCCCAGTGGGCCCTTCTTCCCGCGCTTTCCGCCCTTGCGGGACTTCTTCTTCGACTCTGCCGTCTCGTCGTCGGCATCAGGCGTGTCGATGGAGCCTACGGCGTCCGTCACGATGTCTCACCTGATTCCGGGTCGGCCGTGCCGCGCCCGGGTGGAGCCGCACGGCGGTGCAATGAAGTACGTACATGCGCACAACACCTGGCGGTGTGTGTAGCAGGGCCGGAGGGACTTGAACCCCCAACCGCCGGTTTTGGAGACCGGTGCTCTACCAATTGAGCTACGACCCTTTGCCAATGCCCCAACCTACCGCATCGTGAGACGCGGCCGGTGCGGACCAACGAGGAGTGAGCATACGTGGTCTTGGGCCCCTACGTCGAACAGGAGGCGCCCCGACCTGCCGCAGACCCGCCGCGGGACGCGTGTACGACCGGGAATGACCGTTCCTGTCCGGTCCGTGAAACCTGTGTGCCCGGCCAGGACGCGGTCTGGGACGATGGGCCGCATGAGCGCTGCTACCCCTCCCACCGAGCGTCGGGTCTCCGCCCGTATCGGTGCGATCTCCGAGTCCGCCACCCTCGCCGTCGACGCCAAGGCCAAGGCCCTCAAGGCCGCCGGCCGTCCGGTGATCGGTTTCGGCGCGGGCGAGCCCGACTTCCCGACCCCCGACTACATCGTCGAGGCGGCCGTGGAGGCCTGCAAGAACCCGAAGTACCACCGCTACACGCCGGCCGGCGGCCTGCCCGAGCTGAAGTCCGCCATCGCCGCCAAGACGCTGCGCGACTCCGGCTACGAGGTCGACGCCTCCCAGATCCTGGTGACCAACGGCGGCAAGCAGGCGATCTACGAGGCCTTCGCCGCGATCCTCGACCCGGGCGACGAGGTCATCGTCCCGGCGCCGTACTGGACGACGTACCCCGAGTCGATCCGTCTCGCGGGCGGCGTGCCGGTGGAGGTCGTGGCCGACGAGACGACCGGCTACCGGGTCTCGGTGGAGCAGCTGGAGGCGGCCCGCACGGAGAAGACCAAGGTCGTCCTCTTCGTCTCCCCCTCGAACCCGACCGGCGCCGTCTACAGCGAGGCCGACGCCGAGGCGATCGGCCGCTGGGCCGTCGAGCACGGCCTGTGGGTCCTCACGGACGAGATCTACGAGCACCTGGTCTACGGCGACGCGAAGTTCACCTCGCTGCCGGCGATCGTGCCCGAGCTGCGCGACAAGTGCGTCGTGGTCAACGGCGTGGCGAAGACGTACGCGATGACGGGCTGGCGCGTCGGGTGGATCGTGGGCCCCAAGGACGTCGTGAAGGCCGCCACGAACCTCCAGTCGCACGCCACGTCCAACGTGAGCAACGTCGCGCAGGTCGCCGCGCTCGCCGCCGTCTCCGGGAACCTGGACGCGGTCGCGGAGATGCGCACCGCCTTCGACCGGCGCCGCCAGACGATCGTGCGGATGCTGAACGAGATCGACGGCGTCGTCTGCCCGACCCCGGAGGGCGCGTTCTACGTGTACCCGTCGGTGAAGGGGCTGCTCGGCAAGGAGATCCGCGGCAAGCGCCCGCAGACCTCGGTCGAGCTGGCCGCCCTGATCCTGGACGAGGCCGAGGTCGCGGTCGTCCCGGGCGAGGCCTTCGGCACCCCGGGCTACCTGCGCCTGTCGTACGCGCTCGGCGACGAGGACCTGGTGGAGGGCGTGTCCCGGATCCAGAAGCTGCTGGCCGAGGCGACGGACTGATCGCAGCCGCGCACGGGCCCCGGTTCTTCGGAACCGGGGCCCGTTTCTGCGTTCGGGAGGGCCCCGATCGGGGAAAGGGGCTGTCCTCCCCCATTCGGGTGCGGCAGGATCGGTCGATGGAGCACAAAGACCGCGACCTCACCCTGTTGCCCAAGGCCCATCTGCACCTGCACTTCACCGGTTCGATGCGGCCCACGACGCTGATCGAGCTGGCCGACAAGTACGGCGTGCACCTCCCCGAAGCGCTGAGCAGCGGTACGCCCCCCAAGCTGCGGGCGACCGACGAGCGCGGCTGGTTCCGCTTCCAGCGCCTCTACGACATCGCCCGCTCCTGCCTGCGCTCGCCCGAGGACATCCGGCGGCTGGTCCGCGAGGCGGCCGAGGAGGACGTCAGGGACGGTTCGGGGTGGCTGGAGATCCAGGTCGACCCCACCTCGTACGCCCCGCACCTCGGCGGGCTCATCCCGGCCCTGGAGATCATCCTGGACGCGGTCGAGTCGGCGTCCCGGGAGACCGGGCTCGGGATGCGGGTCCTGGTGGCGGCGAACCGGATGAAGCACCCCCTGGAGGCGCGCACCCTGGCCCGGCTCGCGGTGCGGTTCGCGGACCGGGGCGTGGTGGGCTTCGGGCTCTCCAACGACGAGCGCCGGGGCATGGCCCGGGACTTCGACCGGGCGTTCGCGATCGCCCGGGACGGCGGCCTCCTCGCGGCCCCACACGGCGGCGAGCTGACGGGCCCGGCGTCGGTGCGGGACTGCCTGGACGACCTGCGGGCGGCGCGGGTCGGCCACGGGGTGCGGGCGGCGGAGGACCCGAGGCTGCTGCGGAAGCTGGCGGAGCGCGGGGTCACCTGCGAGGTCTGCCCGGCGTCGAACGTGGCCCTCGGGGTGTACGAGCGGCACGAGGACGTACCGCTGCGGACGCTCTTCGACGCCGGGGTGCCGATGGCGCTCGGCGCGGACGACCCGCTGCTCTTCGGCTCGCGGCTCGCGGCGCAGTACGAGATCGCCCGCCGCCACCACGGCTTCACGGACGCGGAACTGGCCGAGCTGGCACGGCAGTCGGTGCGGGGTTCGGCGGCCCCGGAGGGGGTACGGGAGAAGCTGCTCGCGGGGATCGACGACTGGATCGGGTCCTGAACGAGCCCTGCCACGGGGGAGGCACGGAATGACGAGGTTCACCGTCTTCGGCGCGACCGGCGGCGTCGGCCGGGAGGTCGTCCGCCAGGCGCTGGCCGCGGGCCACGAGGTGACGGCGGTGGTACGGGACCCGGCGCGGCTCGCGGTCACCGGGACGCGGCTCGTGGTCCGGCGGGCCGAGGACCTGTCCGACCCGGAGGCCCTGCGCGCGGCGGTCGCCGGCCGGGACGCGGTCCTCTCCGGCCTGGGCGCCAGGAGCCGCGCGGACGCGGGCGTGGCGGCCCGGCTGACCCGCTCGCTGCTCGCGGCGGCGGAGGCCGAGAAGGTGCGCCGCCTGCTGGTGGTCAGCGCGGCCCCGCTGGGCCCGGTCCCGGCCGGTCAGGGCGTCCTGGACCGGGCGGTCCTCGCGGTCGTCGGCACCGCCCTGAAGGAGGTCTACGACGACCTGCGGGCCATGGAGTCCGACCTCGCGGCGAGCGGTGCCGACTGGACCGCCGTGCGCCCGCCCCGGCTGACGGACGGACCGGTCACCGGCCGGTACCGCACGGTCGTCGGCGGCACCCCGCCCCGGGGCCGCTTCCTGTCCCGCGCGGACGTGGCGCACGCGATGCTGGCGATGGTCGACGAACCGGCGACGATCAAGCAGGGCGTGGGCGTCGCGTACTAGCGGTACCGGCCGTACTAGATCTCGACGCCGACGGTGACGGGCTCGTTGACGAGGGTGATCCCGAAGGCGTCCCTGACCCCGGCGACGACCTCGCGGGCGAGGGCGAGCAGGTCCTCGGTGGTCGCCCCGCCCCGGTTGGTGAGGGCGAGCGTGTGCTTGGTGGAGATCCGGGCGGGCCCGGAGCCGTACCCCTTGGTGAACCCGGCCCGGTCGATCAGCCAGGCCGCCGAGGTCTTCACCGCGTCGTCGCCGGCGGGGAAGGCGGGCGGGGCGACGTCCGGGCCGAGGCGCTCGGCCACGCGCGCGAGGAACGCCTCGTACTGCCCGGCCGTGAGGATCGGGTTGGTGAAGAAGGAGCCGGCCGACCAGGTGTCGTGGTCCTCCGGGTCCAGGACCATGCCCTTCCCGGCGCGCAGCTTCAGGACGGTCTCGCGGGCGGCGGCGAGCGGGACGCGGTCCCCGGCCCCGACGCCGAGGGCGCGGGCTGTCTCGGCGTACTTGATCGGCGCGGAGAGCCCGTCGGCGTCTTCGAGCTCGAAGCGGACCCGCAGCACGACGTACCGCTCGGGGTGCTCCTTGAAGCGGCTGTGCCGGTACGAGAAGGCGCACTCGGCGCCTGCCAGCGTGACCGTCTCGCGGGTGGTCCGGTCGTACGCGACGACCTCGGTGACGGTGGCGGAGACGTCCTGTCCGTACGCGCCGACGTTCTGGATCGGGGTGGCCCCGGCCGAGCCGGGGATCCCGGCCAGGCACTCGATCCCGGCGAGCCCGGCCTCGACGGTCCGCGCGACGGCGTCCGTCCAGACCTCTCCGGCGGCCAGCTCAAGGCGGGTCCCGTCGAGGGAGAAGCCGGTGGTGGCGATCCGGAGCGCGGTGCCGTCGAAGCCCTTGTCCCCGATGACCAGGTTGGACCCGCCGCCGATGATCAGCAGCGGCGTCCCGGCGTCGTCGGCCTCGCGGACGGCCGCGATCACCTCGTCGTCGGTGGTCGCGGTGACGAGCCGGGAGGCGGGGCCGCCGAGACGGAAGGTGGTGAGGGGGGCGAGGGGGGCGTCGTTGAGGAGCTGCACGGGCCCAGCGTACGTGGGGCGTCCATTTCGATGGACATTCCGTTTCACGAGTGAAACGGCGGCGCCCCGGCGCCGTCGGACACCGGGGCTCTCGTACGTACCCCTCAGGCGAGCCGCACCACGGCCCGGCTCATCCCCAGGACCTTCTGGCCCGCGCTGGTCGCGGTGAGGTCCACCCGTACCAGGCCGTCGTCCAGCTTGGCCGCGACCTTGGCGGCGACCTCGATCAGGGCGCCGGTGTCGTCGTTGGGGACGACGACGGGCTTGGTGAAGCGGACGCCGTACTCGACGACGGCGGCGGGGTCGCCGGCCCAGTCGGTGACGACGCGGATCGCCTCGGCCATGGTGAACATGCCGTGGGCGATGACATCGGGCAGGCCGACCCCGACGGCGAACTTCTCGTTCCAGTGGATGGGGTTGAAGTCCCCGGAGGCACCGGCGTACCGGACGAGGGTGGCGCGGGTCACGGGGAAGCTCCGCGCGGGGAGCTCGGTGCCGACCTCGACCTCGTCGTAGGCGATCTTCGCGGTCATGGTCAGGCCTCCTCGGGCGCTCGGGAGACGAGCTTGGTCCAGGCGGTGACGACGTGCTCGCCGGTCTCGTCGTGGACCTCGCCGCGGATGTCCAGGATGTCGTTGCCCGCGAGGGACTTGATCGCCTCGATGGTGGAGGTGACGGAGAGCTGGTCCCCGGCCCGTACGGGGCGGGTGTAGACGAACTTCTGGTCGCCGTGGACGACCCGGCTGTAGTCGAGGCCGAGCTGCGGGTCCTCGACGACCTGTCCGGCCGCCTTGAACGTGATGGCGAACACGAAGGTGGGCGGGGCGATCACGTCGGGGTGGCCGAGCGCCTTGGCCGCCTCGGCGTCGGTGTACGCGGGGTTGGCGTCCTCGATCGCCTCGGCGAACTCGCGGATCTTCTCGCGGCCGACCTCGTAGGGCGGGGTGGGCGGATAGGTCCGGCCCACGAAGGACTGGTCGAGCGCCATGGACTCGATACCTCCTGGAATTCGTTTCCGACAAACGACACGAGGCCGCCCCCGAACGGGGACGGCCTCGTGTACGAGCCTGATTAACGCGTCTCGCGGTGCGCGGTGTGCGAGTTGCAGCGAGGGCAGTGCTTCTTCATCTCAAGACGGTCCGGGTTGTTGCGCCGGTTCTTCTTGGTGATGTAGTTCCGCTCCTTGCACTCCACGCAGGCCAGCGTGATCTTCGGGCGGACGTCGGTGGCAGCCACGTGAGTGCTCCTTGGACGGACGGTTGGACGGATGAACGCATAAAAGGGTAGCCGATCGAAGGACCGACCCCGCAATCGGCTACCGTGTGTAGCGGTGACCGGACTTGAACCGGTGACACAGCGATTATGAGCCGCTTGCTCTACCGACTGAGCTACACCGCTTTGATGATCCGGATCCCGCCCGAAGGCGGGTCCTTCTCACCAGAGCCCCAATACGGAATCGAACCGTAGACCTTCTCCTTACCATGGAGACGCTCTACCGACTGAGCTATTGGGGCGAGCGAGGAAGACATTACACGGTCTCCGGCCCATCTCCCAAATCCGTTTCCCGGAGCCGTTCCGGCCCTTCCCACCAGGTGTCACGTACGCCACACGTGCCCTCATCGGGTACGTCCGCCGCGCCCCTCCCCGCAGGTCATCGCGGGCGCCCTAGGCTCGGGCCCACGCCGGGTGATCCCGATCCCGAGGAGGCGCGAGGAGCCGGATGTCAGCCGACAGCAAGCGGCCCCGGCCGCCCGGGGACGGCGCCGCCGGCGGCGCCGGACCGACCTCGCTCCTGCTCTCGCACGCGCGGCTCGCCGACGGGCGGACCGTGGACGTGCGGCTCGTGGGCGACCGGATCGAGGCGGTCGGCACGGCGGGCAGCCTCGCGCCCGTGACCGCGGGCGCCCGGGTGGACCTCACCGGCCATCTGCTGCTGCCCGCGCCCGCCGAGCCGCACGCCCACGCCGACAGCGCGCTCTCCGCCGACTCCCCCGGCCCCGTCCCGTACGGCGGGGAGGAGGTGCGGCGGCGGGCCACGGAGGCCGCGCTGCTCCAGCTCGGGCACGGCGCGACCGCGCTGCGCGCGCACGTGCGGATCGGCGACGACCGCGGGCTGGGGCCGCTGGAGGCGGTGCTGCGGGTCCAGGGGTCGCTGCACGGCCTCGGCGTGCTGACGCCGGTGGCCGTGCCGCGGCTGCTCGGCGGGGCGGCGGGCGCGGAGGGGCGGGCGCTGCTGCGGGAGGCGGTGCGGAGGGGTGCGGGCGCGGTCGGCGGGCGTCCGGACCTGGATCCGGATCCGGCCGGGCACGTGGCGGCGGTCCTGGAGGTGGCGGCGGAGTACGGGGTGCCGGTGGACCTGCACACGGAGGGGGACGATCCGGCGTGGCTGGCCCGCCTGGCGGCGATGGCCGATGGGCTGGTCCCCGGGGTGACGATCGGACCGTGCGCGGGCCTCGCCCGGCTCCCGTCGGAGGTGGCGGGGCGGGCGGCGGAGCGGCTGGCGGAGGCCGGCGTGGCGGTGGTGTGCCTGCCGCAGGGCGGGTGCGCGGACGCGGGGGCGCGGGACGGCGGGCCCCGGGGCGTGGCGCCGGTGCGGCTGCTGCGGGCGGCGGGGGTGCGGGTGGCGGCCGGGAGCGGGGCGCTGCGGGACGCGGCGAACCCGGTGGGGCGCGGGGACCCGCTGGAGGCGGCCTATCTGCTGGCCTCGCAGGGCGGGCTGTCGCCCGAGGAGGCGTACGGGGCGGTGAGCACGGAGGCCAGGGCGGTGATGGGCCTTCCGGAGGTACGGGTGGAGGCGGGCTTCCCGGCGGAGCTCCTGGCGGTGCGGGGCGAGCGGCTCGCGGGCGTGCTGTCCCTGGCGTACAGCCGGATCGTGGTGCATCGGGGGCGGGTGGTGGCGCGGACGAGCGCGGTGCGGGAGTACTGCGACTCGGCGGCGGCGCTCGACCTGCCGCGGCAGGCGCGGACGAGGCGGCCGCCCGAACCGGGGAGCCCTCAGGCCGGTCCCGTCGTACGGTCGTGAGTATGCGCATCGTCATCGCTGGAGGACACGGACAGATCGCCCTGCGCCTGGAGAGGCTGCTCTCGGCAGGCGGACACGAGGTGGCGGGGATCATCCGCCGGCCGGAACAGGCGGCGGACCTGCGGGAGGCGGGTGCCGAACCCGTCGTCCTGGACCTGGAGACGGCGTCGTCCCACATGGTCGCCGACGCCCTGAAGGGCGCCGACGCGGTGGTCTTCGCCGCGGGCGCGGGCTCGGGCAGCGGCGCGGACCGCAAGGACACGGTGGACCGGGGGGCCGCGGTGCTCTTCGCGGACGCGGCGGAACGGGCGGGGGTGCGGCGGTACGTGGTCGTCTCCTCGATGGGCGCGGACGCGTCCCACCCGGGCGACGAGATCTTCGACACCTATCTGCGGGCCAAGGGCTCGGCCGACGACGAGATCCGCTCCCGTACGGCCCTGGACTGGACGATCCTGCGCCCGGGCGCCCTCACGAACGACGCGGGCACGGGCCTGGTCCGCCTGGAGGCCCGCACGGGCCGGGGCCACGTTCCCCGCGACGACGTGGCGACGGTCCTCGCGGAACTCCTGGAGACCCCGGCGACGTCCGGCCTCACCCTGGAACTGACCTCGGGCTCGACGCCGGTCCCGGTGGCGGTGAAGTCGGTGGCCGGGAACTGATCCGCCCCCCGGCACAACGAGAGAAGGTCCCCGGTACGGGTACCGGGGACCTTCTTCATCGCGTGGCGACGCCAGGATTCGAACCTGGGTAGGCTAAGCCGACGGATTTACAGTCCGCTCCCATTGGCCGCTCGGGCACATCGCCATGAGATCGCTGCCGTGGAGCCGCTTTTCGGCGGTGTTCCTTGGCAACGACGTAAACAATACCTGATCCCCCGGGGTGCTCCGCCACCGGATTGATCAGCGGTTCGGGCCGTGGCGCACCCCCTAGGCTTCGGTCTGTAACCCACAGCATCCGAGCAAGGAGCCACGAGTCATGGCCGACTCCAGTTTCGACATCGTCTCCAAGGTCGAGCGGCAGGAGGTCGACAACGCCCTCAACCAGGCCGTCAAGGAGATCTCGCAGCGCTACGACTTCAAGGGGACCAACGCCTCGATCTCCTGGTCGGGCGAGAAGATCCTCATGCAGGCGAACGGCGAGGAGCGGGTCAACGCGATCCTCGACATCTTCCAGTCCAAGCTGATCAAGCGCGGGATCTCGCTCAAGTCGCTGGAGGTCGAGGGCGAGCCGCAGCTCTCCGGCAAGGAGTACAAGCTCTTCGCCTCGGTCACCGAGGGCATCTCGCAGGAGAACGCCAAGAAGGTCGCGAAGGCCATCCGGGACGAGGGCCCCAAGGGCGTCAAGGCCCAGGTCCAGGGCGACGAGCTGCGGGTCAGCTCGAAGAGCCGCGACGACCTCCAGGCCGTGCAGGCCCTCCTCAAGGGCAAGGACTTCGACTTCGCGATCCAGTTCGTGAACTACCGCTAGTCCCGCGTCGAAGGTCGTGTCCGAATCCCGCCAGCCCCCCGGCCGGCGGGCCCGCACACTGGGTCGTGGAAGGCTCGTGCGGGAGAGGAAGCAGTCATGACCGTGTACGCGTACGTCGACGGCCCCCTGGGCGAGATGCTGCTCGTCGGGCGGCTCTCGCCGGGGGGTCGGGTCGTGTTGCGCTCGCTGTCCCTGCCGGGGCAGAAGGGGGGCGTCGTGGTCGAGGACGGGTGGACGTGCGCTCCGGAGACGTTCGAGGAGGTCGCGGGGCAGTTGCGCGAGTACTTCGCCGGGGAGCGGGAGCGGTTCGAGGTGGAGTTCGACGGGGACGCCGGGACGGAGTTCCAGCGGCGCGTCTGGCGGGCGCTCGAAGAGGTGCCGTACGGCGCGACCGTCTCGTACGGGGAGATCGCCCGGCGGGTCGGCTCGGCCGGGGCCGGGGTGCGGGCCGTGGGGACCGCGATCGGGCGTAATCCGCTGCTCGTGGTGCGGCCCTGCCACCGGGTGATCGGGGCCGACGGGGCCCTGCGCGGCTATGCCGCCGGGGTCGAGCGGAAGGAGCGGCTGCTGGGCCTGGAGGGGGTCCTGGTGTGAGTGAGGGGCTCTTCCCCCGGGAACGGGTCGTCGTGGCGCCCGGGGCCGTGCACGTGCCCGCGTGGCTGCCGTTCTCGCGGCAGCGGGAGCTGGTGGACGCCTGCCGGGAGTGGGGGCGCGGGCCCGTGCCGTACCGGCGGACCGTGCTGCCGGGCGGGGGCGTCATGTCGGTGCGGTCGCTGTGTCTGGGGCGGCGGTGGGTGCCGTACCGGTATCTCGACGCCGTCGGGCTCGAACTGCCCGGGTGGCTCGTCTCGCTCGGGCGGGAGGCCGTCGCCGAGGCTTACGGGGACCACGGTGGCTTCGCGCCCGACACCGCGCTCGTGAATTTCTACGCGCCGGAGGCGCGGATGGGGATGCACCAGGACCGGGAGGAGCGCTCCGGGGCGCCGGTGGTGTCGCTGAGCCTCGGGGACCGGTGCGTGTTCCGCTTCGGGAACGCGGAGGATCGGGGGCGGCCCTACCGGGACGTCGAGCTGGCCTCCGGGGACCTGTTCGTCTTCGGCGGTCCCTCCCGGTGGGCGCACCACGGGGTGCCCCGGGTGTTTCCCGGGACCGCCGAGCCCGGTCTCGGATTGAAGGGGCGGCTCAACGTCACCTTGCGAGAGACCGGGATTCCGTAGTCCGGTCAGTAGCTCTGGGGGACGTGGACGCCCGCGGCCCTGTCCGTGGAGACGATCTCCTTGCCCAGGGGCAGCAGCGAGACCGGGATCAGCTTGAAGTTCGCGATGCCCAGCGGGATGCCGATGATCGTGATGCAGAGGGCGATGCCGGTGGTGATGTGGCCGAGCGCCAGCCACCAGCCGGCGAGGATCAGCCACAGGACGTTGCCCACGCAGGAGGGCGCGCCCGCGTCGCGGCGGTCGACAACCGTCTTGCCGAAGGGCCACAGGGCGTAGACGCCGATGCGGAAGGCGGCGAGCCCGAAGGGGATGCCGATGATCGTGATGCAGAGCAGGAGTCCCGCGAGCATGTAGCCCAGGAACATCCAGAATCCGCACAGGATCAGCCAAATGACGTTCAGGATCGTCTTCACGGGCGTCGACCTGCCATCTGTTCGAGCCGGGCGATGCGTTCGGCCATCGGCGGGTGGGTGGAGAACATCTTGGAGAGGCCCTGGCCGGGCCGGAACGGGTTCGCGATCATCATGTGGCTCGCGGTCTCGATCCGGGGCTCGGGCGGCAGCGGCAGCTGCTTGGTGCCGGCCTCCAGCTTCCGCAGGGCGCCCGCCAGGGCGAGCGGGTCGCCGGTGAGCTGGGCGCCGGAGGCGTCGGCCTCGTACTCCCGGGAGCGGGAGATGGCGAGCTGGATGACCGAGGCGGCGATCGGGCCCAGGATCATGATCAGCAGCATGCCGAGCAGTCCGGGGCCGTCGTCGTCGTTGGAGCGGCCGACCGGGATCAGCCAGGCGAAGTTGACCAGGAACATGATCACGGAGGCGAGCGCTCCGGCGACCGACGAGATCAGGATGTCCCGGTTGTAGACGTGGCTCAGCTCGTGGCCGATGACCCCGCGCAGCTCGCGCTCGTCCAGGAGGGCGAGGATGCCCTCGGTGCAGCAGACCGCGGCGTTGCGCGGGTTGCGGCCGGTGGCGAAGGCGTTGGGCGCCTGGGTCGGCGAGATGTAGAGCCGGGGCATGGGCTGGCGCGCCTGCGTGGAGAGCTCGCGCACCATCCGGTAGAGCGCGGGCGCCTCGAACTCGCTGACCGGGCGGGCGCGCATGGCCCGCAGCGCCAGCTTGTCGCTGTTCCAGTACGCGTACGCGTTGGTGCCGAGCGCCACGACGAGCGCGACGATCAGTCCCGTGCGCCCGAAGAAGCTGCCGATGACGATGATGAGGGCCGAGAGCCCTCCGAGGAGTACGGCGGTCCTCAGCCCGTTGTGCCGGCGGTGCACGGTACGCCCTCCAAGTGGTGCGGCAGGGGAACCCTTTTCTTCGTGGTGGTCCACTCGTCCAGTGGACCCTTCCGTACTGGTCAACGCCAGGCGGGAGGTTCGGGTTCCCCGGCCGCGCCGGGGTGTCCGTGTGGGCCGTTCGGGTGATCAGCGGGGGGCCGGGAGCTCGACCTTCTCCAGGAGGGTGCCGACGGGCTCGACCTCGCCGGTGCAGAAGGCGCAGCGGGAGGCGATGGCCGGGATCTCGCTGTAGCAGTGGGGGCAGTCGCGCTTCTCCGACTTGGGGTCGGCGGCCTCTTCCTTGGCGAACTTGTGCTGGATGCCCGTCATGGGGACGACGATCAGGAAGTAGAGGACCGCCGCGGTGATGACGAAGGCGATGGTCGCCGAGATGGCCAGGCCGTAGGGGAAGACCGTCCCGCCGATGTGGAACGTCGCGTCGTTGAAGTTGCCGACGGTGCCGGTCGCGAGACCGATGAGGGGGGTGATGAAGGCCTTGCTGAAGCCCGTGACGACGGAGGTGAACGCCGTTCCGACGGCCAGACCGATGGCCATCGAGATGACATTCCCGCGAAGTATGAAGTCCTTGAATCCGTTCAGCACGGGGTCCTGCTCCTAGGTTCTGCTCGGGTGGGGATCAGAAGAGGCCGTTCGCCGCGAAGCGGAGGGCGAACTGCGGGTAGCCCGACAGGACCGCTCCGGCCGCGGTGGTCAGCGCGATCGCCAGGGTGATCGGCGCGGAGGGCCGGCGGAGGGCGACGCCGCCCTCCGGGGCGCCTTCCGGAGCGCCTTCCGGGGCCTCTCCAGGTGCTCCTTCCGGGGTGCGGAAGAGCAGGGCCGTCCAGCGGAGGTAGTAGTACAGCGCGATCACGACGTTGAGCGCCATGACCACGGCCAGCCAGCCCAGGCCCGCGTCGACGGCCGCCGAGAAGACGGTCACCTTGGCGAAGAGGCCGATGATACCCGGGGGCAAACCGGCCAGATTCAGGAGGAAGAAGGCGAGCGCGAGGGCGGCGGCGGGGTTCGCCGCGTACAGGCCGCGGTAGTCCTCGATCCGGTTCCGGGGGCGCACGCGCGCGACGAGCGCGACGACCGCGAAGGCACCGAGGTTCACGACGGCGTACATCAGGGCGTACGCGACGGTGGCGCCGATCTGGTCGTTCCCGGAGTACGCGGCGGCCGCGATCGGCACCAGGAGGTAGCCCGCCTGGGCGACGGAGGACCAGGCGAGCAGCCGGACCGCGCTCCACGCGCGCGTGGAGGACTGGCGCAGGGCGGCGACGTTCCCCGCGGTCATGGTGAGCGCGGCGAGGACGGCGAGCGCCGGGCCCCACACGTCCGCGTACGAGGGGAAGGCGACGACGGTCACCAGGATCAGGCCGGTGAAGCCGACGGCCTTGCCGACCACGGAGAGGTAGGCGGCGACGGGCAGCGGGGCGCCGACGTAGGTGTCCGGGACCCAGAAGTGGAAGGGGACGGCGGCCGTCTTGAAGGCGAAGCCGACGAGGGTGAGGGCGACGCCCGCCTCGGCGAGGGTCTGGAACTGCCCGGGGACCTCGTCGAGGCGCTGGGCGATCTCCGTGAGGTGGAGGGTGCCGGTCGTCGCGTACACGAAGCTCGCGCCGAGCAGGGTGACGGCGGTGGCGGTGACGGAGGAGAGGAAGAACTTGAGGGCGGCCTCGCCGGACATGCGGTCGCCGCGCTTGAGGCCGACGAGCGCGAAGGCGGGCAGGGAGGCCACCTCCAGGGCGACGACGAGGGTCGCGAGGTCCCGGGAGGCGGGCAGCAGGGCGGCTCCGGCGGCGGAGGAGAGCAGCAGGAACCAGTACTCGCCGGCCGGGAGCCGCTCGCGGGTCTCGTCCAGGGAGAGCAGCGCGGTGAGGAGCGCCCCGCCGAGGACGAGGAGCTGGACGACGAGGGTGAAGTGGTCGGCGGTGTAGCTGCACGCCGTGACCCGGGTGTCGGGGGTGAGGCAGAAGGTGGAGCGGTCGCCGGCCCGCAGCGGGACGAGGAGGGCGAGGGCGGCGGTGAGGCCGCCGATCGCGGTCCAGCCGAGGAGCCGCTTGCGCTCCGGCGGGAGGAAGAGGTCGGCGACGAGGACGGCGAGGGCGACCGCGGCCGTGAGGACGGGGGGCGCGATCGTGAGCCAGTCGACGGACTGGACGAGCTGCGACGTCACTGGGTGCCTCCGGCGAGGAGCTTCTGGACGGCCGGGTCGGTGAGGCCGAGGAGGACGGCGGGCCAGAGTCCGGCGAGGACGGTGAGGGCGACGAGCGGGGTCCAGGCGGCGAACTCGTACCCCTGGACGTCGGCGATCGGGGTCTCCCCGGCGGGCCGGGGGCCGCCCATGCAGACGCGGCGGACGACGATCAGGAGGTACGCGGCGGTCAGCAGGGTGCCGAAGGCGCCGATCGCCGTGAAGGTGAGGAAGGCGGGGCGGCTGAGGCCCTCGGCCGGGTCGAAGGCGCCGAAGAGGGCCAGCATCTCGCCCCAGAAGCCGGCCAGGCCGGGCAGGCCGAGGGAGGCGACGGCGGCGAAGGCGAGGAGGGCGCCGAGGCGGGGCGCGCGGCCGTAGAGGGCTGCCCCGGTGGCGCCGGCGAGGGTGTCGAGGTCGGCGGTGCCGTACCGGTCCTTGACCGCGCCGACCAGGAAGAAGAGCAGTCCGGTGACGAGGCCGTGGGCGACGTTGGCGAAGAGCGCGCCGTTGACCCCGGTGGGGGTCATGGAGGCGATGCCGAGGAGCACGAAGCCCATGTGGCCGACGGAGGAGTACGCGATGAGGCGCTTGAGGTCGCCCTTGGCGCCGGGGCGCGCGAGGGCGAGGCAGGCGAGCGAGCCGTAGACGATCCCGGCGACGGCGAAGGCGGCGAGGTACGGGGCGAAGGTCCGCATGCCGTCGGGCGCGATCGGCAGGACGATCCGGACGAACCCGTACGTGCCCATCTTGAGCAGGACGCCGGCGAGGAGGACGGAGCCGACGGTGGGGGCGGCGGTGTGGGCGTCCGGGAGCCAGCTGTGCAGCGGCCACATCGGGGTCTTCACGGCGAGCCCGAGCCCGATCGCGAGGACGGCGGTGACCTGCACGGACGTGGTCAGTCCCCGGCCGTTGCCGGCGGCGAGCGCCACCATGTCGAACGTGCCCGCCTTCACGCCGACGAGGAGCAGGCCGAGCAGCATGACGACGGAGCCGAGCAGCGTGTAGAGGACGAACTTCCAGGAGGCGGCGCGCCTGCCCTCGCCGCCCCAGCGGGCGATGAGGAAGTACATCGGGATGAGGACCGTCTCGAAGGCCAGGAAGAACAGGACGAGGTCGAGGACGGCGAAGGTGGCGAGGGTGCCGGACTCCAGGACGAGGAGCAGGGCGACGAAGGCCTTGGGGGAGGGCCCGCTCGGCGTCTTGAAGTAGCTGTGGAGCGCGCAGAGGAAGCCCAGGAGGGCGGTCAGGACCAGGAGGGGCAGGGAGATGCCGTCGACACCGAGGTGGATGCGCACGTCCAGTGCCCTGATCCAGCCGATGTCCGTCGTGGCCTGCGTCCTCGACGGGTGGTCGTGGTCGAAGCCGAGCGCGAGGACGATCGCGGCGAGCAGGATCGCGCCGGTGACGGTGACGCCGTGGCGCAGGACGGCCTGGTCGGGCGACTTCCCCTTCAGTCCGGGCGGGGCCGGGAGGAGGGCGGCGACGGCGCCGAGGAGCGGGCCGGCGACGATCAGTACCAGGAGGAACTGCATCACGGTTTCGTTGAGGTCGATCACGGCTCACGCTCCGGCGACGGCGTTGGCGAGGGCGACTGCGGCGATCGCCAGGACGACGGAGCCGGCGAGCAGGGCGCTCAGATAGGTCTGGAGGTTGCCGGTCTGGGCGCGGCGGACGAGCCACCCCAGGCCCTTGGCCGAACCGGCGGCGCCCCGGACGTACGTCTCGACGACCTCGCGGTCCAGGAAGCGGACCAGGGAGGCGGCGGCGAGTACGGGGCGGACGAAGGCGGCGCGGTAGACGGCGTCCAGGTGGAAGCCGTCGGCGGCGGGGCGGTACAGGCGTCCGAGGAGGACGCGGCCCGGGTCGGCCGGGTCCTCGCCGGGCTGCGGCAGGTGCAGCGCCTCGGCCTCGACCAGGCCCGCTTCGGCGTCCGGGTGGGCGACGTGCTGGGTGGGGACGACGGGGGCCCGGGCGGCGAGCGTGCGCCAGACCGCGTAGGTGACGGCGGCTCCGGCGACGGCGAGGCCGGTGCCGAGGACGGCGGTGGTGAGGGTCGGGGCGAGTTCGTTCCCGTCGAACCACTCGGGGAGGTACCGGACGGTCAGGCCGAAGCCGAGGGAGGGGACGGCCAGGACCCACAGGACGGAGGTCATGGCGATCGGCTGGCGTCCGTGGTCCGGAGCCTCCGCGCCGCGGCCCCGGAAGGCGCGCAGCCAGAGGCGGAGGGCGTAGGCGGCGGTGAGGAGGGCGGTCAGGAGGCCCGCCACGAGGACGGTCCAGCCGGCTCCGGCGGGGGCGACGGTCCGGTCCCCGAGCGCGGTGTGCTCGGCGGCCACCAGGACGGCCTCCTTGGAGAAGAAGCCGGCGAAGGGCGGGATCGCGGCGAGGGCGAGGAGGGCGACGGTCGTCGTCCAGTACGCGTCCGGGATCCGCTTCGCCAGGCCGCTCATGCGGGACATGGCGGTCAGCGAGTTCGTACCGGCGGCGTGGATGACCACCCCGGCGGCGAGGAAGAGCAGCGCCTTGAAGGCGGCGTGCGAGAGGAGGTGGAAGACGGCGGCGCCCCGGTCGCCGACGGCGAGGGCCCCGGCCATGTAGCCGAGCTGGCCGATCGTCGAGTAGGCGAGGACCCGCTTGATGTCGTCCTGGGCGAGCGCGGCGAGCGCCGAGCCGACCATCGTGATCGCGGCCATCACGGCGAGGACGGTCATCGCGGCGGCGGAGGCCGCGAAGACGGGAAGCAGCCGGGCCGTGAAGTAGACGCCGGCGGCGACCATCGTCGCCGCGTGGATGAGCGCGGAGACGGGGGTGGGACCGGCCATGGCGTCCGGGAGCCAGGTGTGCAGCGGGAACTGCGCGGACTTGCCCGCGACGCCGGCGAGCAGCAGCAGCGCGATCAGGGTGGGATGGTCGAGGCCGCCGGTCGCGACGGCGCCGAGGACCCCGGTGATCCGGAAGGTGCCGGCGTCGACGGCGAGCGCGAACAGCCCGATGAGGAAGGGCACGTCGCCGAGCTTGGTGACGAGGAAGGCCTTGAGGGAGGCGGACCGGGCCTCGGGGGTCTCCCAGTAGTGGCCGACGAGGAAGTACGAGCAGATGCCCATGACCTCCCAGCCGACCAGGAGCACCATCAGGTCGCCGGAGTAGACGACGAGGAGCATCGCGGCGGTGAAGAGGGAGACGAGCGCGGCGTACGAGGGGTAGCGCGGGTCGTCGCGGAGGTAGCCGGTCGAGTAGATCTGCACGCAGGTGGCGACCACGCCGACGAGTACGGCGACGAGGGCGGCGAAGCCGTCGACGTGCAGGGCCAGGTCGATCGGGACCGAGCCGGTGGGGGTGAGCTGGGTGGCGGCGTCGATCGCCTTCCCGCCGCCCTGGCGGACCGCCACGAGCACGGCCAGGACGGCGGCGGCGAGGGTCGGGAGGACGGCGAGGGGGCGGACGAAGCCGGGGGCGGTGCGGCCGAGGAGGAGGCCGGCGGCGGAGCCGAGGAAGGGGAGGAGGGGGACGAGGACGGCGAGGCTGGTGGTGGTCACGCGGCGGCCTCGGCCTTCTCGTCGGATGTCTTGTCCCTGCCCGGGTCCGGGTCCGCGTCCGGATGCGGGTTCTCCGCCGTGTCGCGGAGGCGGTCGACGTCCGAGGTGCCGCGGTTGCGGTGGACCATCAGGACGATCGCGAGGCCGATGCCGATCTCCGCGGCGGCGACGGCGATGGTGAAGAGGGTGAGGGCCTGGCCGGCGTGGAGGGCGTCGCGGAGCCAGACGTCGAAGGCGACGAGGTTGAGGTTGACGGCGTTGAGCATCAGCTCGACGGACATCAGGACGAGGATCGCGTTGCGGCGGGCGAGGACGCCGTAGAGGCCGGTGCAGAAGAGGAGGGCGGCGAGGACGGCCGGGTAGGCGAGGTGCATCAGCGCTCCCCCTCCTTCTTCTTCCGGGAGAGCACGATGGCGCCGACCAGGGCGGCCAGGAGGAGCACGGACAGCGCCTCGAAGGGCAGCACCCAGTGCCGGAAGAGGATCGAGCCGGTGACCTCGGTGGAGCCCTGCACGGCGCCGTCCAGGTCGATCCAGGTCGTGCGGAACGCGTCGACGACCACCCAGACGAGCGCGGCCGCGGCGGCCAGGGCCACGGCGAGGGCGACCGGGCGGTTGCCCGAGTCCGTGTCCGGGGAGCGGCCGATGGGGGCCTTGGTGAGCATGAGGCCGAAGAGGAGGAGGACGACGACGGAGCCGACGTAGATCAGCACCTGGACCCAGGCGATGAACTCGGCGGTCAGGAGCAGGTACTCGACGGCGAGCCCGCCGAGGGCCACGACCAGCCAGAGGGCGGCGTGCACCAACTGGCGGGTGGTGACGGTGACGACGGCGGCGCCGAGGGTGACGAGGCCGACGAGGAGGAAGGCGATCTCGACGCCGGTGGGCGAGAGGAAGCCGTGGCCTTGCGCGGCCTGCTGCTGTGCCGTGTGTACCGCTGTCAGGATCACCGCTGTTCCCCCTCGGCGGCCGCCGCGGCCGCCGCCTTCTCCGCCGCCTTGCGGGCGGCGGCGATCTCCTTCGGTTCCTCCGCGCGCGGGTCGAGCGCGGGCGGTTCCGGGACCGTCCACATCCACTCGCGGAGCTTGTCGCGCTCGTGCGTCAGCTCGTGGATGTCGGTCTCCGCGTACTCGAACTCGGGCGACCAGAACAGCGCGTCGAAGGGGCACACCTCGATGCAGATGCCGCAGTACATGCAGAGCGCGAAGTCGATGGCGAAGCGGTCGAGGACGTTCCGGCTGCGCTCGCGGCCGCCGGGGGCGGCGGGCGGCACCGTCTCCTTGTGGGAGTCGATGTAGATGCACCAGTCGGGGCACTCGCGGGCGCAGAGCATGCAGACCGTGCAGTTCTCCTCGAACAGGCCGATGACCCCGCGGGTGCGGGGCGGGAGTTCGGGCTGCACGTCGGGGTACTGCGCGGTGACGGTCTTCCTCGTCATCGTGCGGAGGGTGACGGCGAGGCCCTTGGCGAGGCCGGAACCTGGAATCGGTGCCATTACTGGATCGCCACCTTCACGATGCCGGTGAGCGCGATCTGCGCGAGGGCGAGCGGGACGAGCGTCGTCCAGGCGAGGCGCTGGAGCTGGTCCTCGCGCAGGCGCGGGTAGCTGACCCGCAGCCAGATGACGACGAAGGCGAGGACGGCGGTCTTCAGGAGGGTCCAGACCCAGCCGAGGCCGTCGGCGCCGAGGGGGCCGTGCCAGCCGCCGAGGAAGAGGACGGTGGTGAGGCCGCAGAGGACGACGATGCCGGCGTACTCGGCGAGCAGGAAGAGCGCGAAGCGGAGGCCGGTGTACTCGGTGTACGCGCCGAAGATGATCTCCGAGTCGGCGACCGGCATGTCGAACGGCGGCCGCTGGAGCTCGGCGAGGCCGGCCACGAAGAAGACGAGCGCGCCGACGATCTGCCAGGGCAGCCACCACCACTCGAAGGCGTTCAGGATGCCGGGGAGGGAGACGGTGCCGGCGGCCATCGCGACGGAGGCGGCGGCGAGGAGCATCGGGAGCTCGTACGCGAGGAGCTGGGCGGCGGTCCGCAGACCGCCGAGCAGCGAGAACTTGTTCGCGGACGCCCAGCCGGCCATGAGGCTGCCGAGGACGCCGACGCCCATCACGGCGAGCACGAAGAAGATGCCGGCGTCGACGACCTGGCCGACGGCCCCTTCCTCCGGGCCGACCGGGATCGCGACGAGGACGAGGAGGTACGGGAGGAGGGCGACGGCCGGCGCGAGCTGGAAGACCCGCCGGTCGGCGTCCTTCGGGACCACGTCCTCCTTCTGCGCGAACTTCACGCCGTCGGCGACGAGCTGGGCCCAGCCGTGGAAGCCGCCGGCGTACATGGGGCCGAGGCGGCCCTGCATGTGGGCCATGACCTTGTGCTCGGTCTGGCCGACGACGAGGGGCAGCACGAGGAAGACGGCGAAGACGACGAGGAGCCGGAGGGCGACGTCGAGTACGTCGTTCACGCGGGATCGCCTCCGGCGGGGTGGGTGGGGTCGGCGGGCTTTCCGTTGCCGGGCCCGTCGGGGTCGGGGGCGTCAGGGACGTCGGGGTCCGTGTCGGACTTGGAGGCCGGGTCGGGGCCGGGGGCCGGGTCGGGGCCGGTGCCGGGCTCCGTCGGGGTGGTGGGCTCGGTGGCGGTGGCCGGCTCGGTGGCGGTGGCCGGCTCGGTGGCGGTGGCCGGTTCCGCCGGGGTGTCCGGGATCTCCGGAGCGGCCGGTTCCGTCGGAGCAGCGGGCTCGGTCCGGGTCTCCGGAGTGGCCGGGGCCGCCGGGGTGTCCGGCTCCGCCGATTCCTCGTCGAAGGCCGGGCGGGCGTGGTGCCAGGGGGCGTCCGTGCTGCGGGTGTGCCGGGGGGCCGGCGGCTCCTGGGGCGTCTGGCTCACCGAGCCGTCGGACGCCGAGCGGGAGCGGCGCGGGGGGCGCGCCGCCGCGTCCGGAGCCGCCGTCTGGCTCGCGGAGCCGTCCGAGGCGGAACGGGAGCGGCGCGGCGGGCGCGGCGCCTCGGGCGGGGTGCCCGCCGTCGCGTCTCCTGCCTCGGCCGCCGTCGCGTCCCCCGACTGGCTCGCCGAACCCTCCGAAGCCGAGCGGGTACGGCGTACCGGAGCAGCCGCCCCCTCCTGGCTCGCCGAGCCCTCCGAAGCCGACCGCGCACGGCGTACCGGAGGTGTCGTCGTCGGGTCGGCCGGGGTCGTCTCCGTCGTCGTGCGGGTGCGGCGGGCCGGGCGTTCGGCTCGGGTGGGGGCCGGGGGGAGCTGGCCCTTGAGGGGGCCCCATTCGTTGGGGTCCGGGACGCCCGGGGGGAGCATCTGGCGGCGCTTGGGGCCGCCGTCGTGGGACTCGCCCGGCTCCTTCGCGCCCGGCCACGCCTTGGCGACCCGGGCCGCGAGGACGAAGTCCTTGCGCAGCGGGTGGCCCTCGAAGTTCTCGGGGAGGAGGAGCGGGGCCGGGTTCGGGTGGCCCGTGAAGTCCACGCCGAACATCTCGTGGGTCTCGCGCTCGTGCCAGCCCGTGCCCGCGTACACCTCCACCGCCGTGGGGAGGACGGGCGCGGAGTGCGGGACCGTCGTGCGGACCAGGAGGCGGCGCGGGCGGCCCCCGCCGAGGGACGCCACGTGCGCGCAGACGCGGAACCCGGTGCCCGGCTCGTCGACCGCGCTCAGCCAGTCGAAGTAGGTGCAGCCCAGCTCGTCGCGGGCCGTGGTCAGGGCGGTGATCCAGGAGGACGGCGGGACGTCGACGGTCAGCAGGTCGTACGCCCGTTCCGCCGTCGCCTCCTCGCCGAAGATCTCCGTCACCGCGTCGGGGAGGCCGTCGTACGCGTTCATGCCGTGCCTCCCGGCGGGGGCGTCAGCGGGCTCGTCAGCTCCGGCACCGACGCGGACCGTCCGTAGCGCTCCGCGAGGCTCTCCCGGGCGATCTTCTCCTGGAGCTTGAGGATGCCCTGGAGCAGCGCCTCGGGCCGGGGCGGGCACCCCGGCACGTACACGTCGACCGGGATGATCTGGTCGACGCCCTTCGTCACGGAGTACGAGTCCCAGTACGGGCCGCCGCAGTTGGAGCAGGCGCCGAAGGAGATGACGTACTTCGGCTCGGGCATCTGCTCGTAGAGGCGCTTCACGGCCGGTGCCATCTTGTCCGTCACCGTGCCCGAGACGATCATCAGATCGGCCTGGCGCGGGCCGGGCGCGAAGGGGATCACGCCGAGGCGGATGAAGTCGTGCCGGGCCATCGACGCGGCGATGAACTCGATCGCGCAGCAGGCGAGTCCGAAGTTGAAGACCCACAGGCTGTAGCGGCGGCCCCAGTTGAGGACCACCTTCATCGGTTCGGGGGCCAGCCGGGCGAGCGGTCCCAGCTTCGGAGCGGGCAGGGCCACGGGCTCGGCGGCGGTTCCGGGGACTCCGGGTGTTACGTCCATGTCAGGACGCCCTTCTTGTACGCGTAGAGCAGCCCCACGGCCAGGAAGCCGAGGAAGACGAACATCTCGACCAGGGTCGTGGCGCCGTAGCCGGGCGCGGCGAAGACCGTCGCCCAGGGGAAGAGGAAGATCGAGTCGACGGCGAAGATCACGTAGAGGAAGGCGTACACGTAGTAGCGGACCTGGGTGTGCGCCCAGCCCTCCCCCACGGGGTCGACGCCGCACTCGTACGTGAGGAGCTTCTCGGGCGTCGGCACGACGGGCCGGAGCAGCCGGCCGGCGCCGAACGCCACGGCGACGAAGAGCACGCCGACGACGGCGAGCAGGCCGACGACGGAGTACGTCTGGAAGTAGTCCGCCGCGTCGGCCGCGACGACGGTCGGTTCCCGCACGTCCACCCCTCGGTCCAGGTGCCCCATGAGTCACTTCTGTTCTGTACGCACGCGAGTCTAGGCCCTGCTAAAGGGACCGTAAGCAGTCGCGGTGGCCGGTTCCGGTGGGGTTAACCCCCTCCCCCACCGGCCCACCTCCCCCATGGCGGCGCACGAGCCGCGCCGGGCACCCTGGGGCCCATGAGCGCCGATCACGACTCCGCCGCCGGCTCTGCAGCCGCCTCTTCCACGGGTTCCGCCGCCGTCCCGGCGCGCCCCCGCACCGCCTACGGGAAGGAGACCTGGAAGGAGATCGCCTTCCTCCTCTCCAACCTGGTCACGGCGCTGGTCGGTTTCGTCTACGCGGTGGTGAGCGTCCTGCTCGGCGTGGGCCTCTCGGTCACCGTGATCGGCCTGCCGCTGCTCGCCCTCGGTCTCGGCGGCGCCCGGCTGATCGGCCGGTCGGAGCGGGCGCGGGCCCGGGGCCTGCTCGGCGTCGCGGTCCGGGAGCCGTCCCCGCTGCCCCGGCGCGGCGGCTTCTTCGGATGGCTGTGGTCGGCGCTGAAGGACCCGGTGGCCTGGCGGGCCCAGCTCTACCACCTGATCCGACTGCCATGGGGGATCCTGACGTTCACGGTCACCCTGGTCTCGCTCCTCGTCCTCTGGCCCGTCCTGCCCTTCGTCTCGCGGCTGCTCGCGAGCGCCGACCGGGGCATGGTCCGGGGGCTGCTCTCGCCCTCCGACGAGCTGGAGCGGCGGATCGTCGAGCTGGAGACGGACCGGGGCGTGGTCGTCGACACCGCCGCCGCCGACCTGCGGCGCATCGAGCGCGATCTGCACGACGGCGCGCAGGCCCGGCTCGTCGCCCTCGCGATGGGGCTCGGCCTGGCCAAGGAGAAGCTCCTCGACGACCCGGAGGCCGCCGCCGCGATGGTCGACGAGGCGCACGGCGAGGTGAAGCTCGCGCTCCAGGAGCTGCGGGACCTGGCCCGGGGCATCCACCCGGCCGTCCTCACCGACCGGGGCCTCGGCGCCGCCCTGTCCTCGGTCTCCGCGCGCTGCACGGTCCCGGTGCGGGTCGACGTCGACCTGGCCGAGCGGCCGGCCGAGGCCATCGAGGGCATCGCGTACTTCACGGTGTCGGAGCTGCTCCAGAACGTCTCCAAGCACTCCCGCGCCCGGTCCGCCTCCGTGGAGGTGTGGCGGGCGGGCGACCGGCTGATGCTCCGGGTCGAGGACGACGGCACCGGCGGGGCGCGCCTCGACGGCGGCACGGGGCTCGCCGGGCTCGGGGAGCGCCTCGGCGCGGTCGACGGCGTGCTCGTCGTGGACTCCCCGGCGGGCGGCCCGACGACGGTCACGGCGGAACTGCCGTGGCGGGACCGGCCGGTCGCGCGGTAACCGCTCGCCTCCCGGGCCCCGGGGTGGGGAAAACCCCCGCCCGCAGAGGCCGACTCCCCTCATGGTCCGGCACCGGCCGGAACGGAATCCTGGAACGCGTACCGCCCCGAGCCCACCGGCAGAACACCAGCAGAGCCAGCAGAGCCAGCAGAGAAGGACGTTCGCCATGCCCTCCCACCGACTTCCCGCCGCGATCCGCGCGCCGTTCGAGGGCCGCACCTGGCGCGCCCTCGGATACGTGCTGATCGGACTCCCGCTGAGCGTCTGCTGGTTCGCGCTCTCCGTCTCCCTCGTCTCGACCGGCGCCGGACTGCTGATCACCTTCCTCGGCGTGCCGGTCCTGGCCGGGGCGCTCGCCCTGTGCCGGGGCTTCGGAGCGGTGGAGCGGGCCAGGGCGCGGGCGCTGCTCGGCCTCGACGTGACGGCGCCGGAGCCGGTGCGCGGCCGGACCGGCGGAGCGTTCTCGTGGATGGGGGCCATGTTGAAGAGCGGAGCCTCGTGGCGGCACCTGCTGTACGCGGTCGTGCACATGCCGTGGGCGGTCTTCTCCTTCTCGGTGACGGTGGCGTTCTGGGGCTGGGGCTGGAGCCTCTTCACCTATCCGCTGTGGCAGTGGACGTTCCCCGCGTACGTCGGGCAGGACGGGATCCAGCTGTACGGCGACGGGACGCACGGCCTCTACCTGGACTCGCCGTTCGAGATCGCGGCGACCTGCCTGGTCGGCCTGCTGTTCGTGATGGCGGGGCCGTGGCTGCTGCGCGGGTTCGTCGCCGTCGACCGGTTCCTGGTGGCCGGGCTGCTCGGCCCGTCCCGGCCGGCCTCGCGCGTGACGGAGCTGGAGTCGGACCGGGGCGTCCTCGTGGACACCGCCGCCGCCGACCTGCGGCGCATCGAGCGCGCGCTGCACGACGGCGCGCAGGCCCGGCTCTCGGCGCTCGCCATGGACCTCGGCCTGGCGAAGGAGAGGCTGGCGGAGGACCCGAAGGCGGCGGCGGTCCTGGTGGAGGAGGCGCACGGCGAGGTGAAGCTCGCGCTCCAGGAGCTGCGGGACCTGGCCCGGGGCATCCACCCGGCCGTCCTCACCGACCGGGGCCTGGACGCGGCCCTGTCGGCGGTGGCCTCGCGCTGCGCGGTCCCGGTGTCGGTGGACGTGGACCTGCCGGCGCGGCCGGTCCCGGCCATCGAGGGCATCGCGTACTTCACCGTCTCGGAGCTCCTGCGGAACGTCACCGAGCACGCGCGGGCGCGGCGCGCCCGGGTCGACGTGTGGCGCGCGGGCGACCGGCTGATGCTCCAGGTCGGGGACGACGGCGTCGGTGGCGCGGAGACGGTGGCCGGGCGGAGCCTGGCGACGCTCTCCGAGCGGGTCGGGGCGGTGGACGGGGTCCTCACCGTGGACTCCCCGGCGGGCGGCCCGACGACGGTAACGGCCGAACTGCCCTGGCGGGCTTAGGTCCTGTGCGGCGGACCGGGGCCGCGCCCCCGGCCGTGAACCGCCGGACGGACCCCGGGCACGCACCGGCTCCCGGGTGCGATGCTGGGCCCCTACGGAAGACCGGACGACCTGATCATGGGGGCTGTGGGGCGTGGGAGAGCGGGACGTGGCGGAGCGGGTGCGGGTGGTCATCGCCGAGGATTCGGTACTGCTCCGGGAGGGGCTGACCCGGCTCCTGACCGACCTGGGGCACGAGGTCGTCGCCAAGGTCGGCGACGGCGAGGCGCTGGTGGAGACGGTGGGGAAGCTCGCGGCCGAGGGGGCGCTGCCGGACGTGGTGGTGGCGGACGTGCGGATGCCGCCGACCCACACGGACGAGGGCGTGCGGGCGGCGGTGCGGCTGCGCAAGGACCACCCGGGGCTCGGGGTCCTCGTCCTGTCGCAGTACGTGGAGGAGCAGTACGCCACCGAGCTCCTGGCCGGTTCCAGCCGGGGCGTGGGCTACCTCCTGAAGGACCGGGTCGCGGAGGTCCGCGAGTTCGTGGACGCGGTCGTCCGGGTCGCCGGGGGCGGCACGGCCCTGGACCCGGAGGTCGTGCAGCAGTTGCTCGGCCGCAGCCGGCAGCAGGACGTCCTGGCGAACCTGACCCCGCGCGAGCGGGAGGTCCTGGGCCTGATGGCGGAGGGGCGGACGAACTCGGCGATCGCGAAGGCGCTGGTCGTGAGCGACGGCGCGGTGGAGAAGCACATCAGCAACATCTTCCTGAAGCTGGGGCTCTCGCCGAGTGACGGCGATCATCGACGGGTACTCGCCGTGTTGACGTACCTGAGGTCCTGAGAACGCCCCGAGAGGTCCCGAGGGCAGGCTCGCGGGCGGACTCACGGGCGGGGCTCGCGGGGCCTTAGGGGGTCCTTAGGCGACCCTGAAACGACAAAAAACCGGAATCAGACCTTCCGTAGCACTTCGGACAGTGGCACAGCGTGACGAATCCTGACAGAACGGATCTCGAAAAGCGGTCCATGATGCAAGAAGTCCAGGGAGACTCGACCCCGCCGTCGTAGGGTGGGCAACGGGACGGACGGTGATCGGCCGACCGCGCCCCGAGCTCCTCCCCGCCTCCGGCGGAGAGTCCCCTTGCCACGAGGGAGGTCCAGTTCAGTGACCAGCCAGGTCAGCAGCGAGGCCGGCGAGGCCCTGCTCGGGGAGCAGAGAGGCGCCCCGGCCACGCCCCACGACGGCAACGCGAAGGAAGTCCGTCGACTCGATCGGGTGATCATTCGTTTTGCGGGTGATTCGGGTGATGGTATGCAGCTCACGGGGGATCGGTTCACGTCGGAGACGGCGTCGTTCGGGAATGATCT